>JBAVDS010000075.1:0-2058 GCA_049587335.1 Occallatibacter sp. | reverse complement strand
GCCTCTGAATGCAACATACAAGGACGGGGTCAATTTTTTCCATTTCTTCGTTGCTCGTCGCTCCAGTAACCGGCTACAGTTCGCTCCTCACGTCTCGAACTGAGAAAAATTGGCTCCCGTCGCTGTCCTGCCAGTATAGGTCAATACAGCCTAGAGAGCCTGTTCCGCCGAGGCATGCAAGAGTTGCGAGGCCAGCGAACAAAGTCCCTGGCGAAAGACCTCGCGCACCGCATCGGCGGTCCATGCGCCAGCCTCTTGCCCGCCGTGCTTCTTGAGCATCGCGGCTGTCTCCATTGCGCTGAAACCAGCTACGGCGCGCAAAACGAAGACGGTGCGCATCCATGAGGAGAGGCTGGCCAGCCATTGCCGGACCCGGTCGCGATCCTTTCCGCCAATCATCTCTACCAGTTCTTCGGTCGAAATGCCGGCAGAGGCCAGATCGTCACCCTCGATGCAACTGGAGGCGGGCACAAGCCACTCCGGAGCAGCCAAAGAGGTGGAGTCTCGCTGCACGAGCAGATCGAGAGCCGCAGTCGATAGCGCTTGCCGACAGCTCTTTTGCGCCTCATGCGGATCGGCACAGGGAGAGACTTTGGCGGTTGAGATCGCGTTCTCGACCAATTGCACGCTCTCTTCACCTTCTCCTACGAGCATCACTGCCAGACTGTAGAGTCCGGCAGCAATCCTCTCAAAAATCTCCTCCAACCCCTGGAAGGCCTCCGCGCCATCGGGATTGGGCTGAAACAGAATCAGGCTGTCGTTCGGCAAGTTCAATTTCTGCACCATGTTGACGGCTCCTCTTTCGGCTCTAAATCGGAGTGGCTCACTCTCAATACTCAACCCGACAGGGCAAGCAGGTCAATGCCAAAGACAAAATCAACTCCGGCGCAGTGTAATCACGGTGATCTCCGGAGGACAATCAAATCGAAATGGAAGTCCGGAGGTGCCAATGCCGCGATTGACATTCAACTGAATGCCAGCCCGCCGGAACCATCCCTGAACGTACTTTTGTCCCAACGTCGGCAGCAGTAGAGCGCCGAGCAGCGGAAGGCGAACCTGGCCGCCATGGGTGTGACCGCTCAACATCAGACCAATCGATCTTCCCGCGGGGTGAGCAAGCAGATCCTCTATGTAATCCGGCGCATGACACATTAGAACGACCGGTTCTTCCGGGCGATTACGGATTGATTCGGGAATGGCCAACTCCAGATCCGGATGGCCCATCACCGGATCATCGACTCCCGATAGCCAGAATCTTTTGCCGCCGCGCTCGATCGGCATAGATGCGTTCTTGAGAACCACAATGCCGTTGGCGGTAAGCGCTTCAGTCACCTCTCTGGAGCCGACGACGACGTCGTGGTTACCGAGCACCGCATAGGTCTGTTTGCAGGCGAGTTCTTTGAGCAGGCTGGCGCATTGCCATGCAGCGCCGATGGCATAGTTTCTTGAAAACATGCCGTAACTCACATGATCGCCGGTGACCAGAACCATATCGGGCCGCAGTCGGTTGACGCGATCGACAACATGGCGGAGAAAGAACGGCTCCGTGAATTCGTCCATGTGAATATCGCTGATCTGCGCAATGCGAAATCCATCGAAGTTCTCCGCTAGACCATGCAGTCGAATCTCGCGCTCGCCCACCTCGATCCAATGACGCTCGATCTCGCCGGCATAGAGGGCCAGCGCGGCTGCGCCTCCGAGGCTCGCTTTCAGAAAGCGGCGGCGGCTGACAGGCTGTTTGGAGATGGAATCGAAGAGCGCCATAGATCATCATAGAATAGTTGCGGGCGGCCAAGGCTGTATCGACATATACTGGCACGACAGCGACGGCGGCCAATTTTTCTCAGTTCGAGGCGCGAGGAGCGAACTGTAGCCGGTTACTGGAGCGACGAGCAACGAAGAAATGAGGAAAATTGGCCCCGTCCCTTCGGGTTGCGGCGAAAAATCACTCATACTTCGTTGTCGTCCTTGTGCTTGGAACAACCAAACCCTGCGGACTCCGCCTCGTCTGAGCGGTTTTTCGCTCGCAACGCTGCGCGTCAGTATATGTCGATACAG
>JBAVDS010000074.1:0-14279 GCA_049587335.1 Occallatibacter sp. | reverse complement strand
GCGCGCTCGATCGGCAACCCATCCGACACGCGCGCTAACATAACTTGAATCGCAAAAAAGAAAGGAGATTCCCGCTTCGCTAACCCTTCGCCGCCTTCAGGCTCATTCTTCGATTGGAAAAGACTGGCTGTAAGGTTGCCGACAGAATAAAAACCGCGGCGTATTCTTCACTGGTCACGCCGCCAGCTACAATGAAACATCCCTGCTCCCAGTCTGCAGGGTTGCCATTGGCGAGTCCCATGTCCACTGCGTATACATCGCCGGTTTCGTCTCCTCTCAACGGCTCCGTCCTGGTGCTCATCCAATTCGATGTGTGCGAAGAACTCCTGCTCGATCGCCTTCAACAGACCGTCAATGCCCGCACCGCCCAGTTGTCGAGCATGAAGCATTCGGTGCCCGCTTACGTCCGTTATCAAAGACCGCCCGTTGTCGAGTCCCTTGAGGCTCTTGTTCTCGAAAGCGGCGAGCGCCTTGAAGGCGAGATCAAGTACTACGATTACGGCGTCGTCAGCGTGGTCTACCAACTGCCTTTTTCGGGCGATTGGGAGAGCCTTGTCAAGCTGGCCAGCCGCTGGGTCTGGGATGTTGATTTCGCCTCCCATGTTGAACCTATCGTCCGGCAAAAGCTGCAACGTGCGACATCGTCCATGGTGAAGCCGTACGCGCGTTGGCTCAGCGAAGATTACTTCATCTTCCATGTGCGCGAAGTGGCCGGAATGCCCCCTGCGGACGTGCTGATCCGCGAGAACGAGCTTCGCATTGCTCAGATTGTTCGCGGTGACCGGCTGAATCTATCGAGCGGCGAATGCGCTGAGGTGCTCCATTCGCAGATATCCTATTACACATCCGATGTGGCTGTTATTGGATGGAATGCCGCCTTCCTTTACGACAGCGCCGTGGGAGCCGAAACCGCCATCCATCTGCTCGAATATGCCAACTCCCAGCTTCTTGAATTTCGCCACTACGACGAGCTTTTATCCGGAATTCTGGACGGCGTTTATGCTTCGCTGGAGAAAAAGAAGGGAAGATTTGCTCGCTGGCGGATGGCTCAATCCGCAAACAACCTGAACACAGTGCTGCTCGACGTAGCCGAGCTGACAGAGCGCGCCGATAATGCAATCAAGTTTCTCAGCGATATGTTTGCCGCGCGGCTCTATAAGCTCGCCGCGACTAAAGTCGGCGTCCCCGACTACAAAAACCTGGTAGAGCGAAAGCTCAAAACCGCCGAAGACTTGTACAACTTCATGGTCGAGCAGTTCAACCAAAGCCGCGCCTTCTTCCTTGAGGCGACAGTTGTTTTGATCCTCTTGGTTGAGCTTTTCTACTTCTTCAGAGGCAAGGCGTTATGAGAAGAAACGTCGGCAGATTGAGGTAAGATACACTTCCATTCCACGGCGGAATGAGGTTGGCTGTCAAGACTTCGAAGACATCTGGCGACAGCATAGTTTCCCAGTTGGCGACTACACACTCGAAGATCACCTGCATTTTACTTTTCGACAATTAAGGAGAGGATCGATGAGATTGCGGGATACCACCACGCTCGCCTGCCAGATGGATGCCCGATTCAAAGCCTGCCTGAGCCTTGACGGCCAGATGCCGCCCTCTGCGGCGTTCCCGGAGAATCCGGATGGCAAGTGTTTCACGCAGCCCGTTCTTCTCGAAGTGGATCACAACGGCCGTTGGGTAGGATTCAACGCCGCGCAGAATGATCTCTTCCTCAAGAAAAAGGAAGATCAACTGAGCCGCTGCCCTGCAGGCAGCTATGACGTTATATTGAAATCGACTGGATTGGTTCACGGCAGCTTCAGTGACTACCTACTTCTGGCAGCGATGGGCCGTTCAACAGAAACGAAAGATGCTCTTCACAATTTGAACCTGACAGAGTCGTACATTATCGCTTTCCTTGAACAGACCTTGAATCATACGAGTTCGCCGCTCTTCGACGTGAAATCAAATCACTCCGAGGCGATCGTAAAACAGTACGGTTACTGATCTGGGGTAATAGAGAGCCAAACTCTCCTTCGATTTTTGTCGAATCGCCTGACAATTCATGGAACCAAGCCCTCATTCGATTCGTACTGAAACTGATCCGGAACTGCCGCAGCGGCATCACAAGAGAAGTTTTCGGATCAGGAGAAAAAAGAATGAGCATCGCGCAAGTTGCGCCGGATTTCAAGGCCCGGATTGCCGGCGTCTTCTACGTCTTCAACATCGTGACGTCACTCTTCGCCTTCTACGGTAGTCACCCCCGATTGGCCTTTGTCTCCGGCCTGATCGCTACCGCGACCTATATCGTCGTGACCATTCTCTTCTACCAATTGTTCAAACCGGTGAATAGAAAACTCTCTCTGGTTGCGGCGTTCTTCAGTCTTGCAGGATGCGCCGATGGCTTCTTCACTTCGGTTCATCTTCTTTCTTTGCCTGTAAACATCCTGGTCTTCTACGGATTCTATTGCGTCTTGATCGGATACCTGATTCTCAGGTCTATCTTCCTCCCTCGATTTTTGGGAGTACTGATGGCGCTTGCCGGTTTCGGTTATCTCACCCTTTTGTACCCGCCGCTGGGAAATTATTTGATGCCCTACAACTACATCCCAGGTGGAGTTGGCGAGGGATTGTTGACCCTATGGCTGCTCGTGAAAGGCGTGAACGTTCAACGGTGGAAGGAGCAGGAATCTTCAGCCTCTTGAATTCCTGGAACCAATTTCTCGATCGATTCGTACTAACAAATAACCCGGGGTTGCGACCGCGAAATCACAGTGGCTCGGCAAAGTCCGGCTTAAGGAGAAAATGAATGAATCGCACTTTCGGGGTATCTTCTCTCTGTAACAAGGCGGGTCTGGCACTCGCCTTGTTCATGGTGTCCGCAACGCTCGCGGGTACGGCCAGCGCGCAATCATCTGCTCCAACCGCCAAGCCCGTTGCAACTTCCGACGCGCAGAGGTCTTTCGACCTGCTGAAGACTCTGGCGGGGAATTGGAAAGGTCCGATAACCACGGACAATCCCGCCTGGGGCACGGACCAGTTGATGCCTCTTTCCATCCGCGTTGCATCCAGTGGAAACGCGTTGATTCACGAGTTGAGCACACCTGGTCCAGAGGTCACCGTCTTCTATCTCGACAGTGATCGCTTGACGTTGATTCACTACTGCGATTTCGGCAACAGGCCGCACATGGTAGCTCAGCCCTCAGCAGATGGGAAGACGATAGAGTTCGATCTGGTGGATGCGCCTGGCAGTAACGCCGTAGGTCATGTGACCCGCTGGGTGTTTACTATCATCGACGCCAACCATCATATCGAAGACGTGACGTTCGCGCTGGCAAACGGCACACTTGTACACGGACACATTGATTTCAAGCGGGTGCCGTAGCCACTCAATCGCGAAGCGTATGGGGTGGAGTGTTGATGCCTCGGATCAAAGCATCAATGAAAATCTATTGGCAAAAACATTCCATGAAAATGCGGAATGTGAAAATCCCCGATGTTTTCCATCCTTCCGCAACGTGTGTGGAAGGATGGAGCACTGAATTTCTGAAACAGTAGATTGCCTACCGGTCGGTGCAGGAGTAGCAGGGATCGATCGAAGCCTGAATCAGCGGCGTGTCGGCAAGGCGCGCGCCCTTGACCATCCAGCGAATCGCCGGCATTACGGCAAAGGTCGGTGTGCGCACGTGAACACGAGCGGGATTGCGCGAGCCTTCCTTCCACGAGACTGAGTACATCACCTCGCCGCGCGGCGCTTCCACGCGAGCCGTGGCCGTGCCGGTGATGAATGCGAACTTCTCGCCCTCGGTATGAATCTCGCCCGGAGGCAGCTTGGCGAGCGCCTGCCTTAGAATCTTGCAGCTCTCCATGATTTCGAGGGCGCGGACCAGTAAACGCGCGCGCACATCACCGGCCGGCTGCACGGGAACGTCGAAGTCCATCTCTGCGTAGGCGGCGTAGGGCGCAGCTTTGCGCAGATCCTGCGGCACGCCTGAAGCGCGAGCCACCGGACCCACCACGCCGAGCGAGATCGTCTTCTCCGTGGTCAGTACGCCAATACCCGCGCAACGCGAGGTGGCCGTCCTGCTGGTGGTAAAAATGGGAATGACAGTGCGCGCCATCTCCGCTTCCAGCGCCTCAACCATCTTCAAAATTGATCCTGGATCTGTAATATCGCGGTTGACCCCGCCAATGCGGTTCATCGAATAATTCACGCGATTGCCACTGATCGCCTGAAGAATGTCCATAACCTTTTCGCGCAGTTCGAAACAAGTCATGAACATCGTCTTGAAGCCCATCAGCTTGGCAGCGATGCCCGCCCAAAGCACATGCGAGTGCAGCCGCTCCAGCTCCGCCATGATGACGCGGATATACTGCGCGCGCGGCGGCGGCGTGAGGCCGGTGAGGCCCTCCATCGCATTGCAGAGTGTGAGCGTATGGATATTCGAGCAGATACCGCAGACCCGCTCCATCAGCGCTATCACCTGAATGTGATTGCGCGTCTCGGCCAGATGCTCGATGCCGCGAAAGTTGAAGCCGATATGCAGCTTGGCATCGATCACCGTCTCGCCCTCGCAGATCATATCCAGCTTGTAAGGCTCTTCGAGCGCGGGGTGATAAGGCCCCATGGGAATCTTGTAGCTCATTTTTTCTCCTGACTTGGGGCCGCGGTGCTACTCGAAACCACGCCATCGCGCAGGTTCACGCCCGTTTCATCGCCCTGGCGCAGCAGCAAGGGTTCGTACTCGCGCCCAGTGAACTCCAGCGAATACTCCTCGTGAATCTCGCGTTCGATCCAGTCCACGCCCTCGCACAAGTCGAAGATGCTCTCAATCGACTTGCCCGTCAACACAAAGGGAAAGCCCATTAACTGGCCATCGAGATCCCAGTGGTACTCCAGGCGAAAACCCTCTTCTTTCGGCAATTGATACGCTGTGATGGTGATGAATCGTGCATGAAGGCCGTTCATCGCCGTGGCCAGCTCGCGCACATTCATTGCGCCCAGCGTGAGCCAATGCACACCGCCCTTTTCAATCCAGGGTTCCGTGCTTCCGAGTTTCTCCGGAATGCTTTCCAGTAAAGTCAATTTGCGCCTCCAGGGGCAGGATTCGTTGGTGCAGCGGCGGGAACCGGTGGCGCCGCAGCCGGTTTGGCGGGCGGCTTGCGCGCAACGGTATAGGATTTCTTCAATTCGCCAACCGTCAGATAGATCGGCGGGCATTCGCTATCCTGACTGAGCGCGTGATCCTTGCAGCCTTCAACGCAGCGTCCGCAGAAGGTGCACTGGCCCGGCTCGTAGCTCCAGGTGAACTCGCCTTTGCCGCCCTTGAACTCAATCGCCTTGGCGGTGCAGCGCATCTTGCAGATGGCGCAGCCGCTGCAAAGCGCGGCATCAAAGTGCACCAAGCCACGATAGTTCTCGGTTACCGTGGGACGAAGGGGAAAGCGCATGGTGCGCGAACCGCCCCACAGATTCTTCCACAGCATGGTCAAGATATTCATGCTCTAAACCTCATAAACAGCGCGGCTGCAACAGCCAGCACCGCGAAGATCAGCGTGCATTGCCAGTAAAAGCGCACGGTAGTGTCGATCTGCAAACGCGCCGTTGCCGCCGCAGTCACCGACAGTAGCAAAACGATGGCGAAGGAGATCGCGATAAAGATCAGAATCGCCAGCCAGACGGCAGTCACGGCAGGAGCCATCAGCGTGGCGACAAGACCGGTCGCTGCAACCCACTCCAATCCATGTGAAAGCTCCCACATCGCCAGTTCGGGGCCGGCGTACTCGACCATCGGACCGGAGTAGATCTCCTGCTCGGCGTTGGGCAGCGAGAAGGGATTCAAATGGAGCTTGGCGGGCAGGCAGACCAGCAGCGCCAGAATGCCCAGCCAGCGCAACGGCGAGGAGGGCAGCAGCGCCAGAGCCTCCAGACTGAAAGTATGCTGCGAGGCGGCAATGGAAAGAATCGCCAGCAGAAATACGACGTTGTAGCTGACGCTGAGCACAGCCTCACGCGCTGAGCCGATCTCCCCAAAGATTGAACGTGAAGAGAAGCCTGCCGCGATGATGCACATCGAAGGAAGTTCGAGCAGCGCAAGCAGCAAAATCAGATCGCCTTGAAAGCCGCCTGATGCAGGCAGCACCGGCAACAGGCCGACAGCACCGGCCGCAGAAGAGACCGCGATCAGCGGCCAAGCCTTCATCAGCGCACCGGCAACGCCCGTGCGCTCGGGTGTCGTCTTGCCCATCAGCTTGATGAAATCGAAAAACGGCTGCATGAAGGGCGGCCCGATACGGCCCTGCATTCTTGCAACGGCCTTGCGTTCCACCCAAAGGAAGAACCACGCGGCGGGCACGGCGAAGAGCAGTCCAGGAAAGATCAGCAGGCGGGCCAGAGAGGTAATCAGCGTGTTCATTGCTGCACCTCGCTGCTCTCGGCCTTGCTTGCCTGCTTGCACTCACAGCTTCCTGCGCAGCAGCTTGATTCGGCGATCGGAATCATCACCGACTCGACGGGCGGCTTGTTGCCGCGCTCGGCGATAATCTCAGCCGCTTTGGCAACACCGAGAATGATCGCATCGGGACGAGGCGGACAGCCGGGGACAAAAACATCCACGGGAATGTGCTTGTCCAGCGGCCCATCCAGCGTACGGCTGTCGATGAAGACATTGGTCGTCGCTGGGCACGAGCCGATGGCGACCACGGCCTTCGGTCCGCAGACCTGACCATATACTGTCCGAATGGCGGCAGCGGCGTTGTGTGTGACTGGGCCAGTAACGCAGAGAATGTCGGCGTGGCGCGGGCTGCCCTCAAGCCGCACCCCCAACTGCTCGGCATCGTAGCGTGGCGAGAGCGAGGCCACAATCTCAATATCGCAGCCATTGCAACTGCCCGAGTTCATATGAAAGAGCCAGGGGCTGTGGCGGCGGCTGTAGCACATCAACTTATTCCAAAGATTCATAGCCGGCCTCCCAGCAACTTCTGCAACAGATCCGGCCAGACGCCCACGGCCAGAATCAACACCACCAGAACAACAATCACACTCTGCAAAATGAATGGCTCCTTCGTTGGATGCTCCTCGGTTGCAGGCGGATTCGCATCGTCCGGCGGACCCCACCAGTAGCGGGTCAGCGCCAGCACGTAGGCGATCAGCGCGAAAATCGACGAGAGAATGAAGACGGCGGCCAGCGGCCAGCCGATCTGCTCGGCGGTCTCATAAAGTCTCCAGCGTCCCAGGAAGCCCAACGTCGGCGGAATGCCCAGCATCGCCAGCATTCCGAAGAGGAAGCCGAAAGCGGCCACCGGATACCGCGCGGCCAGACCTTTGGGTTCGCCTTCCAGCGCGCCGTCCGCTTCAGGACCGCTGAGGCAGATGAAAAGCAGCGCTTTGGCGAGCGCGTGGGTCGCCGCCGCAAAGATCGCACCGTCAAAGCCGAGCGCCTTCACCGAGAAGACACCCAATAGCAGGAAGCCCACATCCTCGATCGTCGAAAGAACCAGCAGCCGTTTCATGCTGCGCTGCGTGAGCATCAGTAACGCGGCCAGGAATGAAGTTGCTGCGGCCAAGCCCAGCAGAAATCCCTGTGGAGCAAGCAGGCCGGGCGCTGAAAGCGAAGTGAGCCAGAACTCGCCGAAGGCGGCCATATCGACGACCGCGATGAGGATGCCTAAAACCAATGCCGGAAGTTCGTCGGCCAGACTCAAAAGCCAGAATAAGACCGGCACAGCGGCCAGCTTGATGCAGACGCTGGTTATCAGCAGCGCTCGCGCCCACTCCGCATGACCAAAATCCATCGACAGATCGCCGGCCAGCAAGCAGGACGCCGAAAGAACAACGACAGCCAGGTAACTCAACTTCGCTGCCTGCGTCCGTGAACTCTGCCAGACCAGCGCGACGGTAGCGAATGCGCCAAGCTCCAGTAGCCCGATGCGGACTCCCGGATCGGCGATCGTCAAACCAGCAACCGTAGCTGCACCGGCCAAGATCATCAGCGGCGCCAGCCGGCGATGCTTCCCGTGAGCAATGGCGGCCAGGACCACGGCAACCGCTGCCAGGGCACAAGCAATCACGAGCAGCGTCGGCATGTGAGTCAGGACAATGCTTTCACTCCCTTGATACGTGGGAGCAAACCAGCGCAAAAAAGCCAGTAGCGCCGCCGCCAACACAATAACAAGCGGCAACGTATACCGTTCCATCCAGGAAACCATTACGCCTAGCCCGCGCGAAACCGCTTGTAATCCACGCCAGACGCCCAGATAAACAGCATCCACATTCGACCAGCGGAAGAACTCATGCCAGTTTTGCAGGAAGATCGAGGAGAAATCCCCTGCGGTCAACCTACCTTCGGAGGACAACGGCTCACCGCCAGTAAAGATTCCCCCGCCGGCAATCGCAGCGCCCTCCACCTTAGGCTGACGCGAGACGTAGGCAATCGCGTAGATCACACCGCCCACAATCAGCGAGAAAACGGCCAGCACCAATCCGCCGATGCTGGAGAAACTGCCCGCATCGGAGGAAAGCCCAAGCCAGGTCACGTTCACCGCGCTCATCTGCAGCGCACCCAGAATCGGATTGAGCAGGTAGTTCACGGCCAACTGCGGCGCAACACCCAGAATCACGCTGCCCGCTGCGATGAAGCCCATCCCCCAAAGCATCGTTGGTGGCGACTCATGCGCGTCCTTGGTCGCCTCGGTCAGCGGGCCGAGAAAAACAGCGCTGGTAGCCTTGGCGCAGAGGAAGACCGTGCCTAGACTCACCGCCCAGGCGACCATCGCGGGAACGGCCCATCCGGCCTGCAAGGCTGCCGCGTAGAGCATCCACTTGCTGGCGAAGCCGCTCATCAGTGGAACTCCCGCCATGCTGCCCGCGCCAATGAGCCAAGACAAAGTCGTCTGCGGCATCTTCTGTGCCAACCCGCCCAGCTTGTTCATGTCGCGCGTGCCCGCGGCGTGCTGGACGGAGCCGGCGGTCAAAAACAACCCGCCCTTGAAGAAGCCGTGATTGAGGCAATGCAACAGCCCGGCGGCGATCGCCAGCGGCGTGCCGATGCCGATGCCCATCATCATGTAGCCGATCTGGCTCACCGTCGAAAACGCCAGCATCCGCTTCAGATCGGTCTGCACCATGGCATACATCACACCCACGGCCATCGTGACCGTGCCGATCCAGACCAGCGATTCACTCCCCCAGGCAAAGCCGCCATTCACGGGCCATGCGCCAAAGCTGTGCATACGGCAGGCGAGGTATACGCCGGCCTTCACGTAGCAGGCCGCGTGCAACAGGGCGCTGACAGGAGTCGGAGCGGCCATCGCCTCGGGAATCCATGTGTGTAGCGGCACCTGTACAGATTTCGCCACCAGCGCCACCAGCATCAACACGAAGACGCCGCCGGTGAAGGCATGGGCGACAGCCGGATCGGTCCACAGCGCGCTGCCAGTGCGGTGAAAGACAACCAGAATCGCCGCCAGCAGTCCGTAGCCGGCGATGTGCGTCATCAGGAGCACCTTGCGTGCTCCTGCAACGGCCTCGCGGTTGGTGTACCAGAAGCCCACCAGGCTGAACGAACAGAGGCCGACCAGCTCCCAGCAGAGGTAGAAAATGAAGAGATTCGCGCTGTAAACCAGCCCTACAAAGCCGCCGATGAAGACCAGCATCGTCGCAAAAAATCGTGTTGCAGACTTGTCGTGCGCCATGTAGCCGATGGAGTAGAGCAGGACGAATCCGCCCAGGCCGGTCCCCATCAAAGCAAAAAGAATGCTGAGCGCGTCCACGTGGAGAACCAGGGCCAGAGGGCCATCCCAGGGCAGCAGATTCAGATCGATGGCCTGCCCGCCCTTGACCCAGCCAATCAGCGCAATGACCGAGGCCACGGCAGGCAGGCAGGCGAGAAAGGCGAGAATCCCCTTAACCCTTGCGGAACAGAGCTTTGCGGCGAGAATCTGAAGCGCGGCGCCCAACAGGAGCGAGCACGGCGCAATCAGAATGAGAGTTGCTGCGTTCATTCCTCCAATGCTAATTTGCTGGAGGCGGTGTAGATGTGATGAGCCTCACATTCAGGTCCATCGTATTGCATTGCGATACCAAAGACTTCGGTGCTGGTGATCGACCGCCATGCGAATGAAAATCGAAGATGTCTTGGGAAAAAGAGCTTCGGGCAACTGAAACTCGATGTTGCCGAATTGCGTTCGAGTTTCTTGCATCTTCACGCGACGCCGGTTGCGTTTGTCAACAACATAGCGGACACTATTAGTATGTTTTCGAGGAACCGGTTTTTCGTCCCCATTACGCTTTGCGCACTTCTTTTCTTCCCGCTCTCCGTTTTTGCACAGGAGTCAAAGCAGTCGAATGGTCTGTACTATGCCAGCTTCAGGGGACAATCGTCTCCATCCAAGGAATTACTCGCCACCCTGGAGCGTCAGGCTCTGTGGGAGCAGGAGTCCGGCAACCACAATCCCACGGGGTTGCGCTTGCGTTTTGTAAAAATCGACGACCAGAAGACTCCGGAAGGCGTCGTTGCGGCTCGCTATCGCATCTTTGCCGAGGGCGCGGCAGAAAACAAGGTCTTTGCATTTGGCTCCTGGACGATCGGCAAGACCTTCACCACAGAATCGCGCGACATCTATGTGAATGGACAAGGCTTGTTGATGAATCACAAACCCCTGCCTGAACAGGAGATGAGTCTGCAAGATCCCGATGAGCTGGTTGTCCAGCCGGTTACCGTGACGGCCGAGCCAATGCGCTATGCTTTGACCCCGCGGGATGGCCAGACTCAGATCTTCGGCACTGTCGTTCCCCATCCGCTGGTAGCGGACGAGCAGGGATGCAGGCTTGAAGTGCTCCTGGGCGAGCCGGCTGCAAAGTCTGTTCTGTTTGTGATTGATGGATTCCCGGTAAAGTCCAGAATCTCTTTGGTGCTGGAGTCGGAAGGCAAGTCCATGAGCCAGGTGGTGGTAACGAATCAGGACGGCCACGCCGTGCTGGCTGCATTTCCATATATTACCGGCAAGACACAAGGCAGCATCAAGGCAAGCGCGGAGGGTCCTAATTGCCTTCCCTCGGTCGTTTTGCCGTGGGGGCAGGCAGATCAGCCGCCCGCCGCAGCACCTGCTGCTCCTAGTGCACCTGCCGCCGCCACAGCGCCCGCGCATTGATCTTCATGCGCGCCTGAACACATTCAGAAGTAGCGTTTCAGCTTGAGGATACGCGACTCAAAGCCATACCAGAGCGCCGCAGCAGCAGCAGTCGAGGCAAACAGGCGCAGCGCCACCACCGCTAGAATGCCAGCCGTGCCAGAGTGGCTCATTCGCTGATCGAACCAGCCGAAGTAGATAAAGACCATGATGTGAATCATGTACAGGCCGTAGCTGATGCGGCCATAAAAAGCCAGCAGGCCGCGCCGCAGCAGAGCGCTGACCGGATTGCTGGCACCGGTCGTGGCAATCGCCGCCAGCACGGCTCCGGCAAAGCCGATGGCCAGCGCCGTATCCAGCAGTGATGTTCCCCCAGCCACCGTTGCCGCTGCGCCGATTCCCAGAGCAAATGCTCCCAGCCCGATCCAGAGCCAGATGCGACGGCTGAGCGCAAGCGTATGGACTCCCAGCGCAAGCAGACTGCCCAGAGCGATGCCATCCAGTTTGATCAGCGTGTGGGTAGGAAGTCCCCAAAGCCAGACCGGATTGAGATGGCGCACGAGCGGCGAACAGATCAGCGCTCCAACAAGAACCGAGGCCAGCATCCACGGCCTGCGCAGAAAGCGCACTCCCGGCGCCCAGAAAAAGTAATACTGCTCCTCGAGCGCCAGCGCCCAGGTGGGAGCGAGAGCCGGGGGCAGTGACAGATGAAAGAGATTTTGCACACAGAAAAGGTATGCCCACCAGGGCGCGGTCCTGATAGCGTCCATCGAGCTGGGGCCGATGAACCACGGGGCATTCAGGTAGACCACCGCCAGCACCAGCAGGTAAACCGGCCAGATGCGCAAGGCGCGGCGCGCATGGAAGTTGTGAAAGTATCGCGGCTTCTCGCGCGTTCCCAGCAGGTTAGAGGTAATCAGGAAGCCGGAGAGTACAAAAAACAGATCTACCCCCGCCCATCCCCAGGCAACGTATCCGTGCAGGCCGGTTCGCTCCAGTTGCTTGTAGTCGCAGTGATACAGCACCACCGCCAGAATCGCCAGGCCGCGCAGGCCGTCGAGTTCCGGCAGATATGAGGGCAGCCAGCTTGGGCGTTGCATAGGCAACATAAGTGTCTGTAGGTTAACCAAATGTCAGTTGTATTTCGGTTTATTTTTCCTCAGGAAAAATCCCATACGCAGAATAATGTTTTTCCAAAGGAAAACTGAGATTCCTCCGGTATTGATTGCGTACAGATTGATGTGCTACAAGTTTATCGATTACCTCACAGATACGCGAATAGCGTTTGACTGCTTCTGGAGGAAATAGAACGACGCCACAGACTTCCTTATTGTCGTCCCAATAGAATAGCCGCGCTGAGCGACGGGATTTGTCGGCAGGTGCGCCAGCGTACCAATAGCTGAAGTTCCAGCGTTGTCCGCTTTTATCTCGTCTTGATTTCTCGTTTGACCATATTCCAATTTCTTCTGGCACAACGATTTCCTCATTGCGAGTTCCCCTGCTATCTATTCTGTGACATTGGAACCCAAAAACTACAATCCCGCACGAAAAACTGACCACTGATCACTGACCACTGTTCCTCACCCCGCCGCCAATTGCTTGGAGCGCTCGGTGGCGCGCATCACGGCCTTGATCAGTGTCACGCGCAGGCCGCCCTCTTCGAGAGCCATGATGCCGTCAATAGTGGTGCCAGCCGGAGTGGTCACGGCATCCTTGAGCATTGCCGGATGATAGCCGGTTTCGAGCACCATCTTGGCCGCGCCATAGGTCGTCTGCGCGGCTAGTTCTGTAGCGATATCGCGGGGCAGCCCGACTTTGACGCCAGCCTCGGCCAGCGCCTCGATGATGATGTAGATGTAAGCAGGACCGGAGCCGGAGAGGCCAGTCACCGCGTCCATGTGCTTCTCGTCCACCACCACAGCGCGGCCCACGGTCTCGAAGATGCGCTCGGCCAGTTCCATCTGCTCCTTGCTCACAAAGCGCCCGCGGCAGAGCGCGGCGGCACCTGCTCCCAGCCGCGAGGGGGTGTTGGGCATGGCGCGGATCACCGCAATCTCAATGCCCGCCGACTCTTCGATCAAGCGCGTCTTGATTCCGGCGGCGATCGAGATCAGCGTCATCTCTTTGGTCAGAACCGGGCGTATCTCCTCGATCAGCTCCGGAATCTGGAAGGGTTTGACGGCGAGCAGGACCAGATCGGCCTGACTGGCCGCCAAGCGGTTGTCGGTGGTCACGTCCACGCCCCATTGCGTGCTCAGAGCCAGCGCCCGCTCGGCGTGGCCCACGGTCGCGTGAATCTGATCGGCTGCAAAGAGATTCTCTTTCAGAAAGGCTTGCAACAGGATTCCGCCCATCTTGCCTGCGCCCAGAACAGCAATGCGAATCTGCGGCAGTTGCGCCGGCACTCCGGCAGCTTCAAATGCTATCTCCGCCATCTCGTTTCCTTCTTGTGAATGGAATTGCTATACAACCTCCAAGAATACGCGCTTGGACCGATCAAAGGCGAGTGTACGCTCCAAACTTCAGGTGTGTTGTCGCCCACCCTGCCTCTGATTGGTGGAGTCAGGATTTCCGGAAAGCGGCCAAGAATGATGTATATGGATCGCACCAAAAAGTAGAAACAATTCCACCCGAAAGCTGCAGCAGGATTCACATCATCCAGCAGAAGTGTGGAATTTGGTGCTTACGAACTATGGGTTGCAAGGCGAATAAACGAACCAAGAAAGGAGGAGATATGCTGTCATTACTGGCTTCATTTTTCGGAATCGATTTAGGCGGTGAAGGAGTGCATAGCGACGCTCTGATGGCTTACGGCTATGTGATAGGCCAGAAGTCTGATCAATGACTTGCGGAGGTTAGGGCCTGTTAACGCTACCTCAGGTGGCGGCGACGGCGGCAAATTTTTCTCAGTTCGAGGCGCGAGGAGCGAACTGTAACTGGTTACTGGAGCGACGAGCAACAAAGAAATGGGGAAAATTGGCCCCGTCCCTTCGGCTTTCACCCCGTCAAACAAAGTTCGTTTGCCGGGGACCCCGGATTGCGGCGAAAAATCACTCATACTTCGTTGTCGTCCTTGTGCTTGGAACAACCAAACCCTGCGGACTCCGCCTCGTCTGAGCGGTTTTTCGCTCGCAACGCTGCGCGTCAGTATATGTCGATACAGC
>JBAVDS010000073.1:0-1931 GCA_049587335.1 Occallatibacter sp. | reverse complement strand
GCCCCTACGATTACAAGCAAGAGAGCCAGCTTAATAACTGATGCCGCCATGCTCTTGCAATTAACTTTCACGCCGAGGACAGCTTTACGCAACAAAACGCCATTCATCATGCCCACTCCTTAATGTTTGCGCTCAAATTCGTGATGAAGACAACACCAACAACCTATCCTACTGTTGTACCGATCCCGACGTTACTACCCGATACTGTAATGGGCGAGCTAGCGCCGGAACCCAATGTGGCAGTTCCTGAATACACCGGCACTTGGCCTGAAACGCCATTGTTGCTGTTCTGAACATTTGTCTGCGCCGCCGCGCTCATCGCCATCAACGCCAGACCCAATCCAATCAAACTCGCTCGCGTACGCATCGTTCAACGTCCTCTCTGTTTCCATTCTTTGGTTTTTTGTGCGGCCCGGTTCTTCAAACAAACACGGCTTCGGTGGAATGCCGATGAAGCAAAATTACGGAACAGAATTCTGTGAATGAGGTTCCCGACGGTAACTCTTGCAGAGGATACCCCCGGAAGTCAAATGAAAGTTCCTTTACAGCAGCCCGGAATGTCTTTCGATTCATCTTAATACTAATAGTATCAATAGTATCCTTGTGTTTTGCGTCCCGATGGTTGATACCAGAAAGGATGATCGACGGTCGCAAGCGGACAATCCAGGTGAACGTGAAAATGAGCGAGGAGGACTACAAACTCCTCCAGGCCGCGGCCAGCGCCCTATGGCCGGAGGCCATCCTCAGCAATTCTGGCATCTTGCTTGGACTCGCCCGCATCGCCGCCAAGGACATACTCGGCAAAACTCCCAGAGCAAAAGCCGCAGCGAGGAAAGGCCGCTAATCTGCGCTTTGGAGAAAACTGACCGGGGAACATACTTTGCAAATAACCTGTGAGCCGGATCACATCCACGGCTCCTCCATGGAGGAGCCGTGGACTCTCAGGGAATGCGGGCATCGCAAGGCGGGATCGGCCCGCCGCCGTTCACAGGTACGACGGGGCATACATCCGATACTGCAACTGGGTGTGCTCAGGGCTGGAGTGGACGTAAATCATGGTTGTCTCCACAAAGGCGTGGCCGAGCTGCTCCTTGATTGCCAGCAGATGCGCCCCTCGATGAAGCAGGTTCGTCGCTAAACTGTGTCTCAAGAGATGGGGATAGACGCGCTTCTTCAAGTCCGCCCGCTTTGCAGCCGTGCGTATCATCTTGCGTAAGTTCTGCTGCGAGTAGGGCTTCCCACTGCGGAAACAGACAAAGAGCAGATCACCGGGATGGCCGCCGCGTTCGCGCAGATATTCGGCCAACAGGCTCACACACGGCGCGGAGATATGCGTGTAGCGATCCTTCTGTGTTTTAGTGGCCTGGATGTGCAGCGTCTGACCACCCAGATCAACATCGCGGATTCGCAGCCGGCATAGCTCCTTGTTGCGTAGACCGGCATATGCCAGCGTTGCAATTATCGCACGTTCGCGCAGGGTGCGCGCTGCCGCAATCAGCAGCGTGATCTCCGCCTCGGAGAGTGTGCCGCGCACAAGGTGGTGGGGTTTCTGCGGGCGGCCCAGCTTTATAGGCCGTCCAACAAAGGCGCAATAGACTTCGAGCGCAATCGACGTGTTGACGATGTGGGAGTAGGAGGCTCCGGCTTTATGCATCCGTTCGATCTGCTGCTCGACCGCTTTCGGCGTGGGCTGCAAACCGATCACGGGCGCGAGGCGGCGCATCGCGGAGACGTAGTTGTGGACTGTGGCCTCGGCCAGACCGCGCCGCGCGTGCAGATGGCGGGCGAAGCGGACGAGAGTGGATTCGATAGAATTACGGGTAGCCATGAAGCCTCCTGAACAGGCTGATTGGTTAGAGGCGTCGGCGGTGTTGACGCACCACGACGCCTCGGTTGTTTGGTGGACCGTACAAAGCGTAACCCTATAAGGT
>JBAVDS010000072.1:0-29647 GCA_049587335.1 Occallatibacter sp. | reverse complement strand
CGGCGTGCAAACAGAGGGGCGGTGGCCGATCTCCGGGACAGGCTCAACAGCTGCTGGCCTAAAGGACGGACGGCCTTACCGCCGAAACGTGAATCCATCCTCACGCCTCTGAATGCAACATACAAGGGATCATGGATCGGCGAGATTTTCTGAAGACTGCCTCTACGGCGACGAGCGCCGCTGCCACCGAACAACTTCTGACGCCCTTGCTCCGCGCGAAGCAGGCGGCTGCTGCGAACACCGGTTTCAGGAGTTGCTCGATCAGGCTCTGAGCGCGGCGAAGAGCTTCAAGCCATTTTCATCGGCGGAACTCGCGAGCCTGCTGGAACGTACGCGATCGGCGGCGTAGCATGGCGCCTTCGATCCCTACAAGACAACCAGCCACTTTGACGGGACCGCGCACAATCCGCAGACGCTCGGCTGAAGGGCTACTCTGTGCGGCTAATTCGGTGTCACAGCAACCGGAGCATTCAGCGGTTCCGGAGCGTTAATCTCCACTTCCGCCGGCTTATGCGGAATCGTATCCGCATTCCTGAGCAGAATCGCCAGCCCGCGCGCGCCATCCATACGGCTCTCGACCAGCAGTTGGTAGGCAAGGTTGAGAAACTCCGGGTGATGCTCGAAGTGTTTGCTGGTGGCCTGAACAGTGTGCACAACGTGCGACGCTGAAAGCGCCTCGCGATGAAAGCCTGCCACGCCGATCAAGAATCCCTTGGTCAGAGCGAATTGAGCGGTCAACAGCGCGTACTCCCGCGCCATCGAGATTCGCGCTTCGTCTTTTCCGAAGGGAAATCGGCAACGCATGATCGTGTTGACCAGATAGTTTTCCAAAATATGCGGATGCTGGTCGAAGAATGGCGCGTAGTAGCGGTCGTGTGCCTGGCTGTAATGGATCGCAAGGCTCTTCAGCGTCGCGCCGGGACCATTACCGATGCCGGTGGTGAAGGCCTGCACACACTCCACAAAGCGTGGCCGCACATTGGAGCGGCGCAGCAGCATTCCGGCCAGCCGCAGCACCACATCCAACTGCGCCTCGCGGTCCAGCGGCAATGCTTGCATTGCGCTCCGCAGCGCTCCCGATGCAACGCTCGCTTCAAAGTCGGCAAGAAACGCAGGTACGCTGCGATTGAGTTCACCCTTGCCAATCGAATCCAGTCTCCGGCATAGTACGCCCAAAAGAAACAGCCTTTGCCAGAGGGGGTAGGCACGATTGGCGACCAGATCCAGAACTGCCTGGCGAATGGACTGAAACCAGGGATGAAAGCAGGTATGAAGCCCGGATGCGTCCTCCCTTCCAGAATCCTCCGCCGCCTCGCCGCCTCGCATCTCGTCCGGTGGCGCCGTCTTTGCGAGCAGATTTGGATTGAGCAGCACCAGCCGCGCCGCCTCCGGACAGGAGAGCGAGAGCGCGGTCTCCTGTATGCCCCCGATTGATTGCACAATACGCGGATAGGTTGCGCAGGTATGGGAAAGATACGCCTCGCTCATTTCGGCCTGAATGCGGCAGAGATGTTCCGCATTCAACATCGGACACCGGTTCTCGCCATTCATCTGGATCTTGGCAAAACTGGCCGGTTTGGTCTCCGCAGGCATCACAAGGATGCTGGCATCGATCAAATCGTGCAGCGGGCTCGGCGGCAGTTGCTGATACTTCTCGAAGGAATGCCGATCGATGGGAACGCTCCAACCCTCGCAGCAGGTGTCCTCGCAAGCTGAGCCGATGCAGCGGAAGTCTTCTGCAGATACGGAGCGGATGATAGGGGTAAAGGGCAACCGGCTCTCCTGGCAGCGGAACAACGCCGAACTGTCGCATCCGCAAATGTACAGAAACGAGGCAGATCGAGGACCGGAGTGGGAGGAACTTGATTGGAAATATCTAAAAACCGGAGTCGAGGGTGCACCAGACGGGCGCAATCACACGTTCCCGTTGCGAACCTTCGTTCTTACTGCACCGTTCCTTGAGGCCGCAGCCGTCGCAGGTCAAGTGCGCACTCCACGGCATTCTGCGCCTGCAAGCGCAGATTATCTGAAGCGGCCCAAAGCCACAGGCGAGAGACCTGACTGCCCTGGCGCATTCCCATCTCCGGGCGAAGCCGCACCAGCACTTCATTCTGCCCGGTGGCGGCAAGGTTCGATGGAGAATCGGTCTCCTCCCTCACCAGGTCCACGCGGCCGCCGCTCAACGCCTCTTCAAGCTGGGCAATCTCCGCCGGTTTCTCCAGTTCGATGGCGATCGAGAAGGTATGGCCGTGAAAGACCGGCGCGGAGATCGCTTGCAGAGCCAGTGGAGCAAATCGGCCGGCTGAGAGCGCCGCGTAATGGCGGCGAACCCGCGCCTCGACCGCGCCCAGGCTGACCCTGGCGGCCTCGCCAAAGCTGGAGAGCAGGTTGTAGGCCGCCTGTGTATCGTAAAGCTCGCGTGGAATCCCCTGAAAACTCAGCAGGCTCACCGTCTGCTGGTGCAGCTCGTCCAGCGCGGCGCGGCCAAATTCGCTCGCCGGCTGATGCAGCGTCGCGTACGCAATGCGCACCGGGGCGGCCTGATGCAGCCGTTCCAGCAGCAGCGCCAACGCCAGCGCCGCCGGGTGCGCGGGAACCACCGCGGGAGTATACAGGTCAACCGCCGCGGCCTCTGAACCCTTCCCTTCGAAGTCCAGCCAGGGCGCTCGCACCACCACACCCGCCTCCTGATCGAGTGCGCCGGAGAGATCCAGCACCGTCGATCCGGCCCGCAACGCATTCCGCCAGTGTTTGCGGGTCAACCCCTCCTCCCCGCAAAAAAAGGTGAAATCCACGTGATCAAAGGCGTCGGGGGCAATTGCCTGGACAAACGTAACTTCGTCGCCCACCTGATCCAACTGTCCCTGCGCGGCTTCTTCGTCCAGCAACACAAAGTTGGACGCCGCCAGCGGCGACTCCGACAGGGCTTCCTTCACTTCCCGGCCCACCAGGGTTGAGGCTCCAGCTATGGCAATCTTGTACACAGGTTTCCTTTGATGAAATGCGAAAATTACAAACGATCCAGCGGCTCCGTCACGGAATCAGAAGCGCCCGCCGGCAGCCTGCGCCGCCGCCGCGACCACGAATAGGCCGCCCGCGCCCAGATGCCGCTGAACATATAAACCAGCGCCAGTGAAAACAACACACCTTCGGAGTACTTGAAGATGACGTACAGCACAATCGAAATGAAAAACAGGATCTGGAAGGGATGGCGGCGCGAAAGGCTGAGTTCCTTGCCAGACCAGAAGCGCCAGGTGCTCACCATCAGAAAGCCGCTCGTGCCCACAAGGGCCAGCCAGATCAGAGCCACCCACCACGCCTCCACCGGATAACCTGAGCAGAGATGAACACTAGTGGCCAGAAGGCCCGCCGCCGCGGGAATCGGCATTCCCACGAAATACTTTCGCCCGGGCCGGCCGGGATTTCGCGGTTGCGCGTCGTGACTGATGTTGAAGCGCGCCAGCCGCGAGACCCCACCGATGAGAAACAGGAAGCAAATGAATGCGCCGGCGTGAAGCAGGTTTTCATGGAGCTGATGATTGATGTTATCCGAGAGAAAATGGAATCCCCAGATCAGCGCCAGCAGGCTCGGCGCCACGCCGAAGGTGATCGCGTCGGCCAGCGAATCCAGCTCCTTGCCAAAGTCGCTGCACGTGTTGGTCATGCGCGCAATGCGCCCATCCAGCGAGTCCAGAGGAATGGCAACCAGAATCGCAATCGCCGCCCAGTCCAGATGCGTATGCGCATCACCGCCGCCCAGCATCGCGGACATGGTCTGCGTGATGGAAAAGTAGCCGGCAGCGATATTGCCCACCGTAAACAGCGAGGGCAGCAGGAACATTCCCCGGCGCAACCGTGCCTGCGCCCTGGCGCGCGCCTGTATGGGATCGAGCGGTCTCATGTACGCTCTCCCGCCGGCATCGCAGCCAGAACGCTCGATCCGCCTTTGACCCGATCGCCCACCTTGACGCGCAACTCGGCCTCTGCCGGAAGCAAGACGTTCACGCGCGAACCAAACTTGATCAGCCCCACCCGCTGCCCGCGCTCCACAGTCTCGCCCTCATGCAGGTTGAAGACAATGCGCCGGGCGAGAAGGCCGGCGATCTGCTTGAATGTCACTTCGCATCCCTGGCCGCTCACCGTCACCGTATTTTGCTCGTTTTGGTCTGCCGAGGCGGGGTTCATCGCATTCAGGTACTGGCCCTTCTGATAGCGCACACTACTCAGAACGCCGGCGATTGGCGACCGGTTCACATGCACATTGAATACACTGAGAAAGATACTGATCCGCTGGCGTCTGCCGCCGGGGGTCTCAATGGCTACCGTCTCGGTCACCACTCCATCCCCCGGAGAGACAATCAGGCCCGCTCCAGCAGGAATCTCCCGCTCAGGATCGCGGAAAAACCAGAGAAAAAACGCCGCCAAAAGCACCGGCGCAATACTCCACGCCCAGTTGCCCGTGGCCCATGCCAGCGCAATTGCCACTGCCAGCAGGCTCAAACCGTAAATGTAACCGTCGCGAACCATAGTCCCAGACGATTATACGGCTACCCGGCCTGCATACCCGGCTCCAGCTCCACACGGCGCAAATCGCACACTCCGCATTCGGAGGCCGCGCAGAGCTGGCGCTCAGGCAATTCGCCTGCATTCATCGTTGCTTCAGAATCTACGCCACAACCGGGATCTGGCGCTCCAATGCGCAGATCAGGTCCTTGGCGTGCAGCTTCAGCTTCTTCAGCTTGACTTCCTCAATCTCTTCCTCGGTGGAGAGATAGGGCTTCTGCAGCAACTCTTCCAGCCGCTGAGCGTAATGGCGATGTTCGGCTTGCAGACGATTGATCTCTTCGCTCAGCGTGGAGTTCTGAATTTCATCCATCCGTCACCTCCGTTTATTAAAGAACACTTACATATATCGCCATGAACACACAAATCGCAAGACAAAAAAAAACCGGACGTAACCTCATTGTGGATTTCCAAGCCTAAAATACGACTTGCGTGATGGCGATCACAACACAACCTAGGAATAGTACCCAAGCACCAGCCCTTCAACACCAGCCAAGCTCGCGGCGCATGAGAAGCGCATCCTCAACCGGATCAACGTAGTAGCGCACGCGGCGGCCGGTCTCCGCAAACCCCAATCGCCGGTAAAACGCCAGCGCCGGAGCATTGGACGCACGCACCTCCAGCACGACAACTTGAATTTGATCCGCGCGAAGCTCTTCTGCCAGCGATGCAAAAAGCCGCGTCGCCACTCCCTGCCGCTGAGCCTCCGCAGCCGCCGCGATCAATTCCAGCTCCGCCTCCGGCGGCAAGAGGATGGCTACGGCAAAGCCGGCTACGGCATTGTCAGACTCCGCCACCAGCGCGATCCGCTTCGGCATAACCTCCGGATCCAAAGCGCGCAGAAAGGCTTCACGCGGCCAATGCGGCGCCGACTCCAGGCCTCCGGCAATCTCCATCACCCGCGCCACGTCCGCCTCGCTCATGCGCCGAATCCGCAGATCATGAATCGTGGACTTCATCTCCGCTCCGGCCCCGCCGTCTCGCCAAAGATCTCCGCATCCGACCGGCGCAGATAATGCCCATCCAGCGTCGCCAGATCGCCAAACTCCCTGCTCCCTTGCGCACAAAGCCGCAGCGCATCGGCAGCGCTGGGCACAGCCATCCGCACCAGTTCCACTCCCGGCCACGCCGCTCCCAGAATCTGCTCAGCAGCTTCGTCGCAGACCGCGATGTGCCCCGGCGCGGGATCAATCTCACCCAACTCCACAGCTCCGGCCAGCACTTCCCTTGCCTGCCCGCCCAGCCGCAGATAAACCTCCTGCCGATGCGCATCCAGAGCCGCAGCCGGAACCTCTGCCTTTGCCGCCAGCACCTCCAGCCGCGAGAGTGCGATCACAGGAATCCCTGTCGCCTCGGCCAGCCCCTTCACCGCCGCCAGACCCACTCGCACCCCGGTAAAGCTCCCCGGCCCGTTTACAACGACAATCGCCGCCAACTCCCGCAACGTGATGCCGCCATGCGCCAGGAGTTCCGCAACCGCCGTCACTAGCGTTGAAGAGTAGCTCCGCCCTTCCAGCTCCGTCTGGCCCAGGATCTCGACCTCGCCCGCCCGGAGCCGCCCCAGCGCCACCGAGCCTATCGGCCCACAGGTATCGATACCCAGCAGCAGCTTCGCCTCCGTCTGCCCCATCCAATCACTTCGATCCGGAATTCTCATCGTCAACAATGGATGATAGTGCATCGCGTCCAACAAGCAGCGCGACTCGATTCCACATACAATGAAGCTGTGAGCAAAATTTCCCCACCCGCAGCCCCCGTCGTCGGCTTCGTTTCGCTGGGCTGCCCCAAAAACCTCGTCGACTCCGAGGTGATGATGGGTCTGCTCGATCACGCCGGCGCCCGCCTGACCGCCCATCCCGAAGAGGCTGAAATCCTCGTCGTCAACACCTGCTCCTTTATCGACACCGCCAAGCAGGAGTCCATCGACACCATCCTGGAGATGGCCCAGCACAAGATCACCGGACGCGCCCGCAAACTCATCGTCGCCGGCTGCCTGGTCGAGCGCTACCGCGACGAAATCCAGAAGAGCATCCCCGAAGTCGACGCGGTCGTCGGCACCGGCGAGCTCGACGCAATTCTCGAAGCCGCCGGCCTTGCGCCCGTCTCCGCCGCGCCCTCGCCCTTCAACATTCTCGGCGGAAAAGACTCAGCCGAAGTCCGCCCCGGCCAGGAATCCCGCGCCGCAACCCACAAGCTGTCCGTGCTGGATTCAGTTCATGTTTTGTATCAGGGCACGACTTCAGTCGTGCCGAAGACTCTGCAAATTGAAGGTGGGGCTTTAGCCCCTGAGAGAAAATTCAGGCCCGAAGGCAATCGCCGCGAGCAGCAAGGCCGCTTCCGCCGCGACGAGTGGCAGGGCGCGGCCCATCTGCTGCCCACCTATCTCTACGACGAAACCACGCCACGCTTCCTGACAACGCCCAAATCATCGGCTTACATCAAAATTGCCGAGGGCTGCGACCACCCCTGCTCCTTCTGCGTCATTCCGAAGCTGCGCGGAAAATTCCGGTCGCGCCGCTTTGAGTCGGTCGTCGCCGAGGCCCAGCAACTCGTCGCCCGCGGCGTCCGCGAGATCACGCTCATCGGGCAAGACACCACCTGCTACGGCGAAGACCTCGGCCTCAAGGATGGCCTCGCCACACTGCTCGACGCCCTCGCCCAGATCGATGGCCTGCGCTGGCTCCGCTTCCTCTACGCCTACCCCAATCGCATTACTTCGCGCCTACTCGAAACCATCGCCCGGCACGACAACATCTGCAACTACCTCGATCTGCCCCTCCAGCACGCGGCCCCCGATGTTTTGAAGCGCATGAAGCGCGGCGGCAGCCCGGAGATCTTTCTCAAGACCCTCGAAAAAGTTCGCGCCAGCATTCCCGGAATCGCTCTGCGAACCTCTTTTATCGTTGGCTTTCCCGGAGAATCGCTCCGCGATTTTGAAGTTTTGCAGGAGTTCATCACGGAAGCGAAATTCGACTGGCTGGGCGTCTTCAATTACTCGGATGAAGAAGGTTCCGGCGCATATTCGCTCGACGCCAAACTCCCCAGGCGCAGCATCGAAGCCCGCAAGCGCCGGCTGATGAAGCTCCAGCAATCGATCTCCAAGCGCGCCAAGCAGCAGTGGGTGGGCCGCGAGCTGGTCGTGCTCGCTGAGGGAGAAAGCGACGAAAGCCCGCTGCTCTGGGAGGGACGCACCGAGTTCCACGCCCCCGAGATCGACGGCAAGCTCTACATCAACGACTTCGGCCCGCTCTCCGCGCTCGAAGCTGGCCGCTTCTATCGAGCAAAGATTACAGAGGCCCACGACTATGACGTAGTCGCCCAGATCATCGGTGACGCACTGTAACCTCGCTCCGCTTGCCCTCCGGGGAAGATCCCCGCCGGCTTCAAAGCCCAAGTAATCAGTGATTTATTACGAACGATCCATCCGTATCACGAAAATACCCCCCTGAACTCCAAATTTAGAGATAATGAATTACCCCCCGTTTTTCTGATTGCCGGTCCCAGCCAGTACGGCTGAGATCAGACAATTTTTTGTTAATGCTTGAAAGCTGACAGGCTGTTCCTTAGGTTGATCGCAAGATGAGCATGGCATTGCATGGCGCGCCAATAGACGAGATTGATTCCGATCCGCCAACCGACACCTGTCCCCCCCGGTTGACTGACTCCGCGCCACTCACGAATACATGGTCGATTCTGCGGCTTTGGAGTATCTTTTGGCAGGGCCTCAACCACTTCGGCACACACCGCGAGGTGCTTAGTCTCCTCCTCAGCTTTCCCCCCTACGCTGAGATTGTTCTCGCCAAGCCAAGTTTTTCCGTCAAATATCTTACCCCGCACTATCTGGCTCGGGGACTCACGGCAACAGAACGCGCCTCCTGCTTTCTTCATCACTACAGGCGCTTGCGCGCCATTCTGCCCGTTGATCTCTTGAAGCGGATACTGAAGGAAGACGTCGTAATCCATGAGATCCGTGTAGGCGACAATCGCCTGACCCTGACGATGGGTTTATCCATGCCATACGATGAAGAGGGCGAACTCTCTCTTCTTCTGAATGTGAACGATGATGGCGTTTTTGTCCTTGCCTTTACCATTGTTCCCGGTTGTGTCGTTCAATCGCAGGCTGCCGAAGTTCTGTTGATTACGCGGCTTCAAGGAAGAAAGGGCGCCTCGCCACAGATCGGTTATGCCACCAAAGCCATGCAGGATGTTGCCCCAAGAGCACTGCTGCTCGCCGCTCTGCAAGGCATTGCGGAAGCATTTGGGATCAGCGAAATCGCCGCCATTCCAGCCATCCGGCAAACTTCTTACGTAAAACACTGCGCGGCTTCCTTCAAGGAGGCCTACGACGATTTCTTTGTTGATCTCGGAATCCCCAAAAGCGATACCGGCTTCTTTCATGCTTCTCTGCCGATTCAAGCGAAACCACTCGCATTCATCAAGCCCGGCCACAAAATCAGAACAAAGAAAAAGCGCGCCTTCAAACAGCAGATTCAATCCACCTTTGCCAGCTTCTTTGAGCAAGATGCGCACGGCCTTCCGCCCGAATCGCAACTGTAGCCGGTGATCGCCCCCGCTCTGCGTATCACTCGCCGCCTCTGCGTCTCCCCTTCGCGTTGCAGCGCTCGCCTTGTACCATATCTATGACCGCTGTCAACAGACGGCAAGAACCCCATGGCCACCAAGAAAAAATCCGCCAAACTCCTCCGCTGCCCCACCTGCGGAATGCTCGTCCGCATCCACGATGAGGACTTCCCCTTCTGCTCCGACCGCTGCCGCAAGATCGACCTCGGCAAGTGGGCTTCGGGCGTCTACAAAATCAGCTCACCCGTCCTCGATCCTGAAGTCCTGGAAGACCTCGGCGGCCTCAGCGGTGGCGGCAACGGGGAGTCGTATGAAAACTGATTCTCCGATCACTACAACTCCAAAAAACGAGAACCCCAAGAAGTGGTGGGCATGGACGGTGGCCACATTCTTCGGCGCGGGTTTCGGCAAGCCGGGACCCGGTACCTGGGGCTCGGTCGCCGCCGTGCTTCTCTGGGCCACCTATGCCTGGTTCTCGCATCCCACTTCCCATGCACTGCTCCTCGCACTCCTCATCGGCATCGCCTTCGCGCTCGTTCTCGGCATTCCTGCCGCCACCATCGTTGCCCGCGAATCAGGCCGCCACGACCCGCAGTTTGTCGTCATCGATGAGGCCGCCGGCCAGTGGATCGCCCTCCTCGGCAGCCACGCAAATTGGCGTCATGCGCTGATCGCTCTCATTCTCTTCCGGCTCTTCGACATTACCAAGCCCTTTCCCGTCCGCCAACTGGAAAAGCTCCCCGAAGGCTGGGGCATTGTCCTCGATGATGTCGGCGCGGGGTTGTATGCTTTGGGTGTAGCATCTTTATTACGCATTTGGTTTCATTGACGGATTATCGAGGATAGTTTCTACAATCTGCATCCTGAGCGAAGCGCAGCGAAGTCTAAGGATCTGTAGTTGCTTTTCGGTCAGTTCTCATTTATGAATGATAGGATTGGGTTTGCTCACAAGTAGAACAGATGAACACGCCCTTCGGACTGTATTGCTCACGAGGTGAACGATGAAAAGACTCATTGTCGTCTTCGCAGTTTTTCTCTGCGCCTTGCCTCTCTCTGGTCAGAAGACGCGATATGGACAAGGACTGCCAACAGTGAAGCCGGGTATTGATTACCCGATCAAAATGCATGTATACGGCGTCTACATCCGATCATATTGTAAAGGCTCGCCTCTTGATAGATACCAGCAATCGTGCGGGGATGTCTACTATGCTGAGGTGATAGCAAACGGAAAGAAGTTTGAACTGAGAGGCGACTGGGGTATTCATCAGGATCCTTTTCATCCTTATCTTATGACTTTGCTAATCGGAGATTACCGTGCGCGATCTGTGAAGGACGATTCCAGCAACGTTGGAAATCTCGGTGACAGATACGATTTAGTCTTAGCTGATAATAGGGTACTGCGCTGCACGGTCACTGGTATATCCGAATAGGACAATAATATTGAGGCTTTCAGGTGAGTAGTAAAGCCACCATTCACTCACAACCAGGATTTAGCCCATGCCCCAAGCCAATCCCCAATTCGCCCCGAAGGCCCTTTCGCTTCCGCGTATTGACGACGTTCTGCCCGCCGCCGCGCTCCCCGGCGGAGAGGTCGAGTTGGTCGGCGCAAACCTCGGCCCACTCGGCAATGTTGTGCCGGCGGCTCTGGTTGACGATCTCCCAGCCCACACACTCATGAGCCGTCCCGACCGCTTTGCCTTCCGCGTTCCCGACCAGGCCACCACCGGCCTCATCGAACTGCGCATCGGCGCCGACGCCAGCAATGCTGCGCCCTTGCGTGTCGCCCGTCTGCTCTCCGACGGTCTCCATCCGGTCACCAGCCCCGCCGTCAGCCGCTCCGGCATGATCTATGCCACCATCAGCGGCCAGCGCGGCAAACAGACTCCGGTCTCCATCGTCCGCATCAGCCCCGACGGACGCGGAACCCCATTTGTCACCGGCATCCTCAACGCCACCGGCCTCGCCTTCAACCCCGACGGCGATCTCTTCGTCACCTCCCGCGCCGAGGGCAACGTCTACCGCATCGACGACGCCGGCGAGACCACCCTCTACGCCGAAGGCATGGGCATCGCCACCGGCGCCGTCTTTGATACCGCCGGCAATCTCTTCGTCGGCGACCGCAGCGGCACGATCTTCAAAATCAACGCCGACCGCCAGATCTTTGTCCACGCCACGCTCGAACCCAGCCCCGCCGCCTACCATCTTGCCGTGAACGCCGCCGGAACCCTCTTTGTTACCGGACCGACCCTCAGCTCCAACGACGCCATCTGGGCCATCGAGCCGGATGGCGAGGCGCGCCCCTGGTATCGCGGCCTCGGACGGCCCCAGGGCCTGGCGCTCTCCAAAGACGGCGACATCTATCTTGCCGCCTGCCTACAGGGACAATGCGGCATCGTGCGCGTCACCCCGCAAGGCTCCGCCTCCCTGGTCCTCTCCGGCGCAAATCTCGTCGGCATCGCCTTTTCCCCGCTGGGAACCGCGATCCTCTCCACCGGCGATGCCGTTTATGATGTGGACTTGGGAGTCGAAGGACTAAATCTGTTTTGATACTGTGGACAGTTGTCAGTTCGGCTCTGCTGCTGATGGCTTTGCAGGCGTATCGGATCAAAATATCGAATCAGAGGTACAATATGACCAGCGGAGGTCCGCATGACAACGGCGCAAAACACTCTGGTCATCGATCTTGGTCCGTTACGGCAGAGCGTCGAAGACCGAGTCCAATCCGGCTCCTACACGAGTGCCGATGAAGTAATCCGCGCGGGCCTGCTCGCCTTGGAGCGCGAAGAGGCCAACCGGGATGAGTGGCTGACAAAACTGGCCAAAGACGCTCTGGCAGATCCCCGGACCAGCGTTCCGGCAGCGCAGGTCTTTCGTGAGTTGCGGGCCAAATATGGTATTCCCGCAGGTGAGCCTGCATCTTGAAGCGGTATGAGGTTCATTTCCTCACCGGCGCGATCCACGATATCGATGCGCTCTTCTGTTATATAGCGGAAGAAAAAAGCTTTGAAGTTGCGGCTCGATATCTTGCAAGGATTGAGCGGCTTTGCTTTTCTTTGGAGACATTTCCGCTGCGGGGAACGGCAGTCGCTGGAGAGGTTGCCGGTTTGCGCAGAATGGGATTTGAGCGCAGGGTGAGCATCCTGTTCAAAGTCGGAGAAATGCGAGTCGAAATTCTTCGGATTCTATACGGCGGACAGAAAATTGAACCGGTGCTGGAGAAGCTGTTGGGAAATTAGCGCTCCCGTCCGCAGTGCTGAAGACGCTGGAAAAGAGGGCTATCTAGCAAGTCTCTCCAGCGAGGCCGTTTACGATGTGGACTTGGGAGTCGAGGAACTGAATCTGTTTTGACAGTTCTCAGTTGTCAGTTCTCAGTTGTCAGTTGAAGGCGAAGACGCGCATTTAGTTGACTATCAGGATACCACTAGGAGTAGGACGATGACTGAGATGTATAATCCGGCGCACCCTGGTGAGTTATTACAGGAATGGCTTGAAGGATTGAACGTAACTATAACCGACTTCGCCAAGCACATCGGAGTATCGCGCGTCACGCTGTCTCGTATTGCCAATGGCAAAGCATCCATTACCGCGGATATGGCTTTGCGATTTTCAGCGGCATTCGGTGATCGTCCTGCAATCTGGATGGACCTGTAAACGCAGTATGACTTATGGCAAGCAAGCCGCAAAACAATGCCCAAGATCAAGAAGTATCCCATCGCCGCATAGTTGAGATTCATCGTCTCGCCGGTATGAGTATCCGGACTTAAGACACCCGGATATCCACCTTGATAGTCAATTCTGATCACTTTCCGTTTGAGAGTTTGACTGCCTAATTTCTTTGAGCCATCTTTTTGGTGCTACGAGGTACTTCAGGATATTTTGGGTTGGCCCCGGCCTCGCGCTGTGCTTCTGCCTTGGTGTGGCTAGGCAGGGACTGCGTTATCTTGTTGGGATGTAATTTGAATAGTTGCGCCCACCGCGTTGGCGTAACGCACCATAAAAGACAGACTCATCGGCTTGCTGCCACGTTCAATCTGAGCGATATAGGGTTGGGAGACACGAAGCGTCTTTGCGAGATTTTGCTGCGTCAGATTTGACCTTTGACGCGCGCGAACCAGCGCAAGCAGGGCAGCTTCTTCTTCGTAAGCGGCCTTGAATTTTGGGTCTTTGGCTGAACGTTTCTCAGCGTATTGCTTGATCCATGTCATCTCTTCCTCCTTTTGTCTTCCCATTGCTTCTTCCGTCTTTTCGCTGTTTCCAAAATATGCTGTGGCGCCTTTTGCCCTTGCTTTTTGTAAACCACCAACATCACCAAACGCTCAAAACCAGCCGTACGATCCTCGGCAAAAAACAACAATCGCCCCCGATAAGCGGGTTTGATGTGTCTGAGACGATAAAGTCCATCGCCGTAATCATCTATCTGAGCAGGAGATGGATTTCCCAATCCGCATTGCTCATAATGCTCCATGAGCGCTAAGAGTTTCGCCGCGTCCTTCGGCGGCAGTTCATCCAGTTCTTTTCGGATGGTGTCCTCATGAAAAGGGACAAACTCACGCATTATAGAATACATTTATAACCTATAAGTTATAATCCTGTCAAGAAGAATCGTCTTCGATTTGCATGTGGCCGGGTGGCATTTGGCCCGTTCATCAACCCCGAAGAATCGCTATGAGTCTTGAAATGCTGTGCCCTGTGTATCACGGTCTTATCGCGATTACGATACACTAACGATGATGAGCTACGGGCTTTTGACTGAGAACTGAGAACTGACAACTGCTTTATGAAATCCGAAATCATCGCCGTCGGCTCCGAGATGCTCACCCCCGTCCGTCAGGACACCAACTCCCTTTATCTGACGGAGAAGCTCAATGAGCTGGGCGTCACCGTGGCCTTCAAGACCATTGTCGGCGACCGCCAGCGTGATCTGGTCAACGCCATCCGCGCCGCCCTCGCCCGGACTGACATTGTCGCCATCATGGGCGGCCTCGGCCCCACCGAAGACGATCTCACCCGCGAAGCCGTCGCCGAGGCCCTCTCCATCCCGTTGCGCCGCGATCCCGATCAGGTTGTCGCTCTGGCCGCCCGCGCCGCCGGTTGGCGCATTCCCATGCCCGCCAACAACCTCAAACAGGCCGATGTGCTTGAAGGCGCCACCGTCTTGCCCAATCTCAACGGCAGCGCGCCCGGCCAGTGGCTTGACACCAGCTATGACGGCTATCGCAAACTGCTCATGCTCGTTCCCGGCCCGCCCAACGAATGCCGCCCGCTCTTCGATGCCGAGTGTCTGCCCCGTCTCCTCGCCCTGCTTCCCAAGCGCCACATCGCCAAGCGGACCCTGCGCGCCGCGATGATCCCCGAATCGAAGGCCGATGAGCTGCTCGCCCCCATCTACACCCAGTACACGGATGTGGAGACCACCATCCTCGCCCACGCCGGAGACATCCAGCTCTCCCTGCTCTGCGCCAAATCGAGCGAGGTGGCCGCAAAAAAACGCGTCGATGAGCTGGCGAACCGGATCGAAGAGGCGCTCGAAGACTGGCTCTACTCCTCCGACGGCGAACCGCTCGAACAGATCGTTCTTTACTATCTCGGCCTTCGCCAGGCTACCCTTGCCGTCGCCGAAAGCTGCACCGGAGGCATGATCGCCCAACGCATCACCTCCATCCCCGGCAGCTCGCGCTCCTTCTTCGGCGGCGCCATCACCTATTCCGACGAGTTGAAGACGCTCTTCGCCGGCGTCCCTCCCGATCTGATCGCCGATCAGGGCGCCGTCTCCAAAGATGTGGCCGAGGCTCTCGCCTACGGCATCCGCCGCCACACCGGCGCAACCCTCGGACTCGGCGTTACCGGCATCGCCGGACCCGCCGGCGCAACCGAAGACAAGCCCCTGGGCCGCGTCTACATCGCCCTCAGCGACGCCCAGAAAACCGACTCCATCGAGCGCACCTTCCGCGGCGACCGTGACCGCATCCGCCAATGGACCACCCAGCAGGCCCTCGACCTGATCCGCAGACGGCTGCGCTAAACGTCGAGATGACTCAAGCCTCAAGAGTCCGGTTCGGCTGCGCCTTTGATTTTTCCGCCGCGGGCGCTGAGAACCGGTTTTTGCCGCGGATTTCCGGTAAAATAATCTGGAATGTCAAACAAAATTGCCTTTCTCTTTCCGGGGCAGGGTTCGCAGACCGTTGGTATGTGCCGCGAACTTGCCGAGCGTTTTCCCATTGCCCGCGAGACCTTTGCCGAGGCCGATGAAGCTGTAGGCTTTTCCCTTTCCAAGCTCTGCTTCGAGGGGCCTGAAGAAGACCTCAAGCTGACGGAAAACACACAGCCCGCAATTCTTACCGTGAGCATCGCCACGCTGCGCGTGCTGGCTCTGCATGGCATCGAGCCGGCGCTGGCCGCTGGTCACTCGCTGGGCGAATGGTCCGCCCACGTGGCCGCCGGAACGCTCGCTTTTGCCGATGCGGTGCGTTCGGTCAAAGCGCGCGGAAAGGCGATGCAGCTTGCCGTTCCCGCCGGCCAGGGGGGTATGGCCGCCATTCTCTCCCTCAGCCCCGAACAGATTGCCGAGGCCTGCGCGGAGGCGGCGCAGGAGACTGGCCTGATCGTCTCGGCTGCCAACTTCAATTCGCCCGCTCAGACCGTCATCTCCGGCGCGCTGGCGGCAGTCGAGAAGGCCGCCGAGTTGGCCAAATCCAAAGGCGCTCGCCGCGCCGTCATGCTCCCCGTCAGCGCGCCCTTCCATTGCGCCCTGATGCAGCCGGCTCAGGAAGAGGTAGCTCGCGTTTTTGCCGCCCTCCCGCTCGCCGATCCCCGCATTCCCGTCGCCGCCAACATCACCGGCGGCCTGGTTTCAACCGCCGCCGAGGTGCGCGACGTCCTCACCCGCCAAGTCACCGGCACGGTCAACTGGATCGAGTGCATGAAGTCGCTGATCGCCGCCGGTGCGGATACCTTCATCGAGATGGCTCCCGGCAAGGTCCTCTGCGGCCTGCTCAAGCAGATCGACGCTGCGCAGAAGCCCGGAAACAATGTCGAAGACGCCGCCAGCCTGGAGAAGACGCTCTCTGAGCTGACCGCCGCCAAAACCGCCGAATAAAAGAGAATGGGCCTCATGCTCACAGAGAGAATGAAGCCCATTTCCGCAACCGGTTCCCGCCGTAGCGTTCCTCCTACGGTCCCAGATAAAGCTGCACATCATCTGGAGAGAAGTTCAGCGAATGCGTCTTGGGATCGTAGTCCAGATCCAGCGCCTTGCTCTTGCGGCCATTGATGTAGAGGGCCATCAGCAGCACATTGCCGTGCATCGTCGCCGCAGCAATCTTGTAGCTGTGAATCGGGCCGTAATCGTTATCGGGACTCATCGGTCCCCAATCCTTTTCAAAGCGGTCGAAGGGATAGCCGGCGTGCTGCGCCGGATGCCGTTGCCAGTCCTTGTCGTGGGTCCAGACGCCGTAGGCCGCGGGCAGATCGTTTTTTTCAATATCGGTAAAGAAAGCCTTCACCACCATCCGGCCCCGCAGGTGGTTGTTCCAGTTCCAGGGCAAATCCACCGGATGGCCGGCCACCAGCCAGAAACCCACAATCAAAACAAACAGCACTCCCGCCGCGCTGATGATAATTACACGCCGGCGGCGATCCTGTGTGTAATCGAACTCTGGTGCGTCAAGCAGGGTCATGATGTGGAATCCTCAAACTGGGGTCGGAGATCGGGAGCAATACCCCGGTCATTCCAGAATAAACTGTCTACCCCGCTTCTATAGACACCGGGAGATCGCTAACAGTTCCCATGACGAGCCTGCCACGCCACTTCCCTGCAATCGCAAACTGATCTCTGACTCCCGATCTCTAGTCTTTGCTGTAGATCGTCCTGCTCTTCTCCGCGTGCCGTTCCAGAGCCAGTTCGATCAGCCGGGTAATCAGCTCCTTGTAGGCGATTCCGCTTGCCTCCCACAGCTTCGGATACATACTGATGCTGGTAAATCCCGGCAGCGTATTCACCTCATTCAAGAAGATGCGGCGCTTGCCCTCCGGCTCCATCAGGAAGTCCACACGCGCAAGCCCCGACAGATCGCAGGCCCGGAATGCGGCCACAGCCATCTCCCGGATCTGCTTCGTCTCGGCCTTGCTCAGCTTGGCGGGAATCACCGGAACCGAGCCTTCCGAGAGATACTTGGCTTCGTAGTCGTAGAACTCCTTGCCGGGAATGATCTCGCCCACCACGCTCGCTCGCGGGTCGTCGTTGCCCAGCACCGCAACCTCCAGTTCGCGCGCCTTGGCCTTTTTCCCGCCCACGCCCTCCTCCACCACCAGCTTGCGATCCCATTTCGCGGCCTCGGTCAAAGCCAGCCCCAACTCCTTGCGATCGTGGGCCTTGCTGATGCCCACCGAGGAGCCAAGATTGGCCGGCTTCACAAAAACTGGATACTTCAGCGCCGCCTCGACCTTCGCAACAGCCTTGCGCGGCGACTGCTCCCACTCGGAGCGCAGCAGCGTCACGTGCTTGACGATCGGCAGCCGGGCGTTGGCGAAGAGACGCTTCATCACGTCCTTGTCCATCCCTGCCGATGAACCCAGCACCCCCGATCCGACATAGGCAATCCCCGCCAGTTCGAAGAGTCCCTGGATCGTCCCATCCTCGCCAAAGGTTCCATGCAGTACCGGAAAGACGACGTCGAGGGATTTGCCATTCAGATGCAGGTCTGCCGGAGCATCGGAACCGCACGCCACCGTGCTCTGCGCCGGCTCCGGGGGCATCAGTGTGGGAATGCCCTCGTGCAGCAGCCTGGCTCCGGGCGTGGAATCGGGATCGCCAGCACGCAAACGCCGCTCCGCCGCGCGATCATTGCCTTCCAGCAGGCCATGCGCATCCGCTGCGGCCAGCCAGCGGCCCTCCCGGGTGATGCCAATCGGCACCACATCGAACTTGCGGCGATCAATCGCCTTCAAAATCGAAGCCGCCGAGAGCAGCGATACCTCATGCTCCCCGCTCCGCCCGCCAAAGATGATTCCTACCCTGAGTTTTTTTGACATTTCTCTCTATTTGATTACCGTTGTTGGTGCGCGAAAGATTGCTTTTATGCAATCCAGATTGACTACCGCAATTTGCACGTGAGTCTTTTCAAGAAATTTGGAGCCTGTATAGATAGGATTACCTTCCGTAAAGATGCCTCGCACCGTGTCAACTGGCTGTGCTTCAGAATCCCGGAGAATCTGATGAAGGCATCGAATGACTGCACAGTCCAAGCGCCGTCTCCAGTCTTCGGGTCCATTCACTGGCAGTAAACCACCCTCTGGGATGGTTCCCAGCAAACTCCGATGGGCATCTCTCAAATTTTCAAGAGAATCTTTGGTCGTGAGGTCAAGGCATAGCCCTAAATCAATCACTGCACCCACAACAAAGGGATTGCGAACTCTCTCGCCGCGTTTGTGCTTCTCCTGCGCAAACTCCAACGCCCTGTGCGGATTGGATTCCCAAAAATATACACCGGGACCAAGCCAATCAAAGTCATTTTCACTCGGTTTGAACGACGCGCTTCCAGAGAGCAATCTCTTACCCAGATCACGGTCGCAGCCATGATAGGCGAGCACGAAACTGGTGGAGAGATGATGCACGATCTAGCGGTAGTTTTTTGTGAGTTTGCCGTTGGGAGTGTAAATTCCCATTTTGACCAAAACCGCCAGCGCGGTCTCAGGCGACTGAGTGGCCTTCCGAGTGAAGGCTTTCGCTGCACGCTTGAACTCGCGTGTGAAGCTATCGCTCCGAAGATCGAGCTTCGCGGCTGCGTTCTTGGTCGATGCCGGAACTCTTCTGGCCATTTCTGCTGCCCCCAGTCTTCCTTCTTCAATTGTAACCCGCTCCCCTGATACTCCGAAGAGCGGTTGGCTCCCCGCCTACAGGATCTTCTTCCCAAATGCCGAGCAGGCCAGTTCCACGGCAAGTTCCGCAGTGCGGTTATGTTCGTCGATCACTGGGTTCACCTCCACGATCTCGAAGCTCAGCAGCCGGCCGTGATCGGCGATGATCTCCATCGCCAGGTGGGCCTCGCGATAGGTGGCTCCGCCGCGCACCGGCGTGCCCACTCCGGGCGCGTCCTCCGGGTCGATCCAGTCCATATCCAGCGAGAGATGATACCCGGCGGTTCCGCGTCCGGCCGAGCGCAGCGCCTCTTCCATCACCGTTCTCATGCCGCGCTCGTCGATGTCGCGCATCGTATACACCTCGGTGATGCCGGCGCGCCGGATATTCTCCCGCTCGCCGGCGTCGATGTCGCGCAATCCAATCAGCACCGTGTTCTCCGCGGCAATTTTAGGCGCGAAGCCGAAGATATTGCCCAGCGCTTCGGGGCCTAGCCCTAAAAGCGCGGCCAGCGGCATTCCATGCACATTGCCTGAAGGCGAGCTATCCGGCGTGTTGATGTCGGAGTGGGCATCCAGCCAGATCACGCCGATCTTCTGCCCCCGGCGGCGATAAAACTCCGCCATTCCGGAGATCGAACCGGCCGCCAGCGAGTGATCGCCTCCCAGCAATAGAGGCGTCATGCCCTCTTCCAGGGCCTTCACCACGGCCTCCGCCGTGCGGGTGCACGTCTCAGTGATCTCCCGCAGATAATGCGCGCTTTCATTGCCCGCCGTCTGCGTCTCGGCGATCTCCACCGGGATATTGCCGCCGTCGGTCACCTGGAGGCCCAGAGCCTCCAGCTTCCGCTCCAGACCAGCCACCCGCACCGCCGACGGCCCCATGTCCACGCCGCGCCGGCTGGCGCCCAGGTCGAGAGGCACACCGATCACTCGTATAGGCCGGGGAGACTGAGTCTGTGCGCCGGAATGAATCGGAGCCGTTTGGGAAATCTCGGTGATCTTCGCCATGAATTCATCTCCTTGCAGCACGGACCGGATTGCCGCCACCAGAGCCTGTTATGAACCTTCGCGCAAGTGCCGCGCGAAAATTTGTCGAGTTCCACTCTACACAGTCATTTAACCAGATTCCTTCTGGAGTAAGATAAGAACTTGCCAATAATCGATGTCGATCAGGAGCGCCAGAACTTCCAGAAGTTCCAGAAACGGTAATTCCTCCCCCTGCATTGCCGATAAGTACACTTGGGCCAGCTACGACAACAGTTTGTGATGGCGATTCTTTTCTATGAAAAGATGGATGGCTGCAATCTTGGTGGTTATCGCAGGGACGGCGGGCGCCTGGTCATCGGCTCCTGCCCCGATGACCTCACTGCGCCAGATTCACGCGCTTTCCAACGGCGAGGGCGACAAAGGCTATGCAGTGGCCTTCGAGGCGACGGTCACCTTCTACCGCAGCGATGAACATATGCTTTTTGTTCAAGATGGCGACGTGGCCATTTGTATTTCGGCCACCACCGACCTTGAACTGCTCGCTGGCGATCGAGTTTTGATCCGGGGAATTACGGCAGGCAGCTTTAACCCCATTATCATCAGCAAGGACATTACCGTGCTCCAGCACGGCACCTTGCCAAAATCCGTGCCGGCTACCTTCAAGGAGCTGGTCAAGGGTGAATTCGATTGCCGTCTGGTCACGGTGCGGGGAGTGATCCGCGCCGCCGATCTGGAAGCCAGACAAAGCTGGCAGCATCATGCGATCACAGAAATCCAATTCAGCACAGACTCCGGTCCCGTCAGGGCATTCGTGGACACCGACGACTTGAAGACGCTCCGGGGGGATTTGGACTCCTCGGTCGAGATCACCGGCGTCTCCGCGGGTATGTTCGACGACAAGATGCAGATGACCGGGACGGTGCTTTATGTGCCCAGTCTTGCGCACATCAAGGCACTCACCCATCCCAAAGCCAATCCCTGGTCGGTGCCGGTCACGCCGCTGGACAAGATTCTTGCCTCCTACGATATGAGCGACCGCACGCCGCGAATTCGTGTTCATGGAATCATCACGTATTACCAGCCCGGTCATGCCATCGTGCTGCAGGACGGGCTGAAGAGCCTGTGGGTTCAGACCTTGAGCAACGAATCGCTGCGGATCGGCGATCAGGCCGATGCCATCGGGTTTACCGACGCGCACGACCGTTTCATGTCGTTGATCGATGCGGAGATTCTGGATAGCCATATCGCATCGCCCATCACGCCGAGGCCCTCGACATGGAAGCAGTTGGCCGAATGGAGCAGCAATTCACCCGACGGCCATCAGAATGATCTGGTTTCGATCGAGGGGAGGGTGATTACCGAGGTGCGCGAGGCGACGCAGGATGAGTTTGTCGTGGACTCCGATGGAGGGCTGTTCACGGCGATCTACCGTCACCCGCCCAGCGCCGACGATCTCCCGCCGATGGTGAAGATTGCATTGGGCTCCAGAATTCGCTTGACGGGAATTTGCACCCGAACGGATACCAAGTCGGCGATACCGGGCAAAGAGGAGCCATTCGATATTCTGCTGCGCTCATTTGATGATATTGAAGTCCTGGCAAAGCCATCCCTGCTGAATATCCGCAATCTGATCCTTGTGGTTGGCGTGCTTTTCGGAATCATTATCGCGGTAGGCATCCGGGGATGGGCCATCGAGCGCAATGTGCGCCGGCAAACTACCCTGCTGGCGGCCCTGGAGCGTCGCCGCAGCCGCATCCTTGAGGAGATCAACGGTTCGCGGCCTCTGGCGGAGATTCTGGAGGGGATCACCAAACTGGCCTCCTTTCAACTCAATGACGCTCCCTGCTGGTGCGATGTTACCAACGGGGCGCGGCTGGGCAACTACCCTCAGAACCAGCACCAGATGCGTATTGTCAGCGAAGAGATTCCCGCCCGCTCCGGGCCTCCGCTGGGCACGATCTCGGTCGCGCTCAGCTCACTGACACCGCCCAATGCCGAGGAAACCGATGCCCTCTTGATGAGCGCAAAGCTGGCCACTCTGGCCATTGAAACCCGGCGCCTCTACTCCGATCTGCTTCACCGCTCGGAGTTCGATCTGCTGACCGACATCCACAACCGCTTTTCGCTGGAGAAGCGTCTGAGCGAGCAGATCAGCGATGCGCGCGCGACGGCGGCGATCTTCGGGTTGATCTACATTGACCTGGACGGCTTCAAGCAGATCAACGACATCTACGGCCACCAGATCGGCGATCTCTATCTGCAAGCCGTGGCGCAGCGCATGAAGAGCCAGCTTCGGCCTCACGATACCTTCGCGCGGCTCGGCGGGGATGAATTCGCCGCCCTCGTTCCCATCGTGCGCAGCCGGGCCGAGGTCGAGGAGATTGCGCAGCGGCTGGAACGCTGCTTCGATGAACCGATTCCGATCGAGAATCTCGTTCTTCGCGGAGCAGCCAGCATCGGTCTCGCCCTCTACCCGGAAGACGGCACGAACACAGACAGCCTGCTGAATGCCGCCGATGTGGCGATGTACAGCGTCAAAAAGGCAAAGAAGCAGGCCGCTGAGCTTGCCGCCGCCGATCCGGCGTCTGTGGCTTGAATCCGCTATTCTTCGCTAATTTTTTTGCAAGAGATGGGAATGGCAGGAGTTGCAATTCTGTTTTCGGAAAATGGAAGGCAATCTTCGACGCTCCTAGCCGTTCCGCCCATCCGGCGCTTGGAATATGGCTTCGATTGGCGGATTTGTGCAATGACGTAGAGAACGCTTAAAATCCCCTCACCTGTTTTTCCAACTGGATTCAGCCATCCCGCTGGTCCTGAGTGATTCATCCGCGGATGCTGCCGATAGGAGTATTTGGGAGCCAAAAGTAGAACTTTCATTCGACCCAATTTTTCGATGAAGAGACTGATCTCAGCGTTCGTTGTCATTATCGGATGTGCCGCTGCCGCCTCTCAGGCACAGCCCGCGCCGCTGACCTCCCTGCACGCCATTCACATGCTCTCTCATGCAGAGGCTGCCAAGAATCCTCCAGCCGCCTTCGAAGCCACTGTGAACTACCGGCGTATCCACGAAACGGCGCTCTTTGTTCAGGATGGCGGTGATGGCATCTATGTGAACGCCAGTGTGACGTTCAATCCGGTTCCCGGCGATCGCATCTTCATCAAGGGCCAGGTTCATGATAGCTTCCGGCCCATTGTGGTTGCCGACAGCATCGTAGTCCTTCATCATGGCGCCCTGCCCAAGGCCGTGCCAGCGACCTTCGATGATCTGATCCATTCCCTGCGCGATTGTCAGCGCGTTTCGGTGCGCGCACACGTTCAAAGCGCCGACCTCGGATTGAGCGCGGACGAAAATGATATTCACCTGGTTCTGACCGTCGATGGAGGCACCATCAATGCCTACATAAATAGCGCCGATCCAAAGGTATTGAGCCAGCTTCTGGATGCCGAGGTCGAGATTTCCGGCGTCGCCCAGGCAAGATTCGATGGCAAGATGCAGCAGACCGGCATCTCCCTCACCATCCCCTCTCTTGATGACTTGAAGATCATCAAGCGCGCCACAACCAGCCCCTGGTCGCTGCCTGTCACGCAGATGGACGAGATCTTCACAAACTACCATGTGCAAAATCTCAGCCGCAGGGTTCATGTCCAGGGCACCATTACGTACTATCAGCCCGGCTCGGCCATTGTTCTGCAGAGCGGATCCAAAAGCCTCTGGGTCATGACCGTGCATGAAAAGCCGCTGCAAATCGGTTCACTGGCCGACGCGACCGGTTTTCCCGACATACATGACAACTTCCTCTCCTTGTCGGACGGCGAGGTTAAACAAAATCCGGTTCTTGCTCCCGTCACACCGCAAGCGGTGACCCGCAGCCAGCTCACCTCGAGCAGGTATATCTTCGACCTGGTTTCCATCGAAGGGCAAGTGGTGATGGAGGTTCGAGAAGAAGCGCAGGATGAGTATGTCCTGGTCTCCGATGGACAGGTCTTCTCCGCGATCTACCGGCATCCGGACGTAGCAAACCTGCGTCCGCTGCCCATGAAAGAGATACCGCTCGGCTCCAAGGTCAGAGTCGCGGGAATATGCATCGTGGGGGATTCAAATCCCTGGAACCGCGATGTGTCCTTCAATATCCTGATGCGCACGCCCAGTGACATCGCCGTCATCGCCGGGCCTCCGATGCTGAACATTCGCAGCATGATTCTGCTGGCCGGTTTGCTTCTCGTCCTGTTCCTCTTTGTAGGCATCCGAGGCTGGATCTTTGAGCGTAAAGTGCGCCGCCAGACCGCCATTCAGGCTGCCATCGAACAGCGCCGCAGCCGCATTCTCGAAGATATCAACGGTTCCAGCTCCCTGGCGGAGATTCTGGAAAAGACGACCGAGATGATCTCCTTCATCCTCAATGGAGCTCCCTGCTGGTGCGAGGTCACCGATGGCGCGCGGCTGGGAGAATCGCCGGATGCGGCGAAAGGGATGCGGCTGGTCTACGAAGAGATTCCTGGCCGCGCCGGTCCGCCACTGGGAAGGCTCTACGCCGCCTTCGATCCGAAGACACCGCCGTGTGCGGCTGAGAATGAAGCGCTAGTTGTCGGCACGCGGCTGGCCACACTTGCCATCGAGACCCGCAGGCTCTACTCCGATCTCCTGCACCGCTCGGAGTTCGATCTGCTGACCGACATCCACAACCGCTTCTCGCTGGAGAAACGCCTGGATGCCCTGATCGACATTGCCCGCCAGAATGCCGGCATCTTCGGATTGATCTACATCGATCTCGATGGCTTCAAACAGGTCAACGACTTCTATGGCCACCAGATCGGCGACTTGTTTCTACAGGTGGTGGCGCAGCGCATGAAGAACCAGCTTCGTCCCCATGACACCTTCGCACGGCTGGGCGGCGACGAATTTGCCGTGCTCCTGCCAACGGTGCGCAATCGCGCCGGAGTCGAGGAGATTGCCCAGCGTCTTGAGCACTGCTTCGATGAACCGCTGATTCTCGAAGAGAACACGGTGCGCGGAGCAGCCAGCTTTGGCGTCGCCCTCTACCCTGAAGACAGCGCCACCCGAGACGGAATCCTGAATGTTGCGGATGCCGCCATGTACGCAGCAAAAAATGCCAAGCGCATTCTCCGCTGAACTCCGGCTGGCGCACTTCACTCGAACCAGCTGGCATTGCTTCACTCGTAGATTTTCGTGCACGCGCACAACAAAAAGCCCGGCTTACGCCGGGCCTCTTGTGTCGATGAGCAGATGAAAAGGAGCGCCTGCCGAAGCCGCTGTCTTCACCGCGGGTGGTTACTCGGCGGCCATCTCTTCGGCTTCGCCCTCCTGGCGCATCAGCTCCAGTTCGCGCTCGGCTGCCTCGATCTCCGCAGTAACCTCTTGCTGTACACGAGCCGCCGCCGCCTCCAGCTCCGGCGAGAGCTGCACGTTGCGATAGTATTCCAACCCCGTTCCGGCTGGAATCAATCGTCCGACGATGACATTCTCCTTCAAGCCGCGCAGGCTATCCACCGCTCCGTTGATGCTGGCTTCGGTGAGCACGCGCGTCGTCTCCTGGAAGCTGGCCGCGGAGATGAAGCTGTCAGTCGAAAGCGAGGCCTTGGTGATGCCCAGCAGTAGCGGACGCCCGGTTGCCGGACGGCCTCCCTGCGCCATCACGCGATCATTCTCCTCACGGAAGCGGAAGCGGTCCACCTGCTGCTCCAAGAGGAAGTTCGTCTCGCCCACATCGTCGATCCTCACCCAGCGCAGCATCTGCCGGACAATCACTTCAATGTGCTTGTCCGAGATCGCCACGCCCTGCAAACGATAGACTTCCTGAATCTCGTTCACCAGGTACGACTGCAACTCCTTTTCACCCAGCACATCGAGAATGTCATGCGGATTCAGCGGGCCGTCCATCAGCGGATCGCCTGCGCGCAGACGTTCGCCCTCCTGGACGTTCACGTGAATGCCGCGCTGCACCGAGTATTCCTTCTCGTCGCCGTTATCCGCGGTCACATAAATCTTGCGCTGGCCCTTCGATACTTCGCCGAAGCGAACCACGCCGTCGATCTCGCTGATGATCGCGGTTTCGCGCGGCTTGCGCGCCTCGAAGAGTTCGACAACGCGCGGCAGACCGCCGGTGATGTCCTTGGTGCGTGTGCTCTCCTTGGGAATCTTCGCCAGCACGTCGCCCGGCCCAACTTCGGCCCCATCCTCAACCATCAAGTGAGCGCCGCGAGGCAGCAGATACCGCTTATGGCCCTTCGAGTTCTTGACCACAAAGGTTGGCTGCCGCTTTTCATCGGGAGCATCGGCAACTACCCAGCGCGAGAGGCCGGTCACTTCATCGACTTCCTCGTTGAGCGTGATGCCTTCCTGCAAATCCTTGAACTGAACTGTGCCGCCGATCTCCGTAAGGATGGAGTAGGTGTATGGATCCCACTCGGCCAGCAACTGGCCAAGCTGCACCTGTTCGCCATCCTTCACCTTGAGGCGGGCGCCGTAGACCACCTGGTAGCGCTCTTTCTCGCGGCCACGGTCGTCCTGAACGGCAATCGAACCGGAGCGGTTCATCGCCACCAGGGTGCCATCTCTGCTTTCTACGTAGCTCAGGTTGATGAAGCGCACAACGCCCTTGTTCTTGGCGTCCAAGCGCGACTTGTCCTGCACGCGGCTGGCCGTGCCGCCCACGTGGAAGGTACGCATTGTCAACTGCGTTCCGGGCTCGCCGATCGACTGCGCCGCAATCACGCCGCAGGTCTCGCCCAGTTCCACCATCCGCCCCGAACCCAGGTTGCGCCCGTAGCAGAGCGCGCAGACGCCGCGCCGCGACTCGCAGGTCAGCACAGAGCGGATCTTCACCTTCTCCACGCCCGCGCCTTGAATCGCCGAGGCGATCTCCTCGTCGATACCCTGATTCACGTCCACCACAATGTTGCCGTCGTAGTCCTTGATCCTCTCCAGCGACACGCGGCCGATGATGCGGTCGCGCAGCGGTTCGATGATCTCGCCCGACTCGACGATCGATCCGACATAAATGCCCTCGACCGTGCCGCAATCATACTCGGTCACAATCACGTCCTGAGCCACGTCCACCAGGCGGCGCGTAAGATAGCCGGAATCGGCCGTCTTCAGCGCGGTGTCCGCAAGACCCTTGCGCGCGCCGTGCGTCGAGATGAAGTATTCGAGCACCGTCAACCCTTCGCGGAAGTTCGCCGTGATCGGCGTTTCGATGACCTCGCCCGAAGGCTTGGCCATCAGTCCGCGCATACCGGAAAGCTGGCGAATCTGCTGCTTCGATCCGCGAGCGCCGGAGTCGGCCATGATGTAGATCGGATTGAAGGCGCCCTCGTCGTCGGCGCGCTTCATGTTGCCGAACATCTCATCGGCCACCTTATCCGTCACCGCCGACCACATCTGAATGACCTTGTTGGAGCGCTCGCCGTTGGTGATGGCGCCGTCCATATACTGCTTTTGCACCTCGATCACCTTCAGATCGGCCTCGCGCACAACCGTGTACTTGCTGTCGGGAATGACCATGTCATCCAGGCCGACCGACAATCCGGAGCGCGTAGCGTAGCGGAAGCCCATCTCCTTGATGCGGTCCAGCATTCCCACGGTCACTTCCAGGCCCAGGTTCTGGTTGCAATAGTTCACCAATTGCCCGATGCCCTTCTTCTTCAGCAAGCCGTTGACGTACGGCATTCCCTCCGGCAGCGCGTCATTCAGAATCACGCGGCCCACCGTGGTCGAAATGTACTGCTTGTTGAACTCGACCGGCTCGACGTGTGTCAGATCCTGATCGTCGTATGCTGTGGTCATATCCAGCACCATACCGGTATAGCGCAGGCGGACCGGCGTCAGCGTCTCCACTTCCTTGGCTTCGAGCGCCATCAATACCTCTTCGGTATTGGCGAAGACGCGGCCCTCGCCCTTGGCGTTCTTCTTGGCCTTAGTCAGATAGTAGAGGCCGAGGACCATATCCTGCGAAGGCACGGTGATCGGCTGGCCCGATGCCGGCGACAAAATGTTATGAGAGGCCAGCATCAGCACGCTGGCTTCAATCTGCGCCTCGGGCGAGAGCGGAATGTGGACCGCCATCTGATCGCCGTCAAAGTCGGCGTTGAAGGCCGTGCAGACCAGCGGATGAATCTTGATCGCCTTGCCTTCCACCAGCACCGGCTCAAAGGCCTGAATGCCGAGGCGATGCAACGTGGGCGCGCGATTCAGCAGCACGGGATGGTCCTTGATGACCTCTTCAAGAATGTCCCACACCACCGGCTCCTGCATCTCGACCATCTCTTTGGCTTGCTTGATGGTGGTGCAGTGGCCCGTCTGCTCCAGGCGATGATAGATGAAGGGCTTGAAGAGTTCGAGCGCCATCTTCTTCGGCAAACCGCACTGGTGCAACTTCAGTTCAGGACCGACGACGATCACGGAACGGCCCGAGTAATCCACGCGCTTGCCGAGCAAATTCTGTCTAAAGCGTCCCTGTTTGCCCTTCAGCGTGTCGGAGAGGGACTTGAGCGGACGGTTGTTTGCGCCGCGCAGCACGCGGCCGCGGCGGCCATTGTCAAAGAGCGCGTCCACCGCCTCCTGCAACATCCGCTTCTCATTGCGCACGATCACTTCCGGCGCGTGAAGATCCATCAGCTTCTTCAAGCGGTTGTTGCGGTTGATGACGCGGCGATAAAGATCGTTCAAATCCGAAGTGGCAAAGCGTCCTCCATCCAGCGGCACCAGCGGGCGCAGCTCGGGAGGAATCACCGGCAGCACATCCAGAATCATCCACTGCGGCTTGTTGTCGCTCTTGCGGAAGGCTTCGACAACCTTCAGCCGCTTGGCGTACTTCAGCTTCTTCTGCGCGGAGGTTTCGGTCTTCATCCTTTCGCGCAGCTCAATGCCCAGTTCGTCGATCTGCACGCGCTTGAGGAGTTCCTTGATCGCTTCCGCTCCCATCATCGCCTTGAAGCCCGAAGGACGGAACTGGGCATCCAGCTCGCGGTACTTGGCCTCGTCCTTGATGATCTCGCGTTCCTTCACCGGCGCGTCACCCGGATCGACCACCACATACGACTCGAAGTAGAGAATCCCTTCCAGATCGCGCAGGGAGATGTCGAGCAGGTGACCGATGCGCGAGGGAAGTCCCTTAAAGAACCAGACATGAGAACACGGCGACGCCAGCTCGATGTGGCCCATGCGCTCGCGACGCACCTTGCTCACCGTCACCTCGACGCCGCACTTGTCGCAGATCACGCCGCGGTGCTTCATGCGCTTGTACTTGCCGCACAAGCACTCCCAGTCCGTTACCGGCCCAAAGATGCGGGCGCAGAACAGGCCGTCCCGCTCCGGCTTGAAGGTGCGGTAGTTGATCGTCTCGGGCTTGGTGACTTCGCCATGCGACCAGCTGCGGATCTTCTCAGGCGAGGCCAGCATGATGCGGATAGCGTCGAAGTCGGTGATGGGACCAGATAGCTCAAACGGGTTCGAACGGAACAAGGCGCCCCTCCTTGGCAGGCCTTTTTTGCGCCCACCGCGGTAACTCCCGGGATTCTTTTTCGGGTTCTTCCTTCCCGGGAAGCGGTGTTTGCCGCTTTCAAAGAAGACCCCTAATTACAACTAAAATCTGGGTGCCCCACCCTCGCCGCGTCTTTGTTTCTACGGCCAGGGTGGGAT
>JBAVDS010000071.1:0-16615 GCA_049587335.1 Occallatibacter sp. | reverse complement strand
GCTGTCCTTAGTACGAGAGGACCGGGATGGACGAACCTCTTGTGTTCCAGTTGTCCTGCCAAGGGCACGGCTGGGTAGCGAAGTTCGGTTGTGATAACCGCTGAATGCATATAAGCGGGAAGCACGCTCCAAGATGAGATCTCCCTGAAGGGCCCAAGAAGACCACTTGGTTGATAGGCTGGGCGTGAAAGCGCAGTAATGCGTGAAGCTTACCAGTACTAATCGCCCGTTCGGCTTGTCCATAGAATTAACTCCGCGCAGTAATGCGGACTTTCTTCTTACAAGCCTTGTAAATCCAATCAATTTCGTTGTAATAGCTCTATTTGAGCAAAAGTTTTGGCGCCAGATTGCATTCGCGTTCCTACGGGCCTCCGGGAGAAACCATCCGGAACAAAGTAGACGCCGCGAGAGGCTGCGGGCAACCACCCGCCAAGCGCCATTCAAGTTTGCCGGTGACCATACTGCGAGGGATCACCCGTTCCCATCCCGAACACGGAAGTTAAGCCTCGCTGGGCCGATGGTACTGCACGGGTAACTGTGTGGGAGATTAGGTGATCGCCGGCAATTATCTCTAAGCACAAAAGCCATGCCTTCGGGCATGGCTTTTGTGCGTTTGTGCGAATGCCGCACTGACTGCGGCGGTATTCCGCGATCTCTCGATTTGCAATCGAAGACAATTCCCAAAGCCGAACGCAAGAATCCCATTTTTGCACCACATATCCTATCGCTATGATTTGCTGCTGGAATTCTTACTCGCTCTGGCAGAATGCAAGGAAAAATATAGGCAAGGAGTTTTCCATGTCCTATCGCACTGTCAAGTTGCTTCCCGAAGCCTACGATTTCGTCTTGACCAGGGTGGAAAGTGGGCGCTACGAAAGCGCGAGCGAAGTGATGCGAGCCGCATTGCAGGCGCTGCATCGTGAGGAAAAGGCCGTTGAGAAGCGCTCCGCGCGCAGCGTCGCCGATGAAGATGTCTTCCGGAAGCTGTGGGAGCGATCGGCAGCTTCATCCCCGCTCTCTCACCGTCGTTCCAAGGCATCCGTCACACATCCGTCTTGATACTTCACCCGTTGCATACAACGGCTGATAGGTGCGCAGAGACAGCCACGCAAGCGGCGAAATGATCCTTGACTGCGTTCAGTCCCACGTGGAAGACTCAAATGATCTGATACTGGGACTGAGATCGTATGGGATTCCTGAGCCACTTATTCTATCCCTGGGGACTGCTTCTCCAGGCGCTGGCGATTCTGCATTTCTTCAAGCGGCGCCCCGACACCTATTGGTTTTATGTCATTGTGTTTCTGGGGCCATTCGGCGCGCTGGTCTACCTTTTTGTTGAGGCGCTTCCCGACATTGGGCTTGTCCCTCAGTCGCTCAAGATCTTTCCACGCCGCAAGCGCATCAAGCAATTGCTGCTCGCGATTTTGGATAATCCATCGGCAGGGAATTACGAAGAGCTTGCTGGACTCTATATGGACGATGGCAAGCTCGCTTTAGCGCGAGATGCCTACAACAAGGCCATTGGCAACCGTCAGGATATGTTCGATGCGATTTACCGGCGCGGCGTTTGCGCCATCTTGCTGGGTGATTTTGCCGCGGCATTGCGTGACCTGGAATTTGTAGTCAGCAAGGAACCCAACTATGATTTTCGCCGCGCTGCCGGGCTACTTGCTCATGCCTACGCTCGAACCGGAGAGAAGGAAAAAGCGGAAGCGCTCTTCAGGCAGGTGACGGTCACCTCGACGCTCTCTGAGACGTATTTGAATTATGCAGAGTTTCTAGCCTCCGAGGGACGCAGCAGTGAAGCCCGCGAATGGGCGCGCAAGGTGCTTGCCAAAAAGCCCACGATGCCCGGTTATCTGCGCCGTCGTGAACGGCCATCCTTCCAGCGCGCAAGCAAGCTATTGAGGCGGTTGCCGGCTTAACCACTCTGCATTACGTATAGCGTTGCGCCGGGAACCCAAACTGCATAGAATTCCTTCAAATCGTTGGATTTGAAGAGTAGGCGGAGGTGCCAGTGAGGACAAAACCGGTCTAATACCATATGAAATATATTTCCAAAGAAGAATTATTTTTACTTTCATATTGAGGCAAGGTGTAATACGATGAAATAGTTACAGGGGGGACATATGCCGTATCGCACCGTTAAACTGCCCACTGAAACACACGATTTCGTTCTGAGTCGAGTGGAGAGTGGGCGCTACGAAAATGCCTGCGAATTGTTGCGGGCTGCCTTCCGAGCCTTGCATCGTGAGGAACAGGCCTCAGAGAAAACGCGCACGGGGCGCAGCGTTGCCGAGAACGACGTCTTCCGGAAGTTGTGGGAGGCATCGGCTGCGTCGTCACCAATCTCTCGGGCAACTTCAGAACCAAGCGTGTCTCAGTAGCAAGCATTTCTTTCGGGCGCCAAGATAGAGAACCGGTCATGTTCCAGGCTCCGAAAGCGCAACAGATGAAATTGCAATTCTCTCTTCCTCTGCGTTGAATCCAAACAATACAGATCCTATCTCCTCGGACGCGAAGGCCGCGTTCCAGGGCTCGCGGCCGTGTGTCTTGATGCAAGGAGGGGTCAGGCCTTGGCAGGCAAAGCAGCGGCCAGCCGCTCCTTGAGAAGTTCGTCGCCATGGGCGAGGAACTCCTCGATCGGGAGTTTGCCAGAGTCGAGATCGGCGAGGAGGGCGCGCTGGGCGGCGTACTCCTTGTTGACGATGCCGGCCTTGGATTGCAGCATCCGCCATGCCTTGCGGCGCTCGACACAGAACATCACCAGTTGACGGCTGAGCGCGTAGGTTGTTGCCTTGCCGGCTTCGTCGTGGATGGTGATGAACGTGCCGAAGTCGGGGATGAAGGCGCGGTGCGATGGGTCGAGATAGCGGCGATAGACGATGTCCTGCTGAGTGATGCGGACGAGCATATTGTCGAGAGGGATCAGCTTTGCCGCAGCCTCAGGTTTGATCTTCCTGAGGTGATTACGGAAGCGGGCCTCGGTGGTGCACCAGTGGGCGACAGTGTAGCGGCGGAGTTCACCGGTAGTCTTATCCTTTGTTTCATACCAATCCAAATCGATGGACGGATTGCCCTTGATGTCCAGCGTCTCCTGATAGGTTTCGCCGAGGCGGGGATTGAAGACAAACTCCGGCACACCGCGAGAGTCACGGACGCGCTGAGCCTGGAAGAGGGCCATGTCGTCGGCGACGCCATGTTCCGGCTGGCATGTGGTGAAGGCTTGAATGAAGAGCGTGCCGCGATACTCCAAACCATCCAAGATCGCGCGGTAGAGCTTGGGCGCGTTGGCCATGGAAACTTGCGCGACAAATGGCGAGCCGTGGCCGGCGAGGAAGGTCTCGGCGACGGTCTTCTTCTCGGTATTCTTGCCCTGCGTGGCCGCGCCGAAGACGTTCATGTCGTTGCCGCCGAGCATGGGCGTGGAGTCGGAGTTCTGGCCGCCGGTGTTGGAATATACCTGGGTGTCGAGCATCAGAACTTTGACGTTGGGACGATTTTGCAGGATGACCTTCGACATATTCTGATAGCCGATGTCGCCCATGCCACCGTCGCCACCAACCGCCCAGACCTTTGGCAGTTCAACAATTTCCGCATCGGTCATCAGCGCATCGGTGAAGTGGCTGAGGTGGTAATACTCCTCGGCGTTGATGACGTTGGTGTCGCGCGTAAGCAGCGCGTCAGCAAGGCGCTCAGGGATGACAGAGCGGCGGGCGTGATCGACGATGAAGCTCTCGCCCATCAGCCAGCCGACGGTGACGCCATCCTGGAAGAGCGAGTTCATCCATGGATAAGGATGTGGATTGTTGGGTGCTGTGGAACCATAGACGGTATTGCAGCCGGTGTGTGCGGCCATGGCCATGACGCTCATGCCGTTGGCGAGGCGGCCATCGACGGCTTGGAGATTTTTGTGGTTGAAGGCTTCTGTCAAGAGAACTGCTGCGATCGCTTCGACCAGTTCGGCATCCGAAATGGGGCCGTGCTTGGCTTCGTAGGCTGCAATGCGCGCCTTGGTATCTTTTTCGTCTTCGCCGCCGAGGCCGAGAACAAGATGCGCGATGGCCTGACGGAGCAGATCATACTCGGATAGATTGCGGGCCTTGAGGACGGCGAGACGAGCGACTCCGCGCTTTTCGAGATCGCCGGCCTTGGCCAGGAAGCGGTCGCTCTTGGCGTGGAAGACGGGGCGCATATAAGCCTCGGTGACCGCGGCGATGGAGCGCAGAACGCTCTTTTCTCCGCAGCCGGCGCAGGCGCCGTCGCCGGAGACCAGCGCGTCGTAGGTCGAGCGCACCATCAGCATATTGCGCAGTGTGGCGGTTTTGGAATCGACGGGATTGGCGGCGTTGTAGAGGCCGAGGTACTTCTGCGAGGTGTCGGGAAGCAGATCGAGAAAGCCGGTGCCGGTCATGTGCTTGGCGTTGACATATTCGGTCTCAGCGACCATCTTGAGCGCCTGATGATCGCCGCAGGCGGTGACGCAGGCCGCACAACCCTTGCAAAGATCGGAGACAAAGATGGAGAAGATGCCACCGGAGCCGGGGGCTTTACGTTCTGGCGAAGAAAAGATGGCGTTGACCTTCTGGTAGGCCATGGGAACTTTGTCGAGAATCTCGAAGAGCTGCTCCTTTGCAGTGGCGGAGAAGCCGTCGACCGAGTCGGTAACTTCACGCAGAATTGTCTGTAGCGGCGTGCCGCTCTTGGTCTCGGCGACCATGCGTTGGCGGGTTTGACGCTCGATCTCCGGCAGCGCGGCGATGAGCTTGGCGCGGTCGGCGGCATTCACGACGTAGTGCGAGACGGCAGTGCGCAAAAGCGTGCTCAGATCCTGCGCGGTGTTGGGCAGAGCTGTGTCCGGGCAGACGGAGATGCACTCCATGCACTGTGTGCAATTCTCGGCGATAAAGAGCGGCGTCTCGCGGCGGGCGACGTACTTGGAGGCGGTGTCGCCGGTGGCTGCGGCGATCAGGCCCATTGCGGAGAGCGGCGTGGAGGGCTGATTGTAACCGAAGTGCGAGCGGAACTCTGCGTCGAAGTTGGCGACGCGAGACAGTGGCACGCGCTCTGCCTGTCCGGCGGGCAGAGCGTGGGAGCGGCAGCCGGTGCCGCAGGATTCGCCGGCGGGAACCGTCTCAAGAATTGGGAGCAGCGCGTGTCCGCGCAGAGAGGAGTGATCGGCGGCAGCGAGTGCGCCGATTTCAATCTCCGTCACCTGATTGAAGCCTTGCAGCATGACTTCCATGTTGGATTGAACGACGGCCTCGCCCAGCTTGCCGAATTTCTTGACGTACTGTTTTTCGACGACTTCGTGGTATTGGTCCTGAGAGATTCCGAACTCGTTGAGCAATGTGCTGACGCGGAAGAATGCGCCGAGAAATGCGTTGCCTTGCATACGCAGTTGCAGGTCGGCGCGGTCGGTGGCCTTTTTGGCGATTTCAAAGCCGGGCAGCGTGAAGACGCGAATTTTCTTCTCAATGATCTGCTTGCGCGCCCAGGTGGGAAGCTGCTCCCAGGCCTGCGTGCCCTGCTGATCGGACTCCCAGACCAGCGAGCCGCCTTCGGCCATGCCGTCAAGGGGATTGGTATGCGTGAAGGCCTTGGGATCGCAGCAGAGAACGACGGTCACGTGGCGCAGATCGCAGTTGACGCGAATGCGGTCTTTGGCGGCAACCATGAAATAGCTGGTGGGTGCGCCTTTTTTCTCCGAGCCATACTTGGGGTTGGCGCTCACGTGAATGACTTCCTTGGGATTGCCGAGTGAGTCCTTGATACCGTCCCGTTCGTAGATCAGGTCGTTGAGATCGCCGAGAATCGCGCCCAGATTCTTGCCGGTGGTGATGGCGCCCCATCCGCCGATGGAGTGGAAGCGGACGGCGACCGCGCCCTCAGGCAACAGCGAGGGTGTCTCGTCGCCGATGACCGCGTAAGGATGATCGATGCCGAGCACAAAAAAGCTCACGCCGTCCGTGGAGCGCTTGCCGTCCTTGCGGGGGCGATTGGCCGTGGCGAATTCAAAAGCGCCGATGATGTGTTCGGGGCGGAAGTCGCGCGAGCCGAGGCCGTAGCTGCCGCCGTAGATCTTTGGAACATCGGCGAGTGAAATCGCGGGCAGGCCTTCGACAGATTGAACAGCTTTTGAAAAGGCGGTGCGGAGGTCGCGGCCGAGGGGGTTGTCGCCGGAGAGAGCCTCATCGGTGCGTTCCAGAATAATGATATTCTTCTTGCCTTTGAGCGCGGAGACAATGGCAGCTTCAGGGAAGGGGCGGATCACATTGACATGGATCGAACCAACTGAAGCGCCGCGTGTCTGGCGCAGGTAATCGACTGCGGCCTCGATGTTTTCAGCGGCGGAGCCGAGCGAAACGAAGACCGTCTCTGCATCCTCGGTCTTGTAGTTGCTGATGAGGCCGTAGTTGCGGCCGGTCAGTTCGGCAAAATCCTTGTAGGCCTCTTCGAGGAAATGCAGGATCGGCTCGGCGAAGTTGTTGCGCCGCGCAACCACTCCATTCATGTAGTGTTCCTGATTCTGCACCGGGCCGAGTAGGACGGGATTGGTCAGGTCCATCATCTTGGGAACGCGGCGGCGGGTGGGTCCAAAGAGTGTGCGCTGCGCTTCGGTGGGGCAGTCGATGATGTCGTCGGGCGCGCCGAGATACTCGCGGATCAGTCCGGATTCATGCTTGTAAAAGGTGCGCTCCAGGTGCGATGTCAGGAAGCCGTCCATGATATTCATGCCGGGGGTGAGCGAGAGTTCGGTCACGCGGCGAAGAATGAGGGCCTGATCGGCGGCCTGTTGCGCGTCCTTGCCAAAGAGCATGATCCAGCCGGTGTCGAGTGCGGCATAGATGTCGTCGTGGCCGCAGTGCACATTAAGAGCGTGCTTGGTGAGCGCGCGCGCACCCACCTCAATCACCATCGTGGATGCCTTGCCGGGTGCGTGATAGTACTGCTCGACGCCGTAGACAACGCCCTGGCCGGAGGTGAAGTTGACCACGCGCTTGCCGCAGACCGAGTGAGCGATCGCTCCGCCTTGAGCCGCGTGTTCGCCCTCGGTCTCAATGGCAATGGTGTTCTGTCCAAAGACATTCAAATGGCCCTCGGCATAGGCCTGCTGGAATAGCTCGCCGCCCTCCGTGGAAGGCGTAATGGGATAGAAGACACCAGCATCACAAATGCGCGTTTCGGTGTGATACGAGACGAGCTGGTTTCCGTTGGCGGTCACCCGAATGCCGGGAAAGCGAGCAGCAGTGGTCATGAATTCCTCTCTGTATTTCTTATTCTCTCAAGTCAAGTTTTTGCAGTGCGTCAGGAGGCCGAAACTCGGAGTTGACTGACCTCCAACGATGCCGCAAAGCGGGCGAGCTGCCCACCGGGGAAAGCGGCATACTAGTAGTATGCACCACTAAGAGATTCGACAATGTTGGAAGTAGCAGGGGTGCGTCATCTCTCTCGGTTTGGGCAGTTTGGGCTCCTTCCCGGACCAAAAACGTACAAACGAAATAAATTGTACGCATCTCCGGATTACTCATTTGATGCTTTGCATTTCCATACGATTCCCGCGAGGAGCGAGGCCGTACCGCAAGCTGGGAAGGCAGATTTCTCGATGAGGCCGGAAGTTCTGCCGGAAGATCGCCCCGGTTTGATACTCTAACCGGCAAGGAGCCTGCACTATGAACCTCACTTCCCCATTTGTCGTTGTCTCCGTGATCGTGCTGGTCTTCACCGCGGCGATCTTCTTTGCCACCAGTACGAAGGAAGACGGCGACACGACAGACTGATCTGGAGAATTCTCATGCCGCACGTTGAAGCATCGATTGCAAGCCGCAGATCGTTTCTTGCCACAGCCACAAAGGCAGCTGGTGCGGCCTTAGCATTTCACCCTTTGCAACTTCTGGCGCAGGCGACAGCGCCGCGCCATGCCTCGCACGATCCTGCTTGGAAGCGCACCTGGGACTGCGCAGTTGCCGTGCTGGCGGGGAATATCCGTACAGTTCCCGGCTATGTTAAGCCCATTCTTTTAGAGGGCAGCACTTATCAAGGCATCTGGCAGGAGTGCGGGCCGTATGAAGGCCTGGTCTACGCAACGCTGGATAAGTTGATTCCGCGCGTCGAAGGCAAGACCACTCCGCTGGAAGCTGCGCGCAACAATCACATGGCGTTTTTTGAATTGCAGCGGCCAGACGGTCAACTGCCTGCCAGCGTGAAGATGTCGGAGAATGGATACGGTCAGATTCAGATGGTTGTACCGATCGCGGCGACAGCGTGGGAGCTATCTCAACTTACGCGCGATGAGGAGCTGCTGACGACGGCATACCGTGCGTGCAGCCGCTGGGATGCATGGCTCCGTCAGTATCGGGATACCCGCAAGACGGGGCTGGTGGAGGGTTTCTGTACCTATGATACGGGCCACGATAACAGCCCGCGCTGGAAGGGAATTCCCAATCGCTGTCCCGATGCCGACGCGCGCAAATGCCCGCCACTGGCTACGTTGCCGCGGCTCTGTCCTGATCTTTCGGCTACTGTCTATGGTGCGCGGATTGCGCTGGCGGCGATGGCGAAGGCGTTGGGCAAGGAGGATGAAGCAGTGCGCTGGAAGAGCGATGCGGAGACGATTCGGCGATTGATTCTGGATAAGTTGTACTCGCCGGAAGATGCGGCTTTCTATGATCTCGATGCGCAGAACAACTTTGTCCGCGTGCGCTCGGATCTTATCAGCCGTGTTCTCGGCGAGCACGTTCTTGACGTATCGCAGGCTCACGACAGAGCAATCTTCAAGGATATATGGAGCCGGCAACTGCATAACCCCAAGGCCTTCTGGGCTCCGTATCCCTTCTCCAGCATCGCATTGGACGATCCCGCCTTTGTTCGCCCGATTCCGCGCAACTCCTGGGGCGGAGCTTCGCAGGCCTTGACCGCACTGCGCGCACCGCGCTGGATGAAGCACTATGGCAAGCAAGCCGAATTGAAAGAACTGATGCGGCAATGGTGCGAGGCGATCATGCGCCACGAAGAGTTTCGCCAGCAGGTGGATCCGCTGACCGGCGAATTCACGCTGCCCGATCCCGGCTTCTACTCGCCCGCCGCTCTGGTCTTTCTCTCCTTTGCTGTAGCTCTGGGAGAAGATAGAAAGTTGTGAGAGTTCCCGGCACGAGTTTTTCTTGCTCGAAGATGGATTTGAGGAACCATCCCGCGCATACCGGCGTAATCAACAAGGAGAGGTCGAATAGCTATGCGGAACAAGATGTTCGATGTGACAACCCCGGTTATAGCGCTGGTGTTGGCGGCCGGAATGGCCGGTTGCCGAATTCATACGGAAAAGAATGCCAGTGGCGAAGACAAGAATGTCCAGGTGGACACGCCCTTCGGTGGCGTCCATGTGAACACCAATCAGACGACGGCGGCTGATCTGGGATTGCCGGTCTATCCGGGCGCAGTTACAGTGCAGGACGACGACAAGCATAAGTCTGCCGACGTTCATGTGGGCTTTGGTGATTGGGAGTTGCGCGTGAGAGCAGTCTCCTATGAGACACCTGACTCCCAGGAGAAGGTTATGGCGTTTTACAAAAAAGCACTGCTCCGATACGGAGACGTAATTACCTGCCAGGACAATGCTCCCGTGGGCGCTCCGGCATTCACGCGAGAAGGGCTGGGCTGCGTGGACGACAAGGACGCCAAGGTGCGGGTCGGCAACGGCGACTACGGCGTCAGCAAGGATAGCCTGCAATTGAAGGCCGGCTCGAAGCGCCGTCAGCACATTCTGGGCTTTGAGAATTCCAAAGATGGCAAGACGCGCTTTGCCCTGGTAGCGCTGGATTTGCCGGCAGATGTTTCCGGCGGGAACTCTGCAAAGAGCGATTAAAAGTAACTTGCTCAGCTTTTGCTTCGAGGCGCAACAAAACCCCGTCCTTCCCGGACGGGGTTTGTGTCCATCCTGATTCTTTTGCGATTTGCTCGATCGATCAGTCTCGATCTGCCGCGGCTTTACTATGCCTTGGCGATCTTGCCTGTCTTGATGCAGCTTGTGCAGACACGAAGCCGTTTGGCCTGACCGTTGACCAGCGCCTTGACTGCCTGCAAATTTACGCTCCAGCGGCGTCGCGTGATGTTGTGGGCGTGAGAGATGTTATTGCCGAATTGCGGGCCTTTCCCGCAGATGTCGCATACCTGTGCCATGACATTGCTCCAGACGATATTCTTTCGAGCCACCGCGGCAAACCGCTATTGGGCGGAATAAAAATGCGCTCAATCCCTGCCTGCCGATCGGGGCGGCCGACGGAGCATATGAAGACACACTCCTCCTCCGGCTTGCCGAATCTCCATTATACCCGGAACAGCCCACTCAGCCAACCTCTGGCTCCTTGCGGCGCGTCCTGGAGGGTACGTGCCAAAATACCCAGCCGACTCCTCCAGACCAGCAATGTGGAAATCAGGTCCGTCTGCCTCTTAAATCATTCGTTTTATGCGCCGTGACGGCCTCAAAATCCTCCCAAAAACCGGCGAAAAATAGTTTGACAGCATAGACTTGCATCATTTATACCTTTTGCGGTGGTAAATCGGTTTAGTCCTCGTCTTGAAATCCGCCGGGCGGCGATCTGTTCGTCCTGTGGATGGCAAAGCCTCTACTAAATCGTTTTAGAACCACGCAAGATCAGCCATTTCGTAGGCTGATTGTATGTGGCCAGACCATATGGTTTGGTCAAAATGACAAGGGACGACTTTTAAGGAGACTACATGCGAAACGAACTGCAAACACAAAAGTCGCTTCAGCCCTTCTTTTCGAAGGTGACTGGGAGCGGCCGTTCGTGCCTGTTTTCGGCATTCTGTGCTGCTGTTTTGCTGGTGATGGCTCTGTTGTTGAGCTCAACCACCGCACTGCACGCGCAGACCTCGGCCATCATTACAGGAACCGTATACGACGCAAACGGAAACGTTGTTGCCAAGGCGAGCGTCAACCTGCGCGATGAGGCAACCGGCGAAAAGCGCGACACCGTCACCAATAATGATGGCGTCTTCGCTTTCCCGGCTTTGAATCCCGACACATATGATGTGAAGATTCAGGCCAAAGGCTTCAAGACCCTCACCCAGACCGGCATCGTCCTGAACGCTGCCGAGTCGCGCAAACTCCTAGGTTTGAACCTCTCCGTCGGCGGCGTGCAAGAGACCGTCACCGTCGAAGAGAGCAACCAGGTTATCCCCACGGATAACGGCTCCAGAGCTGCTTTGCTGGATAACAATGACATTGAGAATCTCTCACTCGGCAGCCGCGACCTTTCCGAACTGCTCAAGGTTCTCCCCGGCGTCACCACCACGCCCAACGGCACCGGTGCCGCACCAAACTTCAGCTTTACCAATGTCGGCGCAGCCGGCAGCGCCGTGGGTAACGGCCTCAACGCGAACGGCCTGCCCAGCCGCGGCGGCACCTACCAGTTGGCCGACGGCGTTGACGTTGACGATCCTGGTTGCAATTGCAACTCCATCGCCACCATCAACCCGGATATGACCGCTGAAGTCAGCGTGCAGACCTCGAACTTCGGTGCTGATGCTCCCTTCGGCCCCGGCGTCATCAACGCGATCAGCAAATCCGGCGGCGCCGAGTATCATGGCGAGGGCTACTTCTATGCCCGCAACGATGCTCTCGATGCCTTCGATTGGCAGACCCTGCATAACTGGTATTCAAAGACTCCCACTCCGACGACCGGCCCCCCGACGGGAAGCGCCAAGTACTACTATCCGGGCGGCAACATCGGCGGTCCCGTTCCCTTCACCAAGAAGAAGCTGGAGGTTTGGGGCGGATTTGAGCGCATTATCCAGAACCTCGGCAACTCAAGCAACAATACCCTGAAATCGGTCATTCCTACGTCAGACCAGATGGGCGGCAACTTCGGCCCCACCGCGCTCAATCAAACCTTTTGCTCGCCTCTCAATGTCGATCCCAACAATTGGGGCTATGCTCTAGTTACTGGAAAGCCTGACGCGGCAATCAATGGAAATGGTTGCAACAACATCGGCGGCATCACTCTCTCCGACGGTACAGTTGTTGCTTCAACCGGTCCTACAGCCGATATCATCCCGACCAAGTACATTGATCCGGGCGCCAAGGCTCTGGCCAGCTTCTGGCCGGCGGCCAACTCTAATCCGGCGACGACCAGCGGCAACTACAATTACGTCCAGGTTGTTCCCGCTGTCCGCGACGGTTGGACCTATCGCATCCGTGGCGATTACCACTTCAGCGATAACACCAGCGCGTTCGTCTCCTATCAGCAGGGATATGACGCCTCGCCCTCCAGCGGCGCCGGCGCTCACATCTACTGGACTCCTGGAAACTCGATTCCTTATCCCGGCGGCGGCCTCCTCTCCAAGGAGTACACCAAGGCCCTCTCCGGCCACTTTACCCATACCTTCAACGCGACCACGACCGATGAGTTCATCGCCAGTTGGGGCTATGGAAACTTCCCGGTTGGTCCTTCGGTTGCTGGTGGAAACTACAGAACGACGCTTGGATACCCCACACCTTCCGCGAACGGATACAACACGGTCTTCAATACCGGCTCCAAATTGATTCCCTCCTATAGCTCGGGGGGCGCCTACACCTTCCCGGACTTCTCGCAGGCAGACATCTTCGAGAACTCAACCGGTACGTACCTGGTCCGCAAAGAGATGCCGGCATTTTCCGACAACCTCACTAAGGTCTGGGGCAAGCACACCGTCAAGGTTGGCGGATTCATGGAGAACACCGGCAACATTCAGGGCGCCAGCGGCTCTGCCAACGGCTCACTGAACAGCTTCAGCTTCGGTGGAACTCCCGCGGCCAATCTTGTCACGGGCACTATTTACGGTGCGCCGAACAATCCTCTTGCCAACTTCGTGCAGGGCATCGTCACCGGTTACTCTGAGAACAACTCGGCGCCCAATGGCGACATGAAGTTCCAGACCTTCGCCGGCTATGTCGACGATTCCTTCAAGGCAAGCCACAAACTCACTCTGGAACTGGGCATCCGCTTCACTCACCTCGGCCACTGGTATGACCACAATCAGTTGGGCATGGCGGACTTCTTCCCAACCCTGGTGCAATCCGACTATGCCATCGGCAAGTTCGATCCAGGCGCGTACTGGCATGGCATCAACCCCGGCGTTCCCAACAGCGGCCAGCCGGATCGCTTTGCCTCTTTGGATCCTCGCTTCGGCCTCGCTTATGACGTCTTCGGAACCGGAAAGACCGTCGTCCGCGGCGGCTTCGGCCTCTATCGCTTCGCCGATCAGTACAACGACTATTCCGGTGCTTTGACGACCGCGCAGAGCGTTCTGAGCTACGGATTGCCAAGCAACTCCTTCGTCACCCTCCAGCAGATTGGTAATCCGAAGATGGTGAAGCCATCCACCACATGCGGCGCAGGCTGCGTAAACGGCGGATACTGGGCCGACACACCGGGCGACTACAAGAATCCCTACACCGAGACCTGGAACCTCACCATCTCGCAGCAATTGCGCTGGAACTCCCTCATGGAGATCGCTTATGTCGGCAACAACAGCCAGGACCTGGTTCCTGGAGGACAGAGCATCTCCGGCAGCGGCTTCAGCGATTACGTCAACGTGAACAAGGTTCCGATGGGCGCCTTCTTCAACCCCGATCCCAAAACGGGCGTGACCGCGGTCAATCCCGAGGATCCGACCCATAATACCGACGGTTCCTCAAACGGCAACAAGACCGCCGATTACCGGCCCTACGGCACGGAATACGGTGACAACTCCGTCTACGTCGAAAACAACGACGGCTACGCCAACTACCACGCGCTGCAGGTAACCTGGGTCAAGCGCTCCAAGGACCTCAACTTCAACGCCAACTACACCTGGTCGAAGTCTCTGGGCACCGCTCTGACCGTCGATCCCTTCCACATCCGCGGCAACTACGGCGCCGAGAATATCGACCGTCCGCATGTCGTCAACCTCTCTGCTTCGTATACCTTCGAGCATCCCTTCAGCAGCAAGCTGGTAAGCACCGCGCTGGGCGGCTGGTCGATCTCCAACTACACCACATGGCAGGATGGCGGCAACCTGCAGGCCGATAACAGTCCGAACTTTGGCATGGGCCTGCAATACACCACCATCAATGGTTTGCCGATCCAGGACGATCCCACCAAGCCAAACCTCAACCCGCTGCCTCACGGCCCACTCAATAATGCCATGACAGCTTACACCTATGTTGTTGGTAACGGAGTCGGTGGCGCCAGCTACTACGGCACCAACGCCTCGATCGACGTGATGCCGATCTCGACATGCAGCAAGCTGGTCTATACTTGCTTCGCCGCACCCGCCTTCAAACCCTACACCAGCATCGCTGGTGGACAGAGTATGCCGTACTTCCACGGCCCCATCTACTTCGACTCCGACCTCTCGCTCTACAAGACCTTCCCGGTCCGTGGAAAACAGAACGTCGAGTTCAAGCTGCAGGCCTTCAACTGGCTCAACCATCCGCTGAATCAGTACAGCGGTGGCAACCGTGTCAACGTGCACTACGGCCTCGAATACACCACCAAGGCTATCTCGGTGGATTCGGGTAGCTATCCGACCAGCAATCCCGCTGTGTTTGGAGTCTACGACCAGAAGAGCGGCGCTCCCACCCAGCGCATTCTGGAAGTATCGGCGAAGTACAACTTCTAACCAACACCAGCGTAAGGGCGCCTCGCAAGAGGCGCCCTTGCTTTTTGGGGCGACATATTGGAAACGCAGAGATATATTTTCTATTGTTTCGGCGATAATAGAGATGGATGCGCCAAAAACTCCTATACATATCCATTGCTTTCCTCCGCATTTTAGGATTTGCGGTGGTGTTGATGTTTGCTTCAACGCTCCGCGGCCAAGCCAAGACTGCTCCCGCGAATGCGCCGAAGATCAGGTTTGAAGATGTTGCGGCCTCCGCCGGTCTGACCGTTCCTCATATCTCCACTCCCAATAAAGAATCCATCATTGAATCGATGAGCGGCGGCGTTGGATTCATCGATTGCGACAACGACGGAAAGCTCGACATCCTCACCGTCAATGGTTCCAGCGTGGATCGCTACCGCCAGGGCGGCGACCTGATGGTGACGCTGTATCATCAGGACGCAGATTTGAAATTCCGCGACATCACACTCGCCGCTGGATTGACACGCAAAGGCTGGGGCATGGGCGTTGCCGTTGCGGACTACGATAACGACGGTTTGCCCGACATCTACGTGACTGGATTTGGCGGGAACGTCTTGTATCACAACCTCGGCAACTGCAAATTTGAGGATGTGACGGATAAGGCAGGCATGCGTGCGGGAGGCTTTTCCGCCGGGGCGGCATGGGGAGATTATGACAAGGATGGCTATGTCGATCTCTTCGTGGCGCGCTACGTGGATCTGGACATCAATAAACTGCCCGCATTCGGCAGCAAGGAAGGCTCCTGCACGATCCTGCAGGTGAAGGTCCAGTGCGGGCCGATGGGAGTGCCGGCAGAGACCAATCTTTTCTATCACAACCGTGGTGACGGCACATTTGAAGAGGTCTCAAAGAAGGCCGGGGTGGACGATCCTCAAGGCGCCTACGGGATGCAGCCCATCTGGCTCGACTACGACAATGATGGCTGGCCTGATCTTTACGTTGCCAACGATATTGGCACAAACTTTCTCTACCACAACAAACACAACGGCACATTCGAGGATGTCAGTCTGATCTCAGGAACAGCCGTTGACGAATTTGGCAAGTCGCAAGGGTCGATGGGCGTTGATGCGGGCGACTTCAATCACGACGGCAAGTTGGATCTCATCGACACTACTTACGCATTTCAGCCGATCGCTCTATACGAAAACCAGGGATTGTCCGGCTTCACCGATGTTAGTTCGCAGGCAAAACTGGCACAGCCGACCTATCCATTCGTGAAGTGGGGAGTTGGTTTCGTGGATATGAGCAATGATGGCTGGCCGGATCTGCTGGTTGCGAATGGGCACGTCTATCCGCAGATTGATTCGGTGGCGGGCGCGGGGAGTTATCGCGAGCCTTTGCAGTTCTTTCGAAACAATCATGACGGCACATTCGGCGATGCAACCGCCGAGTCAGGGCTGAACAAGTTGCCTCTGCTCTCCCGGCGCGGGATTGCATTTGGAGACGTAAACAACGACGGAAAGATTGATGCGCTGATTCTGAATGTCGATGGACCGCCGACGCTCTTGATCAACCGTACGCAGAACGCAGGTCACGCGGTCTTGTTTCATTTGATTGGGACGCAAAGCAACAAGGCGGCTATAGGGGCTCGCGTTACCGTAACGGCCGGCGATCTGTCGCAGTTTAACGAGGTTCGCGGCGGCGCGAGTTATCTCTCTCAAAACGATCTTCGCCTGCACTTTGGCCTGGCTGCCCACACCGTAATCGATACGGTACAGATCGATTGGCCAAGCGGCAAGCGGGAAATATATAAGCAACTGCCGGCTGACTTCATCTACACCTTCGAGGAAGGTAATGGTATTCGTGAGAAAGTGCCGTTTACGGCGCAATAAGATCAAAGGCGTTGCATTTATGTATGACTACTTGGTTGGCGGAGGCAGCTTGGTCGTCGCTGTGATCCCTTGTCCTTCGACAATCGTATAGATAGTCG
>JBAVDS010000070.1:0-25983 GCA_049587335.1 Occallatibacter sp. | reverse complement strand
GGCCAATTTTCCCCATTTCATCGTTGCTCGTCGCTCCAGTAACCGGCTACAGTTCACTCCTCGCGCCTCGAACTGAGAAAAATTGGCTCCCGTCGCCGCCACCTGAGGTAGTGTTAACAGGCCCTAGTACGCGGGATTTGTGAGGATAGTTCCCCAAAAACCGCTTTACCGTCCGGCGGAATTGCATTCGCACCTCGGCGAATTCGCTCGCCTCCCGCCTGTAACCTTTTTCCTCCCATACCATCTCATGATTGCCGGACAGGAAGGCACACGGCTCAGGAGCTTCCCCATGCCCAGAATTTTTCTCCAGCGCAGCGCTTTTTCTTCTCTGTTGATCCTCGCTCTCTCATCCGCCGGCTGCCATGCGGCTGCCAGGACTCCGATTCCCGCCGCCGCGCAGGACGCTTCCCTCGCTGAATCGCATGGCAGGGAGACGGCGGTCTTTGCCGGAGGCTGCTTCTGGGGTACACAATCGGTCTTCGAGCGCGTCAAAGGCGTGCTGGATACCACCGCCGGCTACTCGGGCGGCTCGGCCTCGACGGCAACCTACGGCCAGGTCACAACCGAGACCACCGGCCACGCCGAGTCGGTCCGTGTCGTCTTCGATCCCGCGAAGATCACCTACGGCCAACTGCTGCGCGTCTTCTTCTCCGTAGCCCACGATCCCACCCAGCTCAACCGCCAGGGCCCCGATGTCGGCACGTCCTACCGCTCGGTGATCTTCTATGCCAACGAAGAGCAGCGCCAGATCAGCCTTGCCTACATCGCGCAGCTCGACGCCGCCCACGTCTTCCCCAGCCCGATCGTCACGCAGGTCGTTCCCCTCAAGGCATTCTATGAAGCCGAGGAGTACCACCAGGATTACGCGCTGCACAATCCCTACAACCCCTATATCCAGGTCTGCGACCGTCCCAAGATCGAGGCGCTGAAGAAGCAATTTCCGGAGCTATTTCAGGAGTACAACGGCAAGTGAAGCTCATCGTCGCATGAGATGGCGGGGTAGCTGCCGGTTTGCCGAAGACGCATCCGGTAGCCCGCCAAGACTTGAGAACGAGCTTGTCATAAACCGTGTTACCGATAGATAGACATGATCCTCTCCCACATGGCGGGTGTGGTGCTTTCGATGCATCGACCTGGTTTCGTCTTTCAACAAAACTCTGCATATAATCAAATCGTTACGCTGCATCTGCCCAGTCAGGGATTGTGGAGCAATCGATGGAAGTCAAAGGTGCAACCCTTTTGTACGCGTTGGCTGGCCTGATGATCACCTTTGCAGGGTTCTCGGCGCTCTTGTTGGCCGTCCGGCCGGCCGCTGGAGCGAAGTTGTCACGGCTTGACAGCTTTCTGGCAAAAACGGTCATGACGCACATTTTCGTATTGACGGCGGGAGCGCTGCTGCCGCCGGTCTTTGCGCTCTATGAGATTCAGGAAACGTGGATTTGGCGAAGCTCTGCCGTGCTTTTCGCGCTGCCAATGCTGTTTCTTCAGGTCAGCTATCCGCGCCGTCGCCGCAAGGTGGTCGGCAATGGACCGCCGCCCGCAATCTACGCGGTCTTCGTTGTCTTCGGCTCCGCCGTGACACTGTCGATGCTCGGCTACGTTTTCGCGGGCCTCTACTATAGCGCCGCCGCCTACATCACAGCTTTGACGATCGACTTCTTTACGGTGATTTTCGCCTATTTGATCGCGCTCGAGGTCATTCTGCAGCAGCCAATCGAAGTCTCGGACCAGTCGATGCCATAGAGCGGTTCTCGCGATTGTGTCTGCGTTACCCCGATGACGCAGGCTGCGCGCCAAGCAACTGCAGTCTGGCTCCCTGAGATCTCAAGGAGCCAGTGATTTCTGTCGGCGAGTCCTATTCGACGGTGAGTTTCACGTCGATGTTGTTGCGGGTCGCGTTGGAATAGGGGCACACCTGATGAGCCTTGGCGACCAGCGCCTCAGCCTCACTCCGCGGAAGGCCCGGCACGGCGACCGACAATGCAATGGTCAGGCCGAAGCCTCCTTCCTCTCTCGGTCCTATGCCAACTGTAGCAGTCACTGATGCGTCGCTTGGCACCTTTGGGCCGCCTTGCGAGGCGACGAACTTCATGGCGCCGAGGAAGCAGGCCGCATAGCCGGCGGCAAAGAGTTTTTCGGGATTGGCGCCGTCACCGCCGGGACCGCCCAGTTCCTTCGGTATCGTCAACTTCACTTCAAAAGTACCGTCCAGCGTGGCGGAACGGCCGTCGCGGCCGCCAGTGGCACGAGCGGCGGTCTGGTAGAGAACATTCACGGACATAGGGACTCCTTATCAATTGCAATCGTGCTGCGTTGTGGTTTAACGGGCCGATGCCTTGGCTGCCCGTTCGATCAAGCGAGCCACGTCAATCGGCTTGGAGGCATATACCGCGTGGCTGCCTGGAACTTCGATCGTTTCGCAGCCGGCGTGCTTGGCCATGCTGCGCTCAAGATCGGGATTGATGTTGTGGTCGAGGGTGGCGACCAGCGCCCAGCTCTTCTTGTGATGCCAGGCAGCGTCTGTCACCGGCGCGCCGGCGGCGGCCTTGGCCAAAAACGGCTGGGAGTGGGCCATGAACTTCGCCTGGATTGGCGGGAGATCGGCTGCGAAATCGGCGGGGAAGGCAGCCGGGTCAAGGTACAGGAAGTCGTCGTTGGTGGCGCGCATATCGTTGTTGGCGGCGGGAGCCTTCGAGAGGAGGCTGACGGCACTCTCGCCCTGGTCGGGGATGAAGGCGGCGATGTAAACGAGGCCGACGACATTGGGCGCATTCCCCGCTTCGGTGATGACCACTCCGCCATAACTGTGGCCAACCAGAAGGGTTGGGCCTTGTTGCAGATCCAGCACACGCTTGGCCGCTGCGACGTCATCGGCAAGCGAAGTCAGCGGCTCCTGCACCACACTGACCGTATAGCCGTCCTTGCCAAGAATCTCGACGACGCGCTGCCATCCGGAGCCGTCTGCGAAGGCCCCGTGGACGATGACGATGTTCTTGACCGGCTCAGCCTGCTGCGCCGGAGCAATGGCCGCCGACAAAAGTGCGACCGCAGCGGTGGCTGTGGCAATGATTTTCCTTGACATAGGATTCTCCTGGGTTAGATATTGCGATAACAGCTATCGAACAATATAAATTAGGAGATGGCGGAAAGACGGTCAGGGAATTATTTTTTTGTGATAAAAATTACGACATTTGCAGAGATCAAGGAGCAGGATGCGACGCGATGACCAGGGTTAAGAGGCTCGATGGGATGTTGTGCTATTCGATTTATTCGGCAGGGCTTGCCATCCAGCGCACCTACAAGCCGCTGCTCGACGAGCTGGGCATCACCTATCCCCAGTATCTCTTGCTAAATGTTTTGTGGGAGGAGGACCACCTGACCATCGGCGACATCGGCGAGCGGCTGGGTATCGAGAGCAGCACTCTGAGTCCCTTGGTGAAGCGCCTGCAGGCGGCGGGCCTGGTGGAGCGCACCCGCAATCCCGCCGACGAGCGTCAGGTATTCGTCGAACTGACCGATCAGAGCAAGGCCCTGGAGGAGCGGGCTGCCTGCATGGGTGTTGCGGTCTTCGGGGAGGCGGGCATATCGATTGAACGTCTCTTTCGCCTGCGGGACGAGGTCAACACCCTGCGCGACGCCCTCAATGCCAAATTGGCGGCAAAGGGAAGATAGCAGCCAATATGTACACTTCTCCTGACTGCCAGACGCTGCGCTATGGGCGATAACCGAGGCGTGGGATAGCAGGATTTCTATTGAAATCAAACTTGTATTTGTAAACAATAATGATTACAATGCAAAGATGAAGAGCAGCGAGTTCAAGCGCTGGCTGGAAAAGCAGGGTGTGGTCTTCGGGCCAGCCAAAGGCTCTCATCTCAAGCTCTATCTCAATGGACGGCAATCGGTTCTTCCCATGCACGGCAAAGATCTCGGCTCAAGGCTGGTAGCCGCCATCAAGAAGCAGCTTGGACTCAAGTAGAGGAGGAGTATGCGCGCGTATCCCGTCGATCTTCGCAAAGACGGAAAGTTCATTCTCGTAACCTTCCCTGACATCCCGGAGGCGATCACGCAAGGCGACAATCGTGCTCATGCATTGGAGATGGCGGCGGAAGCGCTTGAAACGGCAATGGAGTTCTATTTTGAAGACCGCCGTCCGGTTCCCGCTCCCTCCAAGCCGAAGCGTGGCCAGCCGGTAGTGACCTTGCCCGCGAGCCTGAGCGCGAAGATTCTGCTCCTCAACGAAATGCTGCGCCAGAAGATTCCTCCCGCCGAACTGGCCCGGCGCATTGGCACGACCCGCCAGGAGGTCAACCGGCTCACCGACCTTCGCCACACCAGCAAGATCGACCGCATCGACGCGGCCCTGCAGGCACTGGGAAAGACCCTCATTCTGGAAGCGGCCTGAAAGTGGCTTGCCCCACGGATTCGGCAACTCTCCCCGCTCACCCCAGCTTCACAAAGCGCATTGCCGCGGAGTTCATGCAGTAGCGCAGGCCGGTGGGCGGCGGGCCGTCGTTGAAGACGTGGCCCAGGTGCGCGTCGCAGCGGCGGCAGGAAACGGCGGTGCGCTCCATTCCCAGACTCATGTCCGTGGCCTCCACCACATTCTCTCTCGCAATCGGCTGCCAGAAGCTCGGCCAGCCGGTGCCGGAATCGAACTTGGTCTCTGAGCTGAAAAGCGCCGTGTCGCAGCAGATGCAGCGGAAGATGCCGTGATCATGCAGATTCCAGGTGGCGCCGCTGTAGGCGCGCTCGGTGCCGGCATGGCGTGTCACTTCAAACGAGACCGGGGAGAGCTGCTGACGCCACTCTGCATCGGTCTTCACCATGCGCGCCACTGTCACTTTGCCGATTCTATTGCCGTCGGCAGAAAAATCCACGATCGTTACATTGCCTGGCTCGCTAGCCGCCGCAACCGTCTGCGAATCGAAGAAGCCCGTATGGCGCAAGGCCCAGAGACCGGTACCGCCCAACGCGCCCGCCGCCGCAACCATGAATGCCCGCCGGCTCAATGGAGAGATTCCGCTCTCCTGCATTTGTCGTTCTTGTTCATGATTCTTCATAAGACCTTCCTTTCCGAAGGGGGAATTCTTCATCCGAAGGTGAAGGAAAATGCCTGCACTCCCGGCGTCAAAAACTCGATCCGGAATACGCGATCCTGCACGCTGCTTTTTTGCCGGATCAGCTGATACAGCCGGCTCTCCGTGACGGTTCCCAGGCCCTGTGCGTCGCAGTCTTCGCCGTGATCGTCTCCCGGCGGCTTGCCCTCCAGCGTTACGCGAAAGCGAACCGGCCTGCCGCCGCTCGCCGGGCCCAAGACCAGATGAAGATCGCGGGCATGGAAGCGATAGACGATGGCACCCGATGTGGAGAGCAGTGTCGCAACCTGTCCCTCGTCCTTCCAGCGGCCGATCAGTGCCCAATCATTCAGCGCCAGATGCGCGGGCGCCCGGTAACTATGTGCCTCGTCTTCATCGAAGCCGCCGGGAGAGGCAAACTTCGCCGCCCGCAGATAGCCGAGATAGGTCTCCGGCGATTGCACTTCATCCGCTTGCGAAGCCGCCTGCGCTCCGGTGGCGGCGATCTTCATCGCGGAATCCGGCGGCGCCTGATGATTCCTCTCCTCCAGCAAGCCGCGTATCCATCCCTCGGATTGCTCATAATTGCCTTCGCCGAAATGGTGATAGCGAACGCGCCCCGTGGCGTCGATGAAGTAATGCGCCGGCCAGAAGTGATTATTGAAGCTGCGCCAGATGCGATAGTCGTTGTCCATCGCCACCGGGTATTGGATGCCGAGATCACGCACCGCCTTGCGCACATTCGCCTCATCCTTCTCAAAAGGGAACTCCGGCGTATGAACGCCAATCACCACCAGGCCGCTGTCCTTGTACTTGCCGTACCAGGCGTTGACGTAGGGCAGGGTGCGCAGGCAGTTGATGCAGGAATAGGTCCAGAAATCGACGACCACAACTTTTCCGCGCAGAGACTCTGCGGTCAGCGGCGATGAATTGATCCATTCCGTCGCTCCGAAGAGATCCGGCAGCAGCTTGGGCACGCCGTCAGAGCCGCCCTCCGCCGCCATCATCATCGCCGGATTCGCATCATCGATCATCGCCGGCGGGGCGTCATCTTCATCGTGTTTGGGTGAGGCAATTGCAACCAGCCGCTGCTCGATCTTCGATGTGCTACCCACGGAGAGCCGCGTCAGAATGCCGCGATCCAACCCCAGGGCCGCTGCCGCTACACCTGCCAGCACCGCAACTCCCAATGCGCGCCGTACCCATACCTCCGCGCCGAGAGAGTGCTTCATCGCTGCAAAGACGCGCCCTCCCGCCATCAGCGCCAGGGCCAGCGAAGTGGCCGCGCCGGCTGCATAAGCAAAGAGAAGAAGAGCGGTGTGTGTGCTGGCTCCGCTCACCGCCGCTCCGGTAAGAATCAATCCAAGAATCGGTCCGGCGCAGGGGGTCCACAGCAGCCCGGTGGCGACGCCGAGCACAAACGATCTGCCCGCGCCGCCGCCGTCCATGCTGCCAGAGAGCCGTCCGCCCAGCCGCACCAAAGGGCGTGAGAGCCGCTCGGCCAGCGCGGAAAACAACAGCGTCAAGCCGAAAACTCCAAAGAGAATCAGCGCGGCGATGCGTCCCAACTGATTGGCGCGCACCGCCCATGCGCCGCCCACCGTCGCCAGGCTCGCCACCAGCGTGAACGTTGCCGCCATGCCAGCCAGTAGCGGCAGGCCGCTCTTGCGAAAGGGCTGGCCGGAACGCGCAAAGACAAAGGGCAGCACCGGCAGAATGCACGGATTCAGAATGGTGAGAATGCCGCCCAGATACGCGAGAATCAAAAATAAGATCAAACCGAGTCACTCCTTCACTGTTGCGCCTGTTTTCAGTCAGCGAAGCCGGGGAAGGCCGCCTGTACCGTATCAGACTCGGAAGGAGGACAAAAGTTACAGAGTTAAAGCTCAACGCCGCAGAGATGAACTTCGAGGCCCATCTCATGGAACATCGTTGCTTTTGCAGCAAGAGCGCGATCGGCCTCTTCGGCTGTAGGCGCATAGGCGACATTCACATGGTTGGAGGGATGACGAGCCATGAATTGATTCTGATCGACGCCATGCAGCAGCACGTGCATGATGGGCCACTGCGGAGTAACTTCGGCCCAGCGGCGCTGGGTCTCCGCTTCCGGCAGCGCGATGGCCGTAGCGCGGCCCATATCGACGTGGAGGCGGCCAGCCTCGGCAAAAACGCGGCTCCAGACTACTTCGCCGGGCTTGCAGACGCCGGTCAGCGTGCCGCCGCCCAGACGAAAGTACATTGCCGGCTGTCGATTGCTCCAGGCGCATTGATAGCCGCCGGCCAGATGCGAGGCAGGCACGGCGCCGGAGATCTGGAAGAGCCAGACAAAATCGTCGAAGCTCCCGGTGGTGTACTGCTCGCCCCAGCGGACATCGTGCAAAGTCGTCGCCGGATCGAGGCCCATCGCGCTCCATACGCGATTGGTGACGACCGAATCGATGCCAACGCATTCATCCACTTCGTTGAAGTGCGGCAGCGCCTTGCCTGCGTATAGCTCGCGGCCATCGCGGCTGAATGCGGGCGGGCGTTCGACGTTATTCAACAGCCCCTCCACCAGATCGGAGGCGGGCACCAGGTCCTTCAAACCCTGCTGATACTGAATGCCGACGGCGTCGCAGCCAAATTCATCGGCGATGCGCAGAGCGGCAATGTACATCCGGCACTGATCGAGAATCTGCGCGTCGGTCAGATCGGTTGCCTCATTCGCGCCGGTCTCGAAGCGGACGCCGCGCTCATCGAGCCAACTACGAATCTTCTGCGCCTCCTGCGCCGTCACCTCGCGCATCGCCGCGTAGAGCGCCGATTGACTGAGCCGCTCCTTGTAGATGCCAGCCGGATTCATCAGCGAGTCTTCAATGATGGCGTTCATCATGCCCATGCAGCCCTCATCGAAGACGCCGAGCAGAGCCTTCTTGCTTTGCAATTCCCTGGCCAGCGCGGCGCCGAGAGCGCGTTCCGCAGCGCCAACTTTGGCCGGAGAAAAATCATGCACGTGCGAGGTATCGTGTGCGAAGGACTTGTTCTTGATCCACTCGCGCAATCCGCGTTTGAAGAGCGGATCGCTGAAGTCCTTGCTCCACAATGTCGAGAAGGGCACGCCTGCCTTGCGCAGACAGCCATTCAGATTCAGCATTCCCACCAGCCCCGGCCACTGCCCCGACCAGTTGGCGACGGTGAGAATGGGACCGCGATGGGAGAGCAATCCGGCCAGGACGTGGGCGCTGTACTGCCAGACGGACTCGGCGACGACGATCGGCGCATCGGGATGGATCTGCTCGAAGACCTGCATTCCCATACGCTGCGAGTGAATGAAGCCGTGCTTCAACGCCGGATCGACCGCGTGTGCGCGGCGCAGCATGACGCCTTCTTCACGAAAGGCCGAGGTCAACATCCGCTCCATGCTGGCCTGTGCCTCCCAGCAAACTTCGTTGGCCGATTGGCGCAGATCGCCGCTGGCAATCAGTAACACTTCATTCGGCCCAACGGGCTGGGGAGTCACGACTTCAGGAATTGCATATGCCGCCATTTTTCTTCCTCGCTGTTTCTTTGCTGCTGCACAATTCTATCTCTTCGCGTGCGCCTGAAAAAACTCACTCACAACCGGATAGCTCCACAAAAATGGATCAGTCCTTGCGCGAATCTTTGCCGCGCACGACGGACCGGTAGCGCGCATAGGCATTCTGCCATTCTTCTCCGCGCGCCGTCTCATATAATTGCACTTCGACGGACTCAGTGAGAGCCGCTTCTCCCTCGGCAAGATTCTTGATATGGCCGGTAGCCACGGCCTGCATCAGAGCATTGCCGAGCGCGGCCGCCTCGACCGGACCCGCAATCACCCTGCGCCCGCAGGCATCGGCGGTCATCTGGCAGAGCAGCCGGTTGAGGCAGCCGCCGCCTACAACGCGAATCGTGTGCAGAGTGCGACCGGTAACCTGCTCCAACTCCTCCACAACTTCGCGATAAGAAAAACTCAGGCTCTCAAGAATACAGCGGGCAAATTCGCCGGGAGTCTGCGGCACCGGCTGCCTGCTCTCCGCGCAGAATTGCGCAATGGCGGCGCGCATATCGGCGGGAGACTGGAATGCACCTGCCGACGGATCGATGAATGAGCGGAAGGAAGCTGCGCAGGCCGCCGCCACTTCAATTTCTGTCCATGAAAAACGCTGCCCTTCCGCCTCCCAGTTGCGCATACACTCTTGCAGAATCCACAGCCCGGTCAGGTTCTTCAACAGCAGAACGCCGCCATTTGCCGCGCCCTCGTTGGTGAAGCCACCATGAAACGCGGCATCGCTCAGGTCAGGATCGTCCACGGCCACACCCATCAAGCTCCAGGTTCCGCTACTTAAAAAAACACTGGACTCATCCAAGCCCGGTATTGCGGCAACCGCGCTGGCCGTATCATGGGATGCCGCCACAATGCAGGGAACGCCGCCCGCAAAGCCGCACTCGGCTTGCACGCCCGGCTGAAGCTCGCCAAGAACCGTGCCCGGCAAGACGATCTTCTGAAAGATATGCGCGGGCAGACGGAGTCTTTTCAGGCTTTCCCACGACCAAAAGCGGGCACGCAGGTCGAAGAGTTGGGTCGTTGAAGCCTCGGTGTACTCCGCACGCTTTTCACCGCAGAGCAGATACTGAAAGAAATCCGGAATCATCAGCAGCGATTGGGCATTTGCGAGCCGCTGGTCACTCTGAATCGCCATTGCAGCCAGTTGAAAAACAGTGTTGATCTCCATCGTCTGCACGCCCGTTGCGCGGAAGAGATCATGGCTGCTCATCGTTGAACTGACCGCGGCGGGCACACCATTGGTGCGGCTGTCGCGATAGTGATGGGGATTGCCGAGCAGGCGATCCCGCTCATCGAGCAGCGCGAAATCCACGCCCCATGCATCGATCGCAATTCCGGCGGGGAGTTCATCGTGAACCGCGCGAAACTTCTTCAAACCGTTCTGAATCTCGGCCCAGATGCGCAGCACATCCCAATGAAGACCGGCTCCGATGCGCACGCCGCCGTTGGCAAAGCGATGCAGTTCATCGAGCTGGAAGCGCTGCCCGTCCCAGCGGCAATCCATCACACGGCCGCTCGATGCGCCCAAGTCCACGGCCACAAAGCTCACGCTCTCACTCATGCGCATCTTCCAGAATTCTCAAACTTCCGATTCATTCTACAGCCTTGCTCTACTTGAAAGGCAATGCCCTCATCGCGCCGCCATTCCGGCGCAGATTGTTTTCGCCGCGCGGCAGCTTCATCGGCGAGGCGCTGCCCAGATCGCGCTCATAGATCTCGCCATAGTTTCCCGTCTCCGCAATTACGCGCACCACCCAATCGTCGTCGAGACCGAGTGCGCGGCCAACCTCGCGCGAGCCGCCCAAAAGAAATCGCAGCACCGGATCGCTTGCGGCGCGTGCGCGCATCGCATTCACATTGGCCCGCGTCACGCCGCTCTCTTCCGCTTGCTTCAGCGCCTCCATCACCCAACTCACAATCGCCGCCCACTGCGGATCGTCGTCGCGCACCGCTGCCGCCACCGGATCCTCCGAGATGCGTTCCGGCAGCAAGCGCAAAGGTTTTCCATGACGCATCAGAGCTGCGCGCGTCTCGGCCAGCCGTGTTCCGTCACCGGCCAGTGCGCCGCAGTTGCCGGTGGCAAAGGCCGCCTCCATCTCACCCTCTTCCTGAAAGGGAAAGGGCACAAACTCCAGATGTTCGCGGGCAAACCAGGCGCGGACGCTCTCTTCTACCGCGGTTTCGGCCAGAAAACAGATCTTCTTTCCGCTCAACTGGCGCGCCCGCGTTACGGCGCTTCCATGCGGCAAGAGAAAGCCAACGCCATCCCACAAGACCGGCTCGGTGAATCGCAGATGCGTTCCCACGGAGTGAGTGAAATCGTCGCTGAGCGTGGCCACCATCTCGACCTCATCCCCATCAAGCCCTTTCATCGCGGCGCGGTCGTCGGGATAATGCGCTACGCTCACCGCGGCATTCTTCCCCAGCACGGCCAGCGCAACGGCGCGACAGAGATCTGCATCGAAGGCCGCGCGATTGCCATGATCGTCCGATGTGGAGTACTCGGCTTGCGCCGTGTCGATCCCGCAGCGCAGCAGGCCCGCCGCGCGCACGCGAGACAATGTTGGTGAAGTGTCAGCCGCGCGCGCAACCCCGCACACAAAGATCGCAGCCAGCGCCAGGATCCAGGCGCGCACTACGGTGTCCACCCACCCGCCGCCGGTATCCCCGGCGTCGTATCCGGCCGCGGGTTGAAGTCTGCCGGCAAGGGATTGGGAAGCGACCAATCGGTCGGCGTGATTTCCAACTGCTTGCAACCCGCCCCATCCGCATGAGGAAAGCGCGTAACCTCCGCAGTGGGAATCGTCGCATACCCGGCGCTCAGAGGCGCGCGCTTGCCCTCCAGCCGCAGCGTATCGAAGGCTGAACTCATATCGCCCACACCTTCCACCTTGTCGTCCGCCGGACCGAGATTCGGCTGTCCGAATTTTTGCGCGCCAATCTGCCGCGCCCACTCCTCATCCGGCAGGTCGGCGAGCGGAATCAGATTGAACAACTCATCCACAAATTTGATGATCGAGCTGTGCTCCGACGGCACGTGGGAGATGCCGTGCGCCACAGCATAAGGCGAGATCACAATCGCCGGAATCCGCGGCCCCTGCTCCAGCGGCAGACCGTTCGCATCATGGGAGCGCACGCGCGGCTGCGCATGATCGTAAAGCCCATCCGACTCATCGTAGGTGATGATGATCGCGCTCTGGCTCCAGTACGGGCTGGCCGCAATGGCGTTGATCTCCTCAGCAAGCAGCCCTTCGCTGATCTGCGTATCCGAGTAGCCGGGATGATCGTCGTTGCCGTTGAAGACCAGCGCCAGCTTGGGATTCGAATCCTGCGGCTTCCAGCCGAATATATTTCCGTAGCCGCCACGCAGATAAAAGACGCCGGACTCCGGCAACTGCCTCTTGGCAACCGCGTCGAAAAATTCGCTCATCCCATGCAGATGCGTGCTGGCCTGCGGATTGTTGGCCACATAGCCGAAGTACTGCGGCGCGTTGTGGTGCGCCACATACCCCTCATGCGAGGCCTTCCCGGAGAGATCGTTGATCTCATGATCGTAGCCTTGCTGAAACCATCCCCAGTTGACCGCGCCCACGCCATGCCCCGCGATCTTCTCGATATCCTCGCGCACATCCGGCAGATCGAAGGCCGGATCGAAATCCGCAGCCGTCGTCTTCTTGATCGCGTCGCCCATGAAAGAGAGCGGCAGACTCGCAAAGGTCAGGTTCTTTGCAACTCCGCCAAATGGCTTCACCGCCTGCGGCTGCTTCAGCCTGTCCGCCTTGTCCAGCGGCGAACCCCAATATGGCTGGGGGTCGGCAACCATCGGCACCACCGCATCCTTGCCCTGGCCGCCGGTCGAAGCCTGCTCCGGATGCAGCATCCACTGCGTCTCGCCGCCCTGGCCGCTGATCATCGCAATCGCATTCGGCGTCGACGGCCCAATGATCGTATCCATGAAGTGATCGAAGAGCGTAAACCGGTCCGCATATCTCCAGAGAAAGGGCGCGGTGTCGCAATCTACGTGCGCCATCACCAGTTCGCCAAACTGCTTGCGCTCCAGTGTCGGCGCCTTCGACGGAATGCCGTCCTTGATCGTCACGCCCTCTTCCGTGAGAGCATACTCCGAGTTCTGCGCCACGCCATTCGCATCCAGCGCAATCTTGCGCGCAATGGCCGTATGCGCGTGATTCACAGAGGCAATGTCCGCCGGATAGAGCGGCACGGTCTTGCCCTTGGCGTCCGTAATCGTTGCCGGAATGCGGAAGGGGGTAATGGTTCCCAGGCTGCCGTCGGTATTCACGATCCGTTGCGTGAATCCTGCCACCTGGCCGTAAGGCCGTGGACCCTCCGCTCCAGCGTACAGTCCATCGGCTCCTGGATAACTGCCAAAATAAAAATCAAACGAGCGGTTCTCCTGAAAGAGCACAAAAACGTACTTGATCCGCGAGCGAATCAGCCGCATCTTCTCCGTCTGCGCGAGCTTCGGCTCCTGGGCCGGATCGATTACGTGCGCGCTCACCGCCGCGCTCGACTTGGGAGCAATCGTCACATCCGGCAACGCGCCCTGCGGTTGTGCAGCATAGGCGCACAGCCCTGCCGTCCCGGCTGAAAGCAATACCGCGATGACTTGCGCGCAAATCCCGATTCGCATACTACCAAGCTATTCTCTTCCCTCGCGCATTGACAACAGAACCCTCGCTTTGGAAATCGCGCCCAGTGAAGAATTCATCAGAAAATATCTTGTCGTAATGCGGACGGTGTGATTCGCACTTGCCCTGAAGCTATCCGATGCGCGTATCATGGCCGGTATGAATCTTCAGGCGATTCAGGCGGCTCTCTCTGAGGCGGGCATTGACGGGTGGCTCTTTTACGACCATCATCACCGCGACCCCATCGCCCAGCGCATCCTGGGTCTGGACGAGAAGGCTCACGTCACGCGCCGCTGGTACTACTTTGTGCCCGCCGAGGGCGAGCCGCGCAAGCTGGTGCATCGCATCGAGCAGGGAAGGCTGGACACTTTGCCCGGCGCCAAGGGGCTTTACTCCAGTTGGCAGGAGCTGGCCCGCGGTCTGGAATTGATGCTGGCCGGTGCGCGCACGCTGGCCATGCAGTACTCGCCCAATAACGCCATCATGTATGTGTCGATGGTGGATGCGGGAACCGTCGAGTTTCTGCGCGGACTGGGCAAGCGGATCGTCAGCTCCGCCGATCTCGTCAGTCGCTTTGAAGCCGTGCTCAGCGCGGAGCAGATCGCCACGCATGGTGCGGCACAGAAGGCCATCGACGAGATTCTGGCCGAGGGCTGGCGGAAGATTGGCCGCAGTCTTCGTCCCGGCGCCGGCCGCACGGGCGGGATTTCCGAATTCGAAATGATGGAGTGGCTGCGCGCGGCAATGCGCAACGAGGGCCTGGTCTGGAACGACGGCCCCAATGTAAGCGTGAACGCCCACAGCTCCGACTCGCACTACGAGCCATCCGCCGAGCACTCCGCGCCGATTTGCGAAGGAGATTTTCTGCTTATCGACATCTGGGCGCGGGTGAACAAGCCGGGCAGCGTCTACTACGACATCACCTGGACCGGTGTGGTGGGGCGTGAGCCAACCGGGCGCGAACTGGAGGTCTTTCAAACGGTGGTGAAGGCCCGCGACGCCGCTATCGATGCCGTTCAGAGCGCCTTTGCCGCCGAACGCAGAATCCACGGCTTCGAGGCCGACGACACGGCCCGCGCGGTGATCCTAGCCGCCGGCTTCGGCGAGTTCTTCACCCATCGCACCGGCCACAACATCTCAACCGAGCTGCACGGCTCCGGCGCCCATCTCGATAATCTGGAGACCCACGACGAGCGCCTCCTTCTGCCCAATACCTGCTTTTCGATCGAGCCGGGAATCTATCTGCCGGAGTTCGGCGTGCGCAGCGAGATCAATATGCTCACAGCTCCCGGCAAGGCCTGGGTCACCGGGCGAATACAGCGGGAGCTGGTGAGAATTTAGGGAACCTGATCCCTGATTCCGGTTCCCTATTCCCTACCTTCGTGCGATATAGTCAATAGGGAATGGCTACGCAAGAAAACAAGAACGCTGCGGCAGAGCCGGCCTCGCAAGCCGGCTCGAAATCCGCTTCGCACCCCCCTTCGGCGGAGGGATTCGTCTATCTTCCGCTGATTGCCGGCTGGGCGATTCCCGGCGCGGGGCATTTTCTGCTGCGCAAGTGGGTTCGCGGCTCCCTGTTGGCGGCCTCGATCCTCGGTATGTTCGTGCTCGGCCTTCGAATGCAGGGCAGCGTCCACGCCGACGCGCACAACCTTCTCGACCTACTCGGACTGATCGGCGATCTGGGCACCGGCATTCTCTACTTCGTCAGCAGGTTCCTCGGTCTGGGCGCTGCGCAGGTGCAGGTGACCACCGCCGACTGGGGCACGCGCTTTATCGTCGTGGCCGGCCTGCTCAACGTGATTGCCGCTGTGGACGCGCACAATCTGCGCACCGGGAGGAAGTCATGACCTACTTTCCGGCGGTTCTCTTCTTCGCTCTCTTCGCTTCGACGGTCTTCGGCATCACGCAGCGCGAGACCCCCGCGCGCATGATCCGTTACGGAGTCTATTGCTTTACGCTCTTTGTCGGCTCGGCCATTGCTCTCAGTTGGCTGATGTTTCTGATTGCGCGATAGCGCACCCGATGGAATGATCTCTTGAACAAGCTCTGGCATTCCGAGAATAAGATGCCGCCCTCGGCAACGCTGGAGCAGCGCATCCGATGGCACAATGAGCACCAGAAGCACTGCGCCTGCCGGCCTGCGCCGAAGAGTCTCGTTCTTGCCCGGCCCGATTTATTCAGGACAGCGACAAGCAGCCGCATCTCCCCTCCGGCTTGATTCACAGCTTTCATTGGATGGTTTTTGGATGAACTCACCGGATTTCAAAGAGGATTTCGCGCGTTTTTTCGGGAAGGTTTCCTCTCCCAAGGCCGCCGCGCTCCTTGATTTCCGGCAGCGCTTTCCGGAAAAGGTTCTCCACGCCGGCGCGGCGGAATGGCGTTATCGCGTGATCGGCTCGGCTGCTCCGGCGCTGCTGGCGCTTCCTGGCGGTGAGCTGGTCAACGATCTGGGCTTCGAGTTTGCGCTGGCGATAAGCGACTCTTGCCGCGTGGTCTATCCGGCTTACCCGCGCGTCGATTCAATCGAAGAACTGGCCAGCGGCCTGCGCGCCATTCTCGATGCGGAAAAGATTGAAGAGGCGGCGATTCTGGGCGCATCCTTCGGTGGTGCGCTGGCCCAGGTTTTCGTGCGGCGGCATCCGGAGAGGATCAGCCATCTGATGCTCTCAAATTGCGGCGTTCCACTGCGGTCTCTTGTGCCGTCTGTGCGCGCCTTCAATTGGATGGCGCAATTGCTGCCCTGGTCCGCCATCGCCGGGCTTTTGCGCAAACCATTGCTCAAGGCGATTGACCCAGAGAGCAAGGACCGCGACTTCTGGAAGGCCTATCTCGACGAGATGCTTGCCACGCGAATCGCCAAAGCCGATATGCTGGCCAACTTCCGCATCCAGCTTGATTACCACCGGCGCTTTCATTTCACGCCCAGCGATCTTGCCGATTGGAAGGGCGAGGTACTGATTGCCGAATCCGATACGGATGTGATCGGCCCTCGCCGCCGGGAAGCTCTGCGCGCCACCTACCCCAATGCCGAGGTTCACACCTTTCACAACGGCGGCCACGCGACGATGTTCCTGCGCTTCGATGAGTACCTGGCGATGGTAAAGCGATTCATCTCATGCTGACCGCTTCCGCTGCCAGACGGTGGCGTCGAAGCTGTGCTGGCAGTCGTAGCCCTCGGCGCGATAGAGATCGATGGCGTCGTTGTTGCTTTCGGTCACGGTAAGCGAGATCTCGACAACCCCTTGCCGGAGGAAGCAGGAAGCGGCCAGGTTGAGCAGCGTCCGCGCCAGACCGCGGCGGCGATATTCCGGATGAACGCAGAGCTGGGTGATGTGGCCGCTCTGCGGACTGACACGGGATGCCAGCACCAGCGCAACCATCTCCCGGCTGGCCCGATCCACGATCACGTGCGAGACCGGCGCCGAAAAGACGCCGCAGCCGGAAAAACGCACGATATTGTTCAGAAAGCGCAGCGAGCCGTGAACGCTGCGATACTGATCGTTGACCACGCTATCGGGATGGCCGCTATACGCTGCGGCGATGAGCCGTGAGGCCGGCTCCAGATCCGTTTCGCGCCAGGGGCGCAACTCCAACTCGGCGGGAAGTTTGGTGCTGGACGGGGCGTAAAAGCCTCGCAGTGTGCGCACCATGAAGAGCCGGCGGTAAATCTGAAAGCCCGCCTGGCGGAAGACTTCAGCATGGGTGCCGGAGGGGTGCAGCAGAAGTTGCGATTCGATGCGATCGACCTGCGGCGAGTTCACCATCAACTCAAGGATGTGCCGGAGCAGAGTATCCTCAACCTCGTGGGCGGTTGCCTCGCGCACTCTTCCCCCATCCATACGGAAGCCGGGCAGCGCGAAGACATCGCCGATGATCGCCTTGGTCTCTTCGTAGACACAGAAGACGTAGCCGGTGATCTGGCCCGCCTCCAGCGCCGCATAGCCGGGCAGCGTGTGGCTGTCAAGATACTGCATCAGCAGCTTGGCGGAGACATAATAGTCCCAATGCAGCAGTTGCTTCCACAGCGCTCCTTCAGCCTCCAGCACCGGGCGCAGGACCGGTGCGGCAAAGTGCCGCAGATCGAGAATCTCGAGGTTTGAACCTGTCTCCAATTCATGCGCCCTTGCAGTAGCTGTCTGACAGTCTACCGGCTGCCAACCATGTACACCACCAGATCCTGTTCCGGCCAACTGAAAAGCTCCTCGTAGTGCCGGTCTTCCAGATACTCCTCAAGCGCCGCCTGGGTATGCAGGTCGACTCCTCCGCGCCCGGTCACCCGCGCCACCAGCAGGTGCTGCTCATCCGGCACGCCGCTCTCCTCGTAGTTCACCACCGCGCGATTGCGATAAAACGAGAGGCCATACTCGACGTCGCGCCGGACGCGGAAGACCGCGATCGTCTCTTCGCCCGGAGCCGCCTCAGCCAGCCTTCCGGCCAGCGCTCGCGCGGAGTAGGTGCGGTCCAGCAGTTGAATCACCCGCTTGCTCTGCGCAATGGCTGGAATCCCGAAGAACGGGCCTACTCCATAAAGAAACAGAACCAGCACGATCAACACCCCCGAAGTGACCAGCCGCAGGCGAGCCACGCCGAAGCCCTTCACCACAATCACGATCAGCAGCGCAGCGCCGCCAGAGGCCAGCAGAGCCACCCAAAGCGCCCGCTGCGGCGGCATTGGATGCCCCGGATGTGAGACAAACCAGGGAACCAGAAAAACCGCTATGCACATGACGCCGCACAGAGCCGCGTGGCCCGCCAATACCCAGCGGTTCAGTCCCTGCCGGCGGCGGCGGAAGAGATAGTCCCCGGTGAGAATGGTGATGGGCGGAATGGAAGGAAGAATGTATCCGGGGAGCTTCGATTGAGAGAAGGAAAAGAAAAGGATGGGAATCAGCGCCCACAAAACCAGAAACTCCGGAAATGCGTCTCCGGGACGTCCGGCGCAGGGCCGGCAATTCGAGGTGTTGCGCGCTCGCCACTCACAGACAGAGGTTTGAATGCCGTCAATCAGCGCCCGTATGGCGATCACCGTCCAGGGCATCACCGCCAGAACCACCACCACCAGGTAGTACCAGAATGGCTGCTGGTGTTCAAAGCGGTTGGTGGCGAAGCGCTCCAGATTGTGTTCGAGAAAGAACTCGCGGAAGAAGGTGGGGTTCTGATGCTGCACGGCGATGAACCACGGCAGCACGATGGCTAAATACAGCAGCGCGCCCGGCCACCAGAAGGACCGCAGCAGAACCGACCACTCGCGGCGCAGATATGCGAAGGCGGCCACAATCGCCAGCGCCAGAAACGGCGCCACCGGCCCCTTGGCCAGCGTGGCCACGCCGGTGAAGAAGTAGATGTCGAAGAGCCAGAACTTGGAGCCGGTCTCGTACCAGGCATACCAGCCCAGCAGGCCGATGGCCAGCGGCGCGGCCATCTGCATATCGGTCGAAGCGCCGCGCGAGAAGCCGATAATGCCGATGCAGGCCACTGTAATCAGCGCCGCGTCCAGATGCCCGCCAGGCCGGAATCGCCTCATGTGCAGATAGATCAGGGCCACCATGATGAAGGCGAAGCTCGCCGAGGGCAGCCGCGCCACCCAGTCGTGCACGCCAAAATCCTGAAAGACGAACATCGCCCGCCAGTAGTAGAGCGCGGGCTTCTCCAGCCAGGGATGGCCGTAAAGATAGGGCGTGACGCAGGCGCTCAGCTTGCCCTTCAGCGTTTGGGCAGAGTCGAAGCGCTCCAGCATCTCGTGCGCAATCTGCGCATAGCGCGGCTCGTCGGCTCCCACCAAGCCCATGCCGGCGCCGCCCGTCAGCGGTGTCTGGCCATAGAGAAGAAAAAACAAGGCAAAACCAAGAAATGCCGAGCCTTCGCAAATAGTCGCCCACCGGGGCAGCCGTTTGCGCCTCTCTTCTGGCGGCTCTGCAACAGTTGTTTCCTGAATCGTTTCCACTTCCACCGTCTCTCCAACGGGCAGAGTCTCTCTGATGTACACAGGCAGACAGCCTCGACTCCGGTCAGGACAATTGGGGGGAGCTGACCGGCCTCGGCACTTCTCCGCGCCACACAGAGGCGGGGAGATTTTCTTGCGATTCGACAGGGACAAGGCTAACAGATTTCAGTGGGAATTGATTAAGCCTGGCATCAAATTCCGGCGCGGCCCCCGGGGGAAATTGATGACTGGCCCTCGGCTTCTCCAACTGTTTTTCCCGTTTGATCGGCCACCAGGGGGCGCAACAGAGCCAGAATATCGCCAAGAACGCGCTCCAGAGGCCCTTCCAGCGTGCAACCGGAGGCGCTGTGATGTCCGCCGCCGCCCAGCCGCTCAGCGATGGCAGCCACATTCACCTGGCCTTTGCTGCGCAAACTGACGCGTATCTGGCTCTGCTCCGGCAGTTCATGCAAAAAGACCGCGGCTTCCACTCCGGAAACGCACAGGGCAAAGTTCACAATGCCCTCGCAGTCCTCCTCGCCGGCGCCGGTGCTCAGCATCTCCCCTCGTCTCACCCAGAGCCAGGCCAGCCGCCCTTCGCACTTTAGATTGCCCAGTGCGGCTCCCAGCAAAAGCAGCTTCGAGATGGGCGTCGAAAAATACACGCGCTGCGCGATGCGGATCGGATCGGCGCCCGCCTCCACCAGTTCCTGCGCCAGCCCGAAGGTGGCGGCCTTCGTCGCGCCGTAGCAAAAGCCCCCAGTGTCGGTCACAACTGTGGTGTAAAGGCAGGTGGCCATCTCCGGTGTAATCCGCGCCCCGGCGGCCTTTACGATCCGGTACACCAGTTCGCCCACGCTCGCCGCCGAGCAATCGATCCAGTTCAGATTCGCGTATTCGCGCCCGGTGGCATGATGATCGATGTTGATCAGAAAAAACTTCTCCAGGCCGGGAAGCCGTGCGCGCTCCAGCCCGTCGCACTCCAGCAGAATCACAGCATCGTAAGCCCCATGCACGCCCTGAACGGAGCAGATTCGCTCTGCCCCCGGAAGCTCCTGATGGATGCTGGGAATCCGGTCCGCCGTCGCCAGATCGGCCTGCTTGCCCATCTGCTCCAACAGCATTCCCATCGCCAGCACGCTGCCCACCGCATCGCCGTCCGGCCGCGAGTGCGAGCAAACAAGAAACCGCTTGCCCCGGCGCAAGACCTCCAGGATCGCTTCCATCCTTCCGTCCGGCGTAGCGCGCGGCGAGGAGCCGGGCACCTCGCACGGCGCCACCGAGGGCGCGTTACATCTCGGCTGAAAGGCCAGACTGCGATTGGAGTGATCCATGCGCCCCTACTTGATCTCTCTCGTGTGCTCGGCCGCGGATGCCGCATCGACGGCTGCCTTATGACGCTTGCGCTGCCTGCCCATCAGCTCCTCGATCCGCGCCTGAAAGCGCCCTGAGCGGTCGGCCAGAAAGCTCAACTCCGGCACGTGCCGCACACCCATCCGCTCCTTCAACTCATAACGGATGTACCCTTTGGCCGCCTCCAGGCCGGCCACCGTCTCCTCTTCCGCCTTGGCAATATCTGTCACCGCGCTATCCACGGCCACATACACCCGCGCCGATTTTCCACCCGGATTCAGCGCCACCTCGCTCACATAGCAGAGATTGATCCGCGGGTCCACCAGTTCGCCCTCGATCAGGACGCCGATCTCTTCCCGCAGCGTCTCCGCTACCCTGTCCTGATGGTGCTTCCGGCCCCTGTGCTCCGGCATAAACCCCTCCCTGCTTCCTATAGACCATTCAGCATAGCAGAGAGGCGCCGCAGGATCGGCAAATCATCTTCAGTTTTCCATGTACTCCCAGAAGGAGTCGGCCAGCTCCGCGCCCAGCTCATTCGTCATGCGCCGCGCCACGCGTTCCACCTCTTCGATCAGCCCATGCAGGTAGCTGCGGGAGTTGGAGATGGCAACAATGCCGATCGTCGCCGATTGCCACGTCACCGCCTCGTCCATCTCGGCCACCGAGATGTTGAAGCTCTGCTTCAGTTGATCCTTGAGCGAGCGCACCACCTGCCGCCGGTCCTTGAGCGACTGGGCGTGCTCGATGCGGATTTCCAGCGTCAACTGGGCGACGGGCATGGTCTCACAGCAATTACACCGACAGTGTAAGACGCATGGCAATCTCCGAGCCAGAAAAATCTATGGAGGATAGTGGAAGTCCAGGCCAATACGGCAACAAAACCTCACATCGCAGGCCGGAGGAGGTCGCTCCCTACACTGAGTTACAGGCGCTGATAGAGCTTTACAATGCCCAGGCGGGCCAGCATGGAATGGACCGGAGCCATGCGCATGGGCAGCATGGTCTTCCACCATCCGGCGCGCACGCCCAGATAGCGCACCGCCATGCAGATACAGGCGATTCCGGCCAGCAGCAGCAATGCCGCTCCAATCCAGTGGAGACGATTCTCCCATGCGCCGCTGCGCTGCACCCGCGCCTTGCCAACATTCGAGGCGAACTCCACCCAGTCGCGGTCGTCGTCGAGCACCTGCCCGCTGGCGTAGTAGGCCCGCAGAAACCGCTCTGTCCAGTCGCTCTGATCCAGGCCCACGGCGCTGGCGTAGCCGCGGACGATGCCCTTGCTGAGGATGCCGCCGGGAAGCAGACGAAAGCGCTCTTCCTCCAGGGCGACCAGGTGCCGCTGGCTGATCTTGGTTGCCGCCGTAATGTCTTCAAGCGCTATGCCGCGGGATTCCCGTTCCAAGCGCAGGTCTTTCCCAAAATTGCCCATCGCCGACCAGAAAACAGTTGACCATCGTGAGATTTCCACAGACGGCCACAGAGATTTCCACATCCACAATAAACCCGCTATCGGCTGGGGTCAAAGGAAATTTATAGGCTTTTCCTTTTATTTTCAGGAATCTGCGGATTTATGGATCAAACTGGTCCGGCTATCGGAGGGTTGATGAGTTCTCATATCTCGTATTCCCAGCCCCATTGATAAGAATCTCACTTAGATAGCGATTCGGTAGAGTTCGACCGCTTGGCGAGCAATGGGCTGTTACCCTGAAATAAAGGGGCTTCAGCAATTCACTGCCCTTTCGGAGCCATCTTCGGGAATGAACAAGCTCATCTTCGCCAATCTGCTGCACCGGCCCCTGCGTTCCATCATCAGTATCTTCGCCGTGGCCATCGAAGTCATCATGATGTTGACCATCATCGCCATCATGTTGGGGCAGTTGACCGGCCAGAAGCGGATGAACAACGGCATCGGCGCCGATCTGATCGTGCGCGCCAGCAACGCCATGATCTTCAACGGGATCAACGGCGCCGTCATTCCCGTGAAGCTGGAGGGGATATTGCGGGCGCTGCCCCACGTCGCAGTGGCCACGCCGGTGAATCAGAAGCTCTCCATGATCGATGGATTGGAGGTGCTGTGGGGGATTGAATACCCAACCTACAGCCAGTTGAGTCCCTTCGTTTTTATCTCCGGTGGTCCACCCCAGAAGCCCGACGATGTCATCGTCGATGATGTCTTCGCCAGCACTGGCAAGGGGCATCATGTTGGCGAGACAATTCTGGTGGAAAAGCGCCCCTTCCGCATCACCGGCATCTTCGAGCACGGCAAGGGCGGACGCAAGCTCATCCCGATTGAAACCATGGATGACATTACGGGAACGCCAGAGAAGGCCTCGGCCTTTTATCTGAAGGCCGACCAGCCGGAGAATATCGCGTTGATTGCCCAGGAGATTCATGCCGTGCACGGCCTGGAAGATTATCAGGTGATGACGATGGAGGAGTGGTACTCGCTGATGACGCCCGATCATATTCCCGGCCTGAACATTGCCTTGCGCGTCGTCATCGGCATCGCCGTCATCATCGGCTTCATGGTCATCTTCCAGTCGATGTACACTTCGGTGCTGGAGCGCACGCGCGAGATAGGTATTCTCAAATCAATGGGCGCCTCCAACCTGACCATTGTCAGCGTAGTGCTGCGTGAGACGGCGCTGCTGGCCGTGGCTGGAGTCGTGCTGGGCGTTGTGATCTCCGCGGCCATCAAATCCACGCTGGCGCACTGGTTTCCCGGACTCTATCTGGATATGAATCTACGCATGATTATTCAGGGCGCGGCGATTGCCTTCGTCGGTTCCGTCTGCGGCGCGTTCTATCCCGCCTGGATGGCTGCCCGCAAAGACCCCATCGACGCCTTGGCCTACGAGTAGCGCCGACGCTAAACCACCTCTACAACTCTTGCCCGGTCCCCAGAGGCGCAGATCGGGGGCACCCTCAGATTTGTCGTGGATGGTCAATGGGACCGGGGCCACCCGCCGTCCGCCATAACATAAGTGGAATTTGCATTATAAACGCATCAATAAACAGCGCTTGTGTTGACCTGACTTGAAGAACCTTTGCGGTATACGCACAAATTGGAAAGGAAACAAGCAGAGCCGCCAAATACCATTTGGATAGCTTTGCGTCTTTTATTCGTCCAAGCATACTTTGAATCCATGTTAAGAAAAGAATTAAAATCACAAAGTACTCCGCTTCTTCGAAATAGCCAGCGGACTGCCTACAAATCGCATCGTATCCGTTCCATAACCCAGAAATGATGAGGACATGGAAAAAATAGATAGGTCGCCTAATCTGACTGAGTGAAATAAACTCGGACCATTTCATATTGCCTCCTTTGAATCCGCCTTTCATAAAAGCTGTGCCCTGTTCATCGCACTTTCATCGCGATGAGCGGGAGTCGTTGATGCGCCGTCCACTCTGACTCAATTTCAACCGCTCCTCGAAGGCCGGTTGCGTAATGGTTGAAGCTGCTCCATGGGTAGTCGCTGGGAGATGCAACCAATCCGCGCTTGACCGGATAGCGATGGATATAGCGTATCAATTCGAAGCGCGAGTCATCTCCAGTACGGCCTCCACGATCTTCTTGGTCTCCGGCCTTTCAAGAAGTGGAGGAAAGTGAAAACAACTGAAGGTGATGAAGTGAAGAGCTTCCGCTTGCTGAAATCGTTTTCAGACCGTACAGCATGGCTCCATCCTAACCCGGTTTTGAGCTGGTCTCAAGACACCCGCCCGCGGCGGCATCGCCCCAAACGCCGCCCCGCTCCGCAGGAGGTCGCGTGTCCCTACCATTCCGGTGCAAAGCACCGTGCTCTTCTGTCGGTGGCGCAGAGGACGATGGGTGCCCCAGGTGCCTCGCCTTTGGGCACCTGGGAAACCTCGAACCTCAACCGGCATTCTCCCGGTAGCGCAGGTATTCCGGCAACTGGTTGCCACGCCGCATCGCGCTCCATTGCGATTCGATTTCGACTCTTCCTTCAACTCCCGTCGAGTAATGCCGGAAGCTGGACCATGCCCACTCTTCGGGTTTTTCAACCAGGCCGCGCACCACAGGGTTCCTGTGCATATAGCGAAGTTTCTCGACACGCTTCTCTTCGTTGTGCACAAGAAAGTCGTAGTAGCGAGCTTGCCAGAAAGGACGCTCCGCGCGCCGCATCGCCACCGACAGCTTGAGCGCGTGGATCACGCCGGAAACCGCGCCCTTGACCGGTTCGCCGATCAGAAGATGAACGTGCTCCGGCATCACGACATATCCCGCCACAACGAAACGGGAACGCCGCCGCACCCGCTCCAAAGCATCCTCGAAAAGATCGCGCACCGCCGCCGTGGACAGGTACTGGAAGCGATGAAAACAACTGAACGTCAGGAAGTGAAAACTCCCCGTGTGTTCGTATCGGATCACTCCGCGCGGCATCGATGGAAAGATTACAACGGATCACTCGGGATGTCGAGGTCTATCAAAAATGACCGGTCGAGGTTCATCGTCTCCCAGGTGCCCAAAAGCGTGGCACCTGGGCCACCCATCTTCAGTGGGGATCCTCACTTTTTATCCCCGGCACCTGGGCCACCCGCCTATCCGCCCAAAACATCGCAGGAAGTTGTACAAAGAAAAATCCAAGCAATACAGATGCAGACAGCCCGATAAGATTCAATTTGATCAAAGTAAAATCTAGAAACAAACAACCAATCATATATGGTAGCAATGAACGGATTTGTCTGCCAGCATTCTCCATTCGCTTGCGTAAGCATATTGCCCAAATAAACACTAAAACCATAGAGCCGTAATATTCCTCATTAACACCCCATCCAATATGATATTTGCCGATAAGAGCAAATGCGACCCATAATAAGATGAAGATCAATACGAATATCACGTAAACACTGCGGCGAAATGTTGAGTCTGATCTCTGCGTCAATATTTTCATTTTGGACTCCTGGATGAAAAACACATCTCAAACAACACAAACACATTGATCAAAAAATATCTTCAAATTATTCCGCACGCGGCGAGCAATATGCCACCAACTCTCCATTGTATGTCTGGCGACATTTTATCCAACAATGCAATGACTGCTATAGTACAAGTACTTCTTAACGCAAGTTCGGTAGTAAGAAACGCTGTAATAGGCCTTAGAACAAGAGCTACATTAACAGCATCATATCCTTCAAGCGCTCCATGTCCTGTCGGATCAATCATGCTAATCGGATTTCCATTCGCATAGAGATATTTATGCAACTCGTTCGGATTCCTTGGGCTATGATCGTCTGGATCTCTGGAGAGGAACCTTCCAGTTGCTGGGTTGTAGTATCTGGCGCTGTAAGTTTTTCTGACGCCGTTTTCAGACACCACAACTTGCAACCCTAGTGTCACTGTGAAGTTGCAGACGTTTGGTCCCGGATTCCATGCTGTTTTCTTGGTCGCGAACC
>JBAVDS010000069.1:0-19714 GCA_049587335.1 Occallatibacter sp. | reverse complement strand
CTATAACTCCGGCAAGAACCAGATTTGGCAAGTGGTCAGCAAAGGCAGCGGCTACTATGAACTCATCAACGAGAACAGCGGTCAAGCGCTGGACGTAAACGGGGATTCAACCACCGAGGGAGCCGCTATCGATCAATACACCATCAGCGGAAACGCCAACCAACTCTGGTCCTTCACAGAGATTGGCGGATCGACGGGTTGCACGTCCACACCAATTACTCCCTATATCTATGCGAACGGAGCATGGACAGAGGAGACCTCGGCCAGCGTCGCTTCAGGAGCCGGGGTAGACCTTGGTCCGCAGCCGGTAACCGGCGGAAGTTGGAGCTGGACCGGTCCCAACGGATTCACTTCCACCGCGCGCGAGATCGACAACATTGCATTGAGCACTGGCGTCAACTCGTATGTGGCGACTTATACCAATACCTCTGGCTGCAAGAGCGTAGAGACGTTTACGATTACGGTAGCTGGAGCAGGGAGCTATACGCTTACACCTGCCGAGGGCACTGAGACCATCACCCAGGGCACAAGTGTCACCGATGCCATCACGGTGACGGATTTGAACGGATTCACCGGCAACGTAACTCTCAGCGCCGCCAGCTCCAATGCAGGCGTAACTACCGCGGTCAGCGGCGACACGGTGACATTGAAAGCCAGCACCACGGCCACCGGATCGGCGACCATCACCGTCACCGGAAGCTCCGGCACGCTTGCCCCAGTGACCACCTCGATCACAGTTACTGTCAATCCGCTGATCTCAGCCAACGCAACCGTCACGGTGAACCCATCAAATCCAGGTATTGCCGTAAGCAATACAATTTTAGGCATGAACATGGCCGCATGGTACGATCCGACCACCCCCGGAGTTGCCGCCGGATTCGAAGCTGCCGGCATCAAGGCCGTTCGCTGGCCGGGCGGATCCTGGGCCGATGGATATAACTGGGAGACCAATACCGAGTGCGGCACCACTGCCAATCCAAATGCCGCATACGCGAAGTTCGTCAGCGACCTGGTAAAGCCCGCCGGGCTTGATGTTTCGCTGATCGCGGATTACGGTACCGGCAAGAACTGCACCGGCTACGGTGATCCAACCGAAGCTGCCTCGTGGGCAAGTGAATCGCTGACCCTCGGCGCCAATGTAAGCCACATTACCGTGGGCAACGAAGAGTACGGATCCTGGGAAGGGGATAACCATCCGATCAAGCACGATCCGACGACCTATGCCGATGCCGTGGCCTCCGGCTACTATCCGGATATCAAGGCGGTCAGCCCCAATGTCCTGGTTGGAGTTCTGGTTCAGCCGGATTACGCTCCCTGGGATCAGATCGTCATGTCCGACGCGAAGTATGATTTCGTCGAGTTCCATTATTATCCTGAAACTCCGGGAGAGGAAAACGACACGACCTTGATCAATAACGACGCTGCGGGCTTGACCACTTACATCAACCGGATCAAGTCGGAGCTCTCCGAGTACGGCCACGCCGGCACGCCCATCTACGTGGGCGAAATCGGCGGACCTTACAGCAATCCTGGAAAACAGAGCTGGTCGATTACCCAGGGCTTGTATGCCGGCCAGGTGTTGGGCGAGATGATGAATGATGGAGTTACCCGCCTGACCTGGTGGATTGGCTTTGGCAATTGCAACGGCCAAGCCGGAAACGATAATTCCTCGCTCTATGGATGGCAGGACTTCGGAGCTTACAATGTCTTCTCCGACGGTCCTTCCGATACTACGTGTTCGGAGGCGGGTCCCATCGGCACCATGTCTCCCACTGCGCGGGCCTTCCAACTCTTCAGCCAGGTGGCGATCAACGGTGAGCACGTGCTACCCTCTACCGTTACCGGCGATACGGCCGATGTGGTTGCCTATTCGGCCACCAACAGCGGCGGCGAGGCGCTGGTGCTCTTCAACCGCAACGAAAACAGCAGCGAGACGGTGCAGATCAATGTCTCCGGCAAGAGCAGCTCGACCTCGGTCACGGAAACGACTTATGACAAGGCGATCTATGATTTGTCGGAGAATAATGACTGGGCGCCGCCCACCACCACCAACCTGGGCGCGCAGTCTTTGCCGCTGACGCTCACACTCGCCCCGTGGAGCATGAACGTGGTGATTATCCACTAAGTAAAATTGGCTGGTAAGAGACTCCTTGATCGAACCATGGAATCTGAAGCGATTCGGCTGCCATGGTTCGATCCTGAGTTGCCATTCGATCGATTTTTACAGCAAGAGAAACACCAGCGGCAGCTACGCGTTTGGCCCTCTGGCCGGATGCGTTGTCTGCCGCTGTTTTGTTTGAGTCTTTCCCCAGCACTGCCCTTGGTAGGACAGCAAGACAAGGGCTGCAAAGGTTGGCCAAATCCCTTTATCCGTGACGCACTCGCCACAGATAAGGGTCATCGATTCGTTCGTGGTCAGTGTTGAAGGCCATCCGCCGCAAGCAATCAAGACTCGCATCCCAAGCCACCTTGAAGGCCTCTCGAATCCTGATACTGCGGCGGACGCCTGGTTCTCCCCCTATTGGCCGCTTAGCGCAACCGTTGCGCTCGCAGTGGGATTGTTGGCGGTGACGGTGAGGGTCGCAGATGTTGCGCTTGCAACCGTGGGTGTGAATTCGATCAGAACGATGCAGTTGGAGCTGGCTGCCAATGTGCTCCCGCAGTTGTTCACCTCAACGAACGATGCGGCCCCGCTTCCGCTGAGCGCGATCGATGTCAGATTGACGGGCGTTGTTGTGCTGCTGTTCGTCACAATGACTGCCTGCGTCGCGCTGGTGGTTCCCGGTGTGACCGTTCCGAAGCTCAGCGTATTGGCGGAGAGGGTCAGTGTTGGCGCGCTGACGCCGGTTCCGGTCAGAGCGACGCTTTGCGTTGCAGGGCTTGCATTGTCAGTGAAGACCAGAGTGGCGGCTCTGCTGCCCAAAGCTGTGGGAGCGAAGCGGGTCAGAATCGTGCAACTGGCTGACACTGCAAGAGAGCCGGGACAGTTGTTGATTTGCGAGAACGAGGTTGGATTTGTTCCGCTCATTGCAATGGAGGTAAGGTTGAGCGCGGCGGTTCCTGTGTTGGTGAGGGTGATGGACTGGGCCGGACTCCAGGCATAACCAGCGGAGGGATTGACCGCCGTGACCGGGAAGCTCTGCGATGTGGTCGAGAGCGTAACGACGGGCATCGGTACGACTCCGGTTCCACTGAGGGAGACGGTCTGCGGAGTGTTCTGGGCGTTGTCGGCCAAGTTTAGAGAGGCGGTAAGCGTTCCCCCGGCAGTGGGTTTGAAGGTGACGGAAATCGTGCAGGAGGCGTTGGCCGCCAGCGACGTGCCGCAGGTATTGGTTTGAGAGTAAGAAGTGGCGTAGGCGCCGGTAAAGCTGAAGGAGGTGATCGTCAGCCCGGCGGTTCCGGTGTTCTTCAGCGTGACAGCTTGCGCGGCCGATGTGGAACCCACATAGGTCGAGGCGAAGGTGAGGCTGGTGGGTGAGAGGCTGACCACCGGAACTCCCACTCCGGTTCCACTCAGCGCGACAGTCTGCGCAGTTGCGGTATTGGAGGCGTTATCGGCGATGCTGAGCGAAGCGGGAGCCGCGCCAACAGCAGTGGGCTTGAAGGTTACTGAAATCGCGCAGGAAGCGCTGGCCGCCAGCGACGTACCGCAGGTGTTGGTTTGCGAGTACGACCCGGCGTTAGCGCCAGTAAAAGTGACGCTGGAAATTGTCAGTGCTCCCGTTCCGGTGTTCTTGAGCGTGACGGATTGCGCAGCGGATGTGGAACCCACATTGGTCGAGGCAAAAGTGAGGCTGGTGGGTGAGAGGCTGACTGCCGGAACTCCCACTCCAGTTCCGCTGAGTGAAACTGTCTGTGCAGCGCTGGATGCGTTGTCGGAGATGCTGAGCGAGGCTGAGGCCGCGCCGATAGCGGCAGGTTGGAAGGCGACCGAGACCGTACAAGTGGCGCTGGCCGCCAGCGAAGTGCCGCAGTTGTTGGTTTGTGAGAATGAAACGGCGTTGGCGCCGGTGATGGAGACGCCGGAAATTGTCAGTGCGGCCGTTCCAGTGTTCTTGAGCGTGACGGCTTGCGCGGCCGTTGTGGAACCGATATTAGTCGATGCGAAGGTGAGGCTGGTGGGTGAGAGGCTGACTGCAGGAACTCCCGCGCCCGTTCCGCTGAGGGCAACCGTCTGCGGCGAGTTGGGCGCAGTGTCGTAGAAGTTGAGAGTGGCTGTAAAGCTTCCCGCCGCGGTGGGGTTGAAGGTAAACGTAACGACGCAGGAACTGCCTGGTGTCAGCGTGGCGTTACCGCCGCACGATGTGGCGCCCTTGAAGAGATAGTTGTACGTGCCGGTAATCGAAGGGCTGCCGGTGAAGGTTACTGCGGCCGTTCCTGTGTTGGTGAAAGTGACGGTCTGTGAGGCCGACGCGGTGTTGATCGCGGTCGATGGAAAGATGAGGCTGCTGGGGGTGATGCTCACCGAGACAGTGGTCGCGGCTGCTCCTGTACCACTCAATGTAACCGTCTGTGGAGAATTGGCGGCATTGTCAGCAAAACTGAGCGAGGCCGTCAATGCGCCTGATGCGGCAGGCTTGAATGTAACGGTAACGGAGCAGGATGCGTTGACGGCAAGCGCCGATCCGCAGGTGTTGGTCTGCGAGAATGAAGTGGCGTTGGTCCCGGTGATGCTTACGCCGGTGACGGTCATGCTGGCGCTTCCGGAATTGGTGAGCGTCACGGTTTGCGCGGCGGACGAGGAACTGACCGCGGTTGAGGAGAAAGTAAGTGTGCTGGCCGACAAAGTAGCTATCGGCGCCGGAGACGTCGAAACTCCCGGCCAGCCGTTCACCACATTGGCGACGTTGAGCGAACCGAGACCGGTGGCCTTGTCATAGCCGGCCGTGGCCGCATAGCCGGGCATCACCCCCAGCACATCCCCCGCGGTTTGGGGAGTGCAGTTGGTGGTGCCGCCGTAACAGATAGGCGCTATCGTGCCGGAGTTGATGTCGTTGAAGTAGCAACTGCTCGAATTGGCCGTCGTCTCTGCGCTGCAATTGCTATAGGTCTGCTTGGCCGCCAGGCCATACAGTACGGCATTGGGATTGCCCTGGGAGCTACCGGCTTTCTGGTTGATGAGCGCCATGATTCCGGCCATGATCGGACTCGAAACCGATGTTCCTCCCACGGCCATGTCCATCGCATAGGCGGGATAACTGCATGGAATCGGGCTGGAGTAGCCCGGCGGCTGCGTATCGCAGATCAGATAAGTGACGCCCAAAAAGCCATTGGAGGCGAAGAGGGAAACATCGGGAACGGTGCGCTTGTCGGTAGAAAGGATTCCGGTGACGCCGGTCTGCCAACTGGGTTTGGCGTAGCCGCCACTGCACGAAGAGGGTGTGCTTCCGTTCGACGTGGTGCAGTTGCTCACACCACCCGAGCCGCCGACGGGTGGAATCACCTCTTCATACAAACCGCTGCCAATGCCGTCGTTTTTCAGCAGATAATTGGCCCACTGCTCAGCACTGTAATTCACGCCCAATTGGCTGTTGAAACTGCTGATGACGATGGGATTGGTCATAGTGTCATCCCAGGGAACCTCGGGAATATAACCGGTGGCATTGGACATATTGGCGCTGTTATTGGCGCCGCTCCAGTTGGCGCTGCTGGAGTTGAAATCGGTGCCGCCCACGGACACGTTATAGGGCGTGCTGGTCATGCCGCTGACGCTCAATCCGAATTCCGCCGCGTAATCCGCGCTGGGGTTGTAGTCGCCATCGTCGCAGACCGCCGCAATGGAGTCGCCGCTCGATACAAAGACGGCGATGCCCTGCGTGTAAGCCTGCTGCCACAGGCTGGCATACTCCTGGTTGCCGGCTGTTCCCATCCCCAGTTCGCACTCGCCGTAGCTGACGCTCATGATTTTGGCGACATTGTTGTTGATGATGTAGCTCTCGCTGGCGTACAAAGCGTCGGTGGTCTGGCTGGTCTGGCTGGATGTGACCAGCACAATCGACGCTCCGGGAGCGGCTGCGCCCGACCACTCCACGTCCAGCGTGTTTTCAAAGCGGTCATCAAGCAGATTCGTCGTTCCCGGATCGGTATTGGTCACAATGACTCTGGGAACATTCGCCGGCAATCCCGTGGCCGCGCGAAACGTGGCGACATCGCTCAGCACGATGTTGCTGGTTCCCGCCAACGCAATGGTCTGTCCCGTCCCGTTGATCGGCGCAGGCGCGGTCCATAGAGACTTGTAGTTGTAGATTGTCGCCATGTCATAGGGCACCAGCAACTGGTAGCCGTTGCCCGGCGTGTAGCCGGGGTGCACACTGCCCAGACCGGCAGCATCCGCTGCGGTACCCTCGAGCCTGTTCGGCAGATTCACACTCGCGGCCTGCCCATTGGCCGACAACGGCCCGCTCAGCGCACTTTGGCCAGACGGGGACAGGGCGTGATGTTGTGGCTTGGCAAAGAAGTTATGCAGAGATTTGACACCCACCACCACCGGTGCGAGCGCCGTGGGAATGCTGATGTCGCTCACGTTGGCGATATGCGCCACACCGCCGGAAGTAATGGAGTGCATCTCCGTATGGAAGGCATTCTCCACCTGAGCTACGTTGCCGCTGAAACGGATGCTGCTCCTCGATGGCGGAATTTCCTCAATACTGAACCCCTGGCTCTGAAGCCAGTTTGTCACCGTCTCCAGATCGCTCTCCGAGATCCCGTAATTCGCGCCAAACTCCGCGGGCGTGAGCCAGTGGTGATACTCAGGCGAGGTCGGATCGTACTGCTGCGCATTGAAGGACTCAAGAGCAGCTTGCTGAGCCTCCGAGCGCTTGAGTACAAGAATCAGGTCGGTCATGGCCTCCCTTGGCGCCATCCGGCCATTGTCAATGGCGCTCCGGACGGCTGGATGCGTGGTGCCGCGGACGGTCGTCAATTCAGAGTTGTCCACACGGTTCACGATGCGGGGCGTTTCCTGCGAAGAGGACAATTCGCTGGCGTTCTGGCCCTCCATCTGGGCCACGGGCATCAGAGTGAACGCTATAGCGCTCAGCAATAGAGCGGATTGAAACGGACGCACGACTTGTCGTACGCAATCATGATTGAACTCGCAGAAAATAGGCATGGAAACTCCTTTGTCCAGACAGGAATTCGTGGCAACATGCGAGTTATCGGAAAATTCTAATGAAGCATGATCGATTTTGGACGTTTTTTGGTTACTATTAGTTTTTTCTAATCTAATTCCTCACAGCGTTCGTACTAATTAAGGTGCGTATACGGTCCTGCTTTAGTTCCCCCTCCCCAATAAGCCCAACTTTCGCTAATTGACCACGATTGAGTGCAAAAAAGACGCATCTATGGAAAGGCGCTAAAATAAAGCCGATCTACACAAACATTGAATTTGCTTGGGATTTATGGAGGCGCGGGCCGGGATCGAACCGGCGCATAAAGGTTTTGCAGACCTCTCCCTTACCACTTGGGTACCGCGCCTTGGCAGGGCTGCTTTCTATTCATTCGCCCCATTCCGCCGTAGCCAAACCGGTTGTGACCGGAGGGCGGAATGGAGCGGGAGACGAGATTTGAACTCGCGACCCTCGCCTTGGCAAGGCGATGCTCTACCACTGAGCTACTCCCGCTTGTTGCAAGATTGAGTATACCGGGCCGTCCAAATCCGGTCAAACCGCAGCGGCTGCCGGTTGCGCAGATCCGGTGCGCGATCCCCTCTCCTCTCGCACGATCTCGCCGTCGCGCATATACAAAATACGACCGGCAATTGCGGCAGCCTCTGGATTGTGGGTAATCATCAGCGTAGTCTGGCCCAGTTCTCTGTTCGACCGAAGCAGCATCGCCAGCACGGCGTCGGAGCTTTTCGTGTCCAGATTGCCGGTCGGCTCGTCGGCCAGCACAATCGCCGGACGGGTAATCATCGCCCGCGCAATCGCCACGCGCTGCTGCTCTCCACCGCTCAACTCCGATGGGCGGTGCGGAAGGCGTCCCTTGATCGACAACAGGTCGCTGAGATGGTCGAGATATTCGCGGTCGAGAGGCTCTTTGCGGCCGCTGACGGCATGAGCGATCTCGATATTGCCCATGGCTGAGAGCGTGGGCAACAGGTTGAACTTCTGGAAAACGAAGCCGATGCGATGCTTGCGCAGGCGCGTCCGTTCGGCATCGCTGAGCTTGGCAAAGTCGATTCCGTCAATCACCACGCGGCCTTCAGTCGCCTGGGTCAACCCGCCCAGCAGGTAAAAGAGCGTCGACTTGCCCGATCCCGAAGGGCCGACAATGGCGACAAACTCCCCAGGCTCGACGGCCAGCGAAACTCCGCGCACCGCGGTGACCTGAAGCCGGCCCGCCGTATAAACCTTGGTCAAATGCTCGGCGAGGATGATCGGCGATGATTTTTCTGGTTGCACAGTTGCCATTGTAAACGTTCCATCACCCGTCCCGCGGAATCCACAGCCTCCAACTCTCCCCGCTACAATGGAATGAGCCGTTTTCCCGGAGCTTCAGGAGGCGGCGCATCTTTTGAGGTCTTCGACAGGAATCGATCAAACCAATGCCTGAATCCGCAAACTCTCCTCTTCCGCTCGCCGCAGGCTCCGTTGGCTCCGCCGAAGGTGGCCGTCCGCGCGTATTGAGCGGTATGCGCCCCACCGGCAAGCTCCATCTGGGCAACTACATGGGCGCACTGGCCAACTGGGTCAAGCTGCAAGAGCAGTATGAATGCTACTTTTTCATCGCCGATCTGCACGCGCTGACCACCGATTACGCCGACACCTCGAAGATCGCACCCAATACCCTCGAAGTGGCGCTGGATTTTCTGGGCGCAGGGCTTGATCCGGCCAAATGCACAATTTTTGTGCAGAGCAAGGTGAAGCAGCACTTTGAACTGCCTCTTTTTCTTGGAATGATTACTCCCCTCGGTTGGCTGGAGCGTGTGCCCAGCTATAAGGAGATGCAGGAAAATCTCGCCAACAAGGATCTGACTACATACGGCTTTCTCGGCTATCCAGTGCTGATGGCGTCGGATATTTTGCTCTACCAGCCGGATTTTGTGCCGGTTGGACAGGATCAGCAGGCGCACGTTGAGCTGACCCGCGAGGTGGCGCGGAGATTCAATCAGTTTTATCCAAAAGCAAGCCACGGCGAATACGAGAACATAGATCAGGTAGAGCATCTTCATCTTCCGGTTCTTCCTGAGCCGCGGGTGCTTCTCACCCCCTCGCCCAAGCTGCCCGGCACCGATGGCCGCAAGATGTCCAAGAGCTACGGGAACACGATCATGCTGACTGACCCGGAACCGGAGGTGCGCAAGAAACTCAAGACGATGGTCACCGACCCAGCGCGCATCCGCCGCACCGACGCGGGCGATCCCGATAAGTGCCCCGTCGGCGATCTGCACAAGGTCTTCAGCTCGCCGGAGACGCTGGCCAAAGTCTATGACGGCTGCCGCTCGGCGGGCATCGGCTGCATCGAGTGCAAGGGCTGGGCCGCCGATGCTTTGGTTCAGGTATTGCTGCCGATTCAACAGCGCCGCGCCAGCTTCACTGATGAGCAAGTTTTCGAGATTCTAAAGGACGGAAACAGCCGCGCCGCTGACCGCGCCGAAGAGACGATGGAGCAGGTGCGCGCCGCAATGCAAATGAGCAGCGGCTCCGGCCAAAGAGTTTAGACAAAAAGCGCGGCGCAAACAGCCGAGGAAATGCTCGTGGAAGAAAAGACAATTCCGTGGTGGCGAAGGGCGCTGAACTTTGCGCTGGGCGGCATTCGCTCCGGTTTTGGCCTTTTCTCGCGCCCCTCAACCCCTGAATCCATTCCGGAAGAGAATATCTCTGAAACTCCGAAAGAAACGTTGGAAGAAACAACAGCATTGACTCAAGCTCCCCAACCCGAAGTTATTGCCCCCGCGAAGACACTCCCGGTCGAGCTTGCGGCTGAGCCGAAGCCGGCGGCAACCGCTGAGGAAGCGCCGTTGGCCGCGCCGGTTTTGCCGGTTCATCCGACCGCGCCACTCGATCCGGTTGCCGCAGTTCCCGAATTGGTTGCCGTTTCCGAAGCGGTCGCGGATGAGGAGCTGAAAGCCGTCAAGGAACAGGAAGCCGAGCCTGTTGCCCTGGATGCTGCGATAGATGAAGTTGTGGCCGAGGCCGCGCCGAAGCCGTTCGAAGAGGACAAAGCCATCGTAGAACCTGAACCGGAAGTTGCGGCGGAGCCGGAAGACAAGGCAGTTGTGGAAGTCGCGCCTGAAATCGTCACGGAAGCTGAACCGGAAGCCGTGGAGAATGCCGCATCTGCGATCTTGGAAGATGCGGTGACTGAGCCTATTGAAGAAAATGATGAGCGTGCGGAATCCGTGCCGGAGTTTGAAGAAACGCCTGAGGCTGTGATCGTGAATGAACCCGATCAAGAGCCGATTGAATCTGCCGAAACAATTGTGGAAGCGGAGATCGAGCGCGAGGGTGCTGCGGAGCCGATCGCTGAGGTTGACACAGACGCGGAGGAAGAAGCTGCAGTTGAGGAGATTGCGGAAGCAGGGACAGTGAATGAAGAGGACGGGGAACCAATCGCCGAGATGAAGCCAGTTGTGGAAGAAGAGTTGGAAGCGGCGGAGACAACAGCCGAGTTCGTGAATGAACCTGCTGCAGAGCCGGTCGAAGTTGCCGAAGCTATCGCGGAAGAAGAGGTTGTGAACGAGGTTGTCGAAGAGCAGTTACAGGAACTGAAAACAGTTGCGGAAGTCGAGCCGGAGGTCGTGATAATTACAGAAGTTGAAGCTGTGAACGAAGCCGTTGCCGAACCAATCGAGACGCTTGAAGCCGTTGAAGAAGCCAAGCCGGAAGCGGCTATCGAGCCAACATCAGCACCAGAGCCTGCCCCGGATGGCGTCCTGCCGCTGGTGCTGAAGGCTCCGCCGACCGCCGAAGAAGCTGCCGCGGAAAAGGCGGAAGAAAAAGCCGCCGCCAAGTTGGCTGCGCGCCAGAAGAAGCTGGACGAAAGCAGCGAGCAATCGCCCTTCTCCGTTTTTGTCGGTCAAGTGTATGACGGTCCGCTCGATCTGCTGCTGGACCTGATCCGCAAGCAGGACATCGACATCTACGACATTCCCATCGCCAAGATCACGGCGCAGTTTCTCGCGTATGTCAATCAGCTCAAGGCGGGGGATATGGATGTGGCCGGCGAGTTCATCTACACCGCTTCGCTGCTGATCCACATCAAGAGCAAGATGCTTTTGCCGCGCATGGAGACAGGTCAGGAGGATGCCGCCGAGGATCCGCGCCGCGAGCTGGTGGAGCGGCTACTGGAGCATGAGCGCTTCAAGAACGCCGCACAGATGCTGCAACAGAAGCAGATGCTCGAGGCCGCCACCTGGACCAATCCCGGTCAGCGCGAATTCAAGGGCGATGAGGCCACCGAGCCGGAGATTGCCGCCGACACGGTCGATCTGGTGCGCATCTTCCGCGATATTCTGGAGCGCGCCCGCAAGCGGCCCGCCTTCAATGTCGAGGAAGATTCAGTCACCGTCGGGCAGATGATTCAGTTCCTCGGCCGCCGATTGGCGATGGAAGACAAGCCCGTCGCCCTGCGCCGCCTGTTGAGCCACACCCACTCCGAGCGCGCGCTGATTGCGATGTTCCTGGCGCTGCTGGAGCTGGTCCGTATGCAGGCCATTCTGCTCCGCCAGGATCGCGCCTTCTGCGAAATCTTCATCAAGAAGCACACCGGCTTTGACGCGATGATAAGCGAGGGCCTGCCCCAAGCCGGAGACGATTGGCGGTAGGCAAGGAGCTCAAGCCGGATGGCGTCAATCCAAAGCGGAGCGATGGGCGCCGAACCCAGAATGGGATTTTTTCTCCTTTTGCTCCGAAGCTGGAAACGAAATCGCACTTTAGGAAGCTCTCAGGCAGCGTGCGGATGCGATGATACATAGATAGCTCCCGCTTGCAATCTCGCGCCCTGCGCGAACACACAGGGGATATTCATCATGCGTCGCGTTGCGCTTATCTACAATCCGGCCTCCGGTCAGCACTCACTGCGGCGCCGGCGCGCCATCGACAAGGCGCTCGACGTTCTTCGCAGCGCCGGAGTGGAGGCCGAGGCGCTGGAGACGCTTGCGCCCGGCAGCGCTGGAGCGCAGGCCGCCGAGGCAGTGCGCCGCGGCTGCGACACGATCATCGCCTGCGGCGGCGACGGCACCGTCCACGAGGTCTTGCAGAGCATGGTCGGAAGCAGCGCCGCATTGGGCGTGGTGCCGCTGGGCACAGCCAACGCGCTGGCGGCCAATCTGAGCCTCTCCTTTTCCCCCACCAAAGCCGTGCGCAAGCTGCTGACCGCGCACCCGGAGAGTTTTCCTGTTGGCAGGATCACGTACCGGGATGCGAACGGCGTCTCCTCTTCGCGCTACTTTACGGTTGCTGCCGGTGTTGGCGCTGACGCTCTGTTTCTCTCCCGGCTTAATCCCAGCCTCAAGCGGCGGCTCGGCTATCTTCTTTATCTGATCGAAGGCTTTCGTGTCTGGGCAACGCACTCTTTTCCGCTCTACAAGGCAGCCTTCGTCGAGCAGAAGGGCGGCGCGCCGCGAGTGGAGGAGATCTCGCAGCTTCTGGCGGTGCGCATACGCGACTTCGGCGGCGTTCTCAATCACTTTGTTCCCGGAGCCACGCTGCACAATGGCGGCCTGCGCCTGGTCGCCTTCAAAACACGGAGCCGCTTCCGCTACTTTCGCTTTCTGCTGGGTGCAATCTGCGGCCGTCCAGCCTTTTCCAATCAGATTGAAGTGCTGAATGCGCTCTCGGTCGAGTGCAGCCCCCTCAACGGAGTTTCGCCGCGCGTCTATGCCGAAGCCGATGGCGAGTTGCTCGGCCAGCTTCCGGTTCGCATCGAAATCGTTCCCCAGGCCGTCAACCTGCTGGTCCCGCCCGGCGCAAGGCCCTGAAGCCGCAGACGGTTCGATCAGGCTGCGGCGCGGTTGCGCTTTGCTCCCGTCTTCCGGCGAGATACCGCTTCCTTTGGCGTGACGGTGAGCCGCAGGCCAACTGCCTTGAGCACGGCCACCAATGTTTTCAGCGTCGGATTGCCCTTGGGGGAGAGAGAGCGATAGAGCGACTCCCGGCTGATGCCCGCCTGGGCCGCCACCGCGCCTAATCCGCCGTAGGCTTCGGCAACGGCTCGCAACGCTATCAGGCCCCCGGCGCGTTCATCGGGGTTGTCGAGCATCTCCGTCGCAGAAATTAAATATTCGACTGCTAACTCGCGGTCGGATTGGAGAAACTTGATCTCCCATTCATGGTGAGAACCAGCTCCGACAAGTTTTTTTATGGCTGCCTCTATGAGGCCTTGGCGCGGGGTTCGCTGGGGATTACGGGAACGCCGTCTTTCTGAATCATCACCGGATTTGGCCATCCGGCCCAGATGGTTGCATCTTTGAAGTAGGCTTCCACAGCCGCATCGTCGTTGGGATCGTAAGGGCCGTCCTCGGAGTCATAGGGGATCGGAGCGTCGGAATCATACTCGCGCTTGACGCGCTCCCAGTCAGTTTTGCTTGTGTGCCCTGAAATTGTCATAATCGCGCCGCTCCTTCCTCGAAGCCTTCCGAAACGAAATGATACGTATATTGTATCCCCGAATGACATAAACCAGCGCAAGAACCTGGCCGAGTGCCTCTACTATCGCAACGTCCTGCAAACGGAATTCGCCGCGCCTGAGCGTTGAAATCGTTAATTTGAAGGGATTCTCATAAACAAGGTCCGCATCTGCAAAGTCGTAGCCATGCTTCTTGAGATTCGCTTCGCGCTTGGCTTCGTCCCATTCGTACACTTGAACAGTCTACGCCAACGATCAAATATGAGATAGAGAGATCCGTGTGTGCTCCCGGAAAAGCCGAGTATAGTGGACTGTTATGGATACAAACGTCGTAGTTTCTGTGATTGCCGCCGCTTCGGGGTTAATCATTGCGGCATTGAGCTACCTTTTCACCAAAATGAAGGAGCGAGAAGCTGACTGGCGGAAATGGAAATATGAGCAGTACAAAGAATTCATTACCGCGCTGAGCGAAAACGTTGGACCAAAACCGCGCCCTGAGACTCAAATAAATTTCCTAAGAGCGTGCAATACACTTAATCTCATAGGCTCTCGTGACGTGCTGTTCTCGCTTCATTCGCTTATCGCCTCTATGAATGCGGATAATTCCCGTGAAGAAAACAATGCCAGGATTTCAAGGCTGATTTGGGAGATACGTAAAGACGTACGGATCCCAGGAAACCCGAGAGGAGGATTTTTCGGCCCGCCTGTGGTTTTCCACAAAATGAGCTATTAAGATGGCGAGATCGAGTCTGGCTATCAGCTCAAGAACATCGTCCGATACAGCGTGTCCCGCTGGACGGGTTTGAAGCCCGCATCGCGGATGATTCTGCGCAGTTCCTCTTCCGTTGTGCAGTTACTTGTGCCCGCAGCTTTGACGACATTCTCTTCCAGCATCACCGAACCGACATCGTTGCCACCGAAGTGAAGGCCCAGCTCCAGAACCTTTAATCCTTGTGTCACCCAGCTTGCCTGCACGTTTTCGATGTTATCGAGATAGAGGCGCGCGATGGCCAGTACCTTCAAGTATTCAACCGAAGTTGCCTCCTCCCAGCCGCGGCCACCGAGTGCAGTGTTCTTCGGCTGAAAGCTCCAGGGGATGAAGGCCGTGAAGCCGCCGGTCTCTTCCTGCAGGCGGCGGACGACTTCAAAATGATTGATGCGCTGCTCGAAGGTTTCGCCGACGCCGAACATCATCGTGGCCGTGGTGCGCATTCCGAGTTGGTGTGCGGTGCGATGCACGCTGACCCAGTCCTCGGTGCTGCACTTGATGCGGGCGATGCGCCGGCGGACGTCATCGTCGAGAATCTCGGCGCCGCCACCGGGGATGGAATCCAGGCCGGCGGCACGCAAACGAAGGATGGTCTCGCGCAGCGGCAAATCTGAATACTTTGCGATGGCCAGTATCTCCGAAGCCGTCAGGCAATGCAGCCATATCTGCGGAAAGCGCTGCTTGATGCCGCTGAAGAGCCGCTCAAACCAATCGATCTTCAGGTCGGGATGAATGCCGCCCTGCATCAGCACTCCAGTGCCGCCCATCTCCAGGGTCTCGGCGATCTTCGCGTAGATCGTATCGAAGTCGAGGATGTAACCCTCCTCCGAGCGCGCGCCGTTAAGCGGCCGGTAGAAGGCGCAGAAGGTGCAGTACTCGGTGCAGAAGTTGGTGTAGTTGATGTTGCGATCGATGATGTATGTGACCACGCTCTCCGGGTGCAACTGGCGGCGCACCTGATCTGCCTCGAAACCCAGGCCGATCAGGTCGGAGGAACGGAAATAGTCGAGAGCCTGTTGGCGAGTCAGCGGCATAGCATCGATTCTAGCAATTCCGGTATCAGGAGTCGTGGAAACCCCGAAGCCGCAACAGCAAACGCGGCAAGGGCGGGGCACCCACGTTATCGAGATCAGCGCAGCAGCGCGGAGGCCGCCCACAAAACCGGAGCTTGACCGTGGAAGTCGCCGGTCCGCCGCGGGCGAGTCAAATAATACTCCAGATCGTTCAGCTTGCCGGTCCCGGAGCAGACGCTGGTCACATCCGCATTCTGATCGATGTAGCCCACCACCGCGAGCCATCCCTTGCGCGCCGCCGGACCATAGGTTGCTGCATCCAGCCAGCCATTCTTCACGCCGGTGATCATCGCAAAGCTGAACATGGCGGAGCTGGAACTCTCCGGCCAGGCCTCCTCGTGATCGATGAGCTGGCGCCACATTCCATCCTTGCCCTGATACTTCAAGAGCGCCGCCATCATCTTCTGGTAGCCGGCCAGAATCTGTGGCCGCTGCGGGTGATCCTTCGGCAAATCGCGCAGAATCTCCGCCATGCCCGCGGCAAACCAGCCGTCTCCGCGACCCCAGAAGTAGGGCACGTCCTCCGCGTGATAGAAGAGACCATTCGGCTGTTGCAACTTGTCCAGATACGCAACCATCTCCCTGGCATCGCGGTCCAGATAGGTGTGGTCGCCGGTGGCCCGGTAAGCCTCCAGTTGCAGCATCGTGAGCATATACATATCGTCGACCCAGAAGCGGGTCTCGGTGGAGAGGCCGTCCGGGCGCGGGTTCTCCCACTGCCGGTCCGCCCACCATTTGCCATCGGCCAGATACTTCGGATCCTGAGTCTGAATCGCAATCTCCAGCGGAACCACTCCGAAGATCGAATCGTCCACATGATGCCGTTGCGGAATCCGCGCCGCCTCTGCGCCGTTCGGCAACAACGGCTCAAATTTTGCAATCAATTCCTTTTGCAGGGCCTCGTCGTGCGAGAGTTGCGCAAAGGTCAGTGCCCCGTACCAGGTGGCAACCTCGGAGTAGTGGATGGTTGGCGTGTACTGATGCGGACTGGCGACAAAATGTTCAGCCAGCTTCTTGCCCACTTCCTGCGGCGAGGCGCCCTTCGGCCAGTTGCTGAAGTAATCGCCGCCCTGCGCAAGCGCCGGCATCATTGAACCAAGTACAAGCGCCCCGATCAGCAGCGCACTATTGAGAGTTCCTCTTTCCTTCATCCAAATTCTCCATATGCATCGTGAATTTCATCTTGCCTGCGGGCCGAGTTGCAACTCTTCAACTGGAAGAGCACCATGCCGGGCAATCTCTGCGATCCGGCGAGATCGAAGGGACTATCGATTCCCTTCCCTTTCCATTGACGCGCCTCGGCCTCAGCGTGTTTCAAAGAGCAAATAAATTCTATTTTCGCAGACCAACAGACGGCCATGAATGCTCGCCACTCACATCGCTTCATCTGCCGGTCTTCGCTCTCGATTACGGCTTGGAAGAAGCAGGCGGCTTCTTCTCCGGATTGGGCATCGGACGGGAGATGCCCACGCTCAGAAGAAAATACCCGAAGCCCTTGCGCAGTTTCTCAATCACACTCATCCAGACTCATCCCTCTCCACAACTGTTGCCGCAGGCCGTTCTGCTTACTTGGCCTCCTGGCCTGTCTCGGCCGCAGTCGCAGCCGGAGTCTCATCCCCGCGTAGAATCTCCAACGCCCCCGGAGGCAGGGGCTTATCGGCATTGGCCAGTAGTTGGCTCACCTGCCAGATCTCCGTGTCGGTCAGCAGGCTCTTGTAGGAGGGCATTCCCGTGAGCCGGATGCCGTTGACCACCTTCCAATAGGTCTCCCCCGGCGGGTCGTCGCTTACGCCCACGACCGTTGTCGTGCCATGCTGGTGCTTTTCCCAGAGCGCTGGCGCGGCGGGATACATACTCCCTCCAAAGACGGATGGTTTGCCGTAAATGCCGTGGCAAACCGCACACTTCTCGGTATATACGCGCGCTCCGGCGACCAGATTGTCCTCATCCGCTTGAATCGGCGGTGCCTTCACCTGATCGCGCTGGATGCGGGCATTCAGCGCCAGCCCAACCAGTTGATGCTCCTGGGGCAAGGGTGGATCGGCCACCGCCACGGGTACGTTGCCCCGCCACAACCACCCCAGCACCAACACCGGCACAAGCAGAACTCCCAGTATGATTCCTAAAAAAACTCTTCCCATTGGCCTTACCGCCTCCGCTGCCCTTCATCCTAGTGCATTGCGCGGCCCTTTTGCGTATGATTTCCTTTGTCTGCGGTAAAAAAGAGATAGATCATTTCGACCCCGATCCTGTCAGCCTGATATTGGCAGAGTCATTACACACCGCCTGCACTCCCTGGCGGCCATCTTCAACAAAAGGAGCTTCCCCATGGCAGATCAATCGATGATGAAACTCGGTCGCAAGGCCATCAAGACCGACAGCCGCACGCTGGCCTTCCGCAAATACCTCACACCCGCGCTCCCGCCTCCGCCGCCTACCGCCAACTGGACCAAAGGCATCGGGGAGTGGGGCATGATGCTCAACGACACCCTCGGCGATTGCACCATCGCCAGTGCGGGACACGCCGTACAGGTTTGGACCGCCAACACCAGTGGTATCGTTACCCTGCCCGACCCCACCATCGAGAGCTACTACGAAAAGTGGGACGGCTATGTACCCGGCGATCCCAACACCGACAATGGCGGCATCGAGCTGGATGTTTTGAACGACTGGCAAAAACACGGCTTTGCCAATCATGCGCTGCTCGCCTTTGCCGACCCCAAGCCCTCCAGCCTGACCGAGATACACCAGTCCATTGCCCTCTTCGGCGGCGTCTATATCGGCCTCTCCATGCCCATCACGGCGCAGAACCAGGAGGTGTGGGATGTTGTGCCCAACGGCGGAGCCAACGCCCGCAAAGGCAGTTGGGGCGGACACTGCGTCTTCGTGCCCCAATACGACCAACACGGCTTTACCTGCATCACATGGGGCCAGTTGAAGACCATGACACTGGCCTTCTGGAAAAAGTATTGCGACGAAGCGCATACGCTGCTCTCCAAGGATTGGCTTACCGCCAAAGGCTCACCCGCCGGCTTCAATCAGGCCCAACTGCTGAGCGACCTGAAGGCCATCAAATAGGGCTGCCGGCGCTCTCATGCCTGTCATCCAACTCACCCAGAAGTCCTTGCGGAGTTGGATGACAGGCGCTCGCATTTGCAGCTTTGCCTGCATCCCGCGCCGCGTTCTGCCCACGGCTCACCCTGAGGTGTTTTAATACCTTATGGGGGGAGCATTGCCTGCAAAGACAGGTGGTGTGCTTCCGTATTCCCGTGGAGGTAACCCGATACCGATGTCTTCTACTCGCCGTCTTGCCCTTTTGCTGGCGCTGGCCTTTGCCACTGCGTCCTTTGCGCTGGCCCAAAGCTCCACTTCGGAGAGCAGCTCCGCTGAGCCTGCCCAAGCCCCGGCTCAGGCCGATCAATCCGCCTCTCAGGGCCAGATCTCCGTGCAGGCCCGTATCCGCGCCCGCCGCGCTCAGCGCCGCGCCGCCGCCATCCACGAGGCATACGACCACCGCTATGAGTTCACTACCGGCATGGGCTACCTGCGCTTTGTCCCCGGACCTGGCGTCGCTCCCGGACCCGGCCTTGAACACGCGCATGAGTACGCATGGGACTTCAGCCTTACGCGCTTCCGCGATGAAAGGCTCGGCTATACCGCCGATCTCCGTGGATATTACGCCACCGCCTACGTCGGCCTTCAGCCGAACAATCTGAATATCATTCAGGGAATCACCAACCCCGCCATCAGCCAGTATGCCGCTCTGGCCGGCCCCACTTATCGCTTCTACCTTCAGCCCAAGTATTCCGTCTCCGGGCGCCTCTTGGGTGGCATCGATCATGGGAATTTTTCTGGCGATCTTGCCGGCGGATCGCCGGTCCTTTACGGCCTCTGGCCGAATGGCAATACCTTCGGCATCAGCGCCAGCATTCCCGTCGAGTACAACCTTACTCCGAGACTCGGTCTGCGCGTTGCCCCGGAGTACTTCTTCAGCGGCTTCGGTTCAACGGTGCAGTATACGCGCGGCTTTACCACCGGGTTGACCTATCGCTTCGGCAAACAGTGAACGGAAGCCGGTGGCGGCGAGTTGCCAGCCGCCGGCGGTTGAAAGGATTGGCCGCCTGATCTGACCGCATCGTTGGTTTTCGCGGCAGGGATCGGCGGCCTCATCCGTCCTTCGATCTCCAGGAGGGCTTCGCTCATCCAGATGACTTCCACCACCCAGGCCGCAACTCCACAAGAGCAGGCTGCGCCGCGCTGCGCCGTTGATCCGGCTCCCGGCCCGATCCACGCGCCGCGAGCC
>JBAVDS010000068.1:0-2017 GCA_049587335.1 Occallatibacter sp. | reverse complement strand
GCTGCATCTTGGTCGCATCCACGCGCGCAATCTCCGCCCGCACCTCCGCCTCGCCCGGAAGATCATGCCCCGGCAACGGGCGAAGATTCAAGAACAACGCCCGCAACGCAAGAACCTCCGACAGCAACACTTCGCCCACAAGCTCGCCCGCCGTCCCGCCACCGTCCGGCTCAAGCAACCGCGCCCGGACCCACTCCGACAGCGTCAGATTCTCCGCCCGCGCCCGCGCCTCAAGCGCCGCATACTCCGCGTCGCTGACCTTCGTGCCTACCGATTTTGTTCGCAGTGATGCCTTCACCATGCCGTCACTTCTCCGCCTTGAAGTTGTTCATCCCTGCAACCATCCGCGTGATGTAGTGCTCGACCGCCGCCGACCGGCGCAAGATCGGGCGTTCGTTTGCCGATGGCAAGGGCGCTTTGAAGTTGTTCAACCCTTGCACCATCCGCGTACCGAATTGCTTCACCGCCTCCGATGGCTCGTTGCTTGGACGTTTGTTGCTGGCTGTCGGTGGAGGCGCTGGATGCGTCTCGTGGCTGGCCGGGAACTGCTTTGACTGCTCCATAGGATTCCTCGCTGTTATGGACGCGGCTCGGCGCTTTTCAACTAAAGGCTGGAAAATCATCAGGTTCCCCGACAGCAACCGGCGCGCAACTCCAGCTTAACGCCAACATAGCCATCTTTGTCTATTAGACGCTTGTTTTCTTATGGTTCGCGCTCGGTAACCGGTAAACGCCTTATTTTTAGAGAGTTTTTCTTTTAGTTGCCTGATTATAAAGCTGTTCCCGCAGGAGAACTTCAGGTTACTGCGCAGCTACCCTTCTGGGGTGATGTGTCCCTATCCTCCCGGTGCAAAGCACCGCCGCGATGCCTACCCTGCCACCAACGCCCCCGGAGGCCACGGAGGCCAGCTCAGCCGACGCCCGCCACGGCTCGATACTCACCCCCGCCACGGCCCCAGACGCACCACAGGCCGCCCCGTAGAGCGGCCCGCTATGAACTGTACCCCCTAGCGAGAGACCGGTGCCACCTCATCGTGGCTGGGAGTCGCCAGCGGGATCGGGTCCGCCCGCCGCCTCTGCTGCGCTTTCCGGTGGATAGAGGTCGAGTGAAAAAGCTATACCAAGGCTGGCAATTCGTTGAAGCGTCTTCGCCTCAAGCGTGAATCCCCCCTGCCCATTTCCCGAAGAAAAGCCGCAGAGCAGCATGATTTTCGATCCTTCAGCGATGGAGTTTATCAAGCCGATTTTCGGCTCAAATAGATCTAACAGCCACTCCAAGTGCTCGGTAAGAGGCAGACTGTTACTCAATGGACACTTGAGGAGCCAAAATGAAGTGCGCCTGACAGCACTATGGCGAGCGCTAAATCGCTCCCCCTTGACGCCTGATTGCGTTGGCTCAAGACTGAGTGTCGCGGTAATTTGATCGGGGCGAAGCTCATCCCCTGCAATCCTGAAGCTGGCCGTACTCCACTTCTCGTTTCCTTCACTAGCAACACTATTCACAATTCCCATCCTCATGGTTCCTATTCCTAGTAAAAGAGCAAATTGTCAAGAAGTTCATAACCTGCTTCTGTTGCAAGATACACGTCGCCGTTGATGACGTTAATCCATATATCTGGATTCCCTGCAAAAGTGTTTGCTTGTTTAAGGCACTCAATTGCAGCTCTCAATGCGTCATGCTCAAGCTTCAGCATCTTGGCAGCATACCGGGTACTTTGCGTCAGAGCCCTCTCGTCGAGTTCAGCTTCCTCGATCAGCTCATCGCCCTTCCCACTCGGGTCAATCCGATTAACAGGGTTGCCACTTGCATACAAATACTTGTGCAGCGTCGCGGGAACATTGATATAGCCATCTAACGGGTCTCTTTCGACGAAGCGTCCGGTTGCGGGATTGTAGTATCTGGCGCTGTAAGTTTTTCTGACGCCGTTTTCAGACACCACAACTTGCAACCCTAGTGTCACTGTGAAGTTGCAGACGTTTGGTCCCGGATTCCATGCTGTTTTCTTGGTCGCGAACC
>JBAVDS010000067.1:0-8707 GCA_049587335.1 Occallatibacter sp. | reverse complement strand
GCCGACGCCGTTGCACTCCTTCAGGATCAACTCTCGCAACAACTGCTCCGCCTTCCACTTAGGCGTATTCGCTTTGGGGCAGATGGCGACGTTGCGGTGTCTGCGAACCTCCTTCCCTTCCTGATCGTGCCCGTAGACAAGGTACTTCCCGTACCACTTCTTCACCTTCTGCCCTTGCAGGTAGACGGTGCCCTACTGGCTACTTCATTGACCCGGTGATGATCAAGGTCGTGTATTTGGCGGCCAAGATGCAGAAGCCGTTGCTGCTCGAAGGACCGGCTGGAAGTGGCAAGACACAATTGGCCGTCTCGGTCGCCAAGGCCGCCGGGACACACATCGAGCGATTGCAGTGCTATCGCGGCGTGACCGAGGACCAGGCCATTGGGAAGTTCGACGAAGGCTTGCAGCGGCTCTACATGGAGTTCTCGAAGGGCCAGCACGAGAACTGGCAGACGGTGCAGGCGAACCTCAAGGGCCGTGATTTCTTTCGGCCGGGTCCTCTGATGCGCGCGCTTGAATGCGAGCGGCCGTGCGTTCTGCTGATTGACGAATTGGACAAAGTAGACGACGGATTCGAGGCGATGCTTTTAGAAATCCTTTCCGCCTGGCAACTCTCGATTCCTGAGTTTGGGACGGTCGCGGCGAAGAGTATTCCCTTTGTTGTGCTGACCAGCAATGAGGAGCGTAGGCTGGGTGACCCCATTCGTCGGCGCAGCCTCTACGTGCGCGTGGAACACCCGACGCCCAGCCGCGAGGCAGAGATCATCGCCAGCCGCACGCCCGACGCGGACGAGAGTTTCCACCGAGAGATGGCAGGCATTGCGCTTTCGTTCCGCAACTATTCCCTCGAAAAGCCACCGTCAGTCTCGGAGATGATCGACTTCGCCAATGCGCTCCGCCTGCTTGGTACGGATCATGTGACCGAAGATCTTCGCGACGTGCTGCTGCCGTTCCTCGCAAAGACGGAAAGGGATCGGCGTCATCTTCTACTCCGCGAAGGGTTCAAGAGCCTGCTTGATGATGGTGCGCGTCTCGTAACTCGGCTCGCGGTTCCGGAGGTGGCGGAATGACGAAGAGAATCCTTTCGCTCGTTCTTCTGCTCATTGCTACACTGCCCTGCGCACGTGCGCAGCCCGACACATCTCAGGCGGAACGATGCGTTCGCCGGTACGCAGCTCACTATCGGATTCCACCCGAATTGATCGCCGCGTTGATCGACGTTGAATCGCGCTGGAATCCACGGGCTGTATCGGACAAGGGCGCAATGGGGCTGATGCAACTGATGCCGGCTACGGCACGGCGCTTTGGCGCCTTCCATCCCTTTGACGTGGACGAGATCTACCGCCGCGACTCGATCTCACTCCTGGAACACGGATTGAGGCGAAGCTCGAAACGCAGATCTCAAGCGCAGTGCAAACGCCGGTAGTGGCCGTGGTCGAATACACCTATGCGATTGGCGACAGGATCGTCATACCTGCCGGCGCGCGCGTTTACGGTTCGCTTCAGCAGGCTGATCGTAGCGGATTGGTCAGCGTGAAGTTCGACGAGATCGAGTTGCTCGACGGCGCAAGGGAAAGAATCGACGCAGTCGGCACGGGACTCGATCTCGGTCCGATCAAAGGCAATGTCTACGGGAAGAACACAGGCAAAAACTTCCTGGTGCGGGCTGCCTCTGGCATTGGCTCTGTGCTCGCCGAGGTGGCCGGCAACAACACGGGCGCGGCGTTTTCAGAAAGCGACATGCTGCGGGAACGTCTTGCCGAGAACATCGGCACGGCCGGCGACACGGAGATCATGAGCTTGAACGCTAACAGCCGTGTGGTCGTATCGGTGAGCACCACCATCGAGTCATAATTGAGCATGTGTGTGCCGACCGACATTTCTTTGAAGTGCTTCCCTCCTTTAATGGGGATCATCACAGCGCCGTCCTCGTCCATAATGTCGACGGGGCAAAAATCCCAGCCGTTGATCTTAAGGGTTTCGCGGTGCTCGGCCGTCGTGTTTCGCTCGCCCTTATAGAGCGTGTTGGTTTCGACCAGGCAACTATTGGGAATGTGCTGCTGCAAGGCTCTTACCATTTCGCGAGGGAGAATGTTGGGACCGTGCGGTTCGCCGGTATGCAGCTTGATGGCGACCTTTCCACCGATTGTTGCATTGATCTTCGAATAGACTCTCAACAGTCCATCGCTATTGAGGTTCGGAGTGAAGAAAACCTGCGATGGCTTTGCCCGCGTGGTGGCAAGAGCGGTTGTGGTGCCGAGATAGCCTCCGGTCGCGTGGCCCGCCGCAAGGGCGCTTCCCTTGGGAAAAGTTCGGCTTTCAATTTTGTCTGTCATGCTTGCCCCATCGTCGACCGCCGATAAAACGGACCATTAACACAGTCGTATCCGGCAGTTTCTAAACCATGTTAGATCTTCGGCAAACAGCATACTGTGCAGATAGGGACACTCTACGAGCGCAATCCGTCCAACCCAACGAAATCAAGAATTTCGCCTATATTTGGGCAACGATGATGCTTGCTTCTCTCTATTTGGGAGCAAGGTCGCCGAACCAATAGGCTGCCGTCACGCACCATCCATAAGGATGTCGCTGCCGGTGATGATGGCACCGTCAGGACCCATTAGCAGCGCACCTACTATCCCTATCTCGTCAGGTGTGCCCGTACGTCCAGCCGCAGATACCTCAAGTATGCGCCGATATTTAGGCGCGAGCGGTCCCTTCATCTCATCGTTCGCTAGAGGAGTGATGTTGATGCCGGGGCTAATGGTGTTGATGCGGGCACCGCGCTTTCCCCACCGGACAGCCCCGGCCATTACGCGTAGGGAGTTGCCGCGCTTTGATATCTGATAAGCGTGCAACGAGTCTTTGATCTGATCCAGTTGAAGCATCGGGAGTCGTTGCTCTCCGCCGGCGTCTGATTGAGACGGATAGGCATGACCCTTTTTCCCACACAGATTCGTCAAGGCTTTGCTTCGCTCACGCCGTTGAGAGGTTCGGCTCTTGCCTCCTGACTTGCCGTTTGGCGCACCACATCTTCCATCTTGCCCATCAGCAAACTCAACTGGTGCGAAAGCGACTGAATCTCCGCCTCAGCGCGCCGGTTCACCTGGAAATCCAACTCGCTCCGTACGCGGTCTTTCAAGTCCTGGCGGTTCTGGCTCATCATGATCACCGGAGCCTGAATCGCAGCCAGCATCGACAGGAACAGGTTCAGCAGAATGAATGGATATGGATCCCACGCACGGTTGTGTAGCGCCACGTTTATCGATGAATACGCCACAAGCACAATCGCAAAGAGTATGATGAACGACCACGAGCCCCCAAAGCGCGCCACCAAGTCCGCAAGATGCTCACCAAAGGTCGACTCTTCCTCGATGACTTCGTTAGGATTGCGGCTGGTCCGGCTCCGCACCAGATTCTGCGAGGCATGGAGCTGCCGCGCCTGCATGGTCAGCATATCCATGCCCGCCATCGGCATATGCATCACCAACTCGGTAATGTCATCGCGCCCAACCTCCAGGCAGACCGTCTCTTCGATCGCCACCGCCGTCGATTGGTGCTTGCTCTGCTGCAGCATCGACGCAAAACCGAAGAACTCCCCGTGAACCGGCTCCTCAACCACGACTTCTTGCTGGTCTTCGTCCGTCATGGCTACTTGCGCCTTGCCCGACATCACCACGTAACCATGTTCCGCGGGGTCGCCGGCCTGGAAGATTCGCTCGCGCGGCGCAAATCGTTTGATTTCGACCTGCGCCGCCAGAACTTCAACTTCATCATCGTCCAGAAGTTCGAAGAGAGGGACGTGTCGCAACTCGTTGGGATTGCATGGCATGGCTTGCCTCATTCATGACGTGGATTGGGTCGGCTGCATCTGGTCGTGAGTGGCATTATCAGACCTGACTATCAACCGTGGCCTCAATCATCATGATATGCGTTCGACGATTCTGCAAAGAATTGGAAGATGGATGTCTCAGGCCGCGTCATCCAGTTCTTCGGTCTCCTCGATTGGCTCATCGTCGTCGATCTCTGCAAATCCGGGGTCATCTTCCGGTTCGGCGGGCGCGGTTGTGGGAGTGGCCACCGGTGCAGGCATATCAAACAGGCTTGCGGGTTTCTGGGGCGCTGGCTTTACTGGTTCGGCGGCCTTGGCGGTCGGAGCATACTGAGTGACTTCCGTATTCGGCGGCGCTGTCTTGGCCGACGTCTTGGACTTTGAGCGCGCATCGGCCTGGGCAGCCTTGGAAGCCGCATCCATCTCGGCCTTGGCCTTCTCCAGGGTGTTCTTCATCTGGAGATGGGAGCCGACGAAGCTGATGATGGTCGAGGCCAACTCGGCATCGAGATCCTGGGCTGTGCCGGTGACGCTGAGTGGGGTGGTAAGAGCGTCATTGTCGCCGTCTTTAAGCTTCTTCGGCACAATGTTCACCCGTATCTGATCTGCATCGACGAGCGTGACCGTGAGCAACACCGCGCGGTCGCGCAGGACTGGTACAAGTTCTTTGAACATTGAAAATCCTCCTCATGGATTGTGAGTTTCAGGAAGGAATCCCCTTCCGCGGGGTTCCTTAATTTCTGGATCATCCCAGCGCGCGGTGTATCGCTCCCCCAGCGCCATGTTTTTTAGATAGTGCTCTGAATCGTTCTCTCGCTGCCAAAGGAGACGGTAAACAGTATCTACGGCAGACTTCATGATGGCCTTCATCTCCTCGTTTGAGATGTGAGAGACGGTCGAATCGCCGGTGCATGCAGCGCACGGTTTCCCTGCGTGCAAGGCTTCAATGGGACCGTTGCGAAAGGCCAGCGCAACCATCGCTTTTGCCTCGCTCGCAAGAGTATGGTCGAGAGTTATCTTCATGGCGAACCTCCGATACTCTCCAAACATACATCCTGCACGGGAATGACGCATCAATTCCTTTTGAACAATGTTGGCGTGAGCCGCCCGCGCCTCTTGGTCTTCGACCAGAGCTGCGGATCGACAGGCAAAGGACTAATAAGTCCACTTTGTGCGTTAAAGAAGCCGCCGTGGTGTGTGAGCTTTCCATAGCGAAAGAGTCGCGCCAGCATGGCCAGAGCGGCCGATGCCAAAGTCTGGTTGATGAAGGGTTCCTGACGATCCAGCGCCTCGACGGCAGAACAACTGGGCAGCGGATCTTCACCAGATTCAGTGTCGATGATCTCGGGGTAGAGTTCACTGACCGTGCGCAATCGTGCGGCCTTCCTGCGATTGCGCGCGTTCAATGGCTGGCCGAGAACGAATTGGCCGCTGGCCGCGTTGTTGCCGAAATCGAGCCAATACGCAGTGCGGTTCCTGGTCTTGGTCAGCGCGCGCGCAATGACGCTTCGCGCCGCTCTGGTGTCCACGCAGCCGATCAGTAGATCGATGGACCTGTCATTGATCCGATCAAAGGTTTGCTCATCGAAGTAAGTCGGTTCGGCCCTCCACCGCATTCCCCAGAACAGGTTGATGCGATTGAGCAGAACAGTCGCCTTGTTCTGCCCAATGTCGGAGACCGAGAATGGCTGGCGCACACAGTTCGTCTCCGAGACGGTATCAGCATCCATCATGACCACTTCGAGTCCCGATGAACGGCCCCAGGCTCGCATCGCCTGGTCAAGATAGGGCAGGCCCATGACGATGGCGCTGCCGGTCCCGCCCGCGCCGACAACCAGAACACGCACCGGTTTCTGGCCCAACAGATCGTTTGGAATCGTATGCTCAATGCGCATATCATCCCCTCTCTCCGCGCACGAACTGCGTGAGCGTCTGCGGAAGGGCGATGAGCGTTTCGACTGGGAACCTCTGGCGCTTGCCAGTCAGTCCACTCCACAGCCCATCGAATCCGCCTTCGTGGCGTGTCAAGCGGCCAACGTTCGCGTGCGTGAAGGCGCTCTCGTAGAAGCCGCGCTCCCAGGCTGAAATCGACGCAACCGACGCACTGTCCGGGCGTCGCATGGTGCCGGTGCATACGCGCCCATCGTCCGAAAGATTCCAGTAGGGCGCGACGGCAAGCTTCGTTGAACTATCAGGGCGCTTGTTCCCAGTGAGAGCACGAATGCTGAGTTCTCCGTTCGATACCTTCCACACCAGCGGAGGCTGCGGGAATATGCAACCATTCAACTCCGCAGCCTTGCCTTCGGAGTTCTCGTAGAACATCTGGCGACGCCGCGCAGGAGTCCACCAAACGATCATGCGATCCGTCTTGGCAAGAACATTGGCAGGCAGCACTTCGGCCTGCACGCTGCCGCTGAGGGATCGTGTCAGAGACTCGATAAATGCTACGGTGAGTGGTTGCGCGGGACCGAGCCTGGGCGGCGCATCCTTGTTGGCAGTCACGTCGTGGCGGGTGATGAAACTGCTCTGCCGGTCGCGATAAATCAGCATCGCTTCATGCAGTTCGAAGCGATGGTTCTCCCCTATCGACAGATGTACCTGCATCGCGCTTCTCCCAATCCTGAATTTCATCGACCAATTCAAAAAGCGCGCAGTTAAGCGCGATAAAGCGATCCACGATCCGAATAGCCTGCCGAACCTGCTCCGGCTGTTGCGGCGAAAAGACTACACACACGGTCGGCTCGGCGGTGCCCTCCATCATGGATTGGCCCTCTTCGTCGAAACAGGCAGTGATGGCGTCATGCTCTTTGAATACAACAAGCAGCGACGGCAAAGGTGGATCATCGTAGTACCCGGATTCGAGGTACTCTCGCGACTGCTTGAGCGGAAGCCGCGACAGGCGCTGAATGCGCCGCAATCGCTCGAACCAAGAACTGAATTTGCCATTGCGAAACTTGCGCAAGAGATCGCGGTCGTGTGCTTTCCAATCAGCACACTCGCGTTTCTGCGTCTTGCGGATGCACTCCGGCAGCGCCTTCTCCACTTCGGGAAACTCATACTGACCTTGGTTCTCTGCGTCGTCTTCGGCGGCATAATCGCGCATCCGCTCCTCGTACATCAGCGCATTGTCGTGGTTGTAGATCCACATCACGCGATAGAGTGCGAAGGTCAGCGCCCAATAGAACGCTGCGCCAAGCCCCTCCGCTTCCGCTTCCAGAGCATCAAGCGCCGGTCCAATCCTGAAGTACCCTGATCCGCCACACTCGATGGTGACAACCAGTTGCCCGCTTTCGAGTTCCGCATCGCTCCCAGAGCGGCCGAGTTGATCACTCACTTCAAGGTGATACTCGACATTGCGTTGCAACAGATCGCCACGATCTGACATTCGTTCTAGGACGCATTTCCAAATGGCTGAACAAATACGACATCTGGTGCCTCAGAGGCAGATGGCCAGGTGCAGAGGTGAAGCACTAGATGCCCATGGACTTTGCATTACTTTCGATGACGGAACTGCGCAACCGTCCTGGCGAAATTCTCGACCGTGTGGCGGACAGTGGTGAAGCGTTCATCATCGAACGCAATGGCCGTCAAAAAGCATGTCTGGTGCCTCTGTCGATTTTCTTTCCAGACATCCCCCCAGACAGAATTGCGAATGAAATTCAGGAACTCGTCCAGCGCGGCGAGGAACCTCGCACGACATTCACAGAGACTCACGAACTGACATTTCGTTTTCCATGCCGGCTCGTTGATGACACTCCTATTGAAGCGACAATTTTCTTGCCGCACGGGTATCCAAATAATTGTCCCCGTGTTTACGCCAGCCCAATCAGCGAAGACGCTCCGCATCGCTGGGCCGACGGCGCCCTATGCCTATACGGTGTTATGACCGGATGGAACCCAGGCAAGCACACGGTTTTCTCTACTCTCAATCTGGCCAGACAGTGGATTCAACATTACGACATTTGGCGTCAGTCGGGTCAATGGCCCAAACAGGAAGGACCGTCGAATGAATGACGAGAAGTTGTTCGCTCGCATTGCGCCGCTCTTCGATGTGGGAAAGTTGAGCGAAGCGCGGGTGCTTATTGCTGGATGTGGCTCGGGAGGCGGACAGGTTGCATTGCAGCTCGCCATGGCGGGTGTCTGTAAGTTCATCCTTTTCGATTCCGATGTGCTTGAAGTAGAAAACGTCATCCGTCATGTATGCGGTCGCCGTTATATTGGGCAACTGAAAGTGGATGCCCTTGCCGACGTGCTGCTTGACCGAAATCCAGCCATTGAAATCGAGCGCCACAGTGTCGATCTCATGGCGTGTCCGGACCTTATAGACTATGTTCGCTTAAGCACAGTGGTCGTGCTTGCGACTGATAACGACCCGACCCGCTATCGTTTCAATCAACTGTGCGTAGAAACCAAAACCCCATTTGTAATCGGCAAGGTCTTTACTCGCGGTATTGGCGGAGAAGTGTTTAGTTATCGTCCCGATGAAAGCGGCTGTCTCGCTTGCCTTGAAAGTGTCCTTGAGCGCACACAATTCCGCGACGGTGTGCGCGAGATCGATTTGGCCTCAGAAGAAGAGCGCGAGAAACTCTATGGCCTTGAAGTGAGCGAGATCAAGGATTCACCGGGACTGAACGTAGATATTGCTTTCATCACAGCTTTTCACACTCGATTCGTGCTCGATTCTATCGCGCGCACATTACCGGAGCGTCCGAAGTTTCTGCCGCCTATAGAGAAGAACTATGTGGTTTGGGGAAATCGACCGGTACATCCCTTCACCAAGCACTTTGAACTTCAGCGAATTGGACTCCACCCTCAACAGGGGTGCCTCATCTGCGGAAACGGAGATTCCAAATGATATTTCACAATGCCAACGAC
>JBAVDS010000066.1:0-20930 GCA_049587335.1 Occallatibacter sp. | reverse complement strand
CGGCTATGCGCGACACTTTCGCGTCCATCACGGGGAGAACGAATTTGCCGTTGGGCCGAATCACATCAACGGCATCGAGAGCTTTTGGGGCTTTGCCAAGCACCGCCTGACGAAGTTTCACGGCGTGTGCAAAAGCACCTTTCCGCTCCATCTGAAAGAAACAGAATTTCGCTTCAATCACCGCAAAGATGACCTCTACAAAGTGCTACTATCCCTCTTGAGAAAGGACCCGCTCTGAGATCCTTTTCTTCCTAAGCCCCTTGCTTTTTTCATCGGGCCGTAGATCGTGATTGCGATTTGCGCATTGATTTCGGCGGCAGCCAGAAGCGTTTTTGGCGAGATTGAGGACCAATAACAACTGCTTGATCCTGGTGCATCTATTCCGATGTCGAAAGTGCGAATCTTCGCAGAGTCCCAAAGTTCCCTTGCTTCTGATGGTAGTCCTTTAATCAGTTTGCAATAAATGTATATCGCCGAGTCTGGACTCTTGGGTTTTCCAATTGCAAGATCCATGTGCGCGTAGTACATACGCTTTACGCGTCCGACGAAACTCAATGAGATTTTCTTGCCCATTGCCGCCATTAACGGTTGCAGATCAACCTTTGATGTGATATCGAGATCGACGTTCCGAAATCTCGTTTTGTCTGGGACTTGGAGGTTCATCGAATTACTCTCTTCGAAACGGATTCTTTCGGGGTTGTGGTGCCCCACCCTTTCGCTAAGTGCGCGAAAGGATGGGGCACCCAGATTTGTTCATTGACAAAAAATGAAACAGATACCATCCGCTGCTACTTCTTTTCAGACACGGATGTGGACGGCGTGAGGGATTCCGCGGGCTTGCCGCCCTCCTGCTTCATGTTGTCGCGGATGAGGTTGGCGAGGAGTACATCGACGAGCGTGCCGCCCTGGCCGCTGCCGTTGCCTCCGCCGCTGACAACAATCTGCGGAACGAGTTGAGTCTTGTTTGCGGCCAGCGCCTGCATCACCTGCACCAGCGCGTAGTTGCCGGACTCCATCGAGTCGATCTTCAGCTTGATGACATCGGCTTCCGCCGTACCGACGACCTTAGTCTTTTCTGCATCCGCGTTGCCGACCATGATGACGACCTTGGCGTCGGCGTCGGCATTGATGGTTTTGGCGCGGGCTTCGGCCTCAGCGGTAATGGTCCTGACGCGCGCGTCGGCCTCGGCGTTGATGGTCTTGGACTGGCCAAAACCGTTGGCCTGCTTGACCTGAACCTGGGCGGCGAATTCAGCGATGGAAACGCTGCGCTCGGAATCGACGACGCGAGCCTGGGTATCGGCCATGGCGCGAGCCTGTTGCAGATCCTTGCGGGTCTCTTCGGCCAGTTGCTGAGTCTTGTAGGTGACCTGCTCCTGCTCGGCGATCTTGCGGTCGGTGAGCGTCTTCATCAGGGCTTCCGGCGGGGTGATGTCGCCGATGAGAGTGTCGATGGCGTTGACGTTGTACTCGGAGAGGGCCGCGCCGATGGCCAGTTTCGCCTCGGCCTGCCGCTCGCTGCGCTTCTTGAGGAACTCGATCACATCCGAGGTCTGCGCGGCGTTGCGGAAGTAGTTGCCGATGGTCGGCTCCAGCACCTGCGTCACCAGATTCGCCATGGTTCCGAAGCGGGCGATGACCTTGGGCGCATCGTTGCGCGGCACGTGAATGATCTGACTGACATCGAGGTTGAAGGTAAAGCCATCCGAGGAGCGCACGGTGATCGTGGAGAGCTTTTCGTCGAGGTGATGGGCCTCGGTTTTGCCCGTCGCCCAGTTGAGCACGATATTGGCCGTGGGCACCAGCTCCACCTTGTGTGTGAAGGGATTGATAGGATACTTGCCGGGGTCGAGGGGGTCGATCCAGACGCCCTTTTGCCCGCGACTGACGAGATTGCCATGCTTGAAGGTGTCGCCAGTCAGATCCTTTCCCTCTGCGCCGACATAGGCGATGACGACGCCTACATTGGCGATGGGAACCTGAGTCATGGGATTGGTTTCGACGGTGGCGAAACGGGGATTGATGAAGTAACGGCCGGCGAGTATGACCTGCTCCTGCAAGCCCTTGTTGCCGCCGTTGATGATGAAGGCCTCGGCGTCCTGGTACATATTGTGGCCTTCGATCTCTTTGCCTGCGATTTCGCCGGTGGCCAGCGGCATACCGTCTTTGGTGGTGACGACGCCGACCATATTGTCGGGGATTTCGAGCACATCTTCCTGGTTGACGCGAAAGAGCGACGTGTTGATGCGATAGGTTCCGGGCGGAATGATGGAAATTTGCGGTCCGCGCTGGCCGCCGTGCGTGAGAAAGGCGCGCGCATCCTGAAAGGAGTTGCACTCGACGGTTTTGGCCAGCACGCGGCCACCGGAGAGGGGATGGCCGTCGCGGGCCTCGACGATGCCGATATGGCTCTTGTCGATGGTGGTGAAGGGCACCTTGCTGACGGCGTATTGCCAGGCCCAAAGTCCGAAGTGGATGCCTGGAGCCAGTGTATCGGCCTGGAGGCCGGCTTCGCCATTCAGCGCAACGATGGCGCCGTCGGGCAGGGTGCGATTCTTGCCGAAGAGCACCCACTTCTTGTTGACGATGCCGATCTCGTCCTCCGAGATGATGACCGTGCCGAAGAAGACGCGCAGAACCACTCTATGCAGAATCAGAGCAAAGATGAGCAGAACTACCCATCCGTATTTGAAAATCAGATCGTACGTTGCGGTATCCATGCCGTCGAACTCCTTGAATTTGAGACTCATCATCATAGCGCAAGAGTGCGCTCGAAAGCTGTGTCGCTCGCACAGATTGCGTAAGCTGTCTTAAAATAGCGTCAATGCTATTTTTCCGGCGGACCGCAAGGAGATCAGATTCCACCCGCGGCCGTCACCGGGACCGCCAAAGGCGTATACTGCGGCTGTCTATTCATTCAGATTTCGGGCGTACGGCAAAGGCCCTTACCTTGGCAAGCCCCGTCCTTTCAGGACAGAAAAGGAATCATCTTGAGCGCTATGTGGAAACCGACCCAATCCGTGCCAAACTCCTCCAACTTCACCCCCGAACCCTCCCGCCCAGTACCGCCCGCTCCTTCCTCTGAAGTCGTATCGCGCGCCCCTGCCTCCGGCGGCGATCAGGCCACCATCAGCAAGGGGCTGGTCGTCAAGGGAGAGATCACCGGCAGTGAGTCGCTGTTTATCGACGGCAAGGTCGAAGGCAGCATCAACCTTCCCGGCAACCGCGTCACCGTAGGCCGCAACGGCCAGGTGACCTCCAGCATCGCCGCGCGCGAAATCGTCATTCTCGGCAAAGTGCGCGGAAATGTCTCGGCCTCGGACCGGGTGGATATCCGTGCCGAGGGCGCGCTGACCGGCGATGTGGCCGCGGCGCGTATCAGCATCGAGGATGGCGCCTTCTTCAAGGGCGGCATCGACATCAAGAAGGCAGAAGCCAAGCCAGGCCCGTCCGCCGCCGTTCCCGCGGCTCCGGAAGCGCCCAAGCCGGTTCTGACTTAGCCGCTCCTCGGCAACCGTACTATGCAAGCGCCCTCCAGATATGGGGGCGCTTGTGTTTTTTCGAGCGTGACCTGGTTGTTCGAGTGAACGCCGAATCGACAGAGAATCCTTATCCCATCCCCAGCCGCTTCATCGCCACCCGTGGCAGCACCGAGCCTGCCTTTTCCAGAACCCATTTGACAATCACCGCCCACAAAGCCGTACCGGCGACGAGCATTGCCAGGTCAATGGCGCGTGCGGGGCCGATGGCGCTGCGGTGCAACAGACCGCCCATCCAGGTGAAGAGCATGCCGACGACGAAGCCGCTCGCCAGGGCGGCAAGCAGGCAGCGGCCCATCTCGGTATAGTCCAGGCTGGCCAACGAGACCATGTGCCTCTGGTGCAGCAACACGGCCAGACTGATGGCCTGAAGCGCAATTCCGGCGTCCGAGGCGATAGCCAGGCCGGCGGCTCCTTGCCAACGATAACCCAGGCCATAGAGCGGAAAGGCAGCGAGCACAATGATCGTGCTGGCAAGCATGGGAAGCCAGGTGATTCCAGCGGCGTAGAACGAGCGGGCGTAGATGGCCTGGGCCGACCACAGAAAAAGCGAGAGTGTGTAAAGAGCAAAGAAAAGAGCGGTCTGGCGTACATCCTGCTGGGTAAATCGTCCGCCCCCGAAGATCAGGCCGACGATGGGCTGAGCCAGCGCGATCATTGCGGAAGCTGCCAGCAGCCCCAACGCAACTACGCGGGAGACCGAGTCCGCGACGCCAATTGCAAATTCATAGCGTTTGCCTTTGGCCCAGAGCTGGGCAAAAAACGGCAGCGAGGCAACGCCCGCAGCCATGGCCAGCATGGACATCGGTGCGGAAAATATCTGTTTGGCATTGGCCAGCCGTGTGATATCGCCCGCCGCGTGAGAAGCGTAGTAGCCCGCGAAGTATTGGTCCAGAAAAGGCAGTCCAAAGCCAAACATGAGCGGCAAAGTCATCTGAAGCCAGATGCGCAGACCGGGATGGTGAAGGTCGATGCCCCAGCGGTAATGCACGCCGGCGCGCGCCGCTCCCCATGCATTCAGCGCAAATGAACCCAGCAAAAAACCCACAGTTGCGCCGATGGCCAACGCGGAAATCCCAAACCTTCGATGGAGAAACACACCTCCGGCGATAATGCAGAGGTTATAGACAATCGGCTGAAGCGACTGATACAAGAACTGCTTGCGCACCAGCAGCGTTGCTCCCACCACGCTACCGGCAAAAAGAAATATCTGCGCAGGCAGAAGAAGCCGCGTCATGTGCGCGCAGAGAGCTACCTGCCCAGCGGTAAATCCGGGATTGGTGAAGCGGATGTAGGGAACGGCTAGAAACATCAGCAAGATGGTGGCTGCCACCAGCGCCAGCACGACGAGGTTGAGAACCGTAAACAGCACACGCTCTCCCTCGGCCTCTTCATCGCGCTCTCGATATTGATTGAGAATGGTGACAAAGGTGATGGAGACGGCTCCGCCCACGAGAAAGTTGTTCATCAGGTCGGGGAGCCGGAATGCCGCCATGTATGCGTCGGTCTGCGGACCCGCGCCGAAGACCATCGCTATGTACTTGCCGCGGCCCAGGCCAATGAGGCTGGATAGAAATGACGAAGCCGCCAACAGAATACTCGCGGTAAATGCCGTGTGCGCGTGCGACGGGCGCAGCAGGCCCAAAGCGCGCGTCCAGCGGGAACGCGGCGGCATGGCGGGATGGGTTGTGGGCCGTTCTGCCACTGATGTTGATTCTACCGGGGCTGCGGGCGGGATCCGCAACTGCCTGTGCAGCTTTCATTGCACGGAAATGAAACAGCCACTGCCCCGAAACAATTCTTTTCTTTCAGGCAGGGTACTCATTTTACGGATTCCCCAGTAATCTCATGCCGCAACTCTCGTTTCCGATAAGGAAGACAGAGTCATGCGAGACGTTCTCGCAGGGGCCTTCTGCGGCCAGACATATGGAATGCGAATAGAGAGATGCAGCCATATTTCGCTCCTTGTCTGGCAGAGGGTCCATCGAGCGGCGTGTGGCGCGGTTGAACGAACTGCGAGCGCTACAGGCCAGGAGTCAAGATGCCAATCGTTGAAGCGGAGATATGCGGACTGAATCGCCAGCAAGAAGATGAACGGCTGGCTGTGCTGGTTTCCACCGGGATAATGGATACTCCGCCGGAGGCCAGTTACGACACCATTACCCGCCTGGCGGGGGAGTACTTTCACGCCGACTCGGTAGGCCTGGGCTTTGCCGACGAAGGGCGTATCTGGATGAAGTCTTGCTGGTGCCAGACGATTCGCGAGCTGCCGCGCGATCACTCCATCTTCGAGATGGTGGCCGCTGAAGACGGTCCGGTGGTGGTTCCGGATATCAGCAAACATCCACAGCGCGATCAGTTTTTGCCGCGCCTCAGACACCTGGCGATGGCTTCCTTCGCCAGTGTTCCGGTGCGCCTCTGCGACCGCAAGATTCTGGGTACCTTAACCATATTCTTCAGCCGTCCCTCGGAACCGATGACTGCGGAGGCGATCCAGACGCTGGAGAATATGGCGGAAATGGTCTCCAGCCTGCTGGAGCTGCGCAGGCTGCGCAAGAACCTCAGTGGAAACAGCACTCATCGCCGCGCCTCCGAGGATGCATCGTCCAAAGGAAGCTGGCCAACCAAGTCCGATCTGCGTCAGGCTCTCGACAAAAACCAGTTTGTGCTTTATTACCAGCCGGAGGTCGATCTGGCCACACGCAGCATCGTCGGGCTAGAGGCCCTGATCCGCTGGATTCATCCGGAGCGGGGATTGATTCCCCCGATGGATTTTATTCCACTGGCCGAGGAAAGCGGGCTGATCCTTCCCATTGGCGACTGGGTGCTCTCCCAAGCCTGCAACCAGATTCAAAGGTGGTGCGAGGAGGATATCAACCACGTCTCCCTGCGCGTGGGCGTCAATCTCTCCGCCAGACAGTTCTCGCGCGCGGGCCTCGCCGACCATGTGGAGGCGCTCCTGGTTCAAGCCGGAATCTCCAGCCGACAACTTGGACTGGAGATGACCGAGTCCAGCCTGATTCCCAATGTGCGCATCGCGCTGGAGGTTCTGGGCAGCCTGCGCCGGCTGGGAGTCTCGCTGCTGATGGATGACTTCGGTACCGGTTACAGCTCTCTGAACAATCTCCACGCCTTTCCCTTCGACGTGCTCAAGATCGACCGTTCCTTTGTCTCCCGCATGACCGATGGCGATCAACCGCTGCAGATTGTGCGGACGATTATCGAATTGGCTCGCGTGATGGGCATGGATGTGGTGGCCGAGGGCATCGAGACCAGCCAGCAGTACCGCCTGCTCCGCGATATGAAATGCCGGTTTGGCCAGGGGTATCTCTTTGCACGGCCGCTGAGCGCTGAAGGCATTACCGAGTTGCTAAGGCTTCCGGGCCGGGTACTGCCCGATCCCGAAGCCGCTGTAGCTGCCTGAGCTTGATCGGCAGGGGGATCAATGCGGTGCGGGCAACCGCTGCGTATCGTGGAGATCCCACGTATTCCCTTTTGGGAACGGCAGCAGGCTTGTTCACTTTTGGCATCGGAGGAGCCGGTTGCATGGGAAATTCCTCACGCTTGCCGTCCTGACGCACGATATGCTTCATCCCATGCAGCAAGCAACCGCATCGTCGTCCACTCCAAATTCACCTAGCTTTGCGGGATTGCTGGCCGCGTTGGCCTCTCCAGTCCATTCAACCGGAGACCCCGGCGGCGAATCCATGTCGCCGGGATGGAAATTCAGCGAGGAGAACGATCGCTCCGGGAGAGCCGGGCGAAGCTCCACGCAGGCCTGGGGCGATGACGATCTTGCCGATGATATTGCCACCCTTAGTTATGAGAGCGCCCTGCGCACTCACGCACGCTACCGCCCCTCCATCCCAGTCGATCCGCCTCTGGCGTCGGAGGCTGGTCCGCAGGCAAACCAGCCCGCACCGAGAGCTTCGGCTGGGGGGGCGGGAGTTCCGCTTACCTCCGCGCAGCCGGCCAGGAATGACGGCCTGAATGCGGAGCGACTGCCGGATGCACATTTTGAGCGAAATCTGAAAGACGCCAGCATTACCATCCGGATGAGCAAAGCGGAGTGCGCGCAACTGCACCGGCGCGCCGCCGAGGCGGGACTCACCGTCTCGGCCTACCTGCGCTCCTGCACCTTTGAGGCGGAGTCGTTACGGGCGATGGTCAGGGACACACTGGCCCAAATGCGCTCGGCCGCGGCTCCGGTAAAGCCCGCTGCAGAGCGCCGTTCGTGGTTTGGCTGGCTGGGCCGCCTGCTGACTCCCTGGCAGGGCAGGCAGCACACCGCCCGCGCCTGATCGCGCTGCCCTCCAAACGCAATGATCTCCGCTGCCGTTAGAGGCTCACGCCCGCCAATTCTGCGGGGATCTCCGGCGGGCGTGAAGCCACGTTCAGCGGAAGTCGCGGCATATAGAGGCTATTTACACATCGGTGGAAGGGCAAACTTGAAGCCCCCGTTGGTATTTGAGACTGAGGGCGGGCGATCCCAGATGACGAGTGCCTTTTGACTGTCGTCATCGTTGGTCATGACGGTCACCGTCTGTTTTTTCCCAATACTCTTCAAAAACGTCCAGTCCGCGACCTTCTGGTCGCCCTGGCAGTAGATGGTTCCGGCGTCGAGTTTGAAGGTGTAGATCGTGCCGTCATCTCCTCGCAGCCGGATCGTCTCTCCATCGATCGATTTGATCGGATAATAGGTTGCGAGACCGCCAATGGGCTTTGAATCCTGCAAAACGAAGGGCGAGTAGGGCAGATGATACTGTCCCTGCTGTGCAATGGCAGGCACAGAGGCTTGGCAAAGAAGTAAGACAGGAAAAAGGATGTGGCACAGATGGCTGAATCGTACTCTCATATGCCCCCGAAAAAGAAGTTACCACAATTTGCACTTTGCATCCAAAGTCAGCGGATTGCTTTGAGTAGTATAAGAACCATTTCAGGAGAAAACCATGCCGATGACGAGAGCGGGACGCACTTTCGCGCCTATTCCGCCTCCAGAATCAGGCACTTCAGGTACTCGGTCTCCGGCAGGTTGAGGATGACGGGGTGGTCAGGCGCAGCGCCGCGGCGCTCCAGCAGCCGCACCCGCCGATGCGCATCGGCGGCGGCCGAGGCCACGCTGGCCTCAAGATCGGCCCAGCCGACGTGATGCGAGCAGGAGCAGGTGACGAGCTGCCCGCCGGGCCGAAGCATCTTGAAGGCTCTCAGGTTCAACTCCTTGTAGCCGCGCAGCGCGCCCTCGACGGCCCGCTGACTCTTGGCGAAGGCTGGCGGATCGAGGATGATCGTGTCGAATTTTTCGCCCGCTTCCGACCAGTCGCGCAGAATCTCGAAGGCGTCGCCCTCGACCCAATCGACCTGCGCACCGAGCAGCGTCCGGTTCGCTTCCTGGTTGCGCTCGGCCACTTCGAGCGAGGAACGCGAGGAGTCGATGCCGGTTACGCTCTTGCAGACCCGCGCAAGGTGAAGCGCGAAGCCGCCCTGGTAGGTGCAGACATCGAGCGCCCGGCCAGTGGCGTTCAGCCTTCGCGCCCAATCGGCGGCGGCGGCGTAGTTGGCTCGCTGGTCAAGAAATGCGCCGGTCTTCTGCCCGGAGTTGGCGTCATAGTGAAAGATGAGGCCGTTGAGTTTGAATTGCGTGCTGGTAACGGGATTGGTGGGATCGGAAGCCCAGAGTGGCGTGAGATCGGGCGCAGACAACCCCTCCAGCTCACGCACACGCGGATCGGGCCGCTCCAGAATCGCCGCCGGGGCCAGCTCTTCGCCGACCACGCGCACGCACGCCTGCCGTATCGCCGATGAGTCCAGCCCTTTGACGAGCAGTTGCAAAATCACCAGCTCGCCATATTTGTCCACCACCAGACCGGGCAACTCGTCGGCCTCGCTGAAGCAGAGCCGGCAGGAGTCGGTCTGGCCGTCGAGCAGCGGCTTCCGCCGCCGGATCGAAGCCCGCAGCCGGTCTGCAAGCAGCGGAGGCCATGCGGTCTCGGTAAGCTCGTTGCGCGAGAGCAGCCGGAGAGCGATCTGCGAGGCGGGGCTATAGAGCGCCGTGCCCAGCAGCAGTCCGCGGCTGTCGGCCACGGGAAGCAGCGCCGGAGCTTCGCCTGCGGGGAGTTGGATAGACTCAATATCCGAGGCGTAGACCCACAGATGGCCCGCGCGAAGCCGGTCCGAGGCGCGGCGGCTGATGCGCGCGCCGGGAGCCAGGGCAGCGCGCGCAGGCTGGGCGGCCTGGGGTGTCGGGGTGGACTTAGCTGGTCGAGCAGTGCGCGGCTTGGTCATGGGCTTCCTTGGACTGATTCATCTTAGCAAGGATGGTCTGCCGAGGCCGCATCGCGGCGGAGGGCAATTCTGTTCCTCTTCGCACGCGCCAAACGCAACCGGCCTATAATAAAGCATGGCGACTGTCCGGCAGAGCATTCCGGAGGAGGTTCCCGGCGCGGCACCGGCTGCGACGGAGAAGGCGCAAGCAGTTGTGCGCTCCGGCCCGGATACCATTCTCCGTCAAGCCCCAGAACGCCGCATTGCAGCCCCGCGCGTCATCGACCAGCAGACCCTCGACCGCCGTTTTGAAGCTCTTCTCAAGCAGGTTCACGCCAATCGTCCCAACGACGATCTTGCGCTGATTCGCAAGGCCTGGGAGTTTTGCGTCCGTCACCATGAAGGGCAGATGCGGGCCTCCGGCGAGCCATATATCATTCATCCGCTGGAAGTGGGCGAGGTGCTGGCGGAGATGAAGATGGACTCGACGGCCATCTCCGCCGGCCTCTTGCACGATTCGGTTGAAGACACGCCAGCTACCAATGAAGAGATTGAGGCCGGCTTTGGCGATCAAGTGGCGCATATCGTCGAAGGCGTCACCAATATCGACAAGATCGAGTTTGCCAATCGCGAGGACCGGCAGGCGGAAAATGTCCGCAAGATGCTGTTGGCGATGGTCTCGGATGTGCGCGTTGTGCTGATCAAGCTGGCCGACCGCCTGCACAATATGCGCACGCTGGAGCATTTAAGGCCGGAGCGCCAGGAGGCCATCGCCCGCGAGACACTGGACATCTACGCTCCTCTGGCGCACCGGCTGGGCATGGGCAAGGTGCGCGGCGAACTGGAGGACCTGGCCTTCCGCTACACCGATCCGGTCAGCTACGAGCAGGTCTCGGCAGCCGTCGAAGTGCGCCGCATCGAGGGCGAGCAGTTTCTACGCACGGTCGAAGACACGCTCACCGAGCAACTGCGCGAGAACGGCATCGAGGCCCGCGTCGAGTGGCGCATCAAGCGCATCTATTCCATCTTTCAAAAGCAGCAGCGCTCCAAGGTTTCCTTCGATCAGGTCTACGATCTGCTGGCGATTCGCGTCATTACCCAGGATGTGGCCGCCTGCTATGCCGTCTTTGGGCTGATCCACACACTGTGGCGGCCGGTTCCGGGGCGCATCAAGGACTTCATCGCCATGCCTCGCGCCAACCGCTATCAATCGCTGCACACTACGGTGATGGGGGCCAGCGGCCATCAATTCGAGGTGCAGATCCGCACCGAGGAGATGCACCGCACCGCCGAGGAAGGCATTGCCGCCCATTGGAAGTACAAGGCGGGCGAGGGCGTGGTAACGGCCCGCGACGAGGAGCGGTTGAACTGGATTCGCCAACTGGTCGACTGGCAGAAGGAGATGACCGACCCCAACGAATTTCTCTCCAGCCTGAAGATGGACCTCTATCCCGACGAGACCTACACCTTCACGCCCAAAGGAAAGGTCGTTGTGGTTCCCGCCGACGGCACGCCCGTCGATTTTGCCTATACCATTCATACTGAAGTCGGACACACCTGTGTCGGCGCCAAGATCAACGGCCGCATGGCGCCCCTGCGCACCAAACTGCGTACCGGCGATATCGTCGAGATCGTCACCCAGAAGGACCACAAACCCAGCCGCGACTGGCTGAATTTTGTTAAAAGCCCGCGCGCGCGCAACAAGATCAAGCACTGGCTCAACGAAGATCATCGCCGCCGCGCCGTCGAGATCGGCCGCAAGCTGCTGGAGCGCGAGGCGCGTAAATATAAGGTTCAGCAGAGCCTGATCTCCGACCAGGATTTGGGCCGCATCGCCAATGAATATGGTGTGGCTACCGCCACCGATCTTTTGGCCGCGCTGGGCTTGGGAAAGCACTCCGCACGCCAGTTGCTCGGCAAGCTGGCGCCGGGTAGCACCAACCTGCCGGAGGCCGAGGCCTCTCCAGAGATCAAGCCCGGCGGCTCCGGCGAAGCGGCCATGTCGGATGCCGTTCGCAAGCTGCATCTGACCGGCTCCGATTCGCTTCAGGTCGAGGGTCAGAACGATCTGCTCGTCTACCGCGCGCGATGTTGTAATCCCATTCGCGGCGAAGAGATCGTCGGCTATGTCACCCGCGGCAAGGGCGTGGCCGTGCACGCGCGCAGTTGTCCCAATGTGCAGAATCTGCTCTACGAGAGCGATCGCCGCATTGCCGTCGAGTGGTCGCGCGCCGCCGCACAGGCCGGCAAGCCGCAGCGTTATCCGGTCAAGATCACCGTCTCATGCGACGACCGCGCAGGAATGCTGAAGGAGCTGATCGCGGTCATCTCCGACGACAACGCCAACATCAGCGGCATCGACATTCGCAAGGACGAAAACGGCGAAGCCATTGTCGAACTGGTCGCCGAAGCCGAAGACGTTCGCCACCTGAATCGCATGGTTCTGGGCCTGCGCCGCGTCAACGGCGTCCGCGCTGTGCAGCGGACACAAAAACTGTAATATCCTGCACCTTTTTTGCTCTGAATCATCAGCTTATAAAACAAAAGAGGCGGCCACCTTGCCGGCAGCCGCCCCTTTGCCCGATCCGAGTTATTGAATCACGAAGGTGAAGGTTGTTTGCCCAGTGATGGTTGCCGTGGCCGAGTCCTGCCCGATGACCGTGATGGTATAGGTTCCCTTGGGCGGATCAGTGACAGTATTGCCTCCTCCTCCTCCGCTGCCGCCGCCACCGCAGGCCGAAACTGCCAGACCGGCAGCCAGCAGCGCGATCACTCCGGCCAGGGTGTGGAACTTCCGTGCGCGCCTGCCCAGAAAGCCAGCCAGCAGCAGCCCGGCAAATGCGATACCCAGCGGGGCAGAGCTGAAGGGAGCGCGCTTCGGGCCGTTGTTTCGAGCCGTCTTCAAGCCTCCCAGCCTGTGGAACGACTTGCCCCCGGCAGGTGATTGCACCTGCGGGCAGTCGTTGGCGTTGGTGTCGAAGGTGAGCTGCGTCGGTACGGGAGCCGCTCCGGTCACCGTAACCGATCCCTCGCCGTTGTTCAGCATAGTCGTGAATTCATAGCAGAGATTCTGAAGCGCATTGTCGTTGGAGGTGCTGAAGTTGAGCAGAACCGTGCCCGTGTAGGCGGGAGCAGTGGAAGGAGTTACGGTGAGGGTCTCGTTTCCCTCGCTGCCCTGGCTTACGGTCAGCGTGCTGGGGCTTGCGGAGAGAGTAAAGCTGCCCGTGCCGGAGCTGGATCCCCCGACATTCACCTGCACGACGCCCGCCGAGTTCGCAAAGGTAGCGCCCTTCGGGAACTGGGCGACGATCTGATGCGTGCCGGCGGTCGAGAAGGAGGCTTGGTAGGAGGCCGTGGCTGTGCCGCTGCCGCTTGCGACCAATGGGACGGTCGTCGTCGAGCCGCCATTGCTATAGGGTGTTCCTCCTCCGTCAATGGAAAGGGTTACGCTGCCGGAAGGCGATGTAGAACCGCTGGCGGCGGCGACGGTAATGGTAAAGGTGTCGGTCGTGTTCACGGTGGGGGTGGAATTTGTCGTGGTGATCGTGGTCGTCGTACCGATCAGCGGCGCCACGTTGGCCGGCCATACTCCGATCAGGTTGGCAAGATTGACCGATCCCAGACCCGTCGCCTCGTCGTAGCCGGTAGCGGTCGGGTATGCGGATTTACCTGCGCTTGAGCAGTAACTCGATCCGGCGAGGCACTCGTTACCAACATCCGTGGTTCCGGCACTCGTACCACTGGTGACATCGTGGAAGGCTGAGCTATAACTTGCGCCTGCCGCGAGCGTGTAGAGTTCGTTGTTGATCAGGCCCTGCCCGCCGGTATAACCCTTTGCCTGATTGATGAGGGCGACCATGCCGGCAAAGATGGGCGCGGCAAAGCTGGTGCCGCCGGCGACGGTCAGGTATTCGCCGTATTCATCGCGGAAGCCGGAAGCGCAGCTTAAAGTTACGCCAACCGAGCTGTCGCTGGAACAGTAGAGGTAGCCGGGATAGTTGGGCGAGGAGTAGAGCGCGAGATCGGGCACGTCGCGGTGCCCGTCCGCCGGAGTCAGGGCACTCTGCCATGCAGGCTTCGGGACGAGCGTGCTGAAGCCGCCGCCGCTGGCGCTGAGCGCAGAGGACCATCCATACTGCGATCCCGAAGCTGCGGAGTCGTCGTTCCAGGCGACATCGGGAATCCATTGTAGCGCGGAGGTCAGGACATCGGTGCCGTTGGCCGCCTGCCAATATCCCGTGCCAGTCACGTCGTCGGCAGCGGTAATCTCGGTGCCTCCCATGGCGGTGACATAGGCGCTGCTGGCCGGGTAGTTGACCGCCAATACCTCATCCTGAGCGACGGGAGCGGTGTTGCCGTAGTCGCCGTAACAGGCCGTGGAACCATAGTCGCCCGATGAGGCGATGATCGTTTGTCCCTGCGTGACCGCTTGCTTGTTTGTCAATTCGTAGGATGCAATCGCCGGCGTGGTGAGACCCACCTCGCATTCGCCGTAACTGATGCTGATGATGGGCGCTATATCCTCGTCTACCGCATAGGTGAGCGAGTCGAAGACACCCGCATTCGAGTTGGAGCCTGCATAGACAAACACAATGTTGGCGCCGGGGGCGATGGCGCCCGACCACTCTATATCGATGTCCGATTCGGACTCGTCTCCAGTAAAAGTCGCCGAACTTCCCGTATCCGGAACCAGCATCAACAGCGGCTCTTTGGTGGCGAGACTGGCAGCGTTCTGAAAGTTCTCGATGTCGCTGACCTGGATCGCGGACTGGCCAATGACGGCGATCGATTGGCCCGCGCCAGTGTAATTGGAGGGAATGTTGTAGGCGACTTTGATGTCACCAGGGGCAAAGTGCACATATCCCGACTGGCTGGAGGTAAAGTCGGGGCGCGATGGAGCGACGTGCATGGGCTTGGGGCGGAAGTCGCTGAGATTGCGGATGGCCAGAACGACCGGGGCAAGAGCCGCGGGCACGCTCAGCTCGGTCGCGGGGGCAAAGTGCTGTTTGCCTTCGACGTTGTAGTAGTGCATCTGGGTGGAAAAGGCCTGTTCCACCTGGCGCACCGTGCCGGAGAAGCGGATGCTATTGCGGCTGCGGGCTACCGAATCGATGGAAAATCCCTGCTGCTGGAGCCAGCTTTTCACCGTGTTCAGATCGGCATCCGCCATGCCAAAGCGGGCGGCGAACTGATCGGGAGTGAGCCACTGGTGATAGAGCGGCGAGGCGGGATCCTGCTGCGCGGCGATCAAGGCATCCAGATCGGCCTCCTGCTCCGCCGAGCGGCTAAAGAAGATGCTGATTCCCGTCAGTTTGGTAGCCGCGGGCATACGTCCGGCGTCGAATTGGGCCTGCGCCAAAGGATGCAGCGAGCCTTTGAGCGTCGCGCGCCCGGAGTTGGTGACCTCAGAGTTGATGCGGGGGGCCGATTGTGCGCCAAGCTGGGATGCAGCCATTGTGCAAGCAGCGATCCAGCCACAGAGCCAAAGCCGCCTTTGGTGTGAGAGAGCAACTATTGTCTTCATTGCAGACCTCGTGAATTGAAAAGCCGGAAGTTCAAGCATACATCGCCATGAATGAGGTTCATGATCGCTTCAGAGTGCGGGTGGATGCTGCCGCTCCATCCTGCGCTCTCTGAGAGTTCAAGAAACGCCGTGGAAACGTGGAATGAAGCCAGCCGGAGCCGCAAAGATCGCCAGGTCACGTGCATTTTTCAGACAGGCGACAATCTTTCCCTCCGAATTAGACTCCAAATTGAGCGCGAAGTTACGGTCGGAAGAGAATTATTGCGCGGAAGGGCGTTAATCGCTCACCAACTCCAGTGCCGCCATGCCCTTGCGGGGCGGAATGAAGCTCGGGGCACGCCAGGCGATGGCGATCTTCTCGCCGTCGAGCAGCCTGCGAATCTGTGCCCGCGCATGATCGGCCCAGGGGCCGCTTTTGTCCAGCCGGATGTAGGTCTGCCAGTGGCGCAGCGCCGAGCGCCGCTCGCCCCGGCGTTCATACGCCAGAGCCAGATTATAGTGGGCGTCCGCGTAGCCGGGAGCCAGCGCCACCGCGCGGCTGTATGCGGCAATCGACTCCTCCGGCCTTTGCAACTCGTCCAGCACATTACCCAGATCGAAGAAGGCCAGCACATAAGAAGGATCGATCTGCGTCGCCTGGCGGTAGAGCTGCTCGGCCCACCCGAACTCGCGCAGGTGGAAGTGAATTGTTCCCAGGTTGATCCATGCCGGAGCAAAGCTGGGATCGCGCTCCATGATCTGCTGATAGAGCTGGATGGCGCGAACCTTCTCGCCGGCCTCCTCGGCCTGCACCGCCTCCAGAAAGATCTCCTGCACACCGCGGGGATTGCCCGCGACCGGCCTGCGCAAGGGCATCGGCTCGGAGCTGGCCTGGAAGGAACCCATCTGCTCGGCGCGCTCAAAATCGAAGAGCAACTGGCGGCGGATGGGATCCACCATCGCGCCGCAATGGCGGAAGGCGAGCCGCGAGCCGTTCCTCACCAGGCTGGCCTCCAGCAGCGGATTCTTCATGCCGGCGACGGCTTTCATGGCCACAATCGAATGGCGGATGGCTGCCGCGGAGACCGCTTCCTCACGCAGGGCGCGCAAGATCCTCAACTGTCCTAGATCTTGAAAGCTGTAACTCTTCCGTTGCGCAATCAACTCCGCCCGCTCCCAGGCCTGCAACTGGCGGGAACCGATCTGCAAGATACGCAAGACGTCCTGGCGGCTATAGCTGGTCATGCTTCAGTGCTCCCGTTGGTCTCCGGCAAGGGAATGGTGCACAAACCCAGGCTGCGAACTCCGGCCTTTGTCCCCGCCCTCCCTGAACTCTGCTCTAGAAACAGATGCTGAAAAACCGCACTTGCTAGGATTATGTCAAGACTTTAGGTGGATAAGCAGCTTCGAACTACCTTTGCAATAAAAAAATCGTGGATAATTCGTGCTAAATATGGTTCACATTTTCCTGAAAGCGCCTTGCCCTGTGGAAAACAGAGGAGAAATCTATCTATTCCGGCGAATCCGGTACGAAACCCGGTAATTCGCGGAGTGGGGTGGACTGCGGCGTGAACGGCGGCATCGCCGGTTTAATTCGGCGCGCCGGAGGTCTCTTGGGCGGAAAAGGTGCATTCCGGGCACTGGCAGGCGCGACGCAGGTAATCCCAGGAGTAGATGCCGCCGGAGTGGCCGTCCTGCCAGTTGAACTGGATGGCGTATCGGCCGACGGCATGGGCGCTCGCAGGCTTGGCGGGCGGTGTGTACAAGGGTAGAACGGCGGCGGATTTCTGCTTGGGCTGACCCGGCCTGCGGCCCTCCAGCTTGCGCTCCTCGATGCAGGTGGCGCAGGGGCAGGCCTCGCGCAGCCAGGCAAAGCTCCAGGCGCTCCTGTGCCCATCGACCCAATCGATCTCCATGCCCTTACCCTCGGTCAAGAGCACGCGCACCTTCTCAGGAGTGATGCTGATGCGGGGCAGCGGGCGCTCGGCCTCGTTTTCGCGGGCCTCATCCTGACGGGAGGCAATGCGGATGCCTTCGTGGCTCATGAAACTATTCTACAGAGAACAGGGATCAGGGATCAGGGAACAAATGACTGCTGCTCCCCGGCTACTGTCTCCAGAAGAACCATGCGGCCATCGAGAGGCCGATGCAGACCACCAGTCCGCGCAGAAAGGATTGCGGTATGTGGCGGGCCAGCCGGGCCGAAGCATAGCCGCCGATGGCGCAAGCAACCATGGCCAGCAGGCAGAAGCGCCAGACGACCTGGCCGCCGCAGATAAAGATGATGCAGGCGATGCCGTTGGCCGGAGTCGTCGCGGCCACTTTGAGGGCATTAATCTCGTGCAAATCCTGGAAGCCGAAGAGCGAGAGCAGTGTGATGATCAGAAAGCCGGCGCCCGCGCCGAAGTAGCCGATGTAAAAGCAGACCACCGCGGTCGCCAAAAAGACCGGCAAGCGGCGTGGCGAGGCGCTGCCGGCAATGTTGCCCGCTGCCATTTTCCGCGCTTCCAGCCAGCGGGAGACCGGTCCGCTGGCCGCGAAGATCGAAGCCGCCGCCAGAAGCAGCCAGGGCACCAGATGCAGGAAGGTCATCTGCGGCGTCTTCAGCAGCACCAGCGCGCCGGCTGTGCCGCCGATCAGGCCGGCGAAAGCCATCAGCAGAGCCAGGCGGGGATTCTTGCGGATGTCGTCGCGGTAGGCGGCCACCGAGGTGAGCTGCCCCGGCCAGAGCGCCAGCGTGTTGGTGGCATTGGCCTGGACGGGCAGAATCTTCATACCCAGCATCGCGGGAAAGGAGAGAAATGAGCCGCCGCCGGCGACGGCATTCAGCACCCCGGCCAGAAACGAGGCCACGGAGAGCCAAAGCCAGCGCCAGTCGATGAAGGCGGGAAGTCCGGAGAGGTGCAGCATCATTCCTCATTGTAGAGGGCTGCCGAAAGTGGGAATCGCGCAGGCGGAAGATGCGGAATTCACCATCGGCAACCCGCCGCGCTGGCGTAGACTCTTGAATCGTGAGGAGGCCCATGAAGAGACGCTGCACATTGTGGATCGCACTGGTATTGTTGGCCGCCCGTGGCTTGAGCGCGCAAACGGCTCCGGCGCAAAATCCGCCTCCGGCTCAGCCAGCGGCGAAGAGCCAGACGCAACCCCCGGCACAACCGCCCGCCACTCCCGATCCCTGGGCCGGAATCCGCTTTCTGGTCGGAAGCTGGGAGACAAAGACCACCGGCGGAGCGGCGCAGGCCCAGGCCGCAGCCGTCTACACCTTTCGCCTGGAGCTGCGCGATCACATTCTGGCGCGGCACTCGCGCAGCGGCGCCTGCGTCAACCCGGACGATGCCGAATGCCAGCACAACGATCTGCTTTACATCTATCCGGAGGGCGGCGCGGGTAGCTTCAAAGCCATCTACTTCGACAACGAGGGCCACATCCTCCACTACGACCTTTCCATCCCCAAGCCGGGAACGGCCGTCTTCCTCTCCGATGCCGCGCAGCCCGGAGCGCAGTACCGGCTGACGTATACGCTGCTTGATGGCGTGATGAGCGGCCAGTTTGAGATGAAGCTGCCTGGGCAGACGGATTTCGTGAGCTATCTGGAGTGGAGCGGGAAGCAGCGGTAGGCGCCGGCGGAGCGGCCAGCCGCGGTCTCTTTGCCGGACCTTATTGATCCGGCAACTCAATGCAGTGTGGGAAAGAATGTCACTCTTCTCTTGCCGGATCAACAGCAGTGCGCCAAGCACGCGATGGAAGCACGGCCGCAACTATGAGGATGCTCTCTTCGGGAAAACTCCCAGCATACAAAATATTATTCGCACCCGTGAGACCTTTTCTCTCTGCTTCTCGCATTCTTGATGAGCAAGGCAGGCCCTCCCCCCTTTCTCCAGCGTGGCAACGAGTACGTTGACGACAACGGCTGCGCCACCGTGTGGCTACAAGCTGTGGCTCAGTGTAGCGCTCGGCTGATCACACCCATCCAGAAAAAGGAGAATTTGGTTCCATGAAAAACATCCGTAAAGCAATACTTGCAGTTTGCATCGGCACGCTTGGCAGCCTTGCGCTGCAAGCGCAGTCAAACACCAACACAGCATATGGCGGCGAAGCGCTCATTTCGAATACGAGCGGGTTCAAGAACTCGGCTTTCGGATATCAAGCGCTTCAAAATAACACGAGCGGAGCGAATTCGGCCTTCGGATATCAAGCGCTTCAAAATAACACGGGAGGGGACGATAATTCGGCCTTCGGCGGTCTAGCGATGCAAAATAACACGACCGGGCACGATAACTCGGCCTTCGGCGATTATGCGCTTCAACTTAACACGACCGGATTCGCTGACTCGGCCTTTGGACACATGGCGCTTCAACTTAACACAACCGGGGACTTTGACTCGGCCTTCGGCCTTGCTGCGCTCGAATATAACACCACCGGATCCAACAACACGGCCATCGGCTACACCGCGCTTTGGAACAACACCAGTGGCAGTTACAACACTGCGTTCGGGTCCGGGGCTCTCTTGGACAACCAAACCGGCGGCCAAAACACAGCGGTCGGGTTCGACGCCCTCTATGCCAACACCGGCACCAACAATACAGCCAGTGGTTACAACGCACTCTATAGCACCACTGGTAACTCCAATACGGGCTTCGGCACCTACGCTCTTTATAACAACACCACCGGGATATATAACATCGGTGTTGGAATGTTCTCCGGGTACTATAACCCTGTCGGGTCCAATTTCAATATCGATATTGGCAATTACGGATCAGGAAACGACAACGGCGTCATCCGCATCGGAACTCCAGGCTGGGAGTCCTCCTTCTACGCAGCCGGAATCAACGGCGTGGGAGTATCGGGAGGCATTCCGGTATATATCAACAGCAACGGCCAACTGGGCACCGTCAACTCCTCGATCCGCTTCAAGGAAGATGTGCATGATATGGCCGCGGCCAGCGATGGGCTGATGAAGCTGCGCCCGGTCACTTATCGCTATAAACAGCCCTATGACGACGGCTCCAAGCCGGTCGATTACGGCCTGATCGCCGAAGAAGTTGCCGAGGTCTATCCCGACCTGGTGGTGAAGAATGCCGACGGCCAGATTCAGACCGTGCAGTATCAAAAGCTGACGCCGATGCTGCTGAACGAGGTGCAGAAAGAGCACAAGCAACTGGAAGAACAGAAGACCACCATTCAAGAGCTGGAAAAGCGGCTGGCGGCGTTGGAGGCGGCATTGCCTTCGGTAAAGCCGGAAGCCGACTCTGAAACGAGGTAGCGCCGCTTGGAGCGAAGTTCAACCACGCAACTCAACTGATGCAGATCCACGGAGCTTATCGATGAAATCCTTTCGTTTTATCCTCACTCTCACTGCTGTTTTCGTTCTCGCCGTCACCGCCGCCCAGGGCCAAAATGCGCGCACCTGGGTCTCGGGTGCAGGCAGTGACTCAAACCCCTGCACGCGACTCAGTCCCTGTCTGACCTTTCAAGGCGCTTATGCGAAGACGACTGTCGGCGGCGAGATCGACGCCCTCGACGATGGCGAATTTGGGACCGTCACCATCACGAACTCCATCACCATTGATGGCGGGAGTCACTTGGCAGCCATTTCATCCGGAGTGTCAAGCTACGGCATCTAT
>JBAVDS010000065.1:0-2447 GCA_049587335.1 Occallatibacter sp. | reverse complement strand
GTATCCCATTCGGATGCAGGAGGATTTGCTTCCCATCCGTCATCTCACCAACGACGAACTTGTTTCATCGCTCAAACGTGCGCTGGGCGCGGATATTGACGAATCGCAGATTGCATCTGTTCTTGATCGCCAACTTCGCATGGAGGGAACCTACATCCTTCATTCGGAGACGGCAAAACGGAATGGCGGCGACTTCGACTTCGACACTGTCTGCATCATGCCATCCGATCAATTTCCGCGCTTTGTTGCGGGACGGATTGCATACGGAGAGCAGTTCCGCCAACAGAAGACCAAGCTCACGAAAGCAAAGTCTCCATGGTGGAATGTCTGTCTGGTTGCCATGAAGGCACGCGGAAACCGGATCGGTTCCATCACCGATCTCAAGACTTCGTGCCTGGCTGCTGGACGGCCGGACCTCGCATACAAACTCGTCGAACAACTGCAGAACGCGCTCGACTCGCTCAAACACCGGGTTGAGATCGACGAATCGGTAATTAGCGAAATCCGCAAGGAGGTAGCTTCGGCGCCCTGGCTCAAGTACAAGCGCGAGCGCAGAGTGTCGGATCTGCCGGCTCACCTGGATGTAGCGGACACCGACAAAGTCGGCAGGCTCTACAATGTGTTGCGTAAAGAGCTTGGCTTTCTGCCCAACGAATCCGGCAACGGCTTCGAAGATCGGATGTCGATCGAGGACTTCCGCGGACTCTTCTCTGGCGAAACCGTCACCAAGGGAATGTTCGAGGAATGCCAACTGATTAACTCCATCTACGCCGATGTCGCCAGCCGGATAGTCGAACGCGAGGAGGAGATCAAACTCCAACTCGCAAACGCTCGGGCGCTATGTGATGCTAGCGCCAAGTGCGAGGACAAGGAACAACGCCGGTCGGCAGTCGTTGCGCGCAACAAAGCGCAATCTGATCTCTGGGAACATGAACAGGATGCGCGCGATCAGTTCAGCTCGCTCCACCTGTTCATGCACTACTGGGCGCAGGGCAAGCAGGAGAATCGCAGGGCATGGGCGCAGGCGATGAACACCATCGTCTCAAATGGCACAGGCTCTGGAGCGGTTCTATTCCAGTCTTTCCCGCAGGAGATCGTTGATGCCTTTGCGGAGGCTACCGGCGGCCAGCGGGTGAGGGTTCGGCTACCGAAGACCATCAACGGGTACGTCTGGTTTGACGATCAGCAACGCGCTTTTCTCGTCGAGCGAATCGCCAATCCCGATGGACCGGAAGGCGTGAAGCGGGTATTCCTCTTCCAGTACAAGGGAAAGCGGAGCCTGACATTTGAGGACACCAGCATTCCTGCATCGGCAGAATGCTCTTAACCCGAAGGAGAAGTCACTGCGAATGCTGTGGCTTCTCCTTTCGTTTTTTGCGCCGAGGAGGCCGCTATGAAATCGCTCTTGACCATGATTCTCGCTATTTCAGCCGCCGTGGCAGGGGCGCAGACGACCGGCCAAGGCCAGATCCGGCACGTTGAAACTTCAATGAACCATCTCACCGTGCTCGAATTCGGTGAGCAGGTAACGACGCTTGCCGTAGGCGACGCGGACAGTTTTCAAATCGAACGCCACGAGGACAAGGTCTTCATCAAGCCGCTCCAGCAGGGCGTTTCGACCAATCTCTTTGTGTGGACGGCGTCGCGGGAGTTGAGCTATGAACTCGATCCGTCCGGCTCGCTCTCCTCCATGGACGTGCTGATCCGCGCCGATCCCGCGCCAGATCCGCGCACTGTGGCGCACTCCTATGAGGAACTATCTGAGCGGAAGATTCACGCGATAGCGGTCCAGGTTCTCACACAGACGCTTGCGGGGGCGGAAGACATCGTGCAGGAATCGACCAAGATTGAACACAATCGCGTGCAAGTTGCGCTTGAGCAGGTGTACCGCTCTGGCGACCTGATTTACGTCCGGTACTCAATAACCAATCGCACCGAGGCGCCGTATCGCGTGACACTTCCAGCCGTTTATGCGCAGTTACCTGGCAAGAATGCGGTCTCGCTCGTAAGTCTTCGCAACCGCCAACTCAAGCACAAGGCCTACGCCTCCTTCAAAGCCCATCGTGGAATTGTGCTCGAAGTTGCGCAGGCGGAATCCACGCCACGCGATCTTGCGCCGGGCGAAAAGATGACGGGCGTGATCGGCATCAAGAGCGTGGCCGGGAGTCAACTGCGGCTGTACCAACTGGATTTTGGAATCGAACAAAAGCGGCCGGTAACGGCCGAGGCGGTGCTCTAGCCATGGACGCCGCCGGCTACATCACGCCGGATGAGGTGCGCCTGGCGCTCCGCAAACTTCACTCCGAAGACGCGGAGACCAATCCAGAGTTGGCGCTGCGCGCCGCTCTGGCCGACGATTTGAAGCCCGTCGACACACGGGGCCGCTGGAAACCAAGCTCGTTGGTGGTTCTGCTTGGCGCGATTGGTTGTGCATTGTTGGGTGTATT
>JBAVDS010000064.1:0-18648 GCA_049587335.1 Occallatibacter sp. | reverse complement strand
TTCTGGATCGAGTGCGGCAAAGACCCGGTTGAAGGTGTCGTGCGAGGGAATGCCGCCGGGCAGGGTCAAAAACGTCTTCAACCACTCCAGCTTGTCCTCGCCGTACTCCGCGATATCGTTCCAGCTTTCCGCCCCGCTCAATACCGCAGCGATTGCGATCAGCAGAATCTCTTCAAGCAGGTGCTCTCGGTTCCGTTCCACCCGTGGGTCTGTCAGCGCAGAAAAATACTGCAGGGGATTGTCCATATCCCCTTCTCACAAGCCTCACCCCGTTTTGCATATAGCAAGATTGGTCCATTTATATGCGTCGGCCCTGGCAGACGATGCAGGTGGCGTCATGAAGGACAAGTTCGCGCGGTACCATATTCAGCACCCTTTTGAGCACCCTCAATCGCGTTGAGACCACAATTTTCAACCACGACCTCCGCCGTGTCGGGACAAAGGTCGCGCCGATTTGTAACGAAAAGTCGCCATGTCTTCCCAGATCCCCTGGGAGATTCTGGGCTGGCTAGCCTCTGAGAAATTCATGTTCTCAGAGGCTGATCACCGCTACTTGATTCTCAGGTGCCATCCCCGCCGCAGCTCTGCCCCTGGAACCAGTTCCTCGCGCTGGATGGCCGCTTTGATCGCGTCGGTGTCTGGTTTTGACTCTTCAACAGCGCACTCAAGCATCTTCCCGAGCTCGTCGGGGAGATTTGCCAGGACGGTTTCCCAGAGGACGCCTCCAATACGCACGTCAATTCGGCGGAATGCCATGGGGACTGCGGCCTCGTCGGTGAACTTCACTGACTCCTGACCGTTCTTTTGGACCCGCAAGGTGAACTCGCGTCCTTCAATCGCCTTGAGGTCATGGCTCATCAGATAGTAGAGAACCATGTTCTTTGTTCGCTCAACCTTGCCAGCCGCGGCACCTGCCCGGTCGCCTAGACGTGCAGCCTCGGCGCGGCAAAACTGCTCACGCGCCTCCATCCGGCGCAGGAAACGCCCGATCCGGTCCACCTTTTCACCATGCGCCGAGCAGAAATCCTGGAAGCGGGCAACGAGTTCCCTGGCGGGTTCGCCGCCATTAGCAGTTTGCTCCTCTATCTGATCGAAAAGGGCGTCCAGTTCTGCGTCGATTTCAAAAAGCGTATTCGTTGCTGCAATCGTTGACATAGTTCTTTTCCTCATTGGAGTTGTAGTCTGCTAACAGCATCAGGCGGCAATTCGTTCCTGAACTGCGGCGGCTCTGGCAGCTTGGTAGGCGAGCGCGTCGGCGCGGGACTGGATCGGATGGCCGCTGTGCCCTTTGACCCATAGCCAACGAATTGTCCGATCTGCATTCAGTAGCAGGAGCTCGCGCCACAGTCCCTGGTGCTGCAACTCAAAGCCGCGGCTGTTGCGCCAACCAAATGTCTGCCAGCGGAAGATGTGGAAGCGCATTCCGTGGATCAAGAGTTCCGAGTCCGAGCGCAACTCAATTCGGGCGCCGGCTGGTGTCCGGCGCAACGCTTCGACGGCGGCGCGCAGTTCCATTTCTGAGACTGTTGACCATGGGACGGAACCAGCGATTTCCTGACGGCTGGTTCCGTGGATCACTATGGCCGCCCAGCCGGCGGGACCGGGATTACCGATGGCTGAGCCATCGGTGAAGATAAAGAATTGTTTGTTCATGAGGATGCTCCGCGGCGCGTCTGTTCCAATACACAGGGCAGTGGCTACGCCGCTTGCATAGGGATGACGCTACCGAAGGGGGCATGACGACCGCTGGTCGAGGCCCAGAGGACGGGATAGCCGGGGGCTGAATCGGGGAAGGTTCCATAGAGGTCGGTCAGGAAGACCAGGGTCTGCGGGCGGATTCCGTGCTCATTGAGCCAGGCGAAGCAGGGACTGAAGTCGGTACCGCCTCCGCCGACAGGATCGAGATGGAGCGTTTCGCCGACTGTGTAGGTGTCAGCCTTGTGGACCTCGGCGTCGAAGTAGAGGACATGCACTCGCTCGGGACGTTGGCCTTCAAGGATGGAACGGATCTCCGCCTCAAAGAGCCGCAACTGCCGCGCGTTGACCGAACCGGAGCAATCTACGGCAATCGCGATTTCGCCGATGCCCTCGCGCACGACGCCGGGCAGATAGAGACCGGACCAGATGTGGCGGCGATTGGGACGCATCCAGCTGGAATCGGCCGGAATGGTGTCGGACCAGAGGCGGCGCAACAGTTCCCGCCAGTCAACTTTGGCTTCGGCGGTGCCTTCTAGGGTGCGCTTCAGTCCGGCAGGGACTTTCCCGGCTTGCTGTGCGACGGTCGCGGCCTGGTTGACGGCGATTTCCCATTCGCGCGCTTGTTCGTCATTGCCCGATTCGCCCTCGCCCGCTTCTGGCGCGTCGATCACCTGGCCGATGCCGCCCTGGCTCTCCGGAACGGACGGCGATCCATCATTATTGTTGCTGCCGGTCGGATCGTTCGATTCGGAGCCCAGATCATCATTCTTCTTCTGGGTCGATTCGCTTTCACTACCGGAATCGGACTGCGCATCGGCCTCGCGCAGGTTGTAGATCTGCTCGGCGCTCATGCCGCGAAAGCGTGGATCGACGAGTACATCGTCCGGCAGGTGCAGGCCGGCATCGAGCAGCAGCGGGTTGATGGCGTAGTCGCAGGCCTCGTTCCAGCGCCTTGGATCGCGCTTCGACCGGCGCGTGTGATGCTGGAGTGCGGGGTGCATGACCTCGTGGGCCAGCACCCCGGCCAGCGTGGCCGCGTTCAGCGTATCGACGAACGCCGGATTGTAGCGGAGCACCACGCCGTTGGTCGCCATGGTCGGAATCGAGTGGCACTCCTCGCTCTTCAGCCGAAACAAAAGTGAGCCGAAGAAGGGATGATCGAGCAGGAGCGCCGTTCGCGCTTTCCGGATGCGCTCGACCGCCGGAGTTTCGTGCGTGATTTGAAGCATAAAGTGGCACCCATGCCACCATAAGGTGGCAGTATGAGGCTACGGAGAGAAGCGAGCCTCTCAGTTTTTGTTTGAGATGTGCTGTTTGGTTGCGGTGTCTGGCCGCTTATGAAAGTTCAAGCATTCCTTCACTGGGGCGAAGAACCTCCCACGTCACCATATGTTCAAACTCCGGGTCACGGCTGGACACGTATCTGGAAAGCGTAAACGTGGCGCTGCTATAGTGGCTTGAATCCTTTGCCAGATTCTTTAATCACCTCAAACCTCTAAGCGGTTTGAGGATGACGCGGCTGGTTCTTCTGGAAGGTGGGCAAGAATGTTCAATTTCTTAAAGCGATTGTTCGGCGAGTCTTCCGCGCCGTCTGGATTTGGGATTCCAAGAGACGTACAGCGTCCCCTATCCGTCCCACCATCACCAAGCCATGCGCGAAGCGGGAGAGCCTCCAAGGCTGGCGGACTAACTGGACGCGCGGCTGTGAATCGCTATTTCGAGCTGAGCAATACAATCGTTAGCGCAAAATCGAGGGGCGATTTCCGGGCGGCTGTTCGAGCGGCTCGGCAAACATACCCGCTTATGCCTGCCGTCGTCAGGCAGATGAAATCGGAATTCGGTGGCTTCGATATAGCAACTTCCCACGCGGTTCATACAGCCGGAACCCTCATGGCCGTAATAGGGGACCGCGAAGGTATCCAAGAGCTTCGCGCGGCCTTGCAGTCTACGACGGAGCTTAGGGTGTGGCTTTCTTCAGCGGATGAAGCCGAATCGGATGCTGACCTCGTGGACAAGATTGTCTCCGCTGTCAACGCAAAGCCCGGCGTCAAGCAAAAAGACCTGAAAACAGAAATCGAAGGGGATGGCCGGAGGCTCAGCATATTGGCCTCATGGCTTGAGAAGGGAGGCCGGATACAACGGGTCAGTCAAGGGAATTCATACCTTCTGTACGCAAAAGGGTATCGGATTGCCTCTCCCAAGGAAGAGGTATCGACACCAGATATAGCCCCGCAAATTCAAGCCATTGTTCCACCCGTTCATAGCCGCAGAGCTAATCGGCCCGCGTCAAACGCGCGAACTCTTGACTTCAAGAATCTGGCGTACATCCGGCTTCCGAAAGCGCCGAACGCTTGGGAAGAACGAGCCAAAGCACAGAACGCAAGCGCTGCAGATACAGATGAGGCCACGGAAACCTCGCCCAAAAGCAAGCTCCCGCGTTTTCAAGTGAGCGGAAACGGCTGGGCAATTCAGAGCGAAAGCCCTCTCCCCCCTGCCGAACGTCCCAACACGGCTTATAGGGAGACTTTTCACACTTCGGGTTCTACAGTCTGGATTGACCCATCTGGGAAGAGAACGGATTTCCCAACTTCCCCGGCTGTGGTTTTGACTACAGGCAGGGACGGGGCGCGCCTTGGGGAACAGGGACTTGCCTTCGACATTTACCGCTCTGACGTTAACGGTGATGGTTCGGGTATGCTCTTCCTTTCACGCGAGGGCGTTCTTCACGGCTATACAAACACGGTTGAGCCAATCTTGCTTGAAAACCTTGCGGAGATTCCTGAATATGCGGAACAGGCGAAACGCTTCGGGATTGACCCGCTCTCGCTGAAGAATCATGTCAGATGCGTATGCCTCTCTCAGGACCGAAAACAGTTTCTTGTGACAATAGTCGATGAGGCATGGCGCTATGACACTGAAACGGGCCGCCCTCTTTGGGGCTATCGGTTCCCATCGAAAGAAGGCTGGACAGAAATCGCGGCTGAACGCTCTGAGCGCGCGGGAGCAAGTTCGGATGTAGTGGCGGCGTTACGGCTTATGGAACTGGAGCTTCCGGTCACTCCCGAAAACATCACGCGCCAGTATAGGGCGCTTGCCATGCGCTGGCATCCTGACCGCAATCCAAAGGACCCATCGGCCACAAAGAAGTTCCAAGAACTTGGGGCGGCGATGGAACTGCTTACCGGGGTTGACCTGTCTCGTTTATCTGGGAACGAGGTTGAGCGGGTTGTCTATCAACAGATTCTCCATCAAAGCAAGGTTCAGATTCAACCGGGACTCAATGTGACGATTTCCATGACGTTGCAGGTTGGGGGAGCTTTTGCGGCGGACTGGATTTATGCGGCCAGCTTTGCCGATGAGGTGAACACTACCTATCTGGCGGGGTACAGTGGAAGGGTTCTCGAAGTTAATCCGAATGGTGTTCCAGTTCGCATCTATGACATTGGCGCTGTTCCACGCCAGATTACTAAAACCGCCTCTCACCTCTTCATACTGACCTACACGCGGCTCTATATCCTTCGGGAAAACGAACTCGTGGCCCTTATTGACGTACTGGACCAAGGGAAATTGATTGTAGGCGGGAATGGCTTCGGCTTGTTCCGGGCAAAGTGTTTTCAGTGGTACTCCAACTCCGGTGAGTTGCTTGGGGAGATAACGACACGGGACCCGATTCGTAAAATCTACTGGACTGACCAGAACATGATTGTTGAGACCCGGACTCACCGGGGCGTGGTCAGTGGTTCTCAGCAGTGGTGGTAAGTCTCTGGCAGGAGCGGAAAGGATCCCAGCCGGAATTACAACTATAAACAGGCCGCACCAGCCAATTCATTGTTGTAGCGACCTCGTATCTCATGCCGCCGCGGGCACCTCCATGTACGCTGACATGTGATCGAAGATGCCCTGGACAGAAGCGATGGTTTGCTCTGCCTGCTCGGCTTCCCGGTTGCGGATCGTCTCATCCATGCGAGAGACGATTTCCGCTGCCTCGTTCGCCGTGGCCACGCGCAGTAACTCGTGCTTCTTGAGATCGTGCGCCGTGTAGGTGCAGAGCTTCTGGCGAGCCTCCTCGGCAAAGCGATTCAACTCCGGATCGGCCGTGACGTTCAGCTTCGGCAGCAGTTCGACAAGATCCAGAATATTGGTCACCAGCGTCGCGTGAAAGCGCGACTCGGGTTCGTTCAGCCGGTCCACCATGTGCGAGACGACATCGCGCAGCCGCTTCCAGAGGTCCTCGGCGCCACGCGCGAGCGACTGGCGCACATTCGTGTCGATCTCGCGGGCGACGCGCGCCTGTTCCTCGGCCGACATCTGCACGCGAAAGTCGTTGCCGGTGGGGATGGGCAGGACTTCGAGCTTGACGCCGAATTTGCGCCGCAGCTTGTCGGCCGCCGGGTAATCCTCCTCACGGAAGAGTCCGTTCAACTCCGGCCGCACATGTTCGATGTACTGCGGATACACCGCGAGGAACTCGTCGACGCCCTGCTCGAACTGGGCCTCGAACTCGCGCATCCGCGCCGTGAGATCGAAATAGAGATTGCCGGGCAGCAGGCGGTAGCCCTCATCGGTCCACGGCAGCGTGATCTTGTAGAAGTACTGGCGGACCTGGCCGGCCAGCGTGCGCAACTGGTCGAGCTTGTCGGCGCCGCGCAGCAGTTGCTTGTTGTAGCGGCCGGCGTTTTGAGGGGCGCCGTTCCGTTCGGCCACATCGCGGCTGACGCCGCGGTCGTGTTTGACGGCCGTCCAGATGCTGATGTGGACGGCGGCGAGCATGGCGCGTTCTTGAATCACTGGACTACCTCCGATTATGTGGTGAGCAACATAACAGGAGTTATGTTGTTTTTGAAGTTATGCTGTGTAGAAGGCGGCCACAAGCTCTCCTATTGATCTGGTGGCATTTTGCTCGCAACATAACTGAACTCGATACTTGGTGAATCACCACTTTCAGAGGAGATTCACCATGTTCGAGAGAATTCTATTCCGTCGATCTAATCTCAGCCGCCACCGCAACGGTCCATATGCAAAAGAACGAGAACGCTATCTGACGTTGCTGATGGAAGAAGGCCGCTCCCTGCCGACCTTGAGACAAATTGCAAATCTGCTCTACCATATGGCAGCGCAACTTCCGCTCTGTCTCCCGTCAGTTACGCCCACCCAAATTGAAGCTGCTGCCAGACAGTGGAGCGCCACGCTTGTTCGCTGCCGTATCAGTCGGCATCGCATGGAAACAAAGTTTGTATTTCACGCGACAAACTGGCTGCGCATGCTGGGTCGTTTACAGAAACCGGAGTCCCAACTTCCGTTCACCACTGAGCAGGATGCGTTCCTTCATTTCGAACAACAAGAGCGCGGTCTAGCAGATGCTTCCTTGAAAATGCATAGGACACACTTGCGCCCATTCCTTAACTGGGCTGCAGACCAGGTAAAGATACTGCGCAAGATAACTCCCGAGGATATATCTCGTTACTTGGTTTGGCAGGCCGCACAACGACGATGGAAGCGGACAACTATTTCTATTCATGTCAAAGCACTGCGCAACTTTATTCGTTTTGCTGAATCGATGAATTGGTGTGCTGCAGGCCTTGCCAACACAATCGATGCGCCTCGTATTTACAAATTCGAACGGTTACCACGAGGACCGCTGTGGAGTGATGTGCAGCGCCTTCTAGTTGCATCTTCTGGTGACACTCCGAACGACATTCGCGACCACGCCATGTTATTACTGCTGGCAGTTTATGGGTTTCGTAGTAGTGAAGTGCGCCATCTCTGTCTGGACGACATTGACTGGGAACAGGAAGTGATGCATGTTCGCTGTACCAAGCAGCGCAAAACTCAACATTATCCTTTGCTCCGTAATGTGGGCGATGCAATCCTGCGGTACCTTCGCGAAGTGCGTCCACGATGTCCGTATCGTGAGGTGTTCGTCACACTAATTCAGCCGTTTCGGCCGTTAACGGCAACCTGTCTCGGAACGACGGTACGTAATCGTTTATTCCAGTTGGGTCTCACACTACCATGCTATGGGCCCCATGCTCTTCGGCATTCCTGCGCCACCCATTTGTTGGCAGAAAAATTCACACTCAAGGATATTGCCGAACATCTCGGCCACGTCTCGTTGGAGTCTACACAGATATATGCCAAGACCAACCTGGTCGCGTTGCAGGAAGTTGGTCAGCTCGATCTGAGTGGCCTGGTTACCCATACCGAGCACAGTGCTCATATTGCCACACCGATCTATCCCAGAGGCAGCATCGAAGCGCTTCAGGCCGTAGCTGCGATCAGCCTTGGAGGACTACTATGACACTGACACAGGTCGTTGAGTCCTACATTGCATATAAGCGTTCTCTCGGAAAGGACTTCAAGTCAAAGGCTGCCACGCTGCGTGCCTTTGTGAAGAGCGTAGGCGACCGCGATATAAGGCGAGTAAACCCATGTTCTGTTCGACGCTTCCTGGACGGCAGCGGTCCCGTGACCGCTAGCTGGTTTTACAAGTATCAGACTCTGGCAACCTTCTACCGTTATGCACAGGTCCATCATTACGTTCTAAACAGCCCTCTGCCACGCAGCAAACCGCAATCACCAGAGAAGTTTCAACCCTACATCTACACCAACGACGATATGCGCAAGTTGATTGATGCTGCCGACTCGCGCCATCGATACACGTGGTTTCTTACACCCAATACCATCCGTACACTCTTGTTGTTACTTTACGGAACCGGCCTCCGGATCAGTGAAGCGTTGCGGTTGAATCTTGAAGATTTTGATCGCAATTCCTGGGTGCTCACTGTTCGCGAGACCAAATTCTATAAGAGCCGCCTCGTTCCCGTTGGATCTGACTTGCGGCGCGTCTTAGAAGCCTATATCGATCAGCAGTGGCCATTGGCCCATCACACAGAAAAAACACCACTGCTGGGAACAGTAAAGCTTCAGAGGATCACTCGCAATACTGCCGAAGAGGTTTTTAAGAAGTTGCGCGAAGAAGCCGGAGTCCATCGTTCCAGGGAGGCGAGATACCAGCCGCGGCTTCATGATTTTCGTCACAGCTTTGCCCTGGTACGGATCATTACGTGGTATCGAGAGGGTAAGAACGTGCAGCGTTTGCTGCCCCACCTCACGACCTACCTTGGACATGGCAGTATTCAGGACACTGCGCACTACTTGACGATGGCAACAGAACTACTCACAGAGGCCAGCCTTTGCTTCGAGCGCTACGCTCGACCGGAGGTGAGCCTTGACTAGTGCGAACTTGCTTGGCAGTTGGGTACGGCGCTTTCTTCTGGAGCATGTGATCGCGGAGCGAAACCTCTCCAAGAACACGCAACGCAGCTATCGTGACACTTTCTCCATTTTACTTCCATGGATCAGCGTACATAGCCGACGCCCCATTGACCATCTTTGTATCGCTGATCTCTCCAGCGGTGTTTTGAAGGCCTTCCTCGACCACCTTGAACATGAGCGTCACTGTAAAATCCGCACACGCAATCAACGCTTGGCCGCTATTCATGCGATGGCTCGCTTCGTGGCTGAGCACAGCCCTGAGCATGTCGCATGGTGCGCTACGATTCGTGCAGTGCCTTTCAAGCGTTTTCATCGTCCTCAACTCACTTACCTTGAAAAGCCCCAAATGGATGCACTATTAGCCGCTCCGGATCGTAACACGGTACTGGGTCGGCGTGATTACACATTGCTCCTCTTTCTCTACAATTCCGGTGTCCGCGTCTCAGAAGCATCAAGCCTGCCGATCAACAAACTAAACCTCAGGCCCAACGCTATGAGCCATGTCGAAATATTCGGTAAGGGCGGCAAAACCCGTCGTTGTCCCTTATGGCCTGCCACAGCAGCGGAATTACTTTCGCTCACCCGCAACCGTTCGTCTGACGAGCCAGTCTTCGTAAACCGTCATGGGCAGGCTATTACCCGCCACGGTGTTCATCGCCTCATCAAGAAATATGTTCGCAAGGCCATGGCTCCTTGCCCATCTTTGGCCAACAAATGCATTAGCCCCCACACCATCCGTCACACCACCGCTACGCACCTACTACGTGCCGGCGTGGACATCAACACTATTCGTGCATGCTCGGTCATGTCTCCATCGACACCACCAACATCTATGTCGAGATCGATCTCGAACGCAAGGCTCAGATGCTGGAAAAGACCAACGCTCTCCATTCCAACCCTGTATCTAAACGGCCCTGGAAAGATAATCCATCTCTGATGGCTTTCCTCCGTTCTCTCTGATTACTTATGTTGCGTCAGCAGTGCTTCATGACCGCATGAGTACTGCGCACTGACACTGCTACGCAACATAACTTTAAACACCACATAACTCCTGGTGCTCAATGCCGAAGCGGATGAACTCCGGCGTATGGGTGATGGCGCGATCTCGCGCCGCCGCGTCGCGCATGGCCATCACGCGCATCTCGGTGGGCATCCGGTCGAGGTACTTGAGGCCGCGCGCGAGCGAACTGTCGGTCATCACGCGGCCCAGCGCAGTCGAGATGGCGATCTGCGCCGATGTCTCCGCCGGGAGCGGAGCGGTTTCGGGATTGAGCAGGATCTCGTCGATCGACGGCAACTGGCGGAAAAGGCGCAGGAAGGCCAGCAACTCACCCGAGGCTGCCTGCCCCACGGTCCCGTCGAGCAGTTGCGCTTCGAACTCTCCGGCGCCGGTCAACAGAGCCGTGTTCTGCCGTCGCGCCACGCCGCAGAGCACGTGCGAGGCCATCTCCCAGGAGCGCGGAGTCGGCCAGGCATTGGCGTCCGAAGTTGTGTCGGCCGCGTGCAACAGGTCCGGCTTGAAGCGCAGAAAGGCAATGATCTCCGGTCGCACGCCCGCGCCCACGGCCCACTTGCACCAGTCGTTCAGGTCGGCTTCAAGTTCGAGATGGACAAATCGGTTACGGAGAGGCCGCGGCATCGCGAAATGCACGCCGCGCTCTGATGCCGGGTTGCCGGCGGCGATGACGACCCACCCGTCGGGGAGCACGTATTCGCCTAGTTTGCGGTCGAGGACGAGTTGGTAGCAACCGGCCTGCGTCATCTGCGGCGCCGAGGTCAACTCGTCCAGAAAGAGAATGCCTTTGCCCTCGGTGGGCAGGAACTTGGGCGGAACCCACTCGGTCTGGTCCGACGCGATGCGCGGCAGACCGCGCAGATCGACCGGATCGAGTTGCACGGCGCGTACGTCGAGGAAATCGATCCCGAGATCGCGCGCCACTTGGGCGACGATCTGCGACTTGCCAACGCCGCACGCGCCCCAGATGTGCAGAGGCACACGTTCGCCGATCAGCGCATGAAGCGCCTCGTAGAGCTTCGATGGTTTCATGGATTTGCAGCCTTTCGGATGTTCCAAGGCAGACTCGAGGAAGTCTGTTAATGGAGAGAGTTTGCGGTTAGTGCAGGACGCTGACTATTCCGAGATGTTACGTCCATTCCTGTCAGTGATTCGTTTTCACAAAGATGTTGCTGATTTTAACGGGCGATTTACGCATGGACGGCGGTACACGTATTTACTGATATTATGCGCAGTCTTTCAGCACTTCGTTGTGCCGTTATCCTTGTGTCAGTGGCGCTGGTCCAGCCGCTCGGCGCTATTGCAGCTCCCGTCTTGATGATCTCCATCGATGGCCTCAAGCCGGAGTACGTAACACATGCGGAGGAGCATGGTTTGAAAATCCCTACGCTGCGCCGCTTCCTGAGCGAGGGAACCTATGCCGATGGCGTTTCCGCGGTGCTGCCAAGCGTGACCTACCCGGATCACACTACTCTGATTACCGGTGTCTGGCCCGACGTGCATGGCATTGTCAATAACACTGTCTTCGATCCGAAGCGCAGCTTCGATGGGGCCTGGTACTGGTATGCCGGCGATATTCGTGTGCCCACGCTCTGGGACGCAGCGCATCAGGCTGGAATCGGAACGGCCAGTGTGAGTTGGCCCGTAAGCGTAAACGCCACCAGCGTGGATACGCTGATTCCCGAGTATTGGCGAACCGCAAACGACTCGGTCGATCCCGAAGACGCCAACCCGCAGGATGCGGAACTGACGGCGGCCATTTCGCGCCCCGATGGAATGCTTTTCGAGTTGGAGAAGCGGCTCGGTCCCTACATGATGGGCAACGACACCACGGTGGAGGGCGACCGTGTGCGTACGCGCTTCTCGCTCGACATTCTCGAACGCAAGAAACCCGGCTTCATGACCATCCATCTCAGCTCGCTCGACGAGACCGAACACGAGACCGGTCCGTTCAGCACTGATTCCGGGCACACACTGGAGGTGATCGACCAGATGGTAGGCCAGCTGATCGATGCGGCTGTGAAGAACGATCCCGCCACCGTAGTGGTTATCGTGTCCGATCACGGTTTTGCTAAAGTGGATCACGCCTTCAACATCGCCATACCTTTTCTGCAGGCGGGTCTGATTCAGGCCAAGGCCGAGGCGGACGGCAAACTACGTGTCGTTTCCTGGAAGGCGGAGCCATGGGCTTCTGGCGGAATGGCGGCAGTCATGCTGCACGACCCCAAGGATCAGAAAACCCGGGATGAGGTGCGGGCCATCTTCGACCGGCTGGCCGCCGATCCTGCAAACGGAATCGCAAGGATTCTCAACCGCGACGAACTCCGCGCCATGGGTGGATTTCCCGATGCGGAGTTTGTTGTCGCACTGAAACCCGGCTATCTTACGACGGCGGGCCTTTCCGGTACTCTGGTCAACGATCAACCGCCGGAACTTGGCGCGCACGGCTACCTGCCAACATTTCCCGAAATGCGAGCATCGTTCTTCGTCCTGGGACGAGGGATTGCGCATGGCCGCGATCTGAGCCTCATCGATATGCGGCAGATTGCGCCCACCATTGCGGCTATCCGGGCGTAAAGATGCCGCAAGCAAAGCAGGAGCCGTTGATGCTGCAATAGAGATCGCAGCCGCAAAACTCGTCAGGGACGCGCCTGAAGCGATCAATGATTCGCAAGGAATGTCCCCATCCAGCGACTAACGAGTCGGAAAATTCCCTATCATTCATCGAACCGGAATTGAACGATACGCCGGTCTGTTCAGCGAACTGCAACAGGTTTCCGACACAACGTTACGGCTGTAGCAGCACACGGCAATCAGGCAGCCTCATCCATTTCATCGCTCTCTTCGGGGGCGGCGGTGTAGCCCGCATCGGTGGAATCGTCTTCATCCTCGGCCGGCGCGGGTGCGTCGAAGAGCGAAGCGGGTTTGGTTGGCGCAGATTTCGCTGGCTCTGGTGGCTGAGCGGTGACAGCGGTCGGAGCTGATTCGATTTTCGCCGGTGCCTTGCCGGTCGGCGTCTTCGCCTTGGCGCGCGCCTCGGCCTGAGCGGCCTTGGTGGCTGTGTCCATCTCGGTCTTTGCCTTCTCCAGAGCATTCTTCATCTGAAGATGCGACGCCACAAACCCAACCAGGGTCGATCCCAACTGCGCGTCCAATTCCTCGGCCGTGCCTGTGACGCTCAGCGGTGTGGTGAGGGCGTCGTGATCGCCGTCCTTCGTCTTTTTGGGAACGACATTGACGCGAATCTGATCGTCGTCGAGCGCAGTCGCCGTCATGAGCACGGCGCGGCTGCGCAGTATGGGTTCAAGCTCTTTGAACATGAGAACTTCTCCTTGTGGGGTGGATGTCTTGTATTTCGATTCGGATTCAGCGGACGGGAAGCTTCGCCTGCATCGCCCGGTTGCGGCGGCGGGTCTTCCGCCAGAGTTCGGTATCGACGGCGAGAGCCGTCATTTTGCCTGTCGCGGCATTGAAAAAACCGCCGTGGTGCGCGATCTTTCCGTATCGCAGAAGACGCGCGAGCAGCGACAGCGCGCTCATGGCGAGCGTCTGGTTGATGAACGGCTCCTGGCGTTCGAGAGCCTCGATGGCAGAGCAACTCGGAAGCGGATCTTCACCGGCCTCGGCATCGATGATCTCCGGATACAATTCGCTCACCGTGCGCAACCGCTGGGCTGAGCGCCGGTTTGAATAGTTCAATGGCTGGCCGAGTACGAACTGCCCGCTGGCGGCATTGTTGCCAAGATCGAGCCAATAGACAGTGCCGTTGTTGTGTCTGAACAGCGACTCCGCTATTACGCGCCGCGCCGCCCGGCTGTCCACACAGCCAATGAGAATGTCGATTGTGGTGATGCGATTCTTCTCGAAGGTATTCTCATCGAAATATCTGGGCTCGGCCCGCCAGTGCGTTCCCCAGAAGAGGTTGATGCGATTGATAAGAACCGTCGCCTTGTTCTGACCGATGTCGGAGACCGAAAACGGCTGACGGATGCAGTTGGTTTCGGAGACCGTATCGGCATCCATCAGGACGACATCGAGACCGGCAAACCGTCCCCAGGCGCGCAGAGCCTGATCGAGATACGGCAACCCCATCGTGATGGCGCTGCCCGTACCGCCTGCGCCGACGACGAGAACGCGAATCGGTCTGGGCGAATCGGCGCGAAGGGAGAGTATATGTTCAATGCGCATCATTGCCCCGCTCACCACGCACGAATTGATCGAGCGTCTGCGGCAACTGAATCAATGATCCGGTTGGGAAACGCCTGCGCTTGCCCTTGAGCGATTCCCAAAGACCCTCGAATCCGCCCTCGTGACGCGTGAGGCGGCCGACGTTTGCGTGCGTGAACGCGCTCTCGTAAAATCCACGCTCCCAAGCAGGGATCGCCGCGACCGTTGCGCTCTCAGGCCGGCGCATCGTGCCGGTGCAGACGCGGCCATCGTCCGAGAGATTCCAGAAAGGAGCCACGGCAAGAGTAGTCGTGGCCTGGGGCCGTTTGTTTTCAGAAAGCGACCGTATGCTCAATTCGCCATTGGCCACCTTCCAGACCAGTGGCGGCTGAGGAAAGATGCAGCCGTTGAGGACGGCCATCTTGCCTTCGGCGTTTGCATAGAACATCTGCCGGCGCAGCTCGGGAGTCCACCAGACGATCAGTCGGTCGCCTTTGGCGAGAATGTTTTCGGGCAACACCTCAGCCTGAACGGCACCGCCGAGCGACCGCATCAGAGACTCGACGAACGCGAGGGTGAGAGGCTGCGCCGGACCGAGCGTGGGCGGGCCGGTTTTCTCGGACCGAACCTCGTGCCTGGTGACGAAACTCGATTGGCGGTCGCGGTAGACGAGCAGAGCCTCATGCAACTCGAAGCGATGGTTCTGACCGATCGACAGATGTATCTCCATGATGGGCCTCCGCGGCATGAATCGATTCGACAAGCGAAAACAGCTCTGCGTTGATCTCGATGTAGCGCGCCACGATTCGCACTGAGTTGCTGACCTCTGCCTGGTCGGCCGGCGAAAAGATCGTGCAGAGCGCAGGCTCCGATGTCGCTTCGAGCATGGATTGGCTTTCTTCGTCGAAACAGGCGACGATAGCGTCCTGTTCCTTGAAGCAGACAAGCAGGCAGGGCAAGGGCGGTTGGTCGTAGTAGCCCTCTTCGAGGTATTCCCTCGATTGCTTCAAGGGAAGCCGCGCCAGTTGCTCGATACGGCGCAACCGGTCGATCCAGTCTTTGAAGCGGCCATTGCGATGCCGCCGCAGCAAGGCGCGGTCCTGCATCTTGCCCTCGCGGTAATCTCGCTTCAAAGTCGTCCGGATGCACTCGGGCAGGGCCTTCTCGACCTCCGGGAACTCGTATTGGCCCTGATTTTCCTCGTCATCTTGCGCGGCCCATTCGCGCATCTGCTCTTCGTACATCAGAGCGTCATCGTGGTTGTAGAGCCGCATGACCTTGTAGAGAGCGTGCGTCAACCTCCAGTAGAATGCTGCGCCTAACCCATCGGCTTCCGCTTCCATGGCTTCGATTGCCGGGCCGATCTTGAGATACCCCGATCCACCGCATTCGATCTGGACGGCGAGTTTGCCCGAGCCAAGTTGCGCGTCCTCTCCGTACCTCTCCGGCGCATTGGTGACCAGCAGGTGATATTCGACGTTGCGGGTAAGCAACGCATCACGTTCTTTGCCGATTCCACTCGCCATTGCGTTTTGCGCGAATCGAATGGCGCTGTCTTGAGCCTGCTTCCAGGTTTCCCAGCCGCCCAGCCCCTCATGCACCAGTGCGGCGCAAAAGCTGAAGAGCAGTTCCCGATTGGCTTCGTGGGTGTAGTCGGTGCGCACACCAACCAGCGACGGAAGAGCCTGGCTGAAAGCCGGCGCCAAGGTCATTACGCCAGTGGCGGCAGCAGTTCCGGCGGCATCATGAGCAGCGTTCTGTCTGCCCCGGCGTGTCGTTGAGTGGCTTCGGCGACGGCGCTCGATAGGTCGCATGATTCCTTGCATTGGAGATGCCTCGCCAGGATCAGGTTGGCAGCGGGAGGCGCTTCGTCGGCTTTGGCCATGAACCATGCTGCAAGCTCCTCTCGCGTTCTTGTGCGCCGACCACGGCTCACCCCTTTGAGCCGATGGCGCGGCTGAAGGTAAAGCGCAGCGCATTGCCGGTATCCTCCGGTCCGGTCAATGTGGCCGTGGCGATCTCCGGATAGGTCGGCGTGAGCAGGTCGCGGACCTCTTCGGCCGTCATCTGCGGCGCGGGATCGGGAATGCGCGTGCCATTGAAATAGAACTCGCGCGGTAGGGCTTCCACTTTGAGCGTGGCCATATCGGTTCTCTCCTCATCTGCCCAAGATGGGCGGATTCGCTTGAATTGGTTATTGGGATTCAGAAAAGGCTGGCTTGTACCGGCATTCGTTCGATCACTGGCGATGGCAACTCCTGCGCGATCACATCGACAGTGATGGCGTCCGCATCTCCTGCCTGACTGGCGGGAGCACGATACTTGGCCTCCAGTCGTCTGAGCGTATCCGTCTCGGTAGCACGCTCAGCTTCGGCCACGCGCAGCTGATAGCGGGCCAGATCGTTGCGTTTGCACACTTCCTGCTGAATGGCGCGCTCGACATCGGAGAAGGTGTACTCCGGATCGCCCCAGCACGGCCACTTGAGCGTCTTCTCAAGGAAGCGCAATCGGTCCTGATCGCGCGTGAACCAGGTCTCGTAGAATGTGGCACGGTCGCAGTGCGCAATATGCCCGAAGCACATCGACAGACGGTGATAGAAATCTTTGGTGAAGAGCGCCTGCGCCCACTCGGCATCGATGAAGCGAAGGAAGTGATTTCCGAATTCCGCTTTGTCGGCCGCTGTCGAAAACTTGGTCGCTGTAAATTCTTCCGGGAGGAATGGCCCCTTGGGCATGAGAACCTCCGTAGACGCCACGAGCCAGCTTGCGCTGGCTGGTGCGTTGCCTTGATAGCGATCCGGCATTGGCCGGCAACGCTTGGAACTACTTCTCCCTGGTGGGAGAGTATCACTGCTTCCAGTTCGTGAGAAGAGAGATTTAACTTGCAGGCCCGTTCTATCCAACGACTGCAAGCTACCTGCCGTTCTTCTCGGCGTTTCGCCGACAGGTTTTATGCCTGCGTTTGAGTTCACGATGAAGGTCGGTCAACTGGTCGATGGTATCGGCTCCGCTGACTTCGATCTCCTCATCCGTGCCCAACCACGGAAATCGTTCTTCAAGCAACTGGAGCACCCACTCGACAAATGTCCGCGGCGGGCGATTCTCTTTGGTCACAGGATCACCTCGATCATTCTTGTTGTGAAATGGATGGGGTGCCCAGTTCCCCGCGATCTCAACCAAAGAGGCTGAGTTGCACAGGAACCGCTGCCGCCGGCCAGGGTGCGTCCTTGATCTCGACCCTGACGGGTTCGACCAGATGAATGCCGTCTCGATTTGGCGACGGAGTGGCGACCACGAACTCCGGCAAGTCGAGCAGTGAATTGCTTTCCAGCTGGATTGACGGAGCAGGCTGAGGCACAATCTGCCCGCGCTCCTTCTCAAGTTGCCGCCATACGAGGTCGGCAGATTCGCCGACGCCGGCCTTTTCGACCAACTCGCGGGCCATCGCGCTCATCAGATCTTCGTCGGCATCGAGCGCCATCAGGCCTTCGCCCGAGAACTTGCCCTCCAGCATCAGTGCGACGAGCATCTTTTTGCCCATCAGTCGCAGGCAGGTTTCCTGCATCGTGCCCGCGTAGGTGACGAACTTCACCCGTACCGGGTGCCGCTGGCCGATCCGCCAGGAGCGGCGGCTGGCCTGACGTAGCGTGTGAAGGGAATAACCGGTCTCGTAGAAGTAGAGTGTCGGAAAGGCCAACAGATCGAGACCCGTCTCCACCAGTTTTGGATGGCAGACAACGACCTCGACTCCACCTTGCAACTGCCGCTCGTACCAGTCCTCGCGTTTCTCCGTTGACACGGAGGAGCGCAGCACGGCAACCCGGAAACCGGCCTGGCGCAGAATCGTCTCCAGCCGCAGCGTGACATCCTTTTCGCCAGTGTAGGTGGCGTAGACCTGGCAACGCCGGCCCTGGCGCAACTCCTCACTCACATCTGCGATTAGCGCACGCTCCTTGGCGTAAAGCCTGTCTTCGAGAAGATTTGCTGGCGTGGCCGCTAGAAACTTTACGTATTCCCTGGTCTGCGGGTCGAAGGCCCGCGCCCAGATGGCATCGAAGTCGTATGGGTGATCGGGGTAAAGGAGCAGCGTGTTGAGCAGAATGCTCATCAGGCTCTTGTTGCCCCGGTGCTGGCGCATCGCCGAGCGAATATCGTCCTCCAACTCCTCGTAGGCCTTGGCAAGATCGGAATCCATCTCGACCGAGACTACGCTCTCGTCGTAGCGCGGCAGATTGTCCGCGATGTCTTCGAGCGAGAGAAAGGCCGTCGTATTCATCAGGAACTTACCGAAGAGAAGCGGCGAGGCTCCCGGTTTCCGAACCACTTGAATTGTCTTCTTCGTGGACCGCGAGCAGGCGTTGTCCTCCTTGCGCACCTTTTCGATGGTTTCGAGCACGCCGTACTGTTCCTGGAAGTCGCGCCGCCCCTGGCCGCCGTAGGCAAAGCCTTCGCCCGCCATCGCGTGCGGTTCCATGCGATAGAAGATGTTGAAG
>JBAVDS010000063.1:0-2337 GCA_049587335.1 Occallatibacter sp. | reverse complement strand
CAACCAGTGGCAGAACATTCCATTTCAGAGTATCGACACCGCTTTCGTATTTCCTTTAACGTTTGAGATCGCCGATGAACTGGAAAGAGTCGGCGGAGAGATTCTCGGCGGAGTGAATCGGTCCAAGACATTCCGCGTGATGGTGGCCTATTTTGCCTTCGTCCATAAACTCAAGACTCCGGTTCAATCCACATTCGCATAGTCTCGTCAGGGAATCTTGCTGGCGGCCGCATATCCGCAATCACGGTCTACCTGCCGCCTCTTTCCTGCTGGCGTTGGCGCGGATTCGCCAGACGTTGAAGAATGCGCAGGGCGTGTTGCATCTCCGGGTTCGTGAATTGGACGGAGATTCCGTGTTGTGCCGCAGTCTTTGTGACCATCCGCTTCCACTCCACGCTGCCGTCACACGCGATGCGCGATCCGTATTTCTGGACGGCCATCTCTAATCCGAAGAGGACGGCGGCTTTATCCTGGTTGAGCACGGTGACAATTCGCCCACGGTCGATGACGGAAACTTGTCCATTGAGCACATAGGATACATCGCCGGTCTTGCGGTCAATTGCCCAGACGCGTGTCGCGGCGATCTGATTGGCGAGCGCCTGCTCATTCTGTTGGCTTGCGAGCCGTTTTTGTGCGAGATCGGTCCAGTCTGTGCTGCCGTCATGATCGGGCGGTGGGCCGATGTGCATCGCATTCGCTTCCAGCCTTGCATCGAGCCGCCGCTGGTTTCGCTGATCCGCATAGCGCCAGCCACGCAATTGTGCCGCTGCCCGCGCATCGCCCTCGGTGGCGCGTTCGGTAACCCATGTGCGCAGGTTTTTGGGAAATGCTTCTTGCCGCCGCTGTTGAACGGCCAGCTTCAGAGCGCGTATTTCGATAACAGTTTGGGCCGTTGCCTGGGATAACAGTATCTTCTTGGACGGCCACGGCACAGCCAACGCGCGAATTTCCTTCTTCTTCTGCCTGACGAACACCATGAGATGTTGACGCGCCTCTCTGCCGTCTGCTGTGAGGCCCTTGCACACGGCCCGTTGCTGGTTCCGGTACTGGTTGTAATCGGCCATCAGAGAGCTGCGTTCGGCGTGTCGCTGTGCTTTCCGTTCTTCTCTCAGTGCGCTATTACGAGCTTCATGTTGAACGCTATGTTGTGCGGCATATTGACCGGCTTCATAGCCGGATGTTGAGGCCGGTGTCCACGGACCAAGAACGGCTTCAGTAGCCTGACGGTTGATCTTTCCTGCAAAATTATTGCGGAACACATCGGATGCCTTCACCCGGATGTTGTGGTCAATGGCAAGGACCGTATATCCGCCCGACTCACCTTTCTCAAGCCGGAGGTGAGCCTTCGATAGAAGGCGATGGAGGTCATCCCATGTGACATTCTGTCGGGTGAGAAGTGTGCAAACACGCGGAGCAATCTCCCGCCGCACATAGGTTTGGAATGATTCTTGATCCTGGTAATGTTCAAATTGTGCAGCGGCTCCACTCGGATGTTGCTGGGCAGATCGAAGCGCCCTGCGCTCGGATTTCGATTGCAGTACAGCCTTTTTCGATTCCTCATCCCATTGCATCGGACCCGGCGTGTGTGTCCAGCCATGTTTCGCTTCAAGGTAGCGCACTGCGGCATCGAGAGTGAACCAGTCACGATATGGTGTGTGCGCTCTGAGCGTCTCCATATGAACCTTGTTGAGCATGATGTGGATGTGAAAATGCTTTTTGTCGTCATGTGCAACGATCATGAATTGATGGCCTTCATATCCGAGCGCCTTCATCGTGTGCAGCGCGCAATCTGTCCATTGTGGTCGAGTCGGACGTTCTCCTGGAGGCCATGCCAGTTCATAATGGCAAACAGCATCCTTGCATCGATTATTGAGAGATGCAACCCCTTGCATCTCCATCGCTGCTGTGTCGAAGCCCAGAAGATTCTTCGACATGACCACATCTCCTCGCAACAGAAGTTCTCCAGTGTCGGCGTCACGCTCCTGTGTAAGGTATTCCTGAAGTCGTTTGAAGCTGCTGGAGTGTTTTCTCGCTGGCTGCACTTTGGCAATCATGTTCACTTCCCCGTGCTCGTCTTGAGCTCCCCCAATACTTTCTGAACAGCCAGCAATGTGGAATTCAGACCCTTCCGCAGCCCTTCCTCATCCGGGAGACCTTTGATCTGCGTAAGCAGGTACTTCTGGAGTCCACCGAGTCTTGCAAGTTCTCCTGCGGCCTTCTGGTCCATCGTGGAAAGGATTCGCTTGCCCTGTGCAGACCGCCGTACGTACTCGCTCATCGTCAGGCTCGCACTGTTGGCCTGTTCTCTGAGGATGGCTTTCTCCTCTTCCGTGATGC
>JBAVDS010000062.1:0-22390 GCA_049587335.1 Occallatibacter sp. | reverse complement strand
CCTTCCAAACTCAACTTCTCTGCCTGGTGCACGCTGACGTTCACTTCCCAGCATGACTAACCCTTCAGGCTCATCTTGTGTTGGAATCAGCTCCCCGCTTCAGGCTCATCTTGTATTGGACAAGAGTTTCAATTGCGCCGCAAGAAAAACCCTGATATTCTATGAGTGGTTTCGCTAGAAGCCGCATTTGTGCGCCCGTAGCTCAGTTGGATAGAGCGACTGGCTACGAACCAGTAGGTCGGGAGTTCGACTCTCTCCGGGCGCACCATTCATTCCTCATTCTGTAGTGTTTTCGGGCTCCCGTACGAAGCGGCAAAGACCGCATTGGCTCACGACAACCGCAGGGTTCGCCCTGAGCGGTTTTGAACTCCTGGCATGTCATGCGATCTACGCTGACTCGCGCCGGGAGTTTGTCGTTTGCGGCTTCCGCTCACGGACAAAGAGATCTCACTATTGCAGCTTTGACCCGGCAGCCGCATGAGCCGCGAGGCGCGGTGCCTGGGCTGGGAAGCAGGCATCCAGCGGCGCAGGCTCCGCAGCGGCCAGCCTTCCTGCCAAGGCGATGATGGCCAGCAGCAGCCAGGTGCTGCGGCTCTCTTCGACGGTCGCAACCAGAGATGTGACCAGCCAGACTGCGAGCGCCGCGGCCATCGCCCATTGCAGCGGACCGCGGGTCTGCGCAATCGACCGAAGCGCCGCAGCCACGATGGCGAAGGCCAGAAAGAGCGCACAAAGGCCTCCGGTGACGGCAATCGAGAGAGCTGTGTTGTGCGCCGTGTCAAAGGGAGCCGTAGAGGCCGCGCTGACAAAGGTTCCCGCGCCAAAGCCGCACAGCGGCGCCTGCACAAAGGCGTGCCATCCCGCTCTCCAGATATTCCAGCGCTGATTCAGGTCGCCGGCCTGCAGTTGTTGCGAGATGGTGGCCAGGCGTTCAAAGCTGGCGCGCGGAACGATGAACCACGCCAGCGCGGCCAGCAGCGGCAAAGCCAGCGCTGCTGCAAGGATTCTGCGCGGATGGCCATAGGCGAGCAGAAGAGTGCTGCCAGCCAGAGCCACCAGGGCAGCCAGAAAACCTCCGCGCGAGGCTGTGAGCAGGACGGCGACCATCCCCAGCGGCAGGTAACCGGCGGCCAGAATCCTCCAGTGCCAGCTTCGTTCGCTATGCAACAGCAGCGCGGCCAGCGGAAAGGCGAGATCCAGAAAGCGGGCGACATCGTTGGGGTCCTGTCCAGAGGCGGTAAAGCGAATCTGCGCGCTGGCCATCAGCGCAGCGGAGGTGAAGTTGGCCAGTGTGAGCAGAGCCAGCACCCAGGATCCGGCCACACAGGCCCGCAGCAGCGCGCGCAGATCCCGCGCGCTTCCGGCAAACTCCCAAACCAGCCAGACGATCATGAACTCCTGGAAGTATCCGCGCAGCTTGACCAGGGAGGCGAGCGGATCGATCGTCCAGAAACAGGTGCAGCAGTACCAGAGAAAGAAGGCCAGGACAAGCCACTGCATCAGGCCGGGAGTGCGCAGCCGCCTCTCCAGAAGAACGGCAGGAACTGCTGTCAGCAGCACCAGCAAGCCGATAATCCGGGCAATGTTGCCCAGCGGTTCGCCCAGATCCAGGGAGTACTCCCAGGGAATCGCAAAGGCGAAGAGCAGCAACAAAAACCAGGTGAAGCGGCGCATCGAAGAGAACCTCTCAGGAGTCGGAATCGGCGGATTGCGAGGCAGCGGCCGGGGATGATCCCGCCGGAGAGGCTTGCCGGCGCATCAAGACGGCGGGAAGCTGAAGGGCGAGGAACAAGAGCAGCGCGAAGGGAAAGCCGATGATGCCGAGCGCCAGCGGCAGTATGCACGCGGTCAGGACAACGGCGCAATAGCCCATCGTCCAGTGCGCGAAGCCGCAAGAGCTGAGCCGTCCTCTTACGCTGAAGAACCAGGGCAGGCAAAGCAAGGCGGTGAGGGCATCCAATGCCAGCTTCAAGGTGCGCGCATGGGCCATACCATTCACATCGCCGCGCAGAAGATGCAGAACATACCAGACGCCGGTGATCAACAGCAGGTAGAGTGCAAACTCGAAGGCACCGATGGCCGCGACCTGGCGATCAGACTGTCTTGCAGCAGATGCCGGTCTGCCGAAGAGGAGCGCGGGAATCTGAAGGAGGAGAAAGAATGCGAGCGTCTCCGGGGCATTTGCGAGCTTCAGTGCGTGCGCTGCAAAGCACGCGGTAAAGACGAGGAGAAAGTACGGCCAGAAACTCCAGCGCGGCAATCCCGCGTCAGATAAGCGACTCTCCAAAGCTCTGATCCAGAAGACGCCGGCAACGACAAGCGAGAATTGCACGGCCAGCAGCAGGCGATGACTGCCGGAATGGGAGTGCAGTAGGAAGACCGCGCCGCCGCAGAATCCCGCAAACAACGCGCAGGAGAGCAGGAATGCGAAGCGTCCGAACTGATTCTTCAGGATTGAGTCAGACAACTGCGAACTCCTTTTGCCGGTCTCAGTTCAGAACCTCTGCGAATAAACCAGGCCGGCGTAGATCGTTACGCCGATGGCCGACTGAATCGCCGATTCCAGAGTTTTATTCCAAAGATTCTTGGCCGTCGAGTCGGGGACGAAGAGAATATCGCGGTCATGCACGGGCTGATCCGGCTCCTGCCCGCGGAGCATTCGTTTCAGATTGAGAGTCGTGATGGTGCGTCCGCCTTTTTGCTCGCGGATCAGCAGAGCCTTGGTCACGGAGGCGTTCGGTGTGGCGCCCCAGGCCAGGGCAAGCGCCTGCTCCACGGTCAGCCCCTGCGCCGGATCGACGGGGAATCCGCCAGGACGCATGACATCGCCGACCACATACACTAGTCCGGCGCGGCTGACCTGAAGGGTATCGCCGGGGGCAAGCTCTGGATTGTGATCGGTGGCAGTGTCGATTCCGCTGGGGTCCAGGACCACCGGATGCGGCGTCTTGGGATCGTCGCGGTGAAAGATGTTGACGAAACGTCCGGCATTGGGCGAAAGGCCGGAGGCCGCGGAGATCAGGTCGAGCAGGCGGTGGTGCATGGTGTAGGGATAGACGCCGGGGCGTGCAACTTCGCCAAGCACGCTTACGTCCTGTCCGGCGTAAACCGTGACCAGCACCGAGACCTGGGGATGACGCAAAAATCCCTGCGCCAGCAGCGCCGCCTCAATGGCGTGGGCGGCAGCCTGCTCGTCCATGCCGCCGACCTGCACCTCATGGATCATCGGCAACGTTACTGTGCCCGACGGCGAGACGCGCACCAGTGAATGAAACTCCGGCGTATGCACTTCGCTGACATCGAGAAAATCGCCCGGCGCGATGGGTGCAGGCATGGGAGTGGCCGTGGGAGCTAACTGCCCCGGCTGTCCTGCGACGGGCGCGGCGCTGTCCCAGATTGCGGGTGCCTCTTTGGGATTGGGCAGATTCTGTGCCGGTTGAGAATCCGGAATGCGAACCACACCTGTGGGAAGGCCGTAGGTGCTGGGCGTGGGAGCTTGGGCGTGGAGCGCCGCACCTGCCAGAAGGATCGCCAGCAGCGCCAGAAGAGCCGGAGGACGAATGGAATCAAGCAAAAGCGCGCCTCCGATCGCCAGCCACAGGCTGACAAAAAGGGTGATGGCCAGGTAGAGCAGCAGATCGGGCGTCACCGGCTTTACCGGCTGGCGGGCAGAGTCGACGATTGAGATGCTGGAGCCTTGACTGCCCGCGGCCAGTGTAGCCTCTTCCACCTTTTCCTGCACGCGCACATAAAGCTCATGACTGGCGTTGGCCTCCTCGCGCATGGCCGCATATTGGGAGGCGGCTTCGTTGGCCTTCATGCCCGCGGCGGTCAATTCTTCCAGTTGCCGGCGCACCATCTGCTCACGGTCGGCGGCGGTCTTCCAGGCGCTATGAAATTGTTCCACCAGGCGCGCATCCTCGGCGGCTTTCTGCCGTTCCAAATCCTGCAACTGGCGGCGAATCTCGACGACGCGGGGAAAGTTGGGGCCATGTTCGATGTTGAGCTGGGCCTGCTCCTGCTCCAATTCGCTGCGCCGCGTGTGAATCTGCTGGAGCAGGGCAGTGGCAAAGTCGCCGCCCTCGGATTGCAGGCGCGGATCGGAGGCAATCACCAGCTCCGGATCGCCTTCTGAGGCCGCGCGGTACTGGGCCTCGCGCAGAATCCGGTCCGTGGAGGCCGCAACCAGTTGCTGATCGAGCTGATCGATCTCCAGCAAGGCGGAGGTATGCTCGGTTTCGCCCGGCTGGCCGTTGGCAAGGGTCTCTGGGGTGGTCAGCAGATCGTGCTCACGTTGAAAGGCAGCCAGCCGCTGCTCGTCCAGATCGACACGTACCTTCAATTCCTTGAGCTGGCCTGCCAGCCAGTTTGAGGCTTGCAGGGTAGCCAGGACGCGCGCGTCGCTCTCCTGCTGGCGATAGGCGGCAATCAGCGTATTGACCACATTCGCTGCGAGAGCCGCGTCCTTGCATCGAAAGCGAATCTGAATCAGGAGGGTGCGCGGCAGCGTCTCCACGCGCAGCCGCCGCTCGAATCTCTCCAAAAGCCAGGCCTGGGCCTCGGGAGCGGGGTTTTCTGGATGAAAATCGGGAAACTTGCTGGAGAAACGGCCCATGAATCCCGGAGCCTGATAGAGCTTCAAGCCGAGAATCACCTTCCAGGCCAACTGGTCGCTGCGGAAGACATTGGCGACGGTCTCCTGCTGCACTGGTGCGGAGAGAATCGAGGCTGAGACAGCAGCCTCCGGCGCCTCCAGGCTGAGCGCGGAGTCGGGCGTGGTGCGCAACTCCACCCTAGCGCCAGCCTCATATTGATTGGGAGCGATGAGGCAATAAAAAAGACAGACCAGCATCGATCCGCCCACCACCATGCCGATCAGGCGGCGGCGGCGCGCCAGAACCATCCAAAGTTCAGGCAAGGACCGGAAAGAGCCGCGGGAGTCCGCGGCGGGCGGCGCATCGCTTTGGCGGGACGATTGGTACGGATAATTGCTCGCATCCGGCACAGGCTGGGAACCTCCGTCCCGCAGTCCCTCCGGCAGGGCTATCCTGGAATTCAAAGCGAATAGCAGCCGCGGAGGAAATCACCGCCAGTGTGCTTGATTGAAATCAATCCGTCAATAGACTCCCTCACTCAGCGGAGTCGAGCAGTTCTATCCAGTCAGTTGCGTCTGTAATGATCGGCCCAGACGAGAGGCTGGATAGCTGCTGAAAAACGTCAATGGGATGCGTCCTCGCTCGCTCGGTCAAGTCTTGAAGCAGTTCATCAATGTACGCTGAATCGAATTCAGAAACCTGCCGCCTTGCAGAGGTACGGGTATACAGTTTCAGGCCGGAGGCGTCCAGGACCGCCAGCAAAATCAGCTCTCCCGCAGTCGACCCGACCGTCCTGTCGGGAAGGCAATATTTGACTGTACATATCCTCACACTTGAGTTCAATGGTGCATCCTGCGAGCATCCGATCATGGTTTCCCTCGGTGCGCTCTACCATCCTCTGTACGCACAGGACAGCATCCTTCAATAAAACCGCATCCGTGACCCGGCGTCTAAAACGCTCGAAGTTCAATAGAGCAGATTCAGTGCTCCACCCTTCGGGCAGATGGCCGGCAACATCGGAGAGCGCTGCCAAATCGAGTCGCTGGATGGCTCTTTGGATATCTTTGAAATCTCGCGCCCGTGCCCCAGTATAGACGCGAGAATCGAGATAACGTGACGCCAAAAAGCTCGGAGACGCAGTTCCGGATGCCCCCCCAAAGAGATGACCATGGTCAATGAAGAACGCCTCGAGCGACTTGGTGTCCCGCTCAATAAAGATAGCCTGACGATTGTCGGCGTGTCCGCAAAGAGCGTCCAAAACCCACGCCGTACAAAAATCTCGCCGATTACTGATCCGATTGAAGCTTGTTCGGGACAGTATCTCAAATACAGATGTATTTCTCAAGTTCAAAAATCGCGAGCCGAAGCACCAGCCAGCCTTCGGCCTCAGCAGTCCATGCTCCAATTCCATCCAGCATGCTTGATTCCGGTCAAGGAACTCCTCGGAGATATGCACCAGGCGCCACTCCGGCACGGGCAAACCCGCGCCGCGGAACAACTCCGTTCCGAGAGCCTCATTGAACAGCAAATTGGAGCCTTGTGGATTGTTTAGAAATTTAACAACATATAAAAAGCCGTCGCTAGCCTGGACCAATACTGGCTGCGATCCTCCCCGCAACTTGCGGACGTGAAACAGAGCCTCAACACGTTTTACCTGAATCATTTCCCCCCCCCTATATCACAAGACACAACACGGATATATGGGAGGTAAGAGAACGAAAGGCTAACAAAATAAGCAGTAAAACAATTGCGCCACCAACATGACGGACAGTTGGAAGCAGCTTCCTTAATAATTCTCAAGGATTAACTTTTTGGATTATCTTAACTGAAAGGAAATAATGTCAACATGAATCGCATTATTTATGCAATAAATTTGCGGCAAACTGCACAAAACCTGTGGAAAACCTCACATTGAGGGAAAACTCTGCTTTCGCTCTCGATTCAAGGGATGCACATAATCGCCCCGCGGCTCACTCCGCTCCGCCTCCGCCTCGATACCAGTCGACGGTACGCCGCAGCCCCTCACGGAAATCGACGATGGGCGCGTAACCGAGCAAATCACCTGCCAGCCCAATGTCGGCCAGCGAGTCGCGGATGTCACCGGCGCGAGCGGCAGCATAGGCCGGCTCGCCGCTGTAGCCGGTCAGCTCACGCAGGATATTGAAGGTTTCATTCAGCGTTATACGGCTTCCGGTTGCCACGTTCATCATCCTGCCAGAGACCTTGTCCGCAGGAGCGGCCGCCGCCAGCAGATTGGCATGGACGACATTGTCGATGTAGGTGAAGTCGCGGCTCTGCTCGCCGTCGCCAAAGATCGTCGGCTGCGCTCCGGTCAGCATCCGAAGGCAGAAGATGGCCAGAACGCCGGAGTAGTGCGAGGTGGGGTCCTGATGCGGACCGAAGACGTTGAAGTAGCGCAACACCACCGTCTCCAATCCGTAGACGCGGGTAAAGGCGCCCATATAGTGTTCACAGGCGAGTTTGGCCACAGCGTAAGGAGAGATGGGAGCCGGCAGCATCGCTTCCTGCTTGGGCAGCGTGGGAGATTCTCCGTATGCCGACGACGAGCCTGCGTACACCACTCGGCGGACTCCGGCGTCGCGCGCGGCCACCAGCAGATTCAGTGTGGCATCGACGCAATTGACGTTGGTGCTCACCGGGTCAGCCACCGAGCGCGGCACCGAGGCCAGCGCCGCCTCGTGAAAAACGATCTCGACTCCGGCGCAGGCAGCGGCGCAGGCAGCCGGATCGGCCAGATCGCCTTCGATGAATTCCATCGCTTCCAACCCGACCAGATTGGAACGCTTGCCGGTGATGAAGCTGTCAATGCCGCGAACGCTCTCGCCGCGCTCAAGCAAGGCCGCGGCAATCGAACGGCCGATGAAACCTGCAACTCCGGTTACGAGAAACTTCGCCACTGTGATTCTCAACTTTCTGGATCGCGCCCGCTGCATCCGCAATGAGCATAACCCATCTTCTCATCTACCGGGCCACACTGAAGCCGCCAGCGCCCCAAGAAAAACCACCTGAATTCCCGCTCTCATGGCCAGTCCTGGAACGGGCTTCCCGCCGATCGTCAGATGCTCCCGCGCCGCTTTGGCATTGGCTGGAAAGATGCACACCAGCATCCCCGCGGCCAGCGCTGCAACCACCGGCGCCGCACGCGGAAGCTGCAACCCCACAGCGATCAGCAGCTCCGCGGCTCCAGTCAGCGTAACCCACATCCCCGCACTGCCAAGCGCTCGCGGCACCATGCGCATCAGATCGGAGCGGCGCTTGCCCCAATGCGCCGAAGCGGTCAGAAGGAACATCACACCCAGCGCCGCCCGCAGAGCATTCTGCCAATCGGCAAAATACGCCACTCCAAAGCCTGCCAGACGGAAGACGGCAAAGGAAATCGCCAGAACGATCAAAGGAATCATAGTGCAACTCCACGGTTAGGGCCTGTTAACACTACCTCAGGCGGATGGCGTTGGACCCCGGATTTTCGCCGCAACCCGGGGTCCCTGGCAAACGAACTTTGTTTGACGGGGTGGAAGCCGAAGGGACGGGGCCAATTTTCCCCATTTCTTCGTTGCTCGTCACTCCAGTAACCGGCTACAGTTCGCTCCTCGCGCCTCGAACTGAGAAAAATTGGCCGCCGTCGCCGCCACCTGAGGTAGCGTTAACAGGCCCTAGTCTATCGCGCTTGCTGTCCTTGAATCCGCTCCGGGCAATTCAAGAGCGTGCAATATCCTACAATGAGAATCATGATCATAGCGAACCAGAGCCGGCTGACCGCGCTCAAGCAGAAGATCGACTCCCGTGAAGCGCGCATCGGCATCGTGGGAATGGGGTACGTGGGCCTGCCGTTGGCGCTGCTCTTCAGCAGCGAACGCTTTCAAGTCACCGGCTTTGATATTGCGCCGGAGAAGGTGAGCACACTCAACGCCGGCGGCTCCTATATTGTGCGCATTCTTCCGGGTGAGATTCAAGCAGCGCAAAAAAATGGTTTTCGCGCCACCGCCGATTACTCCGAGATCGCCAGAATGGACGCAGTGATCATCTGTGTGCCCACGCCGCTCGACGAGCATCAGGAGCCTGACCTGAGCTTCGTCACGGGCACAGTTCGTTCCATTGCTCCCTGGATTCATGAAGGTCATTTGATCGTGCTGGAAAGCACGACCTATCCGGGCACCACTGAAGAGATTGTGGTTCCGCTGCTTGAAGCAGGAAACCTGCGTGGACTGAAGGCATCGCGCGTTCCCGATCAGCCGGGCTTTCATGTGGTTTTCTCGCCGGAGCGTGAAGATCCCGGCAACGATACCGTCGCCCGCCACGACATTCCCAAGGTCGTGGGCGGCTGCGGCCCGTCGGCCACGCAACTGGCCTCGGCTCTCTATGGCTCAATCTTCCGGCGCGTGGTGCCGGTCAGCAGCCCCTCGGTCGCGGAGATGACCAAGCTGCTGGAAAACATCTATCGCTGCGTCAACATCGCGCTGGTCAACGAACTCAAGCAGCTCTCCATGCGCATGGGCATCGACATCCATGAAGTGATTGACGCGGCCCGGACCAAACCCTTCGGCTTCCAGGCCTTTTATCCCGGCCCCGGCCTGGGCGGGCATTGCATTCCCATCGATCCCTTTTATCTCTCCTGGAAGGCCAAGCAATTCGACTTTCGCACGCGTTTCATCGAGCTGGCAGGCGAAGTCAATACGAATATGCCTTACTTTGTCATCGATCAGATCGCATCCGGCCTCAACGACCACAGCAAATCGATCAAAGGCTCGAAGGTGCTGGTGCTGGGCGTGGCCTACAAGCGCGACATCGATGACCTGCGCGAGTCGCCCTCGCTCACCATTATCGAGCTGCTGCGCGAAAAGGGCGCCATCGTCGCCTACAACGACCCCTTCTTCGCCACTGTGGGCCGCGGACGCCACTACGATCTGAAGATGACCAACACGCCGCTGGACAATCTCGGCCAGTACGACGCGGTCGTCATCGTTACCGACCACTCGATCTACGACTACAAGGCCATCGTCGAAGAGTCGCAGTTGGTGGTGGACACACGAAATGCCACCAAGGGAATCATCTCGGAGAAGATTGTGCGCTGCTGAGTTCGCTGCGCATAATCGGTAAATTTCGGTCTACCCTGCCATCTCCACTGCGCGCGTGCTCTGCTTGCGCACGGTGAGCCGTTCCACCAGCTCCGCACGCACCTCGTAGCCGCGGCCCGCAGCCGTTGGAACGGCGATCTCGCCGGCCGCGGAAACGGCGACCTCCGGCTCGATAATATCCTCGGCCCAATAGCGTGCCGATGCGGAGACATCCCCAGGCAGTGAAAAATCCTCCAGCGACGAGAGCGCAATGTTATGCGCTCGTCCCACGCCCGACTCCAGCATTCCGCCGCACCAGACCGGAATACCCCGCTCCAGAGCCGCGTTGTGCACCGCGATAGCCTCGCTGAATCCGCCCACGCGCCCCAGCTTCAAATTGATGATCCGGCATGACTCCATCTCGATCGCGGCCAGCGCATCGCGCCGGTTGCGAATCGATTCATCCAGACAGATCGGCGTGGAGAGCCGCTTTTGCAGCATCGAGTGGAAGTAGAAGTCGTCATGCCAGAGCGGCTGTTCAATCATCAGCAGGTCGAAGGCGTCGAAGGCGGTGAGATGGTCCGCATCCCTCAGTTTGTATGCCGAGTTGGCATCGCAACTGAGCATGATTCCCGGCCAGCGGTTGCGCACCTTCTCGAAGACCTCAACATCCCAGCCCGGCTTGCACTTCAGCTTGATGCGCTGATAGCCCGCGGCAAGCTCACTCTCGATAATCGCCATCAACTCTGGAATCGAAGATTGAATTCCCAGCGAAACGCCGCAGGGAATCGTCGAGCGCACCCCTCCGATCAGGCGCGCAAGCGGAAGCTCTCGGCGCTGTGCCTCCAGATCCCAGATGGCGTTTTCGAGCGTTGCCTTGGCCATGCGGTTGCCGCGCACACGGTAAAAAATGCGCGGGCAATCGCCGCCGTGCTCCGGCGCAGCCGCCGCCAGCATCGGGGCCAGCTCATGGACGATTGCAGCCCATGCGCTGTCAGTGGATTCCGGCGAAAAGTAGGGATGCTCGCCAGCCGTACACTCTCCCCAGCCGGTCAATCCTTCGGAGCGGATCTCCGCCAGCAGGATTCTCCGTTCGCGAGTGACGCCAAAGCTGGTTTCAAAGGGGCGCAGCAGAGGGAGGTGAATCTCTCGCAAGATAATCTCATCGATTTTCATAGGCTTTTTACATTCCTTGAAACTTCAGGTCTGCTTCGTGATGGGAGAGTGGACCCAGTTCAAAGACTCCATTTCCCTGCGCGTCGCGCGAGAAACCAATGACAGTCAGCCCGCTCATGAATGCCTCTTGAAACGCGCGGCGGTTTTCTGTCTGCACGGCCAGCGCGCGTTCCCGGCCGGCATCGCTCGCCTTCCATTCATAGATTGCGGCAGGAATCGGAATGCGCCTCATTACTTCGTGCACGCCCGCCGGACGGCCTTCAATCGCCGCCTCTACCCGGAGCGAATCGAGCTGCCACACAGCAACGAGACGGTCCGTCGGCAGACCACCCTGGAGACGAGATGAGGATACGCCATAGAAATTCTCCTCGTACCGGTATGCAATCGCTCCCAGCTTGTGAAGATTCAGATATGCGTTCTTGATCTCCAACGGATCGAAGGTCCACTCCATCCTCCGGATGCCGCGGCTGAGAGCCTCTTTGCGCTGATCGAGCTTGAGCGCTGCGCCGATGCCGCGATTGCGATAAGCCGCGCGCACCGCCAGCATATGCGAGTGCAGATAGGGTTGCGCTGCGCCGCCGCCACTCTTCACACCCGGCCATGAGAGTACATAGCCAACCAGCGCATCGGCCCCGCGGCCAATCTCCGTATCGAAGGCGCCGATGACCTGCCCGCCGATCTTTTGTGCCAGAAAAAATGCCCTGCGCGGAAAGACCTCGCTGGCGTCGATGCCCCAGGTCTCAATCTGCAACTGAACGCAGGCTTGCAGTTCATCGAACCCGGCGCAGGAGCGGATCGCAATCATCGCTGCGCCTCCGCGGCAGCCAGCTTGCGCTTGGCCTTCGCCCACAACTCCTCCAACTCCGCCGGCGCAAGCTCCTCCAGCGGCCGCTCGCTGGCCACTTCCATCTGGTGAAAGCGCTCGCGGAAGCGCCGATTGCAGCCGCGTAGAGCCATCTCCGCATCCACGCCCAGATGCCGGCCCAGATTGACCACGGTGAAGAGCAGGTCGCCCAACTCCGCTTCAACCGCCGGCTTGCGCGCCGGGTCGTCCGATGCAGCCTCGGCCTCCAACTCCGCAGTCTCTTCGGCCAGCTTGGGCAGCAGGTCGCGCCAATCGGGCCAATCGAAGCCGGCCTTGCGCGCCTTCGCGCCCAACTTCGCCGCCTCGGCCAGCGCCGGCATCGCCCGCTGCACAGAATTCAGCCGCGACACTGGTGGTTTTTGCGCCGACGGCGCGTCGGCTGTATGCAAGGCCGCGTCGGCGGTATGCGATGCTTCAGCGGCCTTGATCTCATCCCAATTGCGCAACACCGCCGCCGACGAACCCTCCACCGCCGCATCCACCTCGGCGCGGTTTCCCGCAGCGCGCGAAGCCTCTTCGCCAAAGACGTGGGGATGGCGGCGAATCAGTTTCTTGTTCAGATGATCGAGCACATCGACAATCGTGAAGTGGCCATCGTTGGCCGCCATCTCGGCATAAAACAAGACTTGCAACAGCAGGTCGCCCAACTCCTCGGCCAAGTGCGGAAAGTCGCGCCGCTCGATGGCGTCGAAGACCTCATAGGTCTCCTCCAGCGTGTACTTGCGAATCGAATCGAAGCTCTGCTCGCGGTCCCACGGGCAGCCATCCGGCGCGCGCAGCCGCGCCATGATTCTGACCGACTCGGCAAACAACGCCGCTGCCCGCGCCGGGGAGGATGCGATCTGCGGCGCTGAAGGCTGTGCGTTGGTGCTCTCAGGCTTGTGGTCCATGCACCTTCAGTCTAACTTGCGACAGCAGGCGGCGATATACTCAACCTCGTCTATGATTCGCATCCTGGGAACGATCTTTGCCGGTCTGCTCGGCCTCTGCTTCGGCAGCTTTCTCAACGTCTGCCTGAGTCGCTGGCCGGCGGGCGAGAGCGTGGTCACGCCGCGCTCTCATTGCCGCAATTGCGAGCGGACGCTCACTTGGTGGGAGAACGTGCCGCTGGCCAGTTGGCTGGCACTGCGTGGCCGCTGCCGGAGTTGCCATAGTTGGATCGGCTGGCGCTATCCGCTGGTGGAAGCGGCGTTAGGGGGACTTTGGGGCATCACGACATGGTATCTCTGCCCCAGGATGCTCTCGCCAAACTTGTCGCCGACCGCAGCACCCCTCGTCTTCATCTATGCGACTGGACTCGACATTGCGATCGGGAAGATCATCTTCTATTGGCTGGCGGTCGCTCTTGCAGTTCTGGATGCTGAGAATCTCTGGCTCCCAAACTGGATTACTCTACCCGGAATCGGCCTCGGACTCCTGTTCACCAGTTCGAATTTCGTAATGGGGGACTGGCTTGCAGAAGGACCCTGGATATCACTACTTGGAACATTCAGCACGAGTCTAATTGGTAACGGAATCGCCATCCTTGCCGCCGCCGGACTCATCCTGCTCATCCGCTGGGTTTACTGGCTGATCCGTCGCCGCGAAGGCATCGGTCTCGGCGACGCCAAGCTGATGGCTCTGCTGGCCGCCTGGCTCGGCCTTCCCGGCGCTCTGCTCGCATTTGGATTGGGAGCTGTTCTCGGTACGCTGGCCGCTGCCGTTTTGCTGATCGTGCCCTCCGCGCGGAGAGACTCCGAAAGCTGGGCCACCAGCAAGCTGCCGCTGGGAACCTTCCTCTGCATTGGCGGCATCGTCAGCAGCCTTTGGGGCGAGCCGATCATCGCCGCCTATCTCCGCTGGGCTGGCTTCTGAGCGCTCCTTGAAAAGACCCGCGTGGGCTATAGCAATTCCGGAATCGCACAAAAGTACATGGCTTCTTAGCCTTCACGGATAACACAGAAAGCTCTTGTCAACCTTCGACCATGCCAGCAGGCGGGAGAGTTTGTTTAGTGTGCCTTGGTCACCCAGAGCAAAAAACCCAATGTGATCGCAATGGCTCCCAGAATGCTCAACACTGGCCGGAGCAGTTGCCGATCACACTTGTCCGGATCCACAAACCGCAAATGAATTGCAGTGCCCCATTTGCCATCTTGGCTTGGAGCAGAAGGGAATCCTGCCTTTTCAAATGTCTGCACAGTTGATTGACAATGGCCAGGATGGAACTCCCTTTCCATGCGGGAGGCGGCAGACCACCTGGGGGATTGCAGGACAGTAAAATACCCGGCAGGAAGGATGCTGGAACTTCTGTAATACAAAGAACGAAGAATCTTCATTCGATCCTCCTGAACTATAATACGCCGATTGAAAGATGGCGAGAGTTCTTACTTCGCCGTTTCGGCCGCGGGCTGTGCGGGCACAGCATTCTTACCATTGGCAATCTCCGGCTCCTTCAAGGCCTTGCGCGCTTCCTTGCCGTGGCGGCTGTCCGGGTCGTACTCAGCCACTTTCTCGTAATTCGCGCGCGCATCAGCCAGGTTGCCCAGGTGCCGGTCAGCCTCGGCCAGGCCCCAGTAGACATCGGGATTCTCCGGGTCCAGCACCAGCGCCGACTCAAAGCGCGAGAGCGCGCCCTTCCAATCCTTGGTGTCCAGATAATAGTTGCCCACTTCAACGTCTTTGGACGCGGCCTCCTGATGTGTAGGCTCCTTGACGGCCATATTTCTCTTGCCGCTTTGCTGATCGTCCTCTGGCTTGGGCAGCAGGCTCTCCAATCCCTTGAGGCTGGAGCTGGAATCCGCATTGGCTCCGGTCGCTTCATCAGGCGCAGGATCATCAGGGGAGCGCACCGGGTCCAGGTCCTGGCCGGAGAGCGGAATTGCCGGTCGATCCGCGCCGTTGTAACCATTCTCAGTCAGCGCGGGAGGCGTCTTGGTGGGCATCACCGGAACCGAGGTTGTGTCTTCGGGAAAGGGATTGGAGCTGGACTGCGCGGCGGCAGCGCCCGGCGCGGGTTTCTGGTCTGCACCGCCCGCATCCGGAGTCTGGGCCAGCAGCAGCGGAGCTGCCGTCAAGCAGCCCGTCATCAGCAACGCAACAAAAGTTATCCGCCTCATCCTCATCCGCCCGAAGCTCTTCCCTGTTCCCTGATACCTGTTCCCTGATACCATGCGATTCATACCGCTCCAAAAGAAAGCATCGCACATTCGCATGGCACTCATCATCCGCTCCTCCGCCATCCACGCCGCCGGCTGCTACACCACCACGGCCATCCGCAAGGGCGCGCGCGTCGCCGAGTACACCGGTCACCGCCTCAGCAAGGCCGAGGCCGACGCCGCCTACGAGAACTCTCCGATCACCTATCTCTTTGGACTTGGGCGTGGCGAGATCGTCATCGACGGCCACTGCATGGCGATGTTCATCAACCATAGTTGCGCCGCCAACTGCGAGACCAGCGAGGAAGATGGCCGCGTCTGGATCAGAGCCATCCGCAAGATCGCTCCCGGCGAAGAGATCACATACGATTACTGCCTCTACGATGGCGGCGACGATGAGGCCCTCTGCAACTGCGGCGCAAAGAAGTGCCGGGGGACAATGTACTCGCCCGAAGAGGTCAAGCGCCGCAAGGCCGCCGCCAAGAAGGCCGCAGCGAAGAAAGCAGCCCTGAAGAAGGGCGGCAAAGGCAAAAAAAAGAAGATCTGACGCCGTCCTGTCAACGAATTGCGACCGGCCATCCTTTTTCCTGCATTGCGGCATCGGCCACGCCGGTGCGGTAAGCACCCATGCCCTCCGCCATGCTCTCCAACTCCTCTGCGTGCGCTGAAAGCCCGCAAGGATGCCCCTCCGTTTCCAGCAGATGCGCATTTTCCCGGATCATGGAGAAGAGCGGGCTGGCCAACGCCTCGCGCAGATTGGAGCTTCTTACATTATGCGTCGCCAGCGCGGAAACCGGGCACGCGGTCACATCGCCACCGGGAGTCACATGAGCGAAGCCGCGTCCGGCGGAGACGCATCCACCGAGCGTCTCTTCATCCCCCGGCGAATGGATGATGAATGCGCCGCCGGTTGCGCGATCCCGGTACTGGACGACCGTCTCACGGAAGCGTATGCGCTGCTCGTCCGTCAGCGGCGCGCCGTTTTCGCATCCGCTGGCGGGAATCTGCTCGATGAACATGGCCAGCGGTCCGCTGTGAGCGATCAGTTCGTCGATATTCCGCGGCTCGGACCAGTACGCAATGTTTTCCGATGCAACCGTGACGGCAATGCCCGTCAAGACTCCTGACTCCCGCAGCCGGTCGAGTGTGCTCAGAGCCTTCTCATAGACGCCATTGCCTCGGCGCTGATTGGTCAGATTGCGATCGCCCTCCAGGCTGACCACAATTACCGTGTTGGAGCAGTTCTTCAGAATCTGGTAGTCGTTGGGCTGCAATGCAGTGCCGTTGGTGAAGACCAGGAAGAGCCGGTCGGGATAGTCGCGGAACAACTGCGCAATGCCCGGCAGCAAGAAGGGTTCGCCGCCTGCGATCATGAAGGCCATCACACCCAGCCCCACCGCTTCGTCCACAATCTTGCGCCAATCGCCGAGGCCGAGTCCCGGCCGCGCCGGTGCGCTGGTGACGGTGCCTACCGCGCCGGCATAACAGCCAGTGCAGCGAAGATTGCATTTGGAGGTTACGCTGAGAACGAGAAAAGGCGGCACCTTGACGCCGCTGGCAAGCGCCCGTGCCCGCACCCGCCGCGACTGCCCAACCGTTCGCGCAAGGCGCATGAATCCCGGAAGATAGCGCGGATGCCGCGCCACCCACGGAACCAAAACGCGGGATAGCTGCGGGTCAATCTCCTTGATCCGGCTCGTGATCTCGAAGAGACGCTTCGCCAGAAAGTCAGTCGGCGGACCGGAAAACTCAGTCATAGGATTCATTTGCCTGTGTATACGAGGATAATGCTTCCCTTGTTCCAGTTCTTCAACGGCGCGAGAATATGAACTGCAACCTGCGTGCGGCTTTTCCACTCCGCCGCGCCTCCGCCCCGGAACGATACAATCGCCCTAGCATCTCCTGTAATTTCAGACGGGAGCGGGGAGCGGATTCAGCGATGGGGTATCAGGTTCTGGCCAGAAAATATCGTCCGCAGCGTTTTGCCGACGTTGCCGGGCAGGATCACGTCACCCGGACGCTGATGAACGCGCTCGCGCAGAATCGCATCGCGCATGGTTACATCTTCAGCGGCCATCGCGGCATCGGCAAAACCACCATCGCGCGCATCGTGGCTCAGGCGCTGAATTGCCGCACGGAGATTGGCACAGCCGCGCGCCCCACGCCGGAGCCTTGCGGCACGTGCGACTCCTGCATGGAGATTCGCCAGGGCAACGCGACCGATGTGATCGAGATCGACGCGGCCACCAATCGCGGCATCGACGAGATTCGTGAACTGCGCGACGCCGCGCGCTATGCCCCCTCGCGTGACCGCTACAAGATTTATATCCTCGACGAGGCACATCAGATTACCGATGCGGCCTTCAATGCGCTGCTGAAGACTCTGGAAGAGCCGCCGGCGCACGTGATCTTCATGATGGCCACCACGCAGCCGGAGGATATTCCGCAGACCATCCGATCGCGCTGTCAGCACTTCAGCTTTCACGCCGTCAAATTCGACGATATTCTGGCGCAATTGAAGATGATCGCCGGCAATGAGGACGTCGTCGCCGAAGACGCCGCGCTGGCTCTCTTGGCCGAGGCCGGCGACGGGTCGATGCGCGACGCGCTCTCGATCATGGATCAGGCGATTGCCTCCGCTCCCACAGAGAATGGCCGCGCAGTGCTCTCCGCCGCGCAGATACGAGAGTTAATGGGCGCGGTGCCTAACGCCGTCTTCGAGCGGTTGCTGGAGGCCGTGGCCGCCGGCCAGAGCGCCGAGCTGATGGAGCAGTTGAATCTACTGGTCAATGCCGGACACAATCCCTCGTCGCTGGCGCGGCAGATGGTGCGCTATCTGCGCAATACGCTGATGGCCAAGCTGGGCGGCGAGCAGACCGAACTGTTGCAGATCAGCGGCGACGAGCGGGCACGCGCCGCGCGCACCGCGCTGCTCTTTACCGAGGAAGAGATCACGCGCAATCTGCAAATCGTTCTGCGTACCTTTGACGATCTGAACTATCGCCAGGAGCAGCGCTTTCATCTGGAGTTGGGACTGCTGAAACTGATTCACGCCCAGCGTTTGCTGCCCCTGGAAGAATTGCTGAGCGGAGTTGGGTCTGCACGCCCTGCAGTGGGTGCACCGGCCTCTGCGGCGATGCAGTCAGCGCCACCGCGTCCCAGCACCAGCTCGCCGCGCCCAGCCGCCGCGCCCACTGCTCCAACCGCCGCTCCGCCTCTTTCTCCCTTCGGCACGACAAGCGGAGGCTGGGGAACAGGCCCGAAGATGGCTTCCACTCCACAGCCCGGTTCACCGGTCTCTTCACCGGCAATCGCAATGGAACAACCGTTGACCGTTCCCGCAACCGCAACGCCTTTTCCTGCCGCGACGGCTCCGGCGAGCGGCTTCGCGGAAACGCTCACCGAAGGCGCGCTGGCCGTGGCTCCGCAGACAGCCGCCGCGCCGGCCAGTCGTCCTGGCATCGATTCGATTCGCCACGCCGTCGGCTGCGCGCTGGTCGAGGCCGGTCACGTTTCGGCGGCGACCTTGCTGGGCGCGGGCACGTGGACGATGGATGGCGCCAGCTTGCGCATTGAAGTCACTATCGCCAGCAAGAAGATGCTCTCGCTGACGGTGAATGCGGCGGCGGAAAAGATCATCCGTCAGGAGCTGCAACGGCTGGGCGCGCCCGCGCGTTTTCTCGTCGTTCCCGGCGGTGCGGCAATCGAGTCAGCCTCCGCGCCATCCGCAGCTCCAGTGCTGAAGGGCAGCATTCAGGAGGCCGCGCTGGCCAATCCTCTGGTGCAGAAGGCAAAAGAAATTTTCAAGGCCGAGGTGCGCAGCGTCGTCGATCTGCGGCAGAAGTAAGCGCTGATCCCTTAGTCCCTAGCCCTGCTTCCCTCTCTATATTTTCAAAACCTTGCAGGTAATTGAATCGTCAACAAAACAAACGCAAACCGAATTCGCCACGCAGAGTTGATTTTGTTCTTCAGAAGGAAACAGATCTACACCTTCGATTCGCTGATCTACTCTTCGTTGCCCGTCCAGCCTTCGGGTACGAAGCGGTAGCCAACCCAGGGTTCAGTCTGAATGTACTGCTTGCCGGTCTCGGCTTCCAGCTTCTTGCGCAACTGGCCAATGAAGACCCGCAGGTACTCCGGCTGAAGGGCCGACTGCGCGCCCCAGACGGAGGTCAGCAGCACGCGATGGGTCATCACTTTGCCGGCGTGGCGGGCCAAATGCAGCAGCAGGTCGAACTCCTTGGGCGTCAGATGAACCGGCTTGCCCTGCACGGTGACGGAGTGAGCGACAGCATCGATCACGAAGTCGCCAGTCTCGATGGCGCTGGTGGTCCGCTCCGGAGCGCGGCGCAGATGGGCGCGAACGCGCGCCAGCAGCTCCTGAATGCTGAAGGGCTTGGTGATGTAGTCGTCAGCGCCGGCGTCCAGCGCCTCGATCTTGGCGCGCTCGTGGTCGCGCACCGAGAGCACCAGCAAGGGAATCGCCGACTGCGCCCGGATGGCGCGGCAGACTTCGACTCCGCTCAGCCCTGGCATCATCAGGTCGGTGATGACCAGGTCCGGCGACCAATCCTTGAAAGTGATCAGACCTTCTTCGGGTTCGTTGGCGGTGCGTACATCAAAGCCCTGCGCGGTGAGCGAAGCGCGCAACACGCGGGTGATCTGCGTTTCGTCGTCGATAACCAGAATTCTTGCGGGCATGGCGCGCACTTTCCAGAAAAAGATTACACCATCCGGGCGGAGGGGTATGATTCCGGTGAGGGGAGGTTGAATCTGCTCAGCCATTCACGCCCAACTTTGCGCTGGATCGCGTCCACACTGGTAGCGGTATTAGCCACTACGATGCTGGTCACTCTGGATGCCGATTCGACGACGGCCGGGATGGTCTTTCTAGTGCTCGTCGTCTGGTTTGCGGCCCAGGCCGGGGTGTGGCTCTCAGTGTACCTCACCGTGCTCTGTGCGCTGGCCTTCGACTACTTTTTTCTGCCGCCATTTCAAACCCTGCAAATCGCAGGCGTGCAGCAGTGGGTGGCGATGGTCTCCTTTCTGCTCAGTTGCATTGTGGTCGGGCGGGTGGCCGAGAGGGCGCGCGGCAAGGCGCGTCAGGCCGATGAGCGCCGCGCCGATGTCGAGCGGCTCTATGAACTCTCGCAGGAGATGATGCTCCACGATGAACCCGCGGAGCTGATGCGCGATCTGCCCCGTCTGATCGAACGCATCTTTGCGCTGGACGGCGTTGTGCTTTACGTCCGCGACCAGGATCAGCTTTATACTTCCACCACCGATTTGCCCATGAGCATTCACGCCAGCCTGCGGGCGATGACGCTGGGCCAGAATCCGGCGGAGGTGATACCGGGGGCTTTCACGGTTCGGACATTGATGATGGGCTTGCAGCCGGTGGGGGCGTTGGGGCTGCGCCCAGCGCGGCTTTCGCAAGAGGTGGCCACGGCGGTCAGCGCCCAGGTGGCCATCGCGCTGAGCCGCGCCACGGCGATCGAGGCGGCATCGCACATGGAGGCGGCGCGCGAGGGAGAACGGCTGCACGCCGCGCTGATCGACTCGCTGACGCATGAGTTGCGCACCCCGCTGACTTCGATTCGCGCCGCCGCCACCACGTTGGTGGAGGGCGAAGGACTGGACGAGGCGGTGCGCCAGGAGCTGGCCACGATTGTGGATGAGGAAAGCGCGCGGCTCGACAGGCTGATCGGCGAAGCCGTCGAGATGGCGGAGATCGACGCCAACGTGGTCGTGGTGCATCGGGCGCTGGAGCATTCCCGCGCACTGCTTGACCAGGCCGTCGAGGAGTCGCGCAAGGCGCTGGAGCGCCATCGTGTGGTGATCGCCGCCGAACCGCCGGACGAGCCAGCCTGGTTTGATCCGCATCTGCTGGGCCGCGTTCTGCGCCACCTGCTGGAGAACGCGGCGCGCTATACCCCGCCCGGTGGACGCATTCTGCTGGGCAGCAGGCGGCTGGGCGACCGGCTGGAGTTTCGCGTGGAGGACGACGGACCCGGCATTGACGCGGTCGATCTGCCTTTCATCTTCGACAAGTTTTACCGGGGCAAGAAGGGCAAAGGCAAGGGCACGGGGATGGGATTGGCGATCAGCCGCGCGATTCTGGCCGCACACGGTGGAGAGATCGAGGCCGTGTGCGCGCCGGGCAAGGGCGCCTGCTTCCGCTTCTGGGTGCCGCTGATGGAGAAAGAGCCGGCGGGCGCGTCAGCCTAGGAGGAGTTATCCCTGCAACTCGCTTCATCTCGCAATCATTCCGTCCTCTACTTCGGCTCCTCGCTCCAGTCGCAAAGAATTTCGCGGCGCTGTTTAGAGCTTTCTTCGGCCCACTCCAGCAGGCGAGCGGTACGCCATGCTTCGAGGGCTGTGACCGGCGCGGGGACTTTGCCGAGAAGCGCGTCGCGGATGCCTGCGTAGTAAAGGCGATAGTCGCCGGGAAGGGGCACGACGGGCCGGGTGGCGATGCCACCTTCCGCGTCAACGCATAGCGTGCCCCAGTTGGCTGTCGGCTCCTCGCCCCAGGCCGCATCCGTGATACGCGTAATCTTGTTGAGCGCGGCCTCCTGCGGGTCAAGGCCGTGCTTCCAATAGTTGCCTGCGCTTCCGCGCAAATGAAAGCGGGGCCGCTGTAGCGACGAGAGGCAATTGGCGGCGAGTACGGCAGTGAAACCTTTATAGCGCAGATGCACTGTGAAGGCGTCGTTTGAGCCTTCTCCCTCGCGCTCGCGCAGGACCTCGGCGCTGACTGCTTCCGGCTTGCCGAAGAGCGTCAGAACCTGATCGACGAGGTGCGTGCCCAGATCGAGCAGCACGCCGCCCTGTGCAGGATCGTCCTTCCAGGGGCGGCGGGCCGAGCCAGGCGCCCAGCGGTCGAAGGTGGATTCGAGATGCACCAGTCGGCCGAGCGCGCCCTCCTGCAAGAGCTTCTGAATGGTCAGAAAGTCGCCATCCCAGCGGCGATTTTGAAAGGGCGCAAGCAGCAGATTGCGCGCGGCTGCCAGCTTCATCAATGCGGAGATTTCAGTGGATGCGACGGCCATTGGCTTGTCCACGACGACATTCTTGCCGGCTTCAAGAAGCTGCCGCGCAACCTCGAAGTGGCTTCCGCTTGGCGTTGCCACTACAAACAGGTCCAGTGATTCATCCGCCAGCATCGCTTCCAGAGTGCGATGCGTAGTGACTCCGGGATAACGTTCAACGCACTGCTCCGTGTGGCGCTCGACGACAGCGGCCAGTTGCAATCCCTCGACCGAGGCGATCAGGGGCGCGTGAAAGACACGCCCCGCCATTCCGAAACCGATCAGACCGACGCGAATCATCTGCATCTCCCCGCATAGATATGGAGTTTGCCGCTCATTGCAGCTAGTGTCCTGAGTCTAAAGTCCGTTCAACAAAAAACTGTCATTCTGAGCGACCGTCGCGTACCGGGGTCCCCAGCGACAGGTCTTCGTCGCTGGGGTGGGTAGCGAAGGGAGTCGAAGGACCTGCGTTTGCTTTTCGGCATTCATTTACAAACCTCAGATCCTTCGACTC
>JBAVDS010000061.1:0-117758 GCA_049587335.1 Occallatibacter sp. | reverse complement strand
AACTGTCATCCTGAGCGACCGTCGCGTAGCGAAGGGAGTCGAAGGACCTGCGTTTGCTTTTCGGCATTCATTTACAAACCTCAGATCCTTCGACTCACCACCCCCAGGCTGAAGAGAACGCCTGGGGGCCCGTTCGCTCAGGATGACAGCGTTGTTATGCTGCGAACTTCTGACTCAGGACACTAGCCCTCAAGTTTATACCGGGTCTCGGCGAGGCGGTAGAGCCGCCGCCAGACGAGGCGGTTCATGGTGACGACCATGGCTGCCATCAGGACGGTGGCCAGCAGCAGGATCGAGGTTCTTCCGTCGTCGTTGGCGGCGCTGATCTCGGCGCCCAGGCCGATGGTTTGGAGGGTTTGATTGCCGATGTGGAAGTACTCGGAGACGATGGATGCATTCCAAGCGCCACCGGAGGCGGTAATCATGCCGGTGATGAGATAGGGAAAGATGCCGGGCAGGATGAGGCGAGTCCAGCGTTGCCAGCGGGTAAAGCGATAGACGGCGGCGGCTTCCTTGAGGTCGGAGGGGATGGCCATCGCTCCGGCAATCACGTTGAAGAGAATGTACCACTGAGTTCCGAGAAGCATAAGAGCGATGGAGCCGATGCCCAGGCCGCCGCCGATGCGGATCAGACCCAGCATCAGGACGGGAAAGAGCGCGGTGGCGGGAATGGAGGCCACGACCTGGGTGATGGGCTGGAGATAGTGCGCCATGCGGGGATTGGAGCCGATGAGGACGCCGACGGGGATGGTCCAGAGCGCGGCGAGAAGGATGGAGGCGTTGACGCGGAGCCAGGTGGCGCCGGCGCCGAGAAAGAGCAGGCGAATGTCGGCCGAGGTAACGCCGTGGACGATCTGGATGGCCTGAGAGAGGCCCCAAAGAATGGAAAGCGCAGCGGCAATGCCGAGCAGGATGGGAAGCAGGCGGCTTCCTTTGGCAGCGGCGCCGTCGATAGGCTGAACGGTGCGGCAGGCGCGGGTGCGGGAGAGGCGCTGGTAGATGCCTTCCTCCACGCCGCCCCAGACGCGGACGGGCAGGCGGGTAAGGGCGCTGGGCCTTTGCAGCAGTGTGAGGATCGGCGAGGTGACGCGCTCCGCCGATTCGGTCTGCTCGAATTTGAATTTGTCGCTCCAGGCGATGAGCGGTCTCCAGATCAACTGGTCAGTGGCGATAATGATGAGCACCAGCACGAAGAGGCCCCAGAACAGGGCGTGAAAATCCTCTGAATCGGCGGCGGTTTGCAGATAGCTGCCCAGGCCGGGAAGGCGGAAGCTGGCTCCCTTGAAGGCGAACATCTCGCAGACAATGAGAAAGAACCAGCCGCCGGCGACGGACATGATGGAGTTCCACAGGAGGCCGATGGCGGCAAAGGGCATTTCAAGCTGCCAGAAGCGCTGCCAAGCGGAGTAGCGATAGATGCGCGTGGCTTCGATCATCTCGCGGGGGATGCTCTTGAGCGAGGAGTAGAAGCTGAAGGCCATATTCCAGACCTGGCCGGTGAAGATCAGCACGATGGAACCCAGTTCGATGCCGAGCTGATGCCCGGGAAAGAGAGCGATCATCGCCAGCATCACGCCGGGGAGAAAGCTGAGGACGGGGATGGATTGGAGGATGTCGAGGACGGCGATCATCCAGGCTTCGACGCGGGGATTGTAGGCGGCGATGTAGCCGTAGCCGACGGCGAAGATGAGGCTGAGCAGGTAGGCGATGGCGATGCGCGCGACGGAGTAGAAGGCATAGAGAGGCAATGCGCGGACGGAGTGGGAGATGACGACGGCCGGCATGGGACGAGCCATCCAGTAACTTCCCAACTGGATCAATGCGAAGAAGAAGGCCAGGCCGCAGAGGATCACCGTCGCATCGATGAGATACGGCCAGGTGCGTGCGGGAACAAGGGTGCGCGCCAGCGGCTGAAACTTCACTTGGCCTCCTGGCGGTCGGAGGCTTCCTGGTCGAGCGCGTCGGGCAGAACGAAGCGGCGATGGCCGGCGTCGAAGTCGAAGATCTCAGCGTACCGGCCCCAGGTGACGGCGGTTTCGATCTGGCGCTGGCACTCCTCTTCACTGAACTGCTCGTCGAGCATATCGAGGAAGAACTCCTCAGGAACGGTGTGGTCGCGCTTGGCTTCGAGGGCGCGACGGATCTGGCGGAAGAGCAGGACGTTGGCAATGGCGGCGTCGCGGAAGAGCTCCTTCTGGCGCAGGATCTCGGAATTGGCGAAGTGCTCGCCGCTGGGAGTGATGGCCGCGTCGCCTTCTTCGATCTGGAGGAAGCCGAGCAACTGCGCGGCATCGACGATCGGCAGCAGGTCGTCGATCTCGAAGCTGAGGTCGTCGGCGAGGCGGTAGATGTCGTCGCGTCCGCCTTTGTCCAGCAGCAATTCGAGGAGGCCGGCGATACCGCCGGGGCGGGCGTGGGGCAACATCTGATAGTGCATCTGGCGCTGGTCGCGCGGCTTGGTTTCGGCTTGCTGCTCGGGAGCCTCGGCGGGCGTAACGTCGGGCCGGGTGAGCACTTTATAGATGTAGTCGACCAACTGCGTGAAAGCCTCGGATTTGCGGTCGCGGGGCTGAGCGAGCAGCACCTTGAAATCGGTGCGGATATGACCGGGATTGCGGCCCAGCACGATGATGCGATCGGCCAGCAGTACGGCTTCCTCGATATTGTGCGTTACCAGAAAGACGGCTTTGGTGGGCATGGTCTTGTTGGCCCAAAGCTCCAGCAGTTCACTGCGTAGATTCTCGGCGGTGAGCACGTCGAGCGCGGAAAAAGGCTCGTCCATGAAGAGAACCTCTGGCTCGACGACGAGTGCGCGGGCAAAGCCGACGCGCTGCTTCATGCCACCCGACAGCTCTTTGGGATAAGCGGCTTCAAAACCGTCGAGGCCGACCGTGTCCAGAATCTTCAGGCTGCGCTCGCGCCGCTCATCGGCGGCGACACCGCGAGCCTGGAGCGGAGCTTCCACGTTTTCCTGCACCGTGAGCCAGGGAAAGAGCGCAAAGCTCTGAAAGACGATGGAGACGTTGATCTCCGCTTCTGCGATGGGCTTCCCGTGCCAATAGACCTGGCCAGCCGTGGGCGTGGAGAGACCGGTCAACATACGCAGCATGGTGGATTTGCCAGAGCCGGAGGGGCCGAGCAGCGCGACAATTTCGCCGGGAACGATGCTCAGATCGGTCGCGGAGATGACCTGAATGCGGTTCTGGCTGGGCTGCGCGTAATACTTTTCGACGCGCTCGGCGCGTATGATCGCGTCAGCGTTTGGAGTCGAAGCGACAGAGATGTCTTCGCTGGGTATAACAGCTTCCGGCATGGCCGATTCTCCACTGGGGAGCCGCGCAGGAACGCGCCGCGGCTGAAGATTGTTTCATTGAGTATAAGCCTCTCCGGTTTCACTGCGATGAATCGCCCGCCTGCGCCAGCGGGAATGCACAGCCGCCCGCGATTGCCGCGCCTCCGCGGATGAATGGGATGGAGAAAGTTGCCGGCATGAGCGTATGATTCCAGAAAAGCCGTTGCCGGAAACATGATTCGCAACACCGCCCCAGAGGAAATTTTGATGACACCCCCAAGAGTTCTGGTTGCCGACGACAAACGGGTAATCGCCGATACGCTGACGACGATTCTGAACCAGAGCGGCTTCGAGGCGCGCGCCGTTTATTCGGGAGAGACGGCGGTCGAGATGGCCTCGGTCTTCAAACCGGAGATGCTCATCTCCGACGTCATCATGTGCGGGTTGAGCGGAATCGACGCCGCAATTCAGATTCGCGCGCTGCTTCCCGACATCAAGATTCTGCTCTTCTCCGGGCAGGCCGCCACCGCCGATCTGTTAGAAGATGCGCGCAGCCGCGGCCACGACTTCGAGATTCTGGCCAAGCCCGTTCATCCCCAGGATCTGCTTGCCCGCCTGCGCAGCTAAACGCCGCGAATTCAGCGCAGCTCCCGCCGTCCCTCCATCGCCCGCGCCATCGTCACTTCGTCGGCATATTCAATGTCGCTGCCGGCGGGAACGCCAGTAGCGATGCGCGTGATCTTGACCGATGAGGCGCGCAGAGCCGTCGCCAGCCAATGCGCCGTCGCCTCGCCTTCGAGGGTGGGGCTGGTGGCCAGGATCACTTCGTCAACCTCGCCCCGCTCGACGCGAGCAAGCAGCGTGCCGGTGCGGAGTTGGTCGGGACCTACGCCATGCAGCGGCGAGAGGGTGCCGTGCAATACGTGATAGACGCCCTGATAGCCGCGCGTTCGCTCGACAGCGCCGATATTCGTCGGCTCCTCGACGACGCAGATCAGACGATGGTTGCGCGTGGAGTTCGAGCAGTAGGCGCAAGGATCGATGTCGGTGACGTTATTGCAGATTGAGCAGAGGCGCAGATTGGCCTTGAGGCCGTGCACCGCCTCGGCCAGAGCCGCCGCATCCTCGTCGCTCGCGCGCAGAATATGAAAGGCGAAGCGCTGCGCGCTCTTGGTGCCCACTCCAGGCAGCTTCTTCAACTCTTCAATCAGCCGCGCCATCGGCTCGGCATAGCGGGTCACGGATTAGGCCTCCCTGAATACATTGGTCAGTAAAAGCAGATAACCAGTATCAGTGATTGTTCTTTGGTGGTCTGCCCAACCAAGTTGAGATGATGGCGTATTTCGTTCCAGAAAGATTGTCCTCCTTGCCCATATGGATTGCACAGGTCACCATCCCTTTGTGAAATGAAATCAGTGTATGGCCCTCAGAAGAGGGATAACATTCTTCTTTAACTACTTGCCAACCAAGATCAATCATTACTGGTCGATAAAAGGAACAAATATCCTTTGCTGATATTCCGGTAATGATGGTTCTTGTCGCCATGCCTTTTGAAGGCTGGTATCCCGAAGTAAAATCTGATTCGTTTGTGAGTGGAGGAAGTGGCAACGACCTCAAATTTTGTACGACTTGGCGTTGAAACTGTCCAGCCTCTGGGTGCAACTGGTAATCAGCGCCCATGATACCTAAACCAAAAAGAAGTGCGATTGCGCCATAGCGCCAATGATGTTTATAGCACGCCTGATTGAACTGCATAAAGAGAGAATCAATCTTCATGAGCCGCGCCTGTAGCTTTCCTGGCTGCTTAACTCGGTCATGCAACGGTGCGTCGTTCGTTAAAGTTTCTTTGGGTTGTATCATTGATTCATCCTCGAAACCGCAAAAGACTTCTTTGAACCCTACAGCGTCCGATAGACAATTCCGGTGAATGTTTCCGGAGTCATGAAGCCTTTGCCCCAGACAGCATCGAACTCCGCCGTTGGCTTTTTGGCGACGGCCTCTTGCTCGCTGGCTCCGGCGCTCTTCAGTGTGGCTACCTTGTCGCGCACCGCTGCAAGCATATCCCAATAACTCTGAAATTCAGCCTTCGTGCCCAGCGGTCCATGTCCGGGAATGATCTTGGTATTGCTGCCGGCGACGGCGAGAGCCTGATCGCAGGCGCGGATCATACCGCCGATGGAGCCGCCGGTGCCTTCGTCGATGAAGGGATACATTCCGTTGAACCAGATGTCGCCCAGGTGCAGCACATCGGCCTTGTGGAAGTGAATGGAGATGTCGGTGTCGGTATGCGCGGGAGCGAAGTGAACCAGATCGAGCGTGTCGCCATTATGAAAGAGTTGCAGCGCATCGTCGAAGGTGACCGTGGGCAGCGCTCCGGCCGGAGCAGCCGGTATGGTCCGATGAAATAGCTTCATCGTCTGCGGAGTGGAGAGCCGGAGACGGGTGTTTTGGTGCGCGAAAATGGTAAAGCCCGCTGCATGCAATGCCTCATTGCCGCCGGTGTGGTCCGAGTGCCAGTGGGTGTTGATGAGAATTGGAGACATGGAGGGCGCGTCCAGGCTGAGCGCGGCGATGGTGGCGCGTATCCGCGGAACTGCCGGGGCAAAGCTCGAATCGATCAGCAGGTTTCCATCGGCTCCGGTTTGCAGCGCCATGTTGCCGCCCACGCCTTGCAGCAGGTAAAGATTGTCGTAGAGTTTGGTGGTCTTGATAGGCGTGGCCGCTGCTTCATCAGGCCCTGCCGCAGTGTTTGCGGCTGGTGCTGATTGGGCCTGCATCCAGCGCGGAGCAATCGCTGCCGCACCCGCCGTCAAGCCAAATTGCAAAAAGTTTCTGCGGTTCATTGCGTTGAGCATGGACGTGCCCTCCAATTCATTGGGAAGGATTGATGGTTAGCCCAGCCCCGGCAGATTGAGTCCACCGAGCATCCCCTTCACGCTGGATTGTATCGCCTCATCGGCCTTGCGTCCGGCCTCGTTGACCGCGGCCACCACCAAGTCTTCCAGCATCTCCACATCCGGCTTGTCGCCGCCCAGGCCAACAACCGCCGCCGGATCGATGCGCAGCTTGAGTAGCTGTTTCTTGCCGTTCATCGTAGCGGTGACGGCGCCTCCGCCGCTGGTGCCCTCAACGACCGTCTGGCCCAGCTTGCGCTGAACCTCCTCTTGCATCTGGTTGGCCTGCGAGAGCATCTCTTGAATCTTGAGCGGGTTAATCATCGTTTTCTCCTGAAATTCCAGAAAAACATCCATCAGGGACTAAAGCCCGTACCCTTCATGCTAAAGCCCGTACCCTTCATGCTAAAGCCCGTACCCTTCAACAATTCAAATACGATTGCCTTGGGAACCAGCTGGTCAGGTGGGTCTTGTTCATTCTTCTATTGTGCGCCGAGGGAGCCTAAATTTCTGCGGCCAACGCCACTACGGTTGCATTTGCTTTCGATCCGTGGCAATTGCCGAGTTCAGGGCCTCTACTCCCTTTGATTCTGGATTTGCACAGCCAATCCTTACGCTTTATTTAGAAAATATTTTCGATACTCATATGTGAAGTGCTCAAGAATCGTTTTTGAGCAGAGGATTCACCGAAAACCTGTTCATCGAAGTGGGAGATCTGCAATGCAAGATCTGACGATGTTGCTGTTCACCGGAATTTTCTTCGCCCTGGCGTTTCTTTACGTCAAAGCCTGCCAGAAGTTGAGGTAACCCATGCAAACCGATCTCATCACCGTTGTTGCGCTGGTCCTGTCCGTTCTGATCCTGGGTTACCTGACCCTCACCCTGCTCTTCCCGGAGAAGTTCTAATGTCCGTCAACGGTTGGTTGCAGTTTGCCTTCTTTTCGCTGATCCTGCTTGCTTGCGTTCGTCCCGTGGGCGTATACCTTGCCCGCGTACTCGAAGGCGAGCGCACCTGGCTGGATCCAGTGCTTCGTCCCTTCGAGCGGCTCATCTACAAGCTCTGCGGCGTCAAAGACGACCATGAGATGAACTGGCGCGAGTACGCCTTTGCCGTGCTGGGCTTCTCCGCCGTAACCATGCTGCTCACCTACGGCATCGAACGGCTGCAAGCCTATTTGCCTTGGAACCCTCAGCATCTGGTTGCCGTCGGACCCGATCTGGCCTGGAACACCGCAGCCAGCTTCACCACCAACACCAACTGGCAGTCGTACACGCCCGAGACCACGATGAGCTATCTCACGGAGATGGCCGGCCTGGCGACGCACAACTTCTGGTCGGCGGCAGTGGGCATCGTCGTGGCCGTGGCGCTGATTCGCGGCATCAAACGGACCAGCTCCGGCACCATCGGCAACTTCTGGGTGGACATGACGCGCACGCTGCTCTATGTGCTCCTGCCCGGATCACTCATCTATGCGCTGCTGCTGGTGTGGCAGGGCGTTCCTGCGAATCTGAACGCCTACACGACCGCGCACACGCTCGAAGGCCAGACGCAGACCATCAGCCAGGGGCCGGTCGCCTCACAAGAAGCCATCAAGATGCTGGGCACCAACGGCGGCGGCTTCTTCAACGCCAATAGCGCCCATCCCTACGAGAATCCCACGCCCTTCTCGAACTTTCTTCAGATTCTCTCGATCTTCATTATTCCCGCCGGCCTCACCTACACGCTGGGCCGCATGACCGGCTCGCCCGGCCACGGATGGGCGGTGCTGGCGGCGATGTTCGTGCTCTTTGCCGCCGGCTTCACCACCGTCTACTGGGCCGAGTCGCACCCGCATCCGATGTTGGACAACGCCAAGGTGATGCAGACAGGCACCGCAACCGCGCCCGGCGGCAACATGGAAGGCAAGGAAGTCCGCAACGGCATCGCGGAGAGCGCGCTCTTCGCCACTGTCACCACCGACGCCAGTTGCGGCGCCGTCACCAGTATGCACGACTCTTTCACACCGCTCGGCGGCATGGCGGTGCTCATCAACATCATGATGGGCGAGATCATCTTTGGCGGAGTCGGTTCCGGCCTCTACGGCATCCTCATCATGGTGGTGCTCTCAGTCTTTATTGCCGGACTCATGGTGGGCCGCACTCCGGAGTACCTGGGCAAGAAGATTGAATCCTATGACGTGAAGATGTCCATGCTCTATGTGCTCATCTTTCCGCTGATTATTCTTTCGCTCACGGCGGCCTTCGTCATGGCGCCCAACATCGGCCTGAGCAGCCTGAACAATCAGGGACCGCACGGGCTTACCGAGATCCTCTACGCCTTCACCTCCGGCGCGGGCAACAATGGCTCGGCCTTTGCCGGCCTGAATGCCAACACCTGGTGGTACAACGTGGCGCTGGGCTGGGATATGCTCTTTGGCCGCCTCTTCATGATGATTCCTGTGCTGGCTCTGGCGGGCAATCTGGCGCAGAAGAAAAGCGTGCCGCCATCACCCGGAACCTTCCCGGTGAATGGTGCGCTCTTTACCGTGCTGCTGGTAGGCATCATCGTGATTCTGAGCGCGCTGACCTTCTTCCCGGCGTTGAGCCTGGGACCGATTCTGGAACATTTGCAGTTGCACGCGGGGCAGGTCTTTTAACAGGCAATTGCTTTGAAGGGGCACGGCTAAAGCCATGCCCTGACACAAAACAATTCTGAACAGAGCTTTCAGGAATCAGGAAACGGACCATCATGCTAGAAAAAAAGAGTCTTTGGAATACGAAAATCATGGCCCAGGCGCTGGTGGATGCATTCCGCAAGCTCGACCCGCGAGGCATGGCGAAGAACCCGGTGATGTTTGTCGTCGAAGTCGGCAGCGTGCTCACCACCGCACTGCTCATCGACAATACCATCCACCATCGTCCAGACTTCGGCTTTAACCTGCAGATCACGCTCTGGCTGTGGTTCACGGTCGTATTCGCCAACTTTGCAGAGGCGATGGCCGAGGGCCGCGGCAAGGCGCAAGCAGATACACTGCGCAAGGCCAAGGGCGAGACGATTGCGAAGCGATACACCGCAGCCGGCAGCCTGGAAGAAGTGGCCAGTGGCTTGCTGCGCGTGGACGATGTGATCTACGTAGCGGCAGGCAGTTACATCGCAGGAGACGGAGAGGTCATTGAAGGCGTCGCCTCGGTGGACGAATCGGCCATCACCGGCGAATCGGCTCCTGTGATCCGCGAGGCCGGCGGCGACCGCTCAGCCGTCACCGGCGGAACAAAAGTATTGTCGGATTGGATCAAGGTTAAAATCACCTCCAACCCCGGCGAGACCTTCCTCGACCGCATGATCGCGCTGGTCGAAGGCGCCACGCGGCAGAAGACGCCCAACGAGATTGCTCTCAGCATTCTGCTCAGCGGCCTGACTATTGTCTTCCTCCTTGCCGTGGTCACGCTACAGCCTTTTGCAATCTACTCCAAAGTGCCGCAGACGGTTTTTGTGCTGGTCTCGTTGCTGGTCTGCCTGATTCCCACCACGATCGGTGGACTGCTCTCAGCCATCGGCATTGCCGGCATGGACCGGCTGGTACAGTACAACGTACTGGCGATGAGCGGACGCGCCGTGGAGGCCGCCGGCGACGTGAACACTCTGCTGCTGGACAAGACCGGAACCATCACGCTGGGCAACCGGCAGGCAACCGAGTTCATTCCCGCACCAGACGTGAGCCGTGAGCGGCTGGCCGACGCGGCGCAGCTCTCCTCGCTCTCCGATGAAACTCCCGAAGGCCGGTCGATTGTGGTGCTGGCCAAGGAAAAGTACAACCTGCGCGGGCGCGATATGAGCAGCATTCACGCCGAGTTCGTTCCCTTCACCGCGCAGACCCGCATGAGCGGCGTCAACCTGCCTGGATCGCGCATCCGCAAAGGTTCAGTGGATGCAATTGAACGATTCCTCGAAGAGCAAGGATCTACGCTGCCGAAGAAGGTGCGCGATGCCGTCGAAGAGGTGGCGCGCCTCGGTGGTACGCCGCTGGTGGTTGCGGAAAACTCAACGGCGCTTGGCGTCATTCACCTCAAGGACATCGTCAAAGGTGGACTCAAGGAGCGGCTGGCGCGGCTGCGCGCGATGGGCATTCGCACCATCATGATTACCGGCGACAATCCCCTGACCGCTGCGGTGATTGCCCGCGAGGCCGGTGTGGACGACTTTCTGGCCGAGGCCAAGCCCAAAGACAAGATGGATCTCATCAAGCGCGAGCAGGCCAAGGGCAAACTCGTCGCGATGACCGGCGACGGCACCAATGACGCACCCGCCCTGGCCCAGGCCGACGTCGGCGTGGCGATGAACTCCGGCACGCAAGCTGCGAAGGAAGCTGGCAACATGGTCGATCTGGACTCGAACCCGACCAAGCTGATCGAGATCGTCGAGATCGGCAAACAGCTCCTCATGACGCGCGGCGCGCTGACCACCTTCTCCATCGCCAACGATGTCGCCAAGTACTTCGCCATTATCCCCGCGATGTTCATGGCCGTCTTCCCGGCTCTTAAGGCGCTCAACATTATGCACCTTGCCACTGCCAACTCAGCCATTCTCTCGGCGGTCATCTTCAACGCGATCATTATCGTGGCACTGATTCCGCTGGCTCTGAAGGGCGTCAAGTATGAACCCAAGGCCGCGGATGTGCTGCTGCGCAACAATCTGCTGCTCTACGGCGTTGGCGGCATCATCGTTCCCTTTGCCGGCATCAAAGCCATCGATCTAGTTCTGGTGGCGCTGCATCTGACGTAGTTAGATTTGCTAGCGGAGTTAGCGTGGTTCGCCGGGCTGACAGAGTAAGCAATACATCAAACGAACCGCGCTAACTACGCTCAACAAGTTTGAAAGAGCCTTTACCGGCTCCCGAAGGAGATACAAAATGCACTCCGTCTGGAAGACATCGATTCGCTTCACCCTCGTAACCGCGCTGCTGTTGGGCCTGGGTTATCCACTCCTGGTCACCGTCATCGCCAAAGTGGTTTTCCCCAAGCAGTCTGAAGGCTCTCTGGTCCGGCTCCAGGATGGCACCGTCATTGGCTCCGAACTGATCGCCCAGAGCTTTACCTCGGACAAGTACTTCCATCCCCGCCCCTCGGCGGCTGGAAACGGCTATGACGCCACGGCTTCAGGTGGCACGAATCTTGCGCAATCCTCGAAGACGCTGGTCACGCGCCTCCAGGGCGACATCGATAAATTTGCCGCGCAGAATCCCGGCAAGCCAGTGCCCATCGATCTGGTGACGACCTCCGCCTCCGGCCTCGATCCTGACATCACTCCCGACGCCGCCTATTATCAGGCCGGGCGCGTCGCCAAAGCCCGCGGCTTGAGCGAAGACAGTGTGCGCGCGCTTGTCGCCGGACACGTTGCCAATCGCCAGTTGGGCCTTCTCGGCGAAGCCAGAGTCAATGTGCTCGAACTCAACCTCGACCTCGATAAACTGGCAAAATAATTCTCTTTCCGCAATGGCGCTCTGGCGAGGGAGCGCCGCATGACCTGATTGCGGTGCGCTTCCAGAAGCAGCCTCCCAACGGCTTTCAGGCCCACGGAGGATCACCCCCGTCCTACTACGTTCGCATTTTTGCCGAGAGACTGGAATCGCGGAGATCATTCTTTGTTTTGTTATGCTTACACTTTAGTTTCTTGTCGGAATATGAGCACTGCGATTCCGCATGGAGCGGCCTCTGCCCGCGCCGGATCAATTCTTTCTTTGTCCGTCTGGATGGGCCGCAAAAGCGAGAATCATCGCATTAAATTTCAATCAAGTCGTTTATTAAGAATCGTATAGATGATTTATACTGCACAGAATATGATGCTATAGTCTCATTTTGGGTCCACTTTTCCTATTGATTTTTGAAGAAAATATCCGTAAAATGAAACGGTAATGCTTCATTTGGACCGTCTGGTCTATCCTCTTCTTCGATTCAGGTTGTAAAGGTTAAAAACCCCCTTCATTAAGGACAGCAATCAATGGCAAAGCGTCGTGGAAATCCGAATTGGGGCAAGCCGGAGCCCATTGGCCCAGTTGTGCCCACCGTGACCTCCTTCGAGCAGATCGTCAAGGAGTTCAAGCTCAGCCCGGATCAGTACATCCGCTCCACCCGTCTCCGCGAGTGGGCGCGCCGCAACAAGAACTCCAAGTATATCCCTGAGGCGCTCCTGGAGGCCTGGGGCTTCGAGATTGAATCCGCGTTGTAACCTCTTTGCAATCTGGAAATGAAAAGCGCCGCCCTTGTGCGGCGCTTTTGCTATTTGCAAGGCTCATTCTCATTTGGCAATCTGGATTTTCGGAGATGGGAGACGATGAACCTGATGGCGCAAGCGCCATCTGCCGCATCGCAGATGCTCAGGCGCGAGTCACCGCGTGCAACTGCTGCAGGTCGTAGACATTGATGCTGTGATGTTGTATTGCGCTGATGCCCTCGACCGCGGCCTGGGCGGCGGCGATGGTGGTGATGGTGGGAATGCGCGCCAGCACCGCGGCGCGGCGAATCGCCTTCTCGTCAAAGAAGGTATCCTGGCCGCGCGGCGTATTGACGATCAGTTGGATGCGGTCGCCCTTGATGAGATCGACGATGTTGGGGCGGCCCTCCTTGACCTTGAAGACGCGCTCGACGATCAGGCCGCTGCGCTCCAGCACATTGGCCGTGCCCTCGGTGGCCACGATCTTGAAACCTAGATCGACATAGCGGCGGACGAGTTCAACGGCGGATTCCTTGTCGTGATCGTTGACGCTGAAGAAGACCGTGCCGCCGGTGGGCAGCACCTGGCCGGCGGAGAGCTGCGCCTTGGCGAAGGCCTCGCCAAAGGTAGTCGCCACGCCCATCACCTCGCCGGTCGACTTCATCTCCGGGCTGAGCACCGTATCGACACCGGCGAATTTATTCCAGGGAAAGACCGGCGACTTGACGTAGAAATGCGTTCCGGTTTCCAAGTCCTTTCCCGATGCAAGCTGCTCGGGCAATAACTCTTTCAACTTGCGGCCAGTCATCAGCCGCGCGGCAACCTTCGCCAGTGGAATGCCGGTGGCTTTGGAGACATAGGGCACGGTGCGCGAGGCGCGCGGATTCACTTCGATCACATAGACGTGATCCTCGCCCGCCGCGTCGCGCTGAATGGCGAATTGCAGGTTGACAAGGCCAACGACCTTGAGCGCCAGCGCGAGCTTGCGCGTATAAGTGCGCAGCGTTTCCAGTGTGCTCTCGCGAATGTCAACAGAAGGCAGCACGCAGGACGAATCGCCGGAGTGGATGCCGGCCTCTTCAATGTGCTGCATGATGCCGGCGATGATGACGTCCTCGGAGTCGCAGAGCGCATCGACATCGACCTCGACGGCATTTTCCAGGAAGTGATCGACGAGCACTGGCCGCTCCTGAGAGTATTCGACTGCCTCGCGCATATAGCGAGCGACGGCCTCAGCGTCATAAGCAATGACCATGGCCCGGCCGCCAAGCACATAACTCGGCCTGACCAGCACCGGATAGCCGATGCGCTCACCGACGGCCAGCGCTTCATCGACGCTGGTTGCGGTGCCGCCCGCTGGCTGCGGAATCTGCAACTCGTCGAGCAGTTTGCCGAAGCGCTTGCGATCCTCAGCCAGATCGATCGACTCTGGCGAAGTGCCGATGATGGGCACGCCGGCCGCGCGCAAACGCTGCGCCAGATTCAGCGGCGTCTGCCCGCCAAATTGCACGATCATGCCAATCTCGGCGCCCGTTTGCGACTCGTGATTATAGATCGCCAGCACGTCCTCCAGCACCAGCGGCTCAAAGTAAAGCCGGTCGCTGGTGTCGTAATCGGTGGAGACGGTCTCTGGATTGCAGTTGACCATGATGGTCTCATAGCCGTCATCTTTCAGCGCAAAGGCCGCATGGCAGCAGCAGTAATCAAACTCGATGCCCTGGCCGATGCGATTCGGACCGGAGCCGAGGATGATGACTTTCTTGGTCTGCGTCGGTGGCGCCTCGTCCTCTTCGTCGTAAGTCGAATAAAGGTAGGGCGTCATGGACTCAAACTCGGCGGCGCAGGTATCGACGAGTTTGAAGACCGGCTTGATGCCTTTGCTCTCACGTAGCTCGCGCACCTGCTGCGTACCTGCGTGGCCTTCGAGCTTCCACTCGGCGGCGATGCGCTCATCGCTGAGGCCGAAGCGTTTCAATTGCCGCAGTTGTTCTGTGCCGATCGTCTCCGGTGTCGTCTCGACAATCGCGCTCTGCGCCAAAACAACCTCACGCAACTGATGCAGAAACCAGGGATCCATGCCGGTGAGCCGCGCCACTTCGCGCACGCTCATGCCGCGCTCGAAGGCGTAGCGAATGTAACTCAGGCGCTCTGGCCGCGGAGTGACCAGCATCTGCGTCAGACGCCGCGGTTCCAGAACCTCCGCGCCGGTCTTCTTGCCGGTTTCAAGCGCGCGCCAGGCCTTCATCAGCGATTCCTTGAAGGTGCGTCCGATGCACATCACTTCGCCGACGGATTTCATCTGCGGGCCGAGAGTTTCATCGGAGCCAGGGAATTTTTCAAACTGCCACTTGGGAATTTTGGTGACGACATAATCGATTGTCGGCTCAAAGCAGGCCGGCGTTTTGCGCGTAATGTCGTTGGGAATTTCATCAAGCGTGTAGCCCACGGCAAGTTTCGCGGCGATCTTTGCAATCGGAAATCCTGTGGCCTTCGAGGCCAGCGCCGAGGAGCGCGAGACGCGCGGATTCATTTCGATGACAGTCATGCGGCCATCGATGGGGTTCACCGCGAACTGCACATTGGAGCCGCCGGTCTCAACGCCGATCTCGCGCATCACAGCGATGGCCGCGTCGCGCATCTTCTGATACTCGCGGTCGGTGAGCGTCTGCGCGGGGGCGACGGTGATCGAGTCGCCGGTATGCACGCCCATCGGATCGAAGTTCTCAATGGAGCAAATAATGATGACGTTGTCGGCAAGGTCGCGCATCACTTCAAGCTCATACTCTTTCCAGCCGAGCACGCTCTCTTCGATCAGGCACTCATGCACCGGCGAAAGGTCAAGTCCGCGAGCGAGAATCTCCATCAGCTCTTCACGGTTGTAAGCGATGCCGCCGCCTGTGCCGCCGAGGGTGAAGCTGGGGCGAATCAGCACTGGAAAGCCGAGCTTCGACGCGAACTCCAGGCCGTCGCGCAGATTGTTCACGAGCGCCGATTTAGAAACATCGAGGCCGATGCGCAGCATGGCATCCTTGAAGAGCAGACGGTCTTCGGCCTTCTTGATGGCTTCGAGTTTGGCGCCGATCAGTTCGACGTTGTACTTGTCGAGGATGCCCGCATCGGCCAGATCGACAGCCAGATTCAGCGCCGTCTGCCCGCCGACGGTGGGCAACAGGGCAAATTTTCCGGAGCCTGCGCCAAGCATCTCCGATTCAAGACGGATGATCTCCTCGACGTATTCGCGCGTGAGCGGTTCGATGTAAGTGCGGTCGGCGAGGTCGGGATCGGTCATGATGGTGGCTGGATTGGAGTTGACCAACACCACCTCATAGCCCTCCTGCTTGAGAGCCTTGCAGGCCTGCGTACCGGAGTAATCGAACTCCGCCGATTGGCCAATCACAATCGGCCCTGAGCCGATCACCAGTATCTTCTGAATGTCATTTCTGCGTGGCATATTTCGCTGTGTCTCTCTTCAGCCTCTCATTATTGAGGCGAATTTCTTTCTCAAACTCTGCGACGCTCGTTGTCGCCCATGAACAGTTCAGTCCAGTTATCTCTAGAACCCATCGCAATTCACCGGGATGAAGGATGCCACGTAAGTCCGTCCCCACATGAACCGTAAGTGGAATTGCTCGAAAATACTGTGATTGAACTTGAAGCTCATATCTCCCCGGCTGAGCCTTGAAATCAAAATGTCCGTTCTCGTCCGACGTCGTCTCTGCAACCACGCGATCATTTTGCGTCAATTTCAGTCTAATGCTCGGAATAACAGCTCCTATCGCATCGAAAACTCTGCCTCTGAGGTGCACGACATGGACGATTGGCTGGCCAATGCAATCAACCTGAGCGCTGACGCTAGAGCCAACCGAAACAAGCAATACCGGGAACCCAACTCGCAGAATCAACCAAAGGAAAATCGAATTCCTAAGATTCATAGATTCCCTCCCTCAGGGGCTAAATCCCCTATTCCGTGGTCAGGTTCATCGAACGGGCTTAGGCCTGTCCCCTTCAATACATTCTTTTGAGCAATTGTTGGAGTCTCCACTGAATGCGCAAGCTGAAGGGTACGGGCTTCAGCCCGTACATCAGCAGCACCAATAGAGCCGGGCTTTAGCCCCCGAGGGAATTCACTGTTGGGGAAACCAATGAACTCATAAAGGACAGCATCCGAAACCAATCTGGCCTCGATGGGGTTCGACCGAATGTACTCCAGGTGTCTCATCCAATCTTCTTCATTCCGGATGCGGTGATCGGTAAAACCCGGCTGCCAAATCTCTCCATTCCATTGCAATTCTCTTTTGGCACGAAAAGAGAACCCGCCTTTGATGAGCTGGATCGATTTTTCAATCGACTCGATTGGGGTGATCAAAATATGCAAGTGATCGGGCATGATGACATAGGCATGAAGTTTGTAGCCGGTGCCGTCGTAATGGTTCAGTGTCGATACCATCAGCCGCGCCCAGCGCTCAACCCGGAAAAGAGACTTGCGCCCAACCGTCTGTGTCGAGACGAAGTAGGCAAATTCATTGCTCCGAGTTGTCTCCCGCTTGGGACGCATTTGATTCCCTCAGGGGCTAAAGCCCCAGGTATTCAAACCACTTTGATGTACGGGCTAAAGCCCGTACCCTTCACCTAAAGCCTGTACCCTTCCCATGAAGCTTTTACCCGTTCTCAAGCACAAAGGCCCAGCTTCTATTCTCATACTTGCGGCACGACTAAAGTTATGCCCTTTCAATACGCTTCACTGTGCTGCTCGATCCGCGCTAATTGGGGCCAGAAGACGCCTGGCCCTGATCTATCAGCAGCGCGGGCAACTTCAGGCCGTCCGCTGTCAGGGGCGCGGGCAATCTCTTGCTCCAGTGGGCGGCGATTTGTCTGTCGTCTTTCGTCAACTTCGGCGTCGGAGCCGGTTCTCCATCCAGCCCGATAAAGTGGAATGGCTCTGCGGCAATCAACTCTCCATTCGGCTTTCGCGTCCAGCGCATATGCATTGCCCATCGCAGAGTGCCATCTACCGGAATCCGGAACTCCGTTGCGTCGAGCATTCGGAGTTTTTTGTCCGCGTCGAAACAATAAAGGGTCCGCGAAAAACTGGCCACATCCAACATGGCATTCCACTCTTCAATCACCAAACGATTGTCGAGCTTCCACACCTCTGCCGTCCCGATCAAGTGCATGACACGATGGTCGTAGGCCGCCGGCAGGTCGCTGACCACGCGCCACGTCCCAAACTCGTCGTTGGCAAAACCGTAGTGCGCAGAGATACCTTTGAGGTCTACACCGCAGGCCGTGGCAAAGCGGAGGGTCAACGGATCGATTCCGTGGGCGCGAAGAATCTCGATATGTAGATCGAGCGGGCTTTGAAGGCTCTTGACCTGCGCGGAAGAAATAAGACTCCCCATCCCTGCCAAAATCGCCAGGACTGAGAGGAGTCTCTTCATCCCTTCCACTCCTCCATCATCTTGCGGAAGTCGTGGAACAAGTAGTTGGAGTCGTGCGGGCCGGGGGCAGCTTCGGGGTGGTACTGCACGCTGAACAAAGGCAGCGTCCGGTGGCGCAGGCCTTCGAGGGTTTGGTCGTTCAGGTCTACGTGCGTCAACTCAACTTCATTGGCGTTGATCGAGTCGGGATCGACGGCGAAGTTGTGATTGTGCGCGGTGATTTCGACCTTGCCGGTAATCTTGTTCTGCACCGGGTGGTTGCCGCCATGGTGGCCAAATTTGAGCTTATAAGTCTTGCCGCCAAGAGCGATGCCGGTAAGTTGATGGCCCAGGCAAATTCCGAAGACCGGCACGCGTCCCAAAAACTTGCGAATCGCGCGAACCGCATAATCGACCGGCTCCGGATCGCCGGGACCGTTGGAGAGAAAGACGCCGTCTGGTTTGAGATCGAAGACATCTTCTGCGGAAGTCTCGGCGGGAACCACCGTTACGCGGCAGCCCTCGCGCACCAGCATCCGCAGAATGTTTTGCTTGATGCCAAAGTCGTAAGCCACCACGTGCAGGGCGCTCCGCGCTTTAGCGTCTTGGACGAAAGCCGTGGATAGCAAGGGATCGCCGGTCTGGTTGCGGCTGTCGTTCTCGTCGAAGGTGTATACCGACTTGGTGGAGACGACGCGGGCCAGATCGGTGCCGTCCATCTTGCGAAGGCTTCTCGCCTTCTGAACAAGGAGATCGGTATCGCTCTCGACCGTCGAGATGACGCCGCGCATCACGCCATGTGTCCGCAGATGGCGCACCAGGGCGCGGGTGTCGATCTCGGCGAGCACCGGAACCGAATAGCGCTCCATGTACTCGTCGGTGACCTGCTCGGAGCGCCAGTTGGAGCTGATCGGCGAGAATTCGCGGACGATCAGGCCCTCGATATAAGGCTTGGCCGACTCGTTATCCGCCTGGTTGGTGCCGTAGTTGCCGATCTGCGGGTTGGTGAGAACGACGATTTGCCCGGCATAGGAGGGATCGGTGGCGATTTCCTGATAACCGGTAAGGGAAGTATTGAAAACGACCTCGCCCCGGCATTCACCAGGTGCGCCATAGCCGTGGCCACGGAAGATGCGCCCGTCTTCGAGCGCCAGAATCGATTGCATTGCCTCTCCGAGGAGTGGATTCAATCGATTCTAACAGGTTAGGCCGTTAGATTTCGCGGCGGAATTCAGCATTCCGCAGGCGGCAAACCCAGGCGAAGGAACGGGCATCGGCAGCTCACGGAATTTCGCAGACTAAACGCTCTTTTTTTATTGACTTACATGGTATTTCATGCGCAAATAGCAGACAGCTTTTCTTGCCCCCAGGAGAAGGCCATGAATCGTTTCCTCCTCAATGCCTTGATTTGCACAGCCCTTTTGGCGACCGCGGCAGTGGCGCCATCGCCGCAGTACGCCCAATCCGGCAGCGCGCCGAAAGATCAAACTTCAAAGCCATCGGCCGTGCCAGTCTCCGCCGATAAGCCGTCTGCCGGCGATGATTCCACCGACAGCCTGCTCACCGCGGTTCCGCTCAAGGTCAGCCTGACGCCCTCAGAATCCCCGCTCAAGATCGGATCGACCTCCAATATCGCCGTCGATATTCAGAATGTCTCCACCAGGCCGGTGGAGATCGATACCGATTCGGTGCAGTTGATGACGCCGGCCATCCTCTCCCAAACCGATTCCCTGTGCGTGATTCCGCTGGGACCCATCACCAATACCGGCTTGCTCGGCCTGCTGGTTCTGCAACCGCAGGATCACGTGAGCATCTTCTTCAATCTTTCGCAGAACGGCTTCAACTATACGACCGAGGAGGCAAGCGCAATCGACAAGATCCTCATGGAGCAGAATAGAGTTGAGCCGGCTACCACGCAGTCCTCGCCGCAACTCGATCCGTCGCAGCAGAATCTGCAAATCAATCGAACCAAGTATCAGCACATCTACCAGCAGGCTTATTCCCGCTCCTGCCAGGCTGGCTTTTTCGGCCCGCTCAAGCGGGCGATCGATTTCACGCCGGGGAACTACTCGTATTTCCTCTCCGGGAAGTTCTCCATTTGCAGTCCAGACGGAAGCACGCCCTGTCCTCTCCCCACGCGCTCCTTTGGACAGAGCGCGACGATCCCGGTGGGCATCGACCAGACCCTGATTATCATCTTCGCCGTGGCTGGCGGCTTGCTGGCATACTGTGTAGTCTCGGTGCGCGGCACGGATGCGCCTGCAATGCAGTTCTACTCGCTGATCTCGTCGAAGAGCAGCCTGGAAGGCGTGGCCCGAAGCGCCACCAAGGATGGTTTGGTCTTGCTGGTGAAGATCGCGCGCGATGTCATCGGAGTGGCCATCCTGAGCGCCTCGTTCACCATTGTCTCCTCGCGGCTCTCAGACAGCCAGTTCCCGATCAAAATTTCGGTCCTGGATGTATGGGGCGCGATAACGGTTGGCTTCCTCTCCTATTTCATCGGGAACAAGTTCATCGATTCGCTGCGCAATCTGGTGAAGTGACGCGCGGCGTTATCGCACCGTACCCGCATCGCGCGCCGGCCACATGACGAAGACGGCCTTACCGTAGATCAGCGGGCGGTCAACCGGGCCGAAGGTGCGGCTATCGGATGAGATGCAGCGATGATCGCCCATCATGAAATAGTGGTCCGGGGGCACAATCATCTCGGTCATGGAAACGCTGTCGCGGTACTCATCTGGCACGTAATCTTCGGTGAGCGGCTTGCCGTTGAGCCAGACCGTGCCATGATCGATGCGCAGCCGGTCGCCGGGCAGCGCAATGACGCGCTTGATGTAGCTCTTCTCCACGTCGCGCGGATAGTGAAAGACCACGACATCGCCACGTTCGATCGACGAGATGTGATAGACGAACTTGTTGATGAAGAGCCGGTCCTGATCTTCCAGACGCGGCAGCATACTGGTTCCTTCCACGCGTACCGGCTGATAAAGGAAGGTGATGATGAAGATCGATGCGGCCACGGAGACCAGCAGATCGCGCACCCATAGCCCGACCGTGCCGGATTCACAGGACGGCTCGGCGGCCTGGTCCGCAGAGACCGGGTTCAAATTCCCACTGGGCGCGGCAGGCTGCTCGGGTTGGGAAAGGTCGTGGGGAATCGGCTCCATCATCATCTTCTTCTCTTGTAGAATCAATATACTACAAGTTTCTTGCATCAAAATTCCGCTTCGCGCTGCGCGCTACGGCTTATTTCGAGTGTAATCTCTTTTCCAAATGCAGGACCAGCGACGGCAAAAACCAGCGGCGCGGTGCCCACATCCCTCTTTCCCGGCTGCGGCTACCGCACAGCCATCCTGCCGCGATACTCTTAGAACCAACGTGATCCGAGAAGACGAACAACCCGGCACTCCGCCCTTGGAGAAGGAACTCAGCGAACTGACCCCATTCATGCGCCAGTGGACGGCGGCCAAGCGCGAGAATCCCGACGCACTGCTTTTCTTCCGCATGGGGGATTTCTACGAGCTTTTCTACGACGATGCGGTGACGGCCAGCAGGGAGTTGCAGTTGACGCTGACGGCGCGTGACCGCGAGCGCTCGCAGCCGATGTGCGGAGTGCCTTATCATGCCGTCGACAGCTATTTGACGCGCCTGCTGCGCAAGGGTTACCGCATCGCCCTCTGCGACCAGATGGAAGACCCGAAGTTGACGAAAAAGATCGTCCGACGCGAGGTGACGCGGGTGCTTTCTCCGGGAACCGCGCTGGATGCCGGACTGGGTCAGGAGCAGAACAACTTTCTGGCGGCGTACTTCGAGAGCGGCACGGAAAAAGAGCCGCTCTGCGCGGTGGCATTGCTGGATCTTTCCACCGGCGAATTCCGCACCGCGGAGTTTTGCGGAAGAGCGGCGCAACAGCAGGCGGCTGAGGAGATTTTGAAGGCGGGATCGAGCGAAGTGCTGATTGCGGTCAGCGCCGCGCTGCCTGCGCTGCTGGAGCGGCTTGCGGCGCGGACGCGGCTCGAAGATTGGGTTTGGACGCGCGACTTTGCCGTGCCGCTGGTCGAGCGTCAGTTGAATGTCCGCTCGCTCGAAGGCTTCGGCCTCAGCGATCACCCGGCCGCGGCAATTGCCGCGGGCGCGGTGCTGCACTATGTGCGCACAACGCAAAAGAACGACGCTCTGCACGTCGATGGCTTGAAGTTTGAGGAGCATTCGACAGCGCTGGAGCTGGACCAGGTGACGGTGCGGAATCTCGAACTTGTGGAGCCGCTCTTCTCCGGGCAGGATAGCCGCGCGACGCTCTTTCATACTCTGGATGAGTGCCAAACGCCGATGGGCAAGCGGCTTTTGCGGGCCACGATCCTGCGTCCTCTGGTGGATGCGGAAAGATTGGAAGCGCGCTATGAGGCTGTGGGAGAGGCTCTGGGAGATCTGATGCGCCGCGAAGAAATTCGCCGGGCGTTTTCCGGGCTTTTGGACCTGGAGAGGCTGCTGGCGAGGATTTCTCTGGATTCGGCGGGGCCGCGTGACCTGCGCGCGATGGCGTCAAGTTTGAGCCGTCTTCCCGGATTGAAAAGTGCGTTGGACGCGATGCGCGCAGCACACTGGCGGCAACTGGCGCAGAGGCTCGATCCGCTCGACGATGTGACGCTGCGGATTGCCAAGACGCTGGTCGACGAGCCACCGCTGACGCTGGCCGATGGCGGCGCGATTGCCGAGGGCGTGGATGCCGAACTGGATGAGTTGCGCACGATCTCGACGACAGGCAGGCAGCAGATCGCGGCCATCGAAGAGCGGGAGCGCACGCGGACTGGAATTGCTTCGCTGAAGGTAAGATATAACTCGGTTTTTGGTTATTACATCGAGATCACTAAAGCAAACTTGGCGATGACTCCGGCAGATTATGAGCGAAAACAAACGCTGGTGAATGCGGAGCGATTCACCACGCCGGAGTTGAAAGAGTATGAGCGCAAGATTCTCTCCGCGCACGAAAGATCGATTGAAATCGAGAAGAGAATCTTTGCCGCGCTGCGCTGCGCGGTCCTGGAGGCGGCGGGACGAATCAAGCAAAGCTCGGCGGCCGTGGCGGAGGCGGATCTGCTGGCCAACTTTGCGCATCTGGCGGCGGCGCGCCGCTATGTGCGTCCGCATCTGACGGACGAGCCGGTGATCGAGGCCGTTGCTGCGCGGCATCCGGTGATCGAGCAGTGGATGGAGGAGACCCGCGAGGGAAGGTTCATCGCCAACGATATTTATCTGAACGCGACAGGCGATGGGCCAAGCCTGTTGTTGATTACCGGTCCGAATATGGGTGGAAAAAGTACATATCTCCGCCAATCCGCAATGCTGGTTCTGCTGGCGCAGATGGGAAGTTTTGTGCCAGCGGAGAGTTTGCGTTTCGGCCTTGTGGACCGGATTTATACGCGCATCGGCGCCAGTGACAATGTGGCGCGAGGACGGTCTACGTTCATGGTCGAAATGACGGAGACAGCAACGATTCTGAATACGGCAACCAACCGGTCGCTGATTCTGCTCGACGAGATGGGGCGCGGAACGGCGACCTTCGATGGGCTCTCGCTGGCCTGGGCGACGGTCGAGTATCTTCATGCCGAAACCGGGGCGCGCACGCTCTTTGCCACGCACTATCATGAGTTGACGATGCTCGCCGAGAAGCTGCCGCGCGTGCGCAACCTGCGTGTGGGCGTAAAAGAAGCGGCAGGCGGAATCGTCTTCCTGCACAACATCGAACCGGGAGCGGCGAGCAAAAGCTATGGCATTGAGGTTGCCCGTCTCGCCGGATTGCCAACGGCGGTGATCGAGCGCGCCAAACACGTGCTGCGCCAGCACGAGAAGCAGGAGCGGCAGAGCGTGCAAGTGGAGACAGCCGCCGAGCCAATGCAATTGACCATCTTTACTCCGCTCTCGCAGCGTATAGTGGATCGCATCGAATCAACGGATGTAAACTCGCTGACTCCGTTGCAAGCGCTCAATCTGCTGGAAGAGTTGCAGATGGAGCTGAAGGAGAAAGCATGAAGGCGAATCTGCGGCAGGCGGCGGGAAGTCTTCTGGTGGTGGGCTTGAGCGGCACGGAGTTGAGCGGCCTGGAGCGCGCGTGGCTGAAGCTGGTTCGGCCAGCGGGAGTCATTCTCTTCCGGCGCAACATTGTGAATGCAGGACAGACGCGTGCGTTGCTGGCAGAGGCAGCGAGCCTGTGCGCGCCGCATTGCTTTCGCTGCGTGGATGTGGAAGGCGGCTTGGTTGACCGGCTGCGGGATGCGCTTGCGCCCATGCCTTCCGCATTTGCAGTGGCCGAGGCTGCGCGGCGAACCGGCAAGCGCGGGACCATCCGTGAGCAGGGAGAGTTGATCGCACAGGGCGTGAAGGCCTTCGGCTTCAACACGACGCTGGCCCCGGTTGTGGATTTGGCTCTTCCAGAGTCCGCCAGGGTGATGGGAACACGCACGGTCAATGCAAAGCCGGAACACGTGGTAGATTATGCGCGCCAATTCCTGGCCGGCCTGGCTGCGCGGGGCGTTGTGGGCTGCGCCAAGCATTTTCCCGGACTGGGCGACAGCGCGCTCGATTCGCATCTGGAGACTCCCGTGATTCGGCGCAGCGGCCGCGCGCTTTGGCAGAAGCATCTCGCTCCTTACCACGAGTTGCGCAATGAGCTGCCGATGGTCATGGTGAATCACGCGGCTTACCCCAACACTCCCGGCAAGGATCGTCCCGCAAGCGCGTCGCCCTACTGGATCACTACAGTTCTACGCAAACGGCTTGGCTATTGGGGAATCATCTTCTCCGACGATATGGAGATGGGCGGGATACTGAAGTTCATGTCCATCGAAGAGGCCGCGGTTGCGGCGATTCGCGCAGGGATGGATCTGCTCGAAGTCTGTCACACTCCGGAGATGATTCTGCGCGCCTATGAAGCGCTGATCGCCGAGGGGGAGCGTTCCCCTGCCTTTTCAAATCTGGTCTTGTCGCGCGCGGAACAGATGGCGCGGCGGCGCAAGGAACTCTTTGCGCGCGGCGTTCCGGCGGAGCTGACAGTCAAGCAATTCAAGGCGCTGCGCGCGCGGATTCTGCGCTTCAGCGAAGCGATCCGAAAGGCACAGGAGACGCAGGCGGCATGAGCGCAAAGAGCATGACCGTCGCCGGCATCATGAGCGGGACCTCCGCCGATGGCATCGATGTGGCCGTGATGCGGATTGCGCTGGGGAAGCCGAGAGTGAAGCTGTCACTTCTGGCGCACGAGGGCTTCGCTTTTCCGGCCTCGCTGCGGCGCGCTATTCTCGCGGCGATGAATGCGGCCGCAATCTCAACGGCGGAGCTGGCGCGGCTTAACTGGCGGCTGGGCCTGGCCTATGCGGAAGCAGTGAGTGCGACGCTCACGCAGCACAAGATCAAGCTCGATCTGATCGGCTGCCACGGTCAGACGCTCTATCATCAGCCGCACGTAGAGAGCTATGCGGGCCGGCGCTTCACTTGTACCTGGCAGTTGGGTGAAGCGGCGGTGATCGCCTCGGCCACCGGCGTTCCCGTCGTCTCGAACTTCCGTCCCGCCGATATGCTCGCCGGCGGCCAGGGAGCTCCTCTGGTTCCGCTGCTCGACTATGTGCTCTTTGCCGATGCAAAGCGTGGACGCGTTCTGCAAAACATCGGTGGCATCGCCAACCTCACGGCAATTCCCGCTGGAGTCGCGCCGGATGTTGTGACGGCCTTCGATACCGGCCCAGGAAACATGGTGATCGATTGGCTTGCGCAAGAGCTTTTCCATAAAAACTTTGATCGCAACGGGAACTTTGCCGCACAGGGAACTGTAATTGAAGCTGCGCTTGCCAAAGCGCTGCGCAACCCTTACTTCAAGCAGAAGCCGCCGCGAACAGCGGGACGCGAGCAGTTCGGACGCGCTTACGCGGCAGAGTTTTTGCGTGCGTGCCGTATGCATAGCAAGCAGCCTGAAGACGCGCTGGCGACGGCGACCGCTCTGACGGCAGAGACGATTGCGCGCAGTTATGAGAAGTACATCCGGAGCGGCATGAAAGGCCATCGCGTCGATTACATCGTCTCCGGCGGCGGCGCACGCAATGCGGCGCTGATGGCAATGCTTGCGCAAAGACTGGAACCGCTGGGCTGCGAGTTGGCCGCAAGCGAAGAGTTTGGCTTGCCCGCAGAGGCCAAGGAGGCCGCGGCCTTTGCGCTGCTGGCCTGGCAGAGCTGGCATCATCTGCCGGGAAATCTGCCACGTGCCACTGGCGCAAGCCGCCCCGCGATTCTTGGACAGGTGACGTATGCGTAGAACTTTCAAGGTTCGCGGTCTCCCAGGTCTCAAAATCGAGACCTGGGGCACCCAGCGTTGGTTGCCGATTCTTGCGGTTCTCATGGCGCTTGCGGGCTGCCATTCAGCGCAGCGCGATCCGCGCACGGTCGTCTTTCTTATTGAAAGCAGCCCTGCAAGCCTCGATCCGCGCGTAGGGACCGACGCGCAATCGGAGCATATCGACGAGCTGCTCTTTGACGGACTCGTGGCCCGCGACGCCAGCTTTCACTTCACTCCAGCGCTGGCCGAGAGTTGGGAGCAACCCGATCCACTCACGCTCCTCTTTCATCTCCGCGTGGGCGTTCACTTTCATGATGGCCGCTCGCTCACATCGCGCGATGTTGCCTGGACTGTGAATTCCATCCGCTCCGGCGCGCTCCTCTCGCCAAAGTCCGCCGCTTATATCTCCGTTGCGTCGGTGGAGGCTACCGATGCGAGGACGGTCGTCTTTCATCTGAAGTATGCGGATAATTTTCTGCTCATCAATCTTTCCACTGGCGCATTCGGCGTGGTTCCGGAGGGCAGCGGAGCGGAGTTCTGGCGGCATCCGGTGGGCACCGGCCCCTTTCGCTTCGTGAGTCAGCAGATCGATCAGGATGTCGTGATCGAGCGCAATCCGCTGAGTTGGTCGGTCGTTCCAAAGATTGATAAGGTGCGCTTTCGCGTGGTTCCGGATCTCATCACCGAGTCGTTGGAACTGGAAAACGGTTCAGCCGATGTAGTGATCAATTCGCTGCCAGTCGATCTATTGACGGTGTTGGCTACGCGACCCAATCTTCAGATCGACGACGTGCCAGGAACGCAGATTCAATACCTCGGCTTCAATCTGCGCGATCCGATTTTGAAGGATGTGCGCGTACGCCAGGCGATTGCCTGCGCCATCGACCGCAAGCTGATTATTCAGACGCTTCTTCAGGGCCACGCGCAGCCGGCGGAGAGTTTGCTTCCCATCGGCCATTGGGCTTACACCGGCGATGTTGCGCATTACGACTACGATCCAGCCCGTGCAGCGCATCTGCTCGATGAAGCCGGCCATGCGCCGGACAAAAACGGCGTGCGCATTCATCTGACGATGAAGACCTCGACCGATGAAGGGGCGCGGCTGGTGGCCGCAGTCTTGCAGCAGCAGTTGGCGCTCGTGGGCATCGCAATCGATCTGCGCAGCTACGAGTTTGCCACATTTTACTCCGACGTGAATCGCGGCGCATTCCAGATCTATTCATTGCGTTGGATTGGCAACGAACAACCGGACATCTTCAACGTCTATGCGACAGAGAACTTTTCACCGAAGGGAACCAACCGCAGCCACTACTCGAACCCGCGGATCGATGCCCTGTTGAACGACGCAAGAGGGAACCCTGATCCTGTCGAGCGACGCGCCGATTACGTCGAGGCGCAGAAGATTCTGGCCCGCGATCTGCCCGCCATCAACCTCTGGTACAGAGATACGGTCGTGGTGCGCAGCCGCCGGCTGACGCGTGTACAGCCCACTCCCTCCGGGAGTTTCGCTTTTCTGGAAACTGCGGAGTTGGCGCGGTAGCAGAAAGCCGAATTTCTCCGAATCAACCTTTTCACGGTCTGATTCGTCTACAAAAGCAAGGATGAGTTTCTCATCCCAGAGGCGAATTGGTGCCGTCTGGTGGAGGATTGGTTTGTGATGAACAGCATGAAGATTCGCATTTTTGTCGCAGTAGCGCTGTTGAGCGGATGTATCGCCACCGGTAGTGTGGTTTGCGCGCAAACGCCCACACGGCTTCTCGGCACAATCTCCGCCATCGGCAGCAACAGCCTCACGGTCAAGACCGACCAGGGCCAGACGGTTCAGATCGAGGTCCCGGCCACCGCAGTGCTCAAGCGCATCGCTCCCGGCCAAAAGGATCTGACTTCAGCGGAGACGATTCAGTTCAGCGATCTGGCAGTGGGCGACCGCGCTTTGGTAAAGCTGAGCCTCAACGCTCCGGCCGGTGTCTCTCAAGCGCTGCAGATCATTGCGATCAAGCAATCCGATTTGGCGCTCAAGCAGCAGGCGGACCGCGAAGACTGGCAGCGGCGTGGCGTGGGCGGGCTGGTGAAGAACGTTGACCTGGCAGCCGGCGTGATTGTGCTGACCACAGGCGCCGGCGCCGCCGCCAAGACCATTTCCATTCACACCACCAAAACCACGACTCTCAAGCGCTATGCGCCCGCCTCGGTGCGCTTTGACGACGCCAAGCCGGCTCCGATCGACGCCATTCATCCCGGCGACCAGTTGCGGGCGCGGGGCACAAAGAATGCCGACGGAACTGAGCTGATTGCCGAAGATGTGATTTCAGGGGGCTTTCGCAATATCTCCGGAACCATTCTCTCCATCGACAAGACAACGGCCTCTTTTGTGGTCAAGGATTTGGCCACTAAGAAGCCGGTGACCATCCACATCTCTGCGGAGGTGCAGATGCGGCGCTTGCCGGAGATGATGGCGCGGATGCTGGCCATGCGGTTGAAAGGCGGCGCGAGCGGCGGTCAAGCTGGCAGCAACGGAAATGCTGCTTCGGCAGGATCACAGCATAGCGGCTCGTGGGGCGGCGCATCCGGCGCGCCCGATCCACAGCAGATGCTCAGCCGTGCCCCTGCGATTCAACTCGGCGATCTGCAAAAAGACGAGGCGGTGATGCTGGTTTCTACAGAAGGAATTAGCGATGTGACCGCAATTACGCTTCTGGCAGGTGTTGAGCCGTTGTTGGAGGCTCCGGCAGCCAGCCAGGATCTGCTTGCCAACTGGAGCATGAACGGCGGCGCGGGCGCGGCAGACGCGGCAGTTCAGTAGAGATTCGCAAACATTTATTGGAACCAAGTGAGGGAAAGGTGTACTCAAAAATGCATTGCCTGAGATATTTTGCATTCGCTTTGGCGCTGGGTGCAGCGGGAGTTGCCGCAGCGCAGACGCAGAGTTCCGCCGCACCGGCGGAAGCTCCCGCTGCTCCAGCATTGACGGCTCCTTCAGCCGCCACTTCTCCGGCGGCGGCCGGAACTTTGCGCGGACACATCGTTGACCCGACGGGCGCGCTGATTCCGGGCACAACCGTGACCGTCACCACCGCTGCGGGAGTCACTGTATCCACGGCTACTGCCGATGCGGATGGCGCCTACCAGGTGACCGGTCTCGCGCCCGGCTCCTACATTGTGCTTGCGAATGCGGCGGGCTTTGCGCCATTTTCTTCGCAGCCGATTCAACTGGCGGCGGGCCAGGTAATGCACGTGAAGGTTTCGATGGCGCTTGAGGTTGAGCAGCAGAGCGTGACGGTCACCGACGAATCGCCCGCGGTCAACGTCGAGGCGGGCGGCAACGCCAATACCATCGTCCTCAAGGACAAGGATCTGGAAGCGCTTTCCGATGATCCCGATGAATTGTCGAACGAACTTCAGGCACTGGCCGGGCCATCGGCGGGGCCGAATGGCGGGCAGATTTACATCGACGGCTTCACTGGAGGAACACTGCCGCCCAAGTCGGCGATCCGCGAGATTCGCATCAATCAGAATCCATTTTCCGCCGAATTCGACCGCATCGGCTATGGCCGAATCGAGATTCTGACCAAGCCGGGCACCGATACCCTGCATGGCCGCGCCTTCCTGATGGGCAACGACAGCATCTTCAATACCGGCAACCCATTCGTCTCTTCGGTTCCCGACTATCACAGCATTCAGTACAACGGCTCCATCGGCGGTTCCATCAACAAGAAGGCTTCCTTCACCTTTACCGTGGAAGGGCGCAACATTCAGGACGAGAGCATTTACACCGCCAGCACCGCGGTTCTGAATACAACTACCGGCCTCTACTCGATTCCCACCGATGCAAACGGCAACATCATTCCCGTGACCGGCTCCATTCCCGCGCCTTCCACACGCATCGAAGTTTCGCCGCGCATCGATCTGCAACTGGGCAGCAGCAATACACTGACCCTCCGCTATCAGTTTGAGCGCGGTACTTCGAGCGGAGGTCTGGGATCGACGATATCGCTGCCCACAACAGCCAGCTCCAGCACCTCCTCGGAGAGCGCCATCCAACTGACGGATTCGCAGGTCATCAACGAGCACATCGTCAACGAAACCCACTTTCAATACCGGCGCTCACTCTCTTCCACGACCCCAGTGAGCACGACGCCAAGCGTTGGTGTATCGGGGTACTTCTCCGGCGGCGGCTCCGGCGGGCAATTCAATCACGATCACTCCGATCATCTCGAATTGCAGAACATGACGACGATGTCGGCCGGCACCCACGCCATCAAATTCGGCGCATGGCTGCGCGACAACCGCGACGCCAACTCGTCGGACGGAAATTTCAACGGCGGCTTCACATTCAATTCATTGCAGACCTATGTGGATACGTTGAATGGAATCACCGATTGTACGGCGTCAATAATCACCATATGCACTCTGAGTTACACCACCGGCAAGGAAGCAGCCGTAGCCAACGTCTTCGATGCGGCGCTCTACTTTCAGGACGACTGGAAGTACAATCGATTCCTCACACTCTCGGGCGGCCTCCGCTGGGAGACGCAAAACCATACGGCAGATCACGGCGACTGGGCTCCGCGCTTCGCTTTTGCCTATGCCCTCGACGGCCACAAGGACAAAAAGCAGGCCAAGACGGTTCTGCGCGGCGGCTATGGCTTCTTCTATGACCGCTTCCAGGTCTCCAACCTGATGTCGCTGGAACGCTACAACAGCAGCGGCAACAGCCAAACGCAGATCACCATCCGCAACCCAAACTGTTTTAGCGCCGTCAGCTTGAGTAGCATCGTCGGCGGCCTGGCCTCGTGCGGCACGGGAACCACCGCCACGCCGGAGATCTACCAAATCTCGCCCAGCTACCACGCACCCTACACGGAGCAGCTTGGAAGCAGCCTGGAGCGGCAGGTAACCAAGACCACCTCCGCGACCCTCACCTTTCTGCACTCCGTCGGCGTGCACCAGATGGCCACGCGCGACTCCAATGCTTTTGAGCCTGAGGCGGGAACCTTATTCTATAACAGCACGACCGGCCCGCGGCCCAATCCGAGCCTGGGCATCGTCAGAGAGTTCTATCCCGAGGCGGTCTTCAAGCAAAATCAGGTGATTGTCAACATCAACGCGCACTTCACGCCCAAATTCAGCGTGATGGGTTTTTACAATATGACTTACGCCAACGCGGATACGGGAACGGCGTCGAACTCCTACAACCTGAGCCAGGATTACGGCCGCGCCTCCTTTGCCTCGCGCAATATGGTCTTCCTGATGGGCAGCTACACCGCTCCATGGGGAATCACCTTCAACCCTTTCCTGATTGCCCAGTCCGGCAAACCCTTCAACATCGTCACGAATAACGACCTGACCGGTGACAGCTTCTTCAATGATCGGCCGTCACTGGCGGCCAATTCATTCTGTACAACTCCCACTCAGGGTTACGTGCAAACCTCTTTCGGCTGCCTGAATACCGATCCGCAAGCCGGTGATATCCTCATTCCCATCAATCTCGGTGATGGACCGGCGGCGGTAGCCGTCAACCTGCGCGTCAGCCGGGCAGTCGGCATCGGACCAAAGACAGCCTCCTCCAGTCAGAACAGCGGAGGCGGCCCGCCGCAGGGCGGACCACCCCCAGGCGGCGGACCCGGCGGTGGAGGTCGAGGCGGTGGTGGCGGAATGGGAGGATTTGGGCCTGGCGGATTCGGCGGTGGCCGCGGCGGCGGAATGGGCGGCATGAGCGGCACTGGCCACAAATACTCGCTTAATTTCAGCGTGCAGGCGCTCAATCTCTTCAATAACATCGACTACGGGCAGCCGTCGGGAAACCTGATTCCCACTCTCGACTCCACGACCAATTTGTACGGTCCCGGCAGCCGCTTCGAAAAATCGAGTAGCCTGGCCAACGGCGTCTTCTCATCGCCTACCAGTTCCGCTGCAAGGCGCATCTTCTTCCAGGCTGCATTTACCTTTTGATCTACACATAGCACATGGAAAGGCCGGAGCGCATTGCTCCGGCCTTCTGTTTATTGGAAGAATCTCCTTACTTTGCAGCAGTCACTGTGTCGGGGCCTGTGCCGGCTGCAAAAGCGTCCGTCAGCGAGATCACCTTCATCTGCGCCTTCAACGCATCCAGCGAGGCCGCGCTCGTGGCCGTGATCTCCGCCGTCTCGCCCGGCCGCAGGTCAAAGTAGTTATCGGAGAGCTGCACGTCGAGATTGCCAAAGGAGAGATACACGCTCCGCGCGAGGACCGGCGAAGCAACACGAATCTTGTAGCTTCCCTTTGCGCCAGTGGTCTCCACCTTCAGTTGCGCCACCTTCAAATGAATCTCCTTGACCGGCGCCAGATAGACGAGATTGCGCGAGATCTCTCCTCCAACAGCCGTTAGATCGGCGGTCACAAAGACATGAGTAGTATCCGTAGCCCCCGCGTCAGCGAGTTTTTTCAGTGGCCATTCGAGATAGACCTGACTGGCCAGCGGCGCTACATCCAATTTCCGCGTTTCCTCCAGCAGCACCTTGCCATCAAAGTCCATCAAGCGCACGCGCAGTGTGGCCGGCTCGGCCTTCACCTTGTCGCTGACAATGTAAACCTTCAGCGCGCCATCCTCGACGTGCGGCGAAACCAGCACCGGCGCATAGAAGCGCCGCGCGTAGTACTGCAGCGCCTTCCAGCGTCCGTAGTAGTCGATCGACGACCAGGAGGCCACCGGCCAGCAGTCGTTCAACTGCCAGAAGATCGAGCCCATCGTCTCCGGACGCGAGCGGCGCCAATGCTCCGCGCCGATCTTGATGCCTTCCGCCTGCACGACTTGACTGACATAAAGAAAGCTGGCGAAGTCCTTCGGCGCGGGATAATCCTTGGCGATGTAATCCTGGATGATCGAGTTGCCTTCGTTGTTCTTCTGATGCGCCAGCATCACCGGCGTGAAAATACCGGTGCGGTCTTCCGGCTGGGTAAAGCTCTCCACCGTGCGCATCTCCGGGAAGGACTGGAAGCCATACTCGCTGACAAAGCGCCAGTGGTGCTTCTCGTACTCGCTGAAGGGAACGCGCCCGTGCCAGACGCTCCAGTCGTGATGATCGCCCGATTGATAATGATCGCTGAGAGCCTCATAGTCGGCGCTGGGAGAGCTGGGCCAGTAGGGCGTCTCCGGATTCAGGCGGGCGACCACGCGGGGCAGTATGCCGCTGAATTCGGTCAGGTAATCCTGCCACATCAGAAATTTCACATCGTCCGGCAGGCCGGGACGCGGAGCCCACTCGAAGGCGCTCTCGGTCTCGTTATTGCCGCACCATAAAACGATGCTGGGATGATTGCGTAGGCGGCGCACCTGATCCTCGGCCTCGGCTTCGATGTTCTGTTTGAAGGCATAGGTTCCCGGCTGCCAATCGTTGCCGAACATGAAATCCTGCCAGACCATCAGCCCCAGCTCATCGCAGATCTCGTAGAACTCCTCACTCTCGTAGTAGCCGCCGCCCCATAGCCGGATCATATTCATATTGGCGTCGCGGGCAGACTCCAGAATGCGGCGGTAGTTGGCCGTGGTCACGCGATTGGGAAAGCTGTCGAAGGGAATCACATCTGCGCCTTTGGCAAAGACGGGAATGCCGTTGACGACAAATTCGAAGCTGCGCCCCCACTTGTCCGGCACGCGATGCAATTCGATGGAGCGGAGGCCGGTCTTGACGGTGCGTTCATCGACGGGATAGCGGCCCGAACCAACCTCAGTGATGAAGTCTCTTCGTGTCGTTCCCATACGCGCAGTGAACTCATAAAGCGGCTGATCACCATAGCCCACGGGAAACCAAAGTTTTGGCTGTGGAATCTCGATAGGGACATCCACAATGTTGCGGCCTGGATGCAAACTGGCTGTGGTCACGACAATAAGTGGTGCTCCATCGCTTGACATCTGCACGGAGACTTTCTCCGATACGGCGCTCGCCGCCTCGATCTCCACCTCCGCATCCAGATGCGCCACTTCCTTCGTCACATCGCGCTGGCGGATGTGAAAGTCGCTGATGCGCGCCTTGTCCCATGCCTCAAGCCGCACCGGCTTCCAGATGCCGCTGGTGACAAAGCGCGGACCCCAATCCCATCCATACTCATAGGCGGGTTTGCGAAGATAGGTCTTGTCCGCTGTCTTCGACCGAAGCCGGAAAAAGTCGCTCGCCGCGGCCTCCTCGGCGGCTTTGGTTGCCGATGGAAAGACGACACGCAGCAGGTTCTTGCCGGCGTGCAGATGGTTTTTTGCGGAGACGCGCCAGATGCGAAAGCTGTTGCCGGTGCGTAGCATCTCGGCGCCATTCAAATAGACTACGGCAGCGCCATCGAGGCCATCGAAGACCAGATCGACATTCGACCGGGCAAGCAGCGATGGCGCAACCTCGAAGCTCAGCCGGTACTCCCAGCCTTGATTCTCGATCCATTGCAGCTTGGCTTCGTTGTCGCGATAGAAGGGGTCGGGAATCTTCTTGTTGGCCGCTAGATCCAGATGCACGTCGCCGGGAACCGAGGCCGGAAGCCAGTCGGCCTCCGTAGCCTCCGCCTTCACCTGCCGGAACTGCCAGCCGTGATCGAGGGCCAGCACCGCATTTTTCTCCATCGCCTGCGCCCGTGCCACTTCGCCTCCCAGAACAACCGCCGCGCCCAGTAGTGCGCAGCATCCCACTCGACATACAACCGCTGCTCGCATCCAGCTTCCTCCCCGCCCCTCGCACAGCCGCTTAGTCGGCCTCCGGACGGCAACCCATCAGGCTATCACTTGTCCGCGACCGGGCAGCAGATCAACGCTTTTTCGCCAATACCTCCCGGTAGAGCGCCTCCCACTCCCCGGCTTTGGCCTCCATGCTGAATTGGTTGGCAATGCGGGCACGCGCCGAGCGGCCCAGCGAACAGCGCTCTTCAGGTGTGCTTTGCATGATCTTGACCATCGCTGAGGCTAGCGCCTCTGAGTTCTTTGCGGGAACGATCAGGCCCGCATCACCCACCAGCTCGCGCACACCGCCCACATCGGTCGCCGCCACCGGCTTTTCCATCGCCATTGCTTCCCCTACCGCCAGCGGCATTCCCTCCCATGCTGAAGCCAGCGCAAATCCGTCGGCGGCATCCAGCAGTGCTGGCATATCGCGCCGCAGCCCCAGCCAGCGCACGTGAACTCCCAGCTCCGCCGCCTGCGCTTGAATCCGCGCGGACGCTTCGTTTCTGCCGCCGCCCGCGATCCAAAGCTGCGCCGCCGGAAAAGATGCACGCGCTTGCGCAAAGGCTTGCAGCAGATTCGGATAATCCTTGGCCGGAGCGATGCGTCCTGCCGTGAACCAGACAAACTCCCCGGAGACGCCCATTTCACTTCGCAGATGAGCACGGCGATCAGGAGATGGCGTAAACTCAACCGTGTCGATCCCGTTGGTGATCACGGAAGTCTTGCCGGCCGAGACCGCTTTGAGGCGCACAAATCGCTCCGCGGCTGCCTGACTGACGGCGGTAGTGTGAAAACTCAGGAAGCCGGTCAGCCGGTAGGCCAGCATCCGCGGCCAGCTTCCTTCATAAACATTGTGAATTGTTGAAATTACCGCAGCTTGCGGGATCAGAATCTTCAGCAGACGCGCCGCCATGTTCGCCGGGTAGGTGTGGCTATGAATCAGATCGGGATCAAAGCCGCGCAAGATGTGGGCGCCTTTTGCCAGACCGACAGCCAAGCTGGCTGGCGTCTTGCGCATCTCCAAGCGGGCCAAATCGATCCGTGCTGGCCACTCTTCTGGTTGGCGCTCACGCAAGACAAGCAGCAGGACCGTGTGGCCGCGCGCCTTCATGCGCTCCGCCAGCGCCACCACCTGCCGTTCCGCCCCGCCGATCCCCAGCGAGGTGAGCACATATGCGATCCGCATTCCCGATACGCCCTGGTGACCCGATGATAACGCTCCCGCTTGAACACTGGCAGCATTCCATTTTGAATTCTCGCGTTCCCCGATTGCAATCGCTCTCACATTCAGGGATGAGCCGCGACGATCTCTTCGTTGGGCCTTTCGTTATCTGCTAAACTCAAATTGCTTTCGATATTTTTTTAGGAGGCTGTATGGACCTGGGCGAGTGGGTAAAAACCAATGTCGATTATGGCCGGCGGCTGGTCGGCTCCGGAATAGAAGGTGCGCGCTCCGGTCAGGATGAATTTCTTAACGGCGAGCCGCTTGCTCCCTTTCTCAGCGAATCCGTCAAGGCCTCGCTGCTTCCGGCTGCGATCGGAGCCTGTGTCGGCGCGATGGTGGCTTATCCCATCTACCGGCAGAAGTCCAAGCCCGCCACTGCCACTCTGGCCTATGGATTGCTGGGTTGCGCCATCGGATTGACTACGGGCCTCGCCTGGAAAAGCCGCCATCTCAGCGCCAGCGTCGCCGGCGGAGCGATGAAAAACATCGGCAAGGTGCGCGATGAGCAGTGGCTCAGCAAGCATCCCATCGACTACGCATAGTGATGAAAGCAAATGAATTCAGACGTCTATCCATCTCCTGGCTTCAGCCCTGTGATGGATAGACGTTTCTTGCATGGTCTACAAATGTTGCAGCTCCAGCTTTCTATTCAACATTGATGACTGCGCCATCCGTGAAAGTCACCTTCATATCCTTGTAATAATAGATTTCCTTCTCTCCGAGCTTGGCAATTCTCAGCGGCTGCCCGAATGCGGCAACCACCATATTCCTGGTCTGGCCGAGGGCAATAGTCGGCGGCGGAGCATCGGGCGGCGCGGGCGGCGGAGCAATGGATGGCATTGGGGCCGGAGCGGGCGCTGAATCCGCTCCAAACCTATCCCTGCTGGCTGGAGGTGGAGGCAGCTCATCCTGACCGTCTACCATGAGCACCTCTGCAATTAACTTTAGAACCACATCCACGGGCGGAATTTCCTTCTTGACGGGGAAGTTGATCTTCAGATCTTCGAAATAGCGATAGCCATTGTAGGGATCGCTGAACAGACTAAAGAGAACCTCGAGATTTGACATGGGGCAGGGTCTTCGCCTAGCATTCAATCAGATGCAGAGCAACCGCCATCACGGTCATCACCATCATCATGGGATCTCCATGTCGGCGGACTGTCATGGCCTGAAGTAAACGGCCAGAGAGATCAAAGAAACCCGAAGCCCGCCGGCGACTGAAGCCAGCGGGCTTTTTCATGCCCAGAGCACTTTCATGAATGAAAGCAGCTAGGAACAAAAATCAAAAATCCCCAACGAAGGAAAACAATGAGCAATCTGAATCCCACAATCGACTTTGACAAGATGGACGGCCTCGTCCCCGGAATCGTGCAGGATGCGCGCACCGGCGAGATGCTGATGCTGGGCTTTCTCAACGCCACCAGTTACGCCAAAACCCTTGAATCCGGCTTCGTCACCTTCTGGAGCCGCACCCGCCAGAAGTTGTGGATGAAGGGCGAAACCAGCGGCAATCGGCTGCGCGTGATCTCTGCCGCAACCGACTGCGACAACGATACGCTGCTCTTTCGCGTGGAGGTCGAAGGCGACGGACTCGTCTGCCACGAGGGCACTGTCAGTTGCTTCACCAAGCCCATTGCCGTCGACGCAAACGCACAGCAATCCAACCAGAAAGAGGTAACCCGTGGCTAACAAGCTCAGACTCGGCATTCCCAAGGGCAGTTTGCAGGATGCAACCATCGCTCTCTTCAAACGCGCTGGCTGGAATATCTACGCCGACGGCCGCTCCTACTTTCCCTCGATCGACGATTCGGAAATTGAATGTATGTTGATTCGCGCTCAGGAGATGGCGCGCTACGTCGATCATGGTGTCCTTGATGCCGGCCTCACCGGCATCGACTGGGTCGTCGAGAGCGGCCTTGACCTTACCAGCATCACCTCGCTGACTTACTCCAAGCAGAGCCGCCGCAAGGTGCGCTGGGTGCTCGCCGTTCCGGAGGCCAGCGGCTTTGAGAAAGCCGAAGACCTGGAAGGAAAGATCGTGGCGACTGAGTTAGTCGAAGTCAGTAAGCGCTACTTCGCCGCCAAAGGAGTCAACGTCAAGGTCGAATTCAGTTGGGGTGCAACCGAAGTCAAGCCTCCCACACTCGCTGATGCGATCGTCGAAGTGACCGAGACAGGAAGTTCGCTGAAGGCCAACCGCCTCAAGATCATCGACACTATCATGGAAAGCGAAACGCATCTGATCGCCGGCAAGAAAGCCATTGCCGACCCGTGGAAGCGCGAAAAAATCGATCAGATCGCCCTCATGCTGCGCGGCGCCATCGATGCGCAATCGCAGGTGGGTCTCATGCTTAACGTTAAACGCGAAGACCTGGAAACCGTTCTCGCCGTGCTGCCCGCGCTGAATTCGCCAACGGTTTCGCAGCTTTCAAACTCCGAGTGGGTCGCAGTCAACACCATCGTTGAAGAACGCGTCGCCCGCGATGTCATCCCCAAGCTCAAGGCAGCGCGCGCCGCGGGCATCGTCGAGTATCCGCTCAACAAAGTTGTGCTCTAACACCGGAGACGAACAATGAAACTGATCCGGACAAAAGGACGCGGCGCGCGGCAGACAGCGGAGTTGCTCGCCGCCCTTGAAGATCGTGGCGGCGCGGCGCTCGATGCCGTGATGCCTGCCGTCAGACGTATCGTAAAGGATGTGCGCAAGCAGAGCGACCGCGCGCTGCTCCGCTACGCAGCGCAATTCGACGGCCTCGCGGACGCAGCCAATCTGCGCATCACAACGGACGAGATGGCCACCGCATGGGATGCAATCACTCCTGCGATGCGGCACGCGTTGACCATCGCAGAGGAACAGATTCGCTCCTTCGCTGTCTCGCAACTGCCCGCTTCCTTCAACGAGGAATCGATCCCCGGTCTCATGACCGGTCAGCTTGTTCGGCCTCTCGGCGCGGTCGGTTGTTATGTTCCCAGCGGCCGTCATCCGTTGCCTTCCACGCTGCTGATGACCGCGATTCCCGCGCAAGTGGCGGGCGTCGCGCGCATTGCAGTGGTCTCACCCAAGCCCGCGCCGGAAACTCTCGCCGCAGCGCATCTGCTTGGCATCAAGGAGTTCTATCGCCTCGGTGGCGCGCACGCTGTCGCCGCGTTGGCATACGGAACTGCAACCATCCCACGCGTCGACAAGATCGTTGGTCCCGGCAATCTCTACGTTACTGCGGCCAAGCGGCTCGTCGCCTTTGATTGCGCCATCGATATGCTCGCCGGACCCACTGAGATTGTCGTCACCAGCGAATACGGCAACGCGGATGAGATTGCGTCTGATCTCGTTGCGCAAGCCGAGCACGACCCCGAAGCGTTGGCGATCTTCATTACCACGCGCGCTGATCTCGCCAAAACAGTGATCGCCGAGGCTAAATTGCGTAGCCGTTTGAATTCCGTTGCGCGCGAAGCACTTGATCGCAACGGCCTGGTCATCCTTGCGACCAGCGTCGATGAGGCACGCGAGATTACGAACCGTCTCGCTGCAGAACATCTTACTGTCGATACGGCAGCCGATCTCGATTGGGTGCAGAATGCTGGCTCGGTTTTCATCGGCCGGTGGTCCGCGCAGCCCATGGGCGACTATATTTCCGGTCCCAATCACACGCTGCCCACGGGTGGCATGGCGCGCGTACGCGGCGGCTTGAGCGTGAACGACTTCGTCAAGCTCATTACTGTGCAGAAATACAGCTCGCAAGCCATGCGCATACTGGGTCCGCCGGCGGCTCTGCTCGCGGAAGCGGAAGGACTCATCGGTCACGCTGAAGCGATTCGCACCCGGCTCACAAGGAGGACTCGTGGCTGAAGCCATCTCCGCAGTGACTCCTAAGCCGCGCACGCGCGTGCAAGCTATGAAGGAGTATCACCCTCCACTCGGCAACCGGGACGCGTTGCGCCTGGACTTCAACGAGAACACCGTCGCCTGCTCGCCAAAAGTGCAAGAAGTGCTGGGACGCATCAGCGCTGGTAGCCTTACGCGCTATCCGGAACGCACTCCTGTTGAAGCCATCGTTGCCACGCATCTCGGCCTTGCGCCCGCTGAGGTCGCGCTCACTAACGGCGTGGACGAGGCCATTCATGTTCTCTTTGAAGCATTTCTCGAAGAGGGAGACGAGCTGCTGCTTCCTGTGCCGACTTATACAATGTATGAGATCTACGCGTCGGCAACGGATGCGCGAGCGGTCGCGGTGCAAGCTGCCGACGACTTGCAATTTCCCTACGAGCGCCTGCTGGCCGCCATCACTCCGCGCACCAAGATCATCGCCATCGCCAATCCCAACAGCCCTTCCGGCTCTGCGGCTACGCGGCCGCAACTGATCGAAATTGCCCAGCGCGCTCCGCAAGCAGTGGTCTTGGTCGATGAGGCCTACTTCCATTTTTTTGGGGAAACAGTCGTTGATCTTGTCGATAAAATCCCGAATCTGATGATCGCACGCACTTTTTCAAAAGCCTACGGCCTTGCCGGTCTGCGTCTCGGTCTGCTTGCCGGTCCAGTGGAATTGATGCGCTGGGTTAAGCGCGTGCTTTCGCCGTACAGTGTGAATTCGCTGGCGCTGGCGTGCCTTCCGCCCGCGCTCGAAGATACAGCTTATCTCGACTGGTATGTGGGTGAAGTGCTGGCCGCGCGAGGTGAATTTGAAGCTGCTCTCGACGCAGCGGGAGTTCGCCGCTGGCCGAGCAGCGCGAACTTTGTCCTCGTCGAAATCGGCCCACGGCACGTGGAGTTCACGCGCTTGATGAGCGCCGCAGGCGTGCTGGTGCGCGACCGGTCGAGCGATCCAGGCTGCGATGGACGCGTACGCATCACCATCGGAACGCGCGAGCAGATGCGGCAGGCTGCGATTGCTCTCAAAGAAGTGTTGGCTGCACTCAAGATTCAAGGAGGCGCGAAATGACGCCGAAGGAAAAAACCACCCTGCGGACTGCCAGATTTGAACGTAACACCACCGAGACGCGCATTGCTATCAAGCTGACAATCGAAGGCGGCGGCCATTACAAAATCTCTACCGGCATTCGCTTCTTCGATCACATGCTGGAGTTGTTCACGCGGCACGGCGCTTTCGATCTTGAGCTCAAGTGCGACGGCGATCTTGATGTCGATCAGCACCACACCGTCGAAGACGTGGGCATCGCATTGGGCGAAGTCTTTGAACGTGCACTCGGCGACAAGCGCGGCATTCTGCGCGCCGGATATTTTTTGATGCCGATGGATGAGACGCTGGCGATTGCGGCGATTGACCTTAGTGGGCGCGCGGCCTTTGCCGTTGATACCAAGGTGCGCACGCGCCTCGTGGGCGATCTGCAAACGGAGTTGGTCACGGATTTTTTTGAGGGCTTTGCACGCGGCGCACGCGCCAATGTTCACGTGAAGACGATGTATGGCCGCTCGAATCACCACAAAATCGAAGCCATCTTCAAAGCCTTTGCGCGGGCGATGCGCGTGGCCTGCTCACGGGATAAACAACTTGGCGAGATGTTGCCGTCGACAAAAGGATTGCTATGACAATATGTACATGGCGCAACAAGGCTGCATTTGCGAGCATCGTTATTTTTATCGTTGATGTGATTGTTTATGTCTGCCGTTGCCTTGTACATAGGGGGTTCTATGAGGGACATTGTTCATTGATGGTTATTTGCGCTGAAAGCGGATTCATTGCCAGCGTTATTGTATTTCCTCTGGCTCTGTTCGGCATACGAAGAACCTGGAAGCTGCCGGTGGCGGTTGGGGCGCTGGTGGTTGCTTATCTCTGGTTCAGCGACATTGCATGGTGGGTGATGGTGAAATGATAACGGTGATCGATTACAAGGCGGGCAATCTGACTTCAGTGCTGAAGGCGCTGCGGCACGTGGGCGCGGAGACGGTGGTCACGGACGGCGATCTTTCGCTGGTGGAAGCCGCGGAGCGCATTGTGCTGCCAGGTGTGGGGCATTTTCAGGCGACGGAGCGTCTGGATACGACAGGACTCACCGGCGCGATTCGCGCGGCGATTGCGCGCGGCGTGCCGTTCCTGGGGATTTGCGTGGGGATGCAGTGGCTCTATGCGGGATCGAGCGAGGCGCCCGCGCAGCCGGGGCTTGGTGCATTTGTGGAATCAGTCGAACATTTTTCCGAAAGCACGGAAAAAGTTCCTCATGTTGGATGGAATTCTCTGGAAGTGCGGCCAGTAGGAGGTTGTGCCTCGCGGCTTCTCACCGGAGTCGAGCCGGGCGAGTATGTTTATTTCACGCACTCCTATCGCGCTCCTGTCACAGCTGATACGGCGGCCACTACTTTTTATATCGAGCCATTCGCCGCAGCAGTAGAGCGCGGCAATGTAATGGGCACACAATTTCACCCGGAAAAATCTGGCGCAACCGGGCTGAAGATTCTCAAGAACTTTTTGGAGATAGAAATATGAGTCCAGAGTTCAGTGAACAGATTGATGTGACGAATCTCGATGTCATCGCCGAGCGTAAGCTCACAGCTACGTTGAATGATAAGTCGTTTAATGTTCTTGTCCGTTTTTGGAAGCCTATGCCTCATCCAAAAGGTGGCTGGACTTGTCTATATATGTTCACTGGGGTTGGAAACGAGAAACTGCGTTATGCTGCTGGCGTTGATGCAGTGCAAGCTCTGCAACTCGCCATGTTTGCAGTTGGAGCTGAACTGAATGTATTTCGTAAAGATGTCGAGCTGGCCTTTCTCGACGAGGATCATCTCGGCTTTCCTAGCAACATCAGAGAAGCAAGCGGTAGTTGCCCCTATTGCAAGTCAGGAGATAGTGAATGATAACCAAGCGCATCATCGCCTGCCTCGACGTGCATGACGGGCGCGTTGTGAAGGGCGTGCAGTTTGTTGATTTGATCGATGCGGGCGATCCGGCTACGCAGGCGGCGCGTCATGCGCGCGAGGGCGCCGACGAAATCGTCCTGCTGGACATTACCGCGACGCACGAGAGGCGCGCGACGCTGCTCGACACAGTGTGCAGAACGGCGCGCGAACTCTTCGTTCCCTTCTGCGTGGGCGGCGGCATTCGCACGGCGGATGACGCTGCGCAGGTCTTCGAGGCCGGCGCGGACAAGGTCAGCGTGAACTCCGCCGCACTGAATTATCCACAACTCATCGAAGATATTGGCCGCAGCTTTGGCGCGCAGGCCGTGGTTGTGGCCATTGATGCGCGGCGCGATCCGGAGGCTGCCGATCCGGTGCGTGAGGCTCAGGTCTTTGTGCAGGGCGGACGCAAACTGGCTGGCCGACGTGTCGTCGAGTGGGCGCGCGAGGCCGAGCAGCGCGGCGCAGGCGAGATTCTGCTCACCTCAATGAACTGCGACGGCACGCGCACGGGCTTTGATTGCGAGCTGACTGCCGCAGTTAGCGAGTCGGTCAACATTCCGGTAATCGCATCCGGCGGAGCGGGAACCGTGGCACATTTTGTCGATGTCTTTGGTCGCGGGCGAGCCGATGCGGCGCTGGCGGCGAGTATCTTTCATTTTGGTGTTTCGAGCGCGCGTTCGCTCAAAGAAGAGCTGGCCAGGGCCGGCGTCTCCGTGAGGCTTCCATGCTGATTCCTTCGATTGATTTGCTGAATGGACAGATTGTTCAGCTTGTGCAGGGAGAAAAACTGCGCCTTGCCTTTGACGATTTTGAATTCTGGATCGAAAAGTTTTCGCGCTTTCCGCTGGTGCAGTTAATCGACTTGGACGCGGCGATGCGCCAGGGGGATAACTCCGCACTCGTCGCGCAGATTTCTAAACGCCTTCCGGTTCAGGCTGGCGGCGGCATTCACACCATTGAGCGTGCGCAACAGGTTCTTGCTGCAGGAGCAAAGCGCGTCATCATTGGCTCTGCACTTTTTTCCGAAGAGGGCATGGTCAACGTTAAGTTTGCCTCTGCACTTTCCGCAACCGTTGGTGCAGAGCGCGTGGTTGCCGGCATCGACACCAAAAATGGCCACATCGCCGTAAAAGGATGGAAGGCACAGGTTGCGCTGACTCCCGACGGAGCGATTCCGCAACTCGATCCTTATGTCAGCGCATTTCTCTACACGCACGTGGATGGCGAGGGCCTGATGCAGGGCTTTCCCATCGAAGCTGCTGCACGCTTGCGCAAGTTGACGCAGAGGCAACTCATCGTCGCGGGCGGCATTCGCTCGCAACACGAGGTCGATACGCTCGACGCTCTGGGAGCGGATGCCGTCGTAGGGATGGCCGTCTACACCGAGCTGCTGACGGTCTGATCTTCCTTTTTCTGCGCTTCGCCGATGGCGCTGCTGGTCTCAACGCGCGATGCCCGCAGTAGCCGAGCAATCTGCTTCAGATGAAGCTGTACGGCATAAGCACGTAGAATTTCGGCTTGCGAAAACTGAAAGCCAGTATGACGCACTTCAGCCATGCGCGTTTCCAGTTGCAGAATATCGTCCTCCAAATGCAGTCCTGGCGGGGGAATATGAAAACGCCAGCCGTGAATGCACTCAGCCACATAATGAAATCCCCTGTGAATGTCCACGACCAGCCGTCCCAGAGCGGGTTCCAATTGCTGCGCATATGCATCCTCATGGCTATCTTTGACAGCAAGTTCGAGTGCCACTAGAGCATCGTGAAGCGAGCGTCCAAATTGCGCCAGCATTCCCAATCCCTCGCGCCATCCCGGTCCGCCGGAGGGTTCATTGCGCGCGGCTTCCAGTAGTTGATTGTTAGCGCGCAGCACGGCGAGAACATCGTTGCGAAGCACGGGTAATTTTTCAGGCGGCGCACCACGAAAGCCTTCGAGAATCCCCTCGAAGAACGCGCCCAGCTCCAGAAACTCCTGCGCTAGCCCGTCGCGCAGCCGTAGACGCGCTCGATCGGGAAAGACCAGCGTAGAGATGACCAATGCAACAACAATGCCCATGAAAACTTCAGCTACGCGATGCAGCGCAAGCGTCCAATGAGAGCCGGTTTTCACCAGCATGATGATACTAATGGTCACCCCAGCAAGACGTGAGCTGCTGCGCAATCCTGATAGTCCACAGACGATTACCGCAGCCAGCACGGCCAGAACGTAGTTCCACGGCAGAGTTCCGAATTGTGTGAATGAAAAACCGAGCAGGGCGCCGATCAGCGTTCCCAGGATGCGATCGCGCGATGCGGTAATCGTAGCGCCAAAGTTCGATTGCAGAACGATGATGGCGCTGATGGCGCCCCAGTACCCGTCTTGCAATCCCAAACGCATGGCAATCCACCAGCAGAGTCCCGCGGCCAGCGCCGCCTTTGCGGCGTGAATCAGCAGCCGCTGGCGCTCCCAGTTGAGGAATCTCTGGTCCTCTCGCTTTTCAACACGCAACTTGATCGCAAGCTGCTGGGACCGCGATCGATTCATCTTTAGACGCATGGGCATAATCCGCAGCGTAGAAATGTCATATCTACAGAATGCATTATTTCACTGGCTTCGAACAGTGACTTGTCGCACTTTATCGATGCAAGAACAGCCGTAAACAACGATCGATTGAAGTTGCGAAATCATCCATCTTGTGTAGCATAAGAGCCATGCGCACTAAATCTAAACTGCGAGTCGGGTATCCAGCCGTACTGGCAACAGAGCTATTTTGCGATTTTCCGCTGGGAGTAGAACTTATCGCCTTGCCCGATCATCTTGACCATGAGATCGATCTCGACGTGTGGATTCCCGATCCTTACCCGGCGCGGGCAATGCGCATCTGGCCTTATCTTCGCGGTGTGCGAATTGTGATCTCGCTGATGGCTGGTACCGAGTGGATTCCCGACACAGTTGGGCCGCATGTGACCATCTGCAACGCACGCGGCGCGCATAACATCTCTACTGCCGAATGGACCCTCAGCGCCATACTGGGGATGCTGAAGTATTTTCCATTCTATCTCGAAGTACAGCAATCGGAGCGATGGATGCGGCGCTTCGAGGCCAGCGCAAATTATGCGCGTATCAGCGGCGATGCGAGCGCAATTTATCCTCCGGTCCTGCTGGAAGAACTCACAGGCAAGACTGTACTGCTGGTGGGCCACGGCGCCATCGGACAGGAGATCGAGCTAATGCTCGCGCCCTTTCATGTGCAACTGACTCGCGTCGCCCGCAGCGCGCGCACTCAGCCGATTATCTATTCCGTTGCCGAGCTTGACAGCCTCTTGCCTCAGGCTGAAGTTGTAATTCTAATTCTTCCTTCGACCGCTGAAACGCATCATCTGATTGGCAGCCGCCAGCTTTTACTGATGCGACAGGGAGCGCTGCTCGTCAACGCCGCGCGCGGGCCGATCGTGGACACGGACGCTTTAGTGGCTGTGCTCAATGAAGGCCGCATTCGCGCTGCTCTTGATGTCACCGATCCCGAGCCGCTCCCCGAAGGCCATCCACTGTGGAGTTGCCCCAATCTGCTGATTACACCTCACGTCGCCGGATCAAGCCCGCAGTTTGCGCCGCGCTCGCTCAAGATTGCAGCCGACGAACTGCGCCGCTACATGAACGGCGAGCCGCTGCACAATGTGGTTCAAGCTGCGATCTGAGCTGCCTCCGCGCGCCGCCAATCGCGCAGTCCCAGAACGGCCAGTCCAACGAAAGCTGCATACAGCAAGGCTGTCAATTGCAATCCTTGATAGACAAACTCGCCAACATACACCACATCCACGATAATCCAAAGCCACCAGTTGGCGATATGCTTCCGCGCCTGCCACCATCCGCCCACAACGCTATAACTCGCGAGCATTGCATCGACATAAGGCAAAGCCGCACCGTAGTGCTTCATCCATGCGCCCAGCGCAAAGCCGCCCAACGCCCCCGCAACTATTCCCATAAACAACTTTGGCATGGACAGCCGAACCACGCGCACCCCGCCCTCATCGCGCACGCCCTGTTCCCAATACCACCATCCATAAATCGTCAATGGCAGACCGCCAATAAGAAGCAGAGCAAAGGAAAACAGCCGTTCGTGATAAGAGATTGCCAGATAGGCAAAGTCGGAGATTATCCCAATTGGCCAGCACGCCATCCTGCGCTTCGTAGTCAGCCAGATGCTCCAGATGGCCGTAAGCGCGCCAATGATTTCCAGCCAGTTCTTAATGATGTAAGCATCTATTACAGACCAGATCATCGTCTTCCAACTCCCTGCCGCATCTCCGACCAACACCGAATCGCATCCATCAGTTTCATTCCGTTCGCCGAACGAAACCAGCGCGCATGGCCCACCAGATAATCCATCGCGCAAACGCGTGCGTTCTTCTCTGAGTGCAGCACGCTCAAAAAGTAATCTGCTTCAGTCAGTGCAAACTCCGCGTGGCAAAGCGCTGTCATCGGCGCCAGCGCCGCAGCCTCTTCCTCGGTGAGAGGTCGAAGGGATTCGTAGCCGTCAAGCAGCGCCAGCAGATGATCGAGATGCATCGGAATGTTTTCCGCGCAAGACACAGCGCTTTCTGATCCCTGATCCCTATTTCCTGTTCCCTGCTTTAGTTCGAGCCACTCGACGATGTTGCGCTCGATCGTGTGCGCCAGATCGTGCACTGCGTTAGTGCGGTCGGCAAGGCCGAAGTCGATAATGGCGGCGGCGCGCGCATCGTCACTGGCATCGCTCCATAAAAGATTTGATGCGTGCAAATCGTTGTGCGTCCAGAGCGGTTTCAGTGCGGGCAGAAGCGGCTTCAGTTCGGCATGAAAGGGTGCGAGCAGATCGAGCGCCTCAATGCTTGCTTCGCGCACGACGGCATTTCCTGCCAGTGCAGGTCGAGCCGCAAGATAACGATCCATCGCAGCATTCGGATTTTCTGCCGGGAAGATTGTGAAGCTGGCTACAAGTGGACGCGGCTTGCGGCGTGGCGCGTCGAAGTCTAAAGATGCAAGATGGAGCCGCGCCAGCGCCTCTCCCGCCGAGCGTGCGTGTGCAGCGGAATGAAACGGCGTCCACGAAAGCGCATCCTCATAAATGTCTACGCCGAGCGGGTCTTCATGCACTTCATATGTCCACTTGCGGAGCTCAATCGCTGTTTCACTAGTTCTGTTCGCAAACACGAATGGAACCGGCACGCCGTTTTCCCGCAGGTGACGCATGAAGCGATGCTCTTCGAGCAGTCCCTCACGGTCGCGCACCGCTCGGTGATGACGCTTGACGAAGAATCGTCCACGATTGGTGCCGATCACGCTTGCGGCAGAAAACGGTCGTGGACTCACTGTTAGAATCTCCACTGGCTCAGGATGCTCCGGAAACTCGGCGAACAGCCCGCGCACCTCGGCAAGCGTGAGCTGCGGCCAATCGGCTTCCACACGCGACTTATCCATTCCATGCGTCTTCGGTTCTTCGCTCATCGCGTGTGTATCCTTTACTGCTGTGGACGAATACTAGAAAGTGTAGTGCGCCGAGAGCTTTACTGTCGTTGGCGCGCCCAGCCAGAGGAATGTATCTCCATAACTCGCGCCGGTGTCGCTCCAGTAGCGCTTGTCGGTGATGTTATTGGCGTAGAGGCGAAAGGTTACGCGTCCCTGCTCGCCCCCCGGCGTGTAGCGTATGCCGAGGTTGAAGAGATTGTAGCCGGGCACAAAGACCGCATCGTCACGAGTGGCTTCCTTGATACCGGTGTAGCTCCAGCCAGGCAGTAAGTGCAGTCCGTGTACGTGTGGCACGAGCACATCGGCAAAGAAAGCCGTGCGCAGATGCGGCACATTGATAACTTGTTTGTTGTTGTACGCCGGAGTGCTTGAATCGCTGGAAATTGCGCGTGTGCCTGCCGCCGAAGCCGTCAGACGCAGCCAGTTCGTCGCTTTTCCCTCCGCATTCAACTCGATACCGTCGTGCGTCTCGCGCCCATCGGACTCAAAGCATGGGGTGCCAGCCGACGCGTTGCAATATTCATTTTCAAATGCGTTCAGTGTTGCTGTGAGCGTCTTCGAATACAGAAACGGCGCGCGCATATGAAAGAACGCAGTCGTCAGCAGGATGCGCTGGTTTGGAACATACTTTGCTCCTATCTCGGCCTGACGCGTGAAGAAGGGATCGAGATACTGGTTCGCGTTATCCACCCACCACGGCGCCTGCGGACCCAGCGAGAGCAGGACGCCATAGTTACTGTAGAGCGTAAGGTTTGTGATTGGATTGAAGGTAACTGCGTACTGCGGCAGCCAGATGGCCCGATCCGTAAGATGTGGTAATGTGGGCGCTGAGTAAATCGGATTGTTCAATGGGTCGAGCGTTGTCGGGCAAGGATCATTCGCCGGTCCCGGTGCATTGTTCAGTGTGGGTGAGCAAGGAGTTGTGGCCACCAGCGAGTAGTTATGATCGCGCAGCCAGTCTTCCCTTCCGCCGATGAGCAATTGAATGTGCCCGGGAAGATGAATCCGGTCTTGAATGATCGCGGAGGATTGATGGCTGTCTTCCCACAGCCTGCGCGGACCGGCGGAATCAAGCGGGATCTCCTGTGGAAAGGGTGTCATCGGTTGATAGATATTTTCCGGGCCTACGTAAACGTAAACGGAACCATCCTGAATCGTGCCATAGGAGGGATTCGCATAGGAATAATATCCTGGTTGCTGCACGCTGCGCAGAAATAACTCGCCTCCCGCGGTCACGTCATGTGTAATAACTCCTGTCTTGATGTGGCCTGTGAGCATTGCTTCTGCCTGCGCATCGATGCGCAGTTCGTTTGGATCGCGATAGTCATAGATTCCATAGTCGCCGCCGCTATAGTTGATGCTCGGAACGGCAGGGCAGAAGAAATATGCCGGCGCGTCGGGATCTCCAGGGCAGTCTACATTGCCATTCGCATCGAAGGGCGTGCCGTACGCATAAATCACATTATCTTGAATCAGCGAATGACTGTAACTCGCTGCGGCGAAAACCTTCCAGTCTTTTGGCAGTGTGTAATCGAAGCGAGCACCGCTATTGCTGGTGTCATAGGTGTCGGGAGGTCCCCAGGGCTGGTCGCCCAGCATCGTCGATCGAAAAATGTCGTTGATATTCGGCACCGTTATTCCGCCCAGCAACTGGTATCCGCTGCCATCGCGCTCCACCTTGTGCTGGTACTCGAAGTCTCCCTTCAAAATCGCCTTCGAACTGATCCTCCAATCCGCTGCGCCCGCGCCCATCGCCCGCCAGCCATTGGTGTCTTGCATATAACTCATGATTCTTTCGCCGGCCAGATTCACACGCGCGCCTACCTGCTTGCTGCCGCCGAAGAGATGCCCAAGATCGACCGCTCCATAACTCGTCCCGCGATGATCGGTGGCCAGATCGACGGCCTTCACAGTTGCCGGACGCTTGGTCACATAGTCGATCAGCCCGCCCGCCGAGGTCACGCCGCTCTCCACGCCTGCGATGCCTTTGAGAAACTCCACGCTCTGCTTGTTTTCCAGCGGCACATCCTGCTCGCCGGCGATGGTCATGCCGTTGATCTCCAGGCCGGTGGCCAGGTCGACGGTGAAGCCGCGAATCTCGTAGTCGCCGTAGTAGCCCACCGGTACGTAATCGTCGCCGACCGATGCGTCATTCTTCACCACATCGGAAAGCAGGCGCGCGCCCTGATCGCTGAGCAGATCGCGCGTGACCACCGTGGCCGAAAGCGGCACTTCTTCCAGTGGCAAGCCGTCCAGATTGCCCACCGTAACCGCATCGGGAAGATACTCGCTGGGGGCCTGGTCGTGAACCACGACCGTAGTGGTCACACGCGGCAACTTCTGCGCTGCAGCGACAGGTTGAGAAACTTCGGGGGCTGTGGCTGAGCTGCCTGCCGCGGGCGTGGGGCTTTGCGCGATCGCGCTTGCAGCCACAGCCATGCAGCAAATCAGCACTCCTGCGACTACGTCCCTATGGCGTGAGCGCGATGCGGATTGAATGTGGTTTGGAACAACAGCGGACAAATTGAACATGAACTTCCCTTGTTTCTGAATTTCATGAAACAAGAGGACTCATGCTCTGTTTAGAGGAAGAAGGCTACCTGACTTCGAAAGCTTCCCACGCCGGTATTATCCGGATCGGGTTCGAGGGTATCTCTCAGCCCCACATCGTGGAGCACCCCTGTTTCAATAAGATGATTGAAACACTTTCGATCCGGATTTGCAAGCCTGCCCGCGGCGAACTCAACTCACCTTGAAGGCGCCCACCAAGCCCGTCAGTTCGTTGGCCAAGGAGGCCAGTTGCTGACAAGCTTCAACCGATTGCTGTGAACTCGCCGCCGTCCGCTCGATAATCGCGGCAATCTCATTCACATTGGCACTCACCGATTGCGTTGAATACGATTGTTCCGTTGCCGCCGCGGCAATCTGCGTCACCATCCTCTGCATCGACTCGGAGCCGTGGATGATGCTGTTCAAGACCTCGCCTGCCGAACGCGCCGAATCCACACCGCTCTGCACATGGCTCATGCTGGAACGCATGGCTTCGACGGCTTCTCCAGTGCCCTGCTGGATCGCCCGCACAGTCTGGTCGATCTCCTTGGTGGCCTCGCTGGTGCGCTCGGCCAGCCGCCGCACTTCGCCTGCAACCACAGCAAAGCCCCGTCCATGTTCGCCGGCTCGTGCGGCTTCAATGGAGGCATTCAAGGCAAGCAGATTCGTTTGGCCCGCAATCTCGTCGATCACGCTGATGATTTTGCCAATGGCATCCGAAGAGCGGCCCAGCTCCTCGATGCGCGACGACGTTTCCTGGTTGGATTTGAGCAGGTCGCCGATCGTTTGCACCGTAGTCTGAACCGTTTGCCCGCCTGTATGCGCGCTCTCCTCGGCCTTGCGTGCATCCACCGCGGCTCCCTGCGTGGTCTTGCTGATCTCTTGAACTGAGGTAGAGATCTCGTTCATGGTTGCGCTGATGCGGGCCGCCTGTTCCTGCTGCTGCGCCGCCTGATCCGCTGTCTCGCGCGCAGTGGCGGCAAGCTCCGTGGCCGCCTGGCCCAGTGTAGCCGCGTGCTCTGCTACACGCCGCACAATCTCCTGTACCCGTCCGATAAATACGTTGAACCAGATGCCGACTTCGTCGATCTCATTCTGACCTTCGACTTCGACGCGGCGCGTCAGATCGCCTTCCCCCTCGGCGATGTCTTGAAGACGCAGCGATAGCATCCGGAGCGGCAAGACCACCTTGAACTGCACCACCCACCAAGCCGTCAGGCAGCTGAGCACGGCAAAAACCAGCATCATCAATCCAACCGCGCGGCTGCGCACACTCCATGCATCCACTGAATCCAAACGCGTTTGGAAGTTGGCAGAGATGGACTTGTCAAAACTCCCCATTGCATCCGTCAAAGTCTTATTGTCTTTACCCAGTGCGCCCACCTGCGCCATCAGATCGTCGCTGGGGCCAGCAGTGGCCGCCAGAATCGCGGTGTAGGTATCGTGATCCCGCGTGCGGATGGACGCAAATTGCGCGATCAGACCATCTGCCTGCTTGCTCAACTCCGGCGAAGCTGCCAGCGCCGTCTTCACTTCGCCCAGCGCCGCATCCACCGCCTCGGCATCCTTCGCACCGCCATCCAGCGATTTGGCATCCTGCAACACCACCGCATCGCCGTAGTGCTTCTTCATCCGTTCAAAGGCCGCCTCAGCCTCCTGCATCTTCAACGCAGCGGGAAAAAGCGAGGATGAAATCTCCGACATCCGGTTATGCGTGGCCGTAGCGGTATACTGCACCATTGCAACCTGGAGCAGGTAGCCCCCGCCCAGTATGGCCAGAATGCCGAGAATTCGCGTCTTGATCTTCATCTGTCCAAACATTGGAATCACCCTTCAATCCGTTCGCTGGCAGGCTCACGCCGGATTGCAATTGCTATTCAGCCGGACCTTAATCACTGGCTTTCCGGGTCTCCTTGTTGAAACCCGGAAAGTCAGTAACCGTTACTTCACCGTCAGTACCTTGACACCCTCATGCGCTGAGGCTTTGTTGATGTAGCCAATAGCGCCGGCGTTGTGGGCAACGAATTCCACAACGGCTGCGTCCGTATCCAGGCTCTTGGGCATCGTCGCCTGTCCGGAAAAGACCAGGCTGCGCCAGCCCGCGCGGTACGCTGTGTCGTTCTTGCCGATGTAGACCTGCAAGAACTCCTCATGCACCGTGCCGGCCTTCAGCAGGATGGGCACCACGCGGCTGCCGTCCTTTAGTTCCGTTGCCGCGCCCGTAAAGACATCGCGTAAATCGCTCTTGGAAACTTCGGTCGCCTTCACACTGTTGTTGGCGATCACAATGACCTGGGCTTGTGCGTGGACTGTGAGAATCGACGCGGCGCCCAGGAACAGGAAAAATGTGAGTAGCTTTTTCATCTGAGTGTTCTCCTTTCGTCCGCGTTAGAAGCTGAATCCCGCCCGGACTACAAATGCGTTGGTGTTGTCTTGAATTGTAGGATTGACTGCCGGGTAAAAGCCGTCGGGATAGGTGGCCTGTCCATTGCCGTCCATGAAATGTCCCTCGACCTTCACTGTGAAGTACTGATTGATCGTGAACTTCCCGGTAATCACCTTGTCGTAGTCGTGTTTCTCTGCTTCGGTCAGGCTTGGGTAGGCTAGGTGGGGTCCATTGGGAACCAGATCCGCGCCGCCAAAGAAGGCCCGGTAATGCGAGTAGTAGGATCCAACCTCCAGCCATTTGTTGGCCGTGTAGGCGCCGCTGGCGTACCAGCCGCGCGTGTCGACGTCAAACCAGGCCTCTTCACCGAAGATGTCCTTGGCCTGGTAGTAGCGCTTGTACTCGGAGGCGAAATGCCACTTGTTCTTGTCGAATTTGCCATAGAACCAGTTGGTCCAATCCGCAAAGGAATGCTCGCTGTAGGGGGCACCCGCTATATGCGCGGCAGGAACCGACAAGGTTCCCGATCCGGAGATTCTTTCGTTCTGGCGCGATGCGCCGATCACCAGCCCCTTCAGCGGTGTATTCCAGCGCAGATCGCCGCCCCAGACCGGACCGCCGTAGGTTCCGCCCAGGTAGATATGAACGCCGGGAGCGACATTTTCCAGAAGATAGGGATAGCCGCTGTATTTGCTGTCCTTGCGCCGACCGCCATAGGCGGTATAGGCGAGGGAGCCATATTTGTTCGGCAGCTTCGCCTTGCCGTAGATGTCGCCTCCCAAGTGAGCGATGGAGGTGTCGCGCAGATCGATGGGATACATACTCTGCGGCAGCAGCGCGAAGGTGTGGTCGAAGTCCATGTCCTGGGTATCGGTGTAGAGGCCCAGCACCGTCTTCACCTTGCCGCCGCGGAAGCCCAGCCAGGGCTTGGCGCGATAGTCGCCCATAAAGAAGTCGAACTGCGGGTGCCACCTGCCCAGTTGTCCCAGCTCGCGGTCGTAGCCCTGCACGGCCCAGCGGAACTTCGATGTGGTCTGTGAGCCGAGGTTCAATCCGATGTCGCTGAATTCTCCGCTGCCGACGTTGCTGGTATTCATGGTCAGCCAGTTGTTGTCGTCGGTGTGAATGAAACCCTGGGTGCCAAAGCCGTGGATTTGTACGGTCTGCTCCACGCCTTTCACGGTTCCCAGCTTGAATTCCTGACCATACAGGGCCGTCGCGGCAGTAAAAACCGCGAGCATCCCTGTGGCGAGGCCTCTGTTGAACAAGCTCTTCATTGATTGTCTCCTCCATCTTGATTGCCGATGACGATTGCCCGAGCGCATCTTTCGGCCTGCCCATCGGCACATGACCAGTTCCTTCAAAAGCTCCCAGCGAGTTGCACAAACATTCGAAAAAGGAAGGCTTTGATCTCGGCTTCCAATTACGCTATCGGCGGCGTCTACTGCGACTTTAGGCCTGTGGCCACGCACGCAGGCAAGATACTGATAGCAAATGAGCGCGTATTCATTGGGTTTTTCCGATTGAGGAAATCGTTCAATTATGGGAAGCCAGTCGGCAGCGCTCAGCAGACGCGCTCCATCGCGCACCAATCGCGAGCAACTTCATCACACAGCCGATGCGGAGAGTCTCTCCATCCTCTGTGATCTTTGCGACTGGAATTATTTCCGAGCGGGAGCCGGAATCGGTGAAGGCAAAGGTTTAGGATCGTTGTGTGCCATCCGGCGTGCGCGGCTCTCTGCCTATCCTGGCACTGTGACTGCCGTCACATACTGAATTGTGGACAATGCTAGTCTAAAAACGAACTTCGGGGGTCTCAAGGGGCACTATGCAATCATTTCCCGCAGTAGATCCAATTCCTCTGCCGGCGCCGGTATGGCTCTTGAAACTGCTGCATATCGTCACGCTGTCACTGCACTTTGTTGCCGTCGAAATGCTCTTGGGCGGACTGCTGCTGGCGATTCTTCTCAGCCTCTTCCGCTCCTCGGCAAACTCGCAGGTCACCGCGCGGGCGATCGCGCGCAGGCTCACCGTCGTGATGACCTTCGTCATCAATCTGGGCGTGCCGCCCCTCTTGTTTTCTCAGGTGCTCTATGGACGCGCGCTCTACACCAGCAGCGTGCTGATCGGCATCTACTGGATCTCGGTCATCGTTCTATTGATGATCGCCTACTGGCTGCTCTACCAGTTCAAGGACCGGCTTGAGACGGGCAAGACAGCATGGCCCGCGGGCCTGGGCGCATGGCTTCTGGCCGGCTGCATCGCGCGCATTCTCTCCTCCAACATGACACTGATGCTCAGGCCCAAGGTCTGGCGTGAGATGTACTCCGCTTCGGCGATGGGCGCGTATCTGCCCACGGGCGATCCAACGCTCGAACCGCGCTGGCTGATGATGATGGCCGGCGGCCTCTTTATCGGCGGATTGTGGCTGATCTATCTGGCCGGGCGTTCGACCTTTACCGCTGGAGAGAAGCGCTTCCTGGCCGGTCTGGGCGGCAAGGTCGCTGTGGGCTTCGGCATTCTTTATCTGGCGGCCGGCCTCTGGGCAGCCAATGTGCAGCCGGAGATCGTCCAGGCAGGACTGCACACTGATAGGCTTTACAAGTTCGCCGGCTTTGCCGGGTATGGTTGGCTGGCTCTGGTGGCTGTCGCTGTCCTGCTTGCAGCGCTCTCCGGCTTCGGCAAACTCTTCTCCGGCATCTTGAGCTGGGCTGCCGTGCTGCTCGCGGTGCTCATCGAGATCACTCTGGTCGTCTACCGCGATGGCGTGCGCGACCTGACGCTGCTCAGCAATGGCTACAATGTCTGGGATCGCGCCGTGGTGACCAACTGGGGTGTCGTCAGCCTCTTTCTGGTTCTGTTTGTCGGCGGATTGGCTGTCGTTGCATGGCTTGTGTCCGTAATGGCGGGCGCAAGAAAAGAGATGGAGGGTGCGGCGTAATCATGAATGAACCGATCGATCTTCCCGCCCATATCGTCAAGGAACCCGACGATAAGAATACCCGCCGCGCCTTTCTGGTTGCCGCCGGCGCCGCCGGCCTGGCCTACACCGCCCTTATGGCCTATCCTGTCTACCGCTATCTGGCCTCACCCGCAGAGATGGAGATGGAGGCCACGGCGGTCACGGAAGTGACGCTCAAGGACGCGCAAAAGCTGGCTCCAGGCACGAAGCTGTTATTCAAGTTTGGCTCCGCGCCGGGGCTGCTGATCCATCACGAAAAAGGGGAGTGGATCGCAATGAGCGCGGTCTGCACCCATCTGGGCTGCACCGTCGATTATGAGCCGCAGCTCGATCGCATTCACTGCGCCTGTCACGGCGGTGTCTACAACGCCTACACCGGTGCCAACGTCAGCGGCCCGCCGCCTCATCCCCTCAAGCTCTTCAAAGTTACTGTCAACGACACGGCAGTCGTCGTTTCGCGCGCATAGGCCTTCAACCCACAGAACGATTCGTTCGATCACAATAAGGAGCAGTTTCATGGCAATTCTTGATCTCTTTAGTCTCAAAGGCAAAAACGCGTTGGTTACCGGATCGGCGCAGGGTCTCGGCTCCGGCATCGCCATCGCATTTGCACAGGCAGGCGCGAATGTAACCCTGCATGGCTACGACAATGTACTGGAATCGACTGTCGAGGAGGTCAAGAAGGCTGGCGTCAAGTACATCTCGCGCACCGGCGATGTCTGCGACAAGGCCATCGGCCAGAAGCTGGTGGACGACACCATCGAGGCCTTCGGAAGCATTGATATTTTGGTCAACAACGCGGGCACCATCCGCCGCGCTCCCGCCGCCGAGCACTCGGAAGAGTTCTGGAAGACCGTCATCGATACCAATCTGAACAGCGTTTTTTTCATCAGCCAATACGCGGGCCGCAAGATGCTCGCACAAGGCAGCGGCAAGATCATCAACATCGCATCTCTGCTGTCCTTCCAGGGCGGCATTCTGGTTCCAGGCTATGCCGCAGCCAAGGGCGCTGTGGCGCAACTGACCAAGGCGCTTGCCAACGAATGGGCTGAGAAGGGACTCAATGTGAACGCCATCGCTCCCGGCTACATGGCGACCGACAACACCGCGCCCTTGCGCGCCGATGCCGTGCGCTCCGCCGCCATTCTCAATCGGATTCCCGCTGGACGCTGGGGGCTGCCGTCGGATTTGGCTGGTGCTGCTGTCTTCCTGGCCTCCGAGGCAAGCAGTTACGTGAACGGACACATTCTGGTTGTCGATGGCGGTTGGCTCTGCCGCTAGAGTTGGTCAGCGCAAATGCATGGGTACCCCCGGTCTCGACTTTGAGGCCGGGGAAACTCGCAAAACAGGAAGTGAAGAACCATGACTGCAAAGACGATTTACGATTGGGCCGATGAGCGCCTCGGCCTCTCCGAACTGGCCGCCTTTGCGCGCCACAAGACCGTTCCTGTCCACTCCCAGTCTTTCTGGTACTACTGGGGAGGCATCTCGCTCTTTCTCTTCCTGGTCCAGTGCTTCACTGGCGTTTTGCTCCTGGTCTACTTCCGCCCCGGCGCGGAAGCCTACGAGTCGGTCCGCCAGATCACCTTCGTGATGCACTTCGGCTGGCTGATCCGCTCCGCGCACGCCTGGAGCGCCAGCCTGATGATCTTCTCCATCCTGGTGCATATGTTCTCGGTCTACTTCATGAAGGCCTACCGCAAGCCCCGCGAACTCGGCTGGCTCAGCGGCATGGCGCTTCTGGGTCTGGCCTCAGTCTTTGGCTTTTCCGGCTATTTGCTGCCGATGGACGAATTGAGTTACTTCGCCACCAAAGTCGGCCTGCAGATTCCCTCGGCGATTCCCGGCATCGGGCCGCTCGTCGCCAATATGCTGCGCGGCGGTCTGGATGTGAGCGAATTCACGGTGCAGCGCTTCTTTGCCCTGCACGTGGTCGTGCTGCCGGCGCTCTTTCTTCCGCTGCTGGCTTTTCATCTCTGGCTGGTTCAGCGCCACGGCAACGCCGCTCCGCCCAGCGTTGAGGCCCTGCCGCCAGAGCAGCGCAAGTCCATGCCCTTTATGCCCAACTTCCTGCGCAAGGATTTGGCCATGTGGCTGATCTCGCTCAATGTGCTTGCCCTCCTGGCCTCGGTCTTTCCCTGGTCGCTGGGAAAGCCTTATGATCCGCTTGCGCCCGCGCCGGTCGGCATTCATCCAGAGTGGTACTTCATGAGTCCCTTCGAGATGCTCAAGCTGCTAGGCATGGTCAAGTGGCTGCAAGGCGAGCCGGGAGAGATCGCAGGCATTCTCATCTTCACCTTCGGCATCGTGCTCTGGATTCTGATTCCCTTCTACGACACCAAGAAGGAATCCGGACAGCGCGCTCGCGCCGCGCATTACTTCGGCCTGATTGCAGTCTTCGCGCTGCTGACCACCACCATCATCGGTTATTGGACGATTCGATGAAAAAGTGAAATTAGCCTCTCGCGTCAAATGAGCCCATTTTCACTCGTTCACTTTTCACTGGTTTATTCACTCGCTTCACTGATTCACTGATTCACTCATTCACTCGTTCACTGGAGTCTCACAATGAACTATCCATTCTGGTACATTCCGCATCTCGGCTCCGGCTGGGTGATCGGCATCATCGCCATCTTCCACGTCATGATCTCGCAATTCGCCGTGGGCGGCGGACTTTATCTGCCTCTGGCAGAGCGCAAGGCCATGCGGATGCCGGAGGGCCAACTGCGCACCGACTGGCTGAATCAACTCGCCAGCCATTCCAAATTCTTTTTGATCCTCACCGCCGTCTTCGGCACCGTCAGCGGCGTCGGCATCTGGTTTGCCATCGGTCTTGCCAATCCCGAAGCCACCAGCGCGCTGATCCATAACTTCGTCTTCGGCTGGGCGATCGAGTGGGTCTTCTTCATGGTTGAGCTGACCACCATCGCGGTCTACTACTCCACCTGGGGGAGGATCGATCCCAAGTTGCATCTCAAAGTCGGCTGGGTTTATGCTGTGGCTTCGGTCTGTACTCTCATCATCATCAACGGCATCCTCACCTTCATGCTCACGCCGGGCGACACCTGGCTGGCCGTCGCCGGAACCGGCCATGAGGCCAGCAAATTCTGGAATGCCTTCTTCAATCCCACTTACTGGCCAAGCCTCTGTCTGCGCTCCTGCGTCTGCTGCTCGCTGGCCGGCATATGGGCACTCATCACCGCCAGCCGCATCGACGGCGACAAGCAGCCCGAACTTAAATCCACCATGGTCAAGTGGAGCGTCAAGTGGCTCGTGCCCTCCTTTGTCGCTACACCGTTCATCCTCATCTGGTATCTCTGGATGGTTCCTGAATCGCAGCGCGCTCTCCTCCGCCTGGGCATGGACACCATCGGCTCCGGAACCTTCTCCATCATCACCCGTATCGCGCTGCTCATCATCATCACTTCAGCCACCATTGTCGGCGTCGCCTACTTCCTGGCCTATCGCAACTCGCGGGATTTCAATCTCTCTCACGCGATTGCCATCCTGCTCCTGGCGCTCGTCGCCACCGGCGCCGGCGAATACTCACGCGAGATGCTGCGCAAGCCCTTCGTCATCGGCCGCTATATGTACTCCAACGGTGTCCGCGTCAACGATGCCAGCCGCATCGACCAGGATGGCTATCTGACACACACGAATTGGGTTTGGAATGGCTCGGATTCCAGCTACTCCCGCGGCGAAGCCATCTTCCGCGGCGAGTGCGGCTCCTGCCACACGTTAGACGGCTATCGCCCGATGAAGAGCCTGCTCGCTGGCCGCGACCGCGCCAACATCGAGAGCTTCATCACCATGTTGCACGAGTACAAATCCGATTCCCCCTATCACCACTTCATGCCGCCAATGGTCGGCAACAGGCAGGACATCGACGATCTGGCCAACTACCTCAACACCCAGGCCAACCCGCCACAAAAATAGCCAGAGCGCCAAATTCCAGTCATGGAGGCTGGCGCTCCGGCTGAGAGCAGGCTATCAATTCAAGCTCGTTGCAGTAAAAAAGGCCGATGCCGCTACGCTTCTCAGCGGCCTCCGACCGTCATCCGGTCCAGTTTGATCGTCGGCATACCCACGCCAACCGGAACGCTCTGGCCGTCCTTGCCGCAGGTCCCAATGCCTTCGTCGAGCTTCAGATCGTGGCCGACCATCGAGACGTGCTTCAACGCTTCGGGACCGTTGCCGATCAGAGTCGCATCGCGGACCGGGGCGGTTATCTTGCCGTCTTCGATCAGATAGGCCTCCGAGGCCGAAAACACAAACTTGCCATTGGTGATGTCCACCTGGCCGCCGCCGAAGTTGACGGCATAAAGGCCGCGCTTGACGCTGCGCAGGATGTCTGCTGGGTCGTCGTCGCCGGCCAGCATATAGGTGTTGGTCATGCGCGGCATGGGGATGGATTGATAATTCTCGCGGCGGCCGGAACCGGTGTTGACGGAGTTCATCAATCGCGCCGAGAGCTTGTCGGTCAGATAGCCGCGCAGAATGCCGCCTTCGATAAGGACTGTCTCCTGGGTCGGCGTTCCCTCATCGTCGACATTGAGCGAGCCGCGACGTCCGGCGATGGTTCCATTATCGACCACGGTGACTTTGGAGCTGGCCACCGCTTGGCCGATCAACCCGGCAAATGCCGAAGTCTTCTTGCGATTGAAGTCGGCCTCCAGGCCATGCCCAACGGCTTCATGCAGCAGAATTCCCGGCCAGCCGGGGCCAAGTACAACCTCCATCTCGCCAGCCGGAGCGGGAACGGCGCCGAGTTGCAGAATCGCTCCACGCGCAGCCTCCCGGGCCAGAGCTTCCGCGCTTTTACTTCCCGTGAATTGTTCGAGTCCCGCTCTTCCACCGCCGCCCGCTGAGCCTTTGGTAGTGGTTTCACCGTCTTTGGCAATGACGAAGACGTTAAGCCGGCAGAGGGGCTGGGTGTCGCTGGCAAAGGCTCCGTCGGATGCGGCGATGAGAATGCGGCGCAACTCCTCGCTGTAGCTGGCGCGAACCTGCACGATGCGCGGATCATAACTTCGCGCCGCGCGGTCGGCGCGCAAGATCAGTTCCAGCCGCGCTGCCAGATCCAGATCGTAGCCGCCCAGAGGAACGGGATACAGATTGGCGGCAGGCGCTTCGACAAAGCCTTGCGAGGGCTGCCTGGCCGGTCCGGAGGCGATCAACGCCGCCGTGCGCGCGGCGTGCAGCAGACGCTCCGGGCTGAGATTGTCGGTATAGGCGTAGCCGGTGCGCTCGCCGCTTAATACGCGAATGCCGCAGCCGGCGCTGGTCCCCTGGCTGGCCGATTTCACAATCTGCTCATCGACGCCCAGGGCGGTGGCCGTTACCGATTCGAAGTAGAGGTCGGCGTAGTCGCCGCCTGCGGACAAAGCCTCGCCCAGGCAGCGCTCCAGCACTCGCTCGGTGAGGCCGAATTTGTCGAAGAAGTAGCGTTTATGGTTGGGGATTGGGCTAGTGGCCGATATCGTCATTGTCGCTATAGTCTACGCCAGAACTCGCTTTTGCTTCTTCTATACAAGTTCATTCTTCTATTCTTATCGAATTAAGGAAAAAACATTCCTCAAAGCGCCAGGGTATTGCGTAGCACCTTCGTCTGCCGACGCGAGACGGAGACATTCGCACTGTCGCTGAGCACGATGCTATAGCCGTCCGCCTCAGGGATGACGGAGGTGACCCGGCGCAAATTGACGGATTGGCGCGAAAGAAGGTCATCGGGGCCAGCCGTGCTTCAATCTGCGCCAGCGAGCGGGAGATCAGCGGCTGATTGCCCGCAAAGACTACGGCGTGGCAACGATAAGATACACTCGTATTGGAATCGCTGGATATTCTGAGCCTGTGCTCTTTCGCCCGTCTGGCCGGCCGGCGGACCATCGGTTCATCTTCAATGCAGCGGAACCCCGATGGCGGTTCGCCTATGGGGAGGATACGTTCGTGGCGCCCATTCTTCTCTGGCTGATCCTGTTTCTCTGCCTGGTAATCTCGGTCTTCAAGTACCTGATGGGACTTATCCTGAGATTTTCATTTCCCAGCGCAAAAATCCGCAAGGACTACGCCTGGGAGCCGACTGTCAGCGTACTGATGCCCTGTTATAACGAGGGCCGCACCGTCTACCAGACCATTGAAAGCATCAGCCGGAGCAACTACCCCAACGGCAGCTTTGAAGTCATCGCCCAAGATGACTGCTCGGCCGACGATAGCTACGAGTGGATGCTCAAGGCGCAGCGCGACTTCACCAATATCTCAATCCGCGTGGGCCGCAATACGTTCAACTGCGGCAAAGCGCGTACCGTATGCAACGCGCTGAAGCACTCGACGGCTGAAATCATCATCTCCATCGATTCCGATTGCATCTTCCATCCCGATGCCATTCGCGAGCTGACAGCCTGCTTTGCTGAGCCGGGCATCGGTTCGGTGGGCGGCCGTGTGGGCGTCAGCAACCCCAACGACGGCGTCATCACCGCCATTCAGACTATCGTCTATTATGCCGCCTTCGAACTATACAAGATTCCGGAGAACTGGACCCGCAGCGTCTGCTGCATCAGCGGCTGCCTCTTCGCCATACGCCGTTCGCTGCTGCTGGAGATTGAGCCTTCCATCCGCGCCCGCCACTGGTTCGGCATCCCGGTCAATCAGGGGGAAGACCGCTTCCTCACTCATCAGACACTGCTGCGCGGTTATGGAACCTATATCAACAACGACGCACTCTGCTGGACCACCGTACCCAACAAGTTATCGGTCCTCTTCAAGCAGCAGTTGCGCTGGCGGCGCAGCATTGTGCGCGATTTCTTCTATACCTTGCGCACCCTCCCCCAACACGTCTTCAAGCTCCATCCCAATACCGTCCTTACACTGGTACTGACGCCGCTCGGAGCCGTGGTTGCGCTGCTGGTGGTGGTCACCATGATCACTTCCGATCCCGTGGCCTGGGCCGGACCCGCGCCGCTGATCGTCTATCTTGGCATCGCCGCCGTGCTTAGTTGGGCCATCAAGAAATACAGCGCACGAGAGACGCTGCAGCACCCTCTGGCCTTTGGCGCCTACATCGCATGGTCGCTGGCCAGCTCGCTTTTCATCACGCCCCTCGCGCTCTGCACCATGGACTCCGCCGACTGGGGCACACGCACTAAAGTGCAACAGGAGACACCCATTGAACACACCCTCGGTTGACGATTCAGAACCCGCGATTGACGCTCCAGAACTGCATACGCCTCCGCCGGCCAAGCCTCGTCCGGCGCTGCAATCGCTTGCCTATAAGTCAGTGGTCGCCACCTATCGCATCTTTGCCATCGTGGTGCTTTACGCGGTGCTGGTCGGCGTGCTCTGTTATGCCTTCGTCATGGGCTTCTATGCCGTCAACGGCAACTGGGCCGCACCGGTCATTCTTTCCGCTTCCGACGAAAAGAGTCTCGACTTCATGCAGAAGCTGGTCATCAGCCGGCAAACCATCGAAGACCTCCACGTGGACATTCTCCGCCAGCAGACAACCCTGGAGCAGATGGCCAAGGAGCGCGCCTCGCTGCTGGCGCTCGATCCGGAGATCGACACCGCTATTGCCCGCGAACGCAGCCACGACCAGCTCACCGGCCCGCAACTGGCCGCGCTCGGCACGCAAAAACAGAACGACAACCGTAAGACCCAGGAGCTGCTCACACAACTCCATCAACTCGAAGCCCAGATCACGAGCGACCTCGCCGCCGGACTGATCACCAAAGGTGATGCTGCCACGCAGATGGCCGCCATCAATCAGGCGGAGGATGCCTACACCGACAGCAAAATCGCCGGTGTACTGCTCTCTGACAGCGTCCTCGAAAAGACCACCGTGGGCACCAAGTCCCTGGATGCTCTGGAAAAACAGGCCGAACTCCGCTCTGATATTGCGCAGCTCGATGTAACTCTCAGCGTGGCGGAAAAGCAATTGGCGGAAGACAATCGCCAGATCGACCGTCTGCGTGACGCCATCAACATCGCCAAGCAGAGTCCCTACTATCTCAACGCCAGCGGCACCAACCGGCTGTATTTCGCCTTCGTTCCCTATGACAATCAGGCCTACGCGACGGTCGGTGCACCCGTCTACGACTGCTATCTCAACATGGTTCTCTGCCGCAAGGTAGGCGTCGTCAAGCAGATCTTTCTCGGTGAACAGGTGATTAGCCATCCCATCTTCAAGACCCAGGTGCGCGGCCTCACCATCCAGATGAATCTCTCTCACCCTGAGTCGGCAAAATCGCAAACTGTTTTCCTCGGTCACAAGCCGCTGCTGTTTTAGCGGCTGTCAATCTGATTTCCTGGAGCAAGATATGTTTCGACGCAACTCATTTCTGGCTATTCTTTTTTTGTTTCCGCTCTGCGCGGCCGCGCAGAGCATTCAAGCCGATCAGCAGGCCTACTGCATCTATCTCGCCGAGCAAGCCAAGGCGCAAAGCGATTTCCTGCGCACACCCGATGCCCTTGCGGGCTTCACGCAACCCAACACCGGCCTGCCCCAGCAACTGGTTGCCGGTGCGCAGCTCAGCCTTTCCAATTTGAAAAAGGCGGGGATCACGCTCGACGCCGCCCGCAAAAATTGCGAGTTATACAAGGCCACCACCAGCGTCCAGATGACCCTCCAATATGCTCTCTCCGCCATCGAAAAGGATGCGCTCGCGCATCGGCTCGTGCTCATCGGCGAGGCTTCAAAATCGCTGGACGCGCTGATCGCCCAAACAACCAAGATAGTCGAGGCGCAGAACATGACACGCCCCATGCTCATGGATCTGGTTTCCAACCGGATCAAGCTCGAATCCGACCGCGCCGATACTCAATCCCGCATCGCCGCGCTCTATGTGCCTGCGCTCTCCGATCAGCCCCTCAAAGAGCAGGTCGAGACCAAGCAGGCCAGCGACCTGGATGAGCAGAAATCCCTCGCCCGGCTCACCCGGCAGAACAACTGGGACGTAGCCCTCACCGTCGGCGCGCATCAGCAAATCAATCCTGTGGCCAACGGATTCGAACCATACGGGGAAATCAGTTTTAATTACAATCTCGCCAGCCATGCCATCGACAAGCACCTCGACCGCTCCGTCGCGGCTTACGGCGCCTGGAAGAAGGTTGAGGAGAGCGACGTTGCCCGCGGCATGGAGGTGCTGAAAGATCAGCTTCAGCAATCCATCGCCGTTCAGAGGGACCGGCTCAAATCTCTTCAGCAGGAGACCCAGGAGATCGAGAAGTCCATGCAGCTTGTGAGTGACCCGCAAACCACCGCCGCTCTCGACTTCCGCAATCAGCTCACGGCGACCCATCTTCTTCTTGGAATCGAAGCCGGCGACGCCACTTATCGGCTCGATCGCCTGCAAGAATTTCTCGACAAAAATTTCTGAGAACAGGCGAAATATCTCGCCTTGAGCTATTGAAATATCTCTTTCCAGCCGAAAAACAGAAGGGCGATGCAGGGCATCCGGCACTCGGAGCGAGGAGGAGACCATCGGCACGCGGATGAGATTGGGAGATCTGCTGATTGGAGCGGATCTGGTTTCCATCGAGCAGGTAACGGCTGGGCTGGAGCGTCAGGCGCAGAATGGCGGACGCCTGGGCGACAATCTGGTCGCTCTGGGAGCAATAAGCCAGCACGATCTGGATGCGTTTTTGAAGCGCATTCCCGTTGAGCCGGCGAATCTTGCAGCTACGCGCATCGACGAAATTGAACTGCTGGGCCTGCTGTTGAAGGTAATGTACTCAAGCCATCTGGAGACTCCGCGGCAGTTTGTGGATGCTATCAAGCTGCCCTATCACGTAGTGGCCGAGCTGGTGCAGATGGCCGTGAACCGGCAACTGCTGCGCACACTGGGAATGCGCGTCTCCGACAATCCAATCGACATGGGCTATGCCTTCACAGAGGAGGGCAAGCGCTGGACAATCGACGCTCTGGAGCGGATGCGCTATGCCGGCCCGGCTCCGGTGACGCTGGAGGAGTTCACCTATCAGGTCAATCTGCAAAAACCCACCAATGAACGGGTCACCTTTGAACGTATCCGCAAGGCATTGGGAGATCTGACCTTTGACGACAGCATGATCGAGCAGTGCGGACCGGGACTGAGTTCCGGACGGGCGATGCTGCTCTACGGTCCTCCAGGCAATGGCAAAACCTCGGTGGCGCATTCGCTGGGCGGGGTCTTCAGCGATGTGATCTATGTGCCCTATGCGATCAGCGTTGAGGGACAGATCATCCGCTTTCACGATCCCAGCATCCATGTCGAGGTGAGCGCCGCTGAGCTGAGCGACGAATGCCTTTCCTTTGTTCGCGCTGAGGAGTTTGACGGGCGCTGGGTCCCTTGCCGGCGCCCCTTTGTGATCACCGGCGGCGAACTGACGCTGGAGATGCTCGATTTGAAATACGAAACGACCGGCCACTTCTACGAGGCGCCACTGCATCTGAAGGCGCTGGGCGGATGTTTTGTCATCGACGATTTTGGCCGCCAACTGGTGAGTCCGACCAGTCTGCTAAACCGGTGGATTGTGCCGCTGGAGAACCGCGTTGATTATCTGAAGCTGCATACCGGCAAGAGCTTCAGCATCCCCTTTGAGGAATTGGTGATCTTTTCCACCAACCTGGAGCCGGAGGAGTTGATGGACCCGGCCTTTCTGCGCCGTCTCCCCTACAAGATCGAGGTGGGATCGCCGAGCGCGGAGAATTATCAGCGCATCTTTCAAAAAGAGTGCGCGCGCCGGGGCTTGGCCTTGCCCGGTGAAGTTTATGAGTTCATTGTGCACAAGTTGAGGACGGATAAAAAGATGGAGCTGGCCGGTTATCAGCCTCGCTTCATCGTCGATCAGGTGGTGGCGACCTGCCGATTCATGGGCCAGCCGCCGCACTTCGAGCCGCGCTTCATCGAGTATGCGCTGAACAATCTGCGCGTGCGCCGCAATGCGTGAGAGCGCCTGCGGTGCTGCCAATCGCTACACTTCGTCATCGATTGCCAGCGTATCCATAATCTGCTCGCCAATCTTCCATGCGGCATCCCAACCTGAAGCGGGACTCTCAAAGATAAAAAGGTAAAGTGAATTGGTTTTTGGATTTGCAATTGTAAGAGCGTGCATCCTGGTGGTGCCGCTTGCGTCCGTATCATTGAATTCGCAGCCGACCTCCTTAAAAGGCCCAAAGGCGCGAGAAAATGTCTCCACATGATGCTGTGAAGCCATGCTATCAATCAAGGCCTTTCCGTGATTTACGGCTGAATCTTTTTTGAATTGAAAGACATTGACCGTCAGTCCTGTCTGAAATTCACCATTCGTGTCAATGTTTTCCTTTGTAATGAAATAAGCGAACGTGCCGTTCTGCACCTCTTTCTTGAAAAACCAGCCATTTGGTTTCAGGAATGCGGCCTTTAGTTCGGGAATCTCCTGCCACGTGAAACCGGGCGGAGGCGGGGTTAACTGCATGGCATGGCACAACGACGCAAAAAACGCTGCGACAAGGACAAAAATTACTAGCCTTTTCATGGATCGCTCCGGGCCGCTGGCTCGAACGGGCGCTCCCAGGTCAGAGAATCCAGACCTGAGAGCACCCAGTATTGTGGAAGACTACAGCGCGGTTTCGCCGCGCTCATCGTTGCGAATGCGGATGGCGTCGTCAACCTTGCTGATGAAGATCTTGCCGTCGCCGATGCGCCCGGTGCGCGCTGATGCGATGATGGCCTGGAGGGTCTTGTCCTTCTGGTCGTCGTTGACCACCAGTTCGATTTTGACCTTGGGCAGGAGATCGACCGTATATTCGCGGCCGCGGTAGAACTCGGTGTGGCCCTTCTGGCGGCCATGTCCGCGGGCTTCCAGAATCGTCATACCTTCAATGCCAGCTTCGAGCAGGGCATCCTTGACTGCGTCCAGCTTGGAGGGCTGGAGAATGGCTTCAATTTTGATCATACGCAAATTGCCTCGTTTGACAGCGTAACAGGCGAGGGGGCTGGTTGCGCCACTCCCCCCGCATTTTTAACGAATCTTTCCGCATTGCAATTCTACGATGCGAAGTCGTAGCCTTCCTCGTTGTGCTGGGAGACATCCAATCCAGCGCCCTCATCCTCGGCGGAAACGCGCAGGCCGACGATCTGGTCAACGACGAAGAGCAGCACCAGAGTGCCGACGACGGAGATGGCCCATGCAATTCCCACGCCTGCCAACTGGTTATACACCTGGCCCCAGTGGCCGTCGATGCCGCCCACCGGCGCATCCTTGCCGAAAACAGGGTTGATGACGCTGGCGGCGAAGAGACCGGTAAGGATGGCTCCCAGCGTTCCGCCTGCGCCGTGTACGCCAAAGGCGTCCAGCGAGTCGTCATAGCCGAAGAAGCTCTTCACGACGAAGACCATGAAGAAGCAGAAGCCGCCGGCGAGCAGACCGATCAAGAGGGCGCTCATCGGCTGAACGAAGCCGGAGGCGGGTGTGATGGCAACCAGTCCGGCGACTGCGCCGGAGATAGCGCCCAGAGCGGTAGGCTTGCCGTTATGAATCCACTCGGCGATCGACCAGCCGATAGCGGCGGCAGCGGCGGCGAAATGCGTGTTGACAAAGGCGCTGGTGGCCAGAGAACTGGCGGCCAACGCGCTGCCGGCGTTGAAGCCGAACCAGCCCACCCAGAGCAGGCAGGCTCCAATGAAGCTCAGCACCATCGAGTGGGGCTGCATCTTGGTGTGGGGGTAGCCGATGCGCTTGCCCATATAGAGGCAGGTGATGAGAGCCGAGACGCCGCTGGTGATGTGGACGACCGTGCCGCCGGCAAAGTCCAGCGATGGAAAGCGTCCGCCATTCGCGTTGAGCAGTCCGCCCACACCCCAGACCATGTGCGCCATCGGGCAGTAAACCAAGAGCGACCACAGCGACAGGAAGATCGCCATGGCGCTGAACTTCATGCGCTCGGCGAAGGCGCCGGTGATCAGCGCCGGAGTGATGATGGCGAACATAAGCTGATAGATCATCAGAGTCTGCTCTGGAATGGTGGGAGCATAGTCGAGATTGGGGGTAAGAGTGACGCCGCGCAAGAAGAGATGCTCGAAGCCGCCGACAAACCAGTTGCCGTGGCCGAAGGCCAGCGAGTAGCCGACGAGGGCCCAGAGAACCGTCACTAGCCCCATCATCGCAAAGCTCTGCATCATGGTGCCGAGGATATTCTTCTTGCGGACCAGGCCGCCGTAGAAGAGAGCCAGTCCCGGTCCGGTCATCAGCAGAACCAGGGCAGCCGAGGTCAGCATCCAGGCGTTATCCCCGGAAAACTGAGCGTTGGCGGCAGCGGACTGCGCCTTGGAGCTGGCGTTTTGACACTCGGTAATCGCCTGCTGGAGGGCCGCGATCTGAGCTTGCGTGGCGGGAGCCGTGGGGGATGGCGTGGTGTCAGGAGCGATGGCCAGGGCCACGGACGGAAGGGCGATAAGCACAAGAAGCAACAGCAGTTGAAGGGTGCGACGACACATGAGTTTCCACTCCCGATGAGAATGCAGAGGGCCGAGGCCATGCGATGAAGTGAACAGAGACGCGCCGACAGCTTGCGCCTGCGCATATGTTCTGCTTGAGAAGCGCGAGACGAGGCTGAGCCAGCCCGTTGGAGGGTAGAATTGGCACAACTCTTCTATGGTTCTCTTCGAGAAATTCTATGATTCCTCGTATAAGGAATGCATGAGGATTTTCAAATTTGAGGCAAAAACTTGCCAAAATGAGGAAATCTCTATGGAAATATCATGGGTTTCTAGTTATTAGGGGATCAAGCGGCGCTCCTCCGGCATGCAGAGTGAGGGCTGCGCCGCGCCAGCTCTGGAAATTTGGGCCTGGAGCCGCCTGTTTGCAGGTTCTAGAGTGCGGTTTCGCCGCGTTCGTCGTTGCGAATACGAATGGCTTCGCTAACCGGGCTGATGAAGATTTTGCCGTCGCCGATGTGGCCGGTGCGAGCGGCGCCGAGGATAGCCTGGACGACTTTATCCTTCAGCGAGTCTACAACGACGATCTCCAGCTTGACTTTGGGAAGAAGATCGACGGTGTACTCGCGGCCGCGATAGAACTCGGTGTGGCCCTTTTGGCGGCCATGTCCACGCGCCTCCAGTATGGTAATTCCCTCGATGCCGGCTTCGATCAGGGCTTCCTTTACGATGTCGAGCTTGGCGGGCTGGATGATGGCTTCGATCTTGAGCATAGGCGGATTCCTCGGGATTGCTTGGAAACAGGTTTTGGGCTTCGTGGTTTCCCACCCATTCGCCAAATGCGCGAATGGATGGGGCACGAAGATTCATTGGTCTGACGAACGAAAAGCAACCGCTGGTCCTTCGGCTCGCTTCGCTCGCTCAGGATGACAGAGCAAAAAAATTACGCGTTCAACTCGTAGCCTTCCTCGCCGTGCTGGGAGAGATCGAGTCCGGTGACCTCATCGGCGGGCGAGACGCGCAGGCCCATCGTCTTATCGACAAGGAAGAGCAAAACGAGCGTACCGGCGATCGCCATGGCCCAGCCGATAGCCATGCCGATGGCTTGATTGCCGACCTGATGCCAGTTTCCGTCGATGGCGCCGGCGGGGTTGGCGATGCCGGCGGCGTTCTTGCCGAAGACGGCGTTGATCGAGCCGGCGGCAAAGAGGCCGGTAAGCAGCGCGCCCATGGTTCCTCCGACGCCGTGCACGCCAAAGGCGTCCAGCGAATCGTCGTAACCGAAGAACTTTTTGACGCGGAAGACCATGAAGCAGCAGACGACGCCGGCGATTCCGCCGATGGCGAGAGCCGACATGGGCTGGACGAAGCCGGAGGCCTGGGTGATAGTGGCGAGTCCGGCGACGGCTCCCGATATGGCTCCGAGGGCGGTGGGCTTGCCATTCTGCAGCCACTCGGTGATGACCCAGGTGATGGCGGCGGCGGCAGCGGCAAATTGCGTATTGACAAAGGCGCTGGTGGCCAGCGGTCCTGCGCCGAGGGCGCTGCCGGCGTTGAAACCGAACCAGCCCACCCAGAGCATTCCCGCGCCGATGAAGCTGAGCACCATGGAGTGAGGCGGCATATCCTCCTGCGGATAGCCGACGCGCTTGCCGACATAGAGCGCGCAGACCAGGGCGGAGACGCCGCTGGTGATGTGAACGACGGTGCCTCCGGCGAAGTCGAAGACCGGCCAGCGCGCCGCGGGGTTGGCGAAGTTGAGAATGCCGCCGACGCCCCAGATCATGTGGGCCATGGGGCAGTAGACGACCAGCGACCAGAGGCAGAGAAAGACGGCCATGGCGCTGAATTTGACGCGCTCGGCGAAGGCGCCGGTGATGAGCGCCGGAGTGATGATGGCGAACATGAGCTGGTAGATCATGTAGCTCTGTTCGGGGATGGTGCCGCCGTAGTTGGGGTTGGGATCGAGCGAGACGCCACGCAGGAAGGCGTGCTGCAGGCCGCCGATAAAGCCATTGCCTTCGCCGAAGCAGAGCGAGTAGCCGACGACGGCCCAAAGCACGGTGATGAGACCCATCATGGCGAAGCTCTGCATCATGGTGCCGAGAATGTTCTTGCGGCGGACCAGGCCGCCATAGAAAAGAACGAGGCCAGGGGCTGTCATCATCAATACCAGTGCAGCCGACACCAGAACCCAGGCATTGTCGCCGGAGGTCTGCGCGTCGTGGATGGCCTGAGTGAGAGCGGCGACCTCAGCTTGGGTGGCCGGCGGCGAGGGCACAATGTGCGGAGCAACGGCGAGGGCGTGGACGGAAACTCCCATACAGGCGAAGAGAATCAGCAACGTGATGGCGCGACGACACATACGATTCCACTCCAGAATGAATTCAAAAGATGAACAGCTTTGCCTGAGACGGAGGCCGGCCGCCCATCCGGACTAAAACCACGCATCGGAACCGGCATGAACGGACGCAGGCCGCTTCCAAAGAACAAGTGCCGCCAAGTGCAGCCGTTAACGAGACAAATACCGACTGTAGGTGTGTTGGCTGAAATTCTACAGAATTTTCATGATAATCCGCAAGTTCTTCATTTCATCCTTATGCTGTTTAGGTTATATCGGCGGAGGCTTGAGCTTTCATGCAGGATTGCAAATCACCTCGGACGGGAAGCGCATCGCATCCTCCAACATTCCACCCGATAAGCCATTGCTGCCGGTCCGCATTGCCCATTCATCGCCGATCAGCGGTATATTGAGTACATGGCGGCAGTGCTGCGAGACCGGTATCTATTCGGAGCGCTGGAGAGCAGCGGGCAGAATCGCGCCAAACTCCAGGAGGTCAACTACGGCATTGAAGAGCCGGAGGGCGTTCTGCTGACCTCGCTGGATTTTGCCGTCAACTGGATCCGCAAGAACTCCGTCTGGCCGATGACCTTTGGTCTGGCCTGCTGCGCCATCGAGATGATGTCGATGGGAGCCTCGCGCTTTGATGTGGCGCGCTTCGGGGCCGAGGTCTTTCGGCCTTCTCCCCGGCAGAGTGACCTGATGGTGGTGGCGGGGCGGGTCTCGCAGAAGATGGCCCCGGTCATTCGCCGGCTTTACGATCAGATGCCGGAGCCTAAGTGGGTGATCTCGATGGGTGCTTGCGCCACATCGGGCGGTGTCTTCAATAACTATGCGCTCGTGCAGGGAGTGAACCAGGTAATCCCCGTAGATATCTATGTCCCGGGGTGTCCTCCGCGGCCCGAACAGCTTTTGTATGCCATTACACTGCTTCAGGAGAAGATCCAGCGAGAGCCGCGCAGTCTGGTCAAGACGCTGAATCTGGAGTAAGCACACTATCTAAATGTCGATCTGCGATTGGTTACCGGGGTAACTTTGCGATCAAAATCGCTACGTTTCCGAGGATGCAAAATCGGTACATATCCAATTATTTCTGCTCCTTATCGAAACTTCCTATGTTACGTTGAAAGTAGTGTGAAAATATAGACGATCCTTCCTCGGTGAAGGACAGGGGCAATTCAGATTGATATTTTTGTAGGATTGCAGCTATGTCTGGCCTTTGATTCACGAAAGACAGTGGAGGAAGAACGAATGTTCTCTTATGATTTCAAGTCTATGAGTTGTGCTGCCACTGTGGCGATTCTGCTTCTGTCGCCGATGGCTGTGGTAGCGCAGGCAGTGCAGTCCGCTCAAGGAGGAGGAGAGAACGCCACCCCGTCAAAATGGGAGATATTCGCCGGATATAGCTATCTGGCGCCGCGCGCTACCTTGCAAACGACTGTAGACAAGAAACCCGTAACCGCAACATTTCATGATGTCAACTTCGGCCAGATCGGCAGTTATTCGTTTTTCTTCAATCGTTATCTAGGCATTCAGGGAGAAGTGGGAGTTCATGAGTGGGGTATTCAGAATTCCAATCCTCCCGGTAAGAACGGAACGGAAAACAACAACGACGGCTTCACGACGCTGGCGGGCGGCTTGGTGGTCCGCTTCCCTGTGGGACGCCTGACGCCGTTTGTGCATGGGCTGGGCGGCGAAGCGCTGATCGATGGTCCCGCGCACAACGAATACACTTGGGGTCCGGTGATGACCGTCGGCGGCGGCCTGGATATAAATACTCCCTTGTTTCACCATCGCATGGCAATCCGTCTGTTTCAGTTCGACTACGAGTATCTGCACGTGGATTACGGCACCGGCAATCTAGGCGGACAAACCGGCATCAACGCGACGCGATACAGTACAGGAGTTGTCTTCCCGGTTTCGGCACCGTCGCATCCACCAGTCTTTCTGGCCTGCTCAGCCAATCCGACCTCGATCTATCCCGGCGAACCGGTCACGGTGACTGCGGACGCGGGCAACCTGAACCCTAAACTGAATTCGGTCTACAGTTGGAGTGGAGACGGAGTCCGGGGCAGCGGAGAGAAGACCAGTGTGGATACAGCGACGCTGGCACCGGGCACTTATCGGGTGCAATGCGGCGTGAAGGAAGGCAAAGAGGGCAAGGAAGGCCTGAAGCCCTGGCAGTCCGCCTTTGCATCAACCACTTTTACGGTCAAACAGTTTGAGCCGCCGACCATCAGTTGCGCGGCCAATCCCGGCACCATCAAGCCGGGTGAAAGCAGCATGGTGACTTCGTCCGGCGTCAGCCCGCAGAATCGGCCGCTGACTTATAGCTACTCCGCCATTGCCGGAACGGTGAACGGCAACACGGCCACGGTGGAATATAGTTCGGTTGGCGCTCCGGCCGGCGGTCCGGTGGAGATCACCTGCAATGCGACGGACGACAAGGGGCAGATTGCCACGGCCAAGACCAGCGTGACCATTACCCTACCTTATGTGCCGAAGATTCCCCACACGCAAGCGCTCTGCTCGGTCAGCTTCACGACCGACCTGCGGCGTCCGACTCGCGTGGACAACGAAGCCAAGGCCTGCCTGGATGAAGTCGCGCTCGATCTGCAAAAACAGGCCGACGCCAAGGTGGTTGTGGTGGGCAATGCGGATACTAAGGAAAGGGCGCGCACCGAACGGGAAGAGAAGCTGGCGCTGAAGTTCAAGCACATGAAAGCTGAGGATCTGGCTGCCGAACGAGCCGTGAATGTCAAGGATTATCTGGTGACCGAGAAGGGCATCGATCCGGCTCGCATCAGCGTGATGACCTCTACAGCGGACGGCCAGAACGTGCTAGACTATTTGGTTCCGGCTGGTGCGAATTTCTTGTCCGATGTGGCTGGAACCACAAAAGTGGATGAGACCGCGGTGAAGGCGCAACCGCGCAAGCCGCTGGCTGTCAACAAGCACATCAAGAATGCAAAGTGAAGCTGAGGGGGTGCTTGCGTTACCCTCAGAGTAAGAGAAGTATCCAGTAGTTCAGCCTGATGAGGAGGGGAATGGAATGGATTCGCTCAAATTGAAGTCGGTCGGTCTTATCTTGGCCGCGGGATGCATTGCGCTTTTACCGATGGGATGCAAAAAGGCTCCGCCGATCACACTGTCGGCAGTGGCCAGCCCTCCCGCTGTATTTCCAGGAGAGCCGGTGACCGTGACCGCAACCCCCGGATCCGTGGATCCCAACAAGAAGACTAAAGTGGTTTATAACTGGTCGGGAACAGGCGTGACGGGAAATGGCCCGTCGGCAGCCGTGGCCACAGCAGAGCTTGCGCCGGGAAGCTATACGGTGAAGGCGGAAGTGAAGGAAGGCAAGCCGGGCAAGGAAGGCTTGAAGCCCGGACAGACCGCCGACGCCACAGCCAGCTTCACTGTAAAACAGTTTGAGCCGCCGACTATCAGTTGCTCGGCCAGTCCCAGCACCATCAAGCCGGGCGAGACCAGCGTAATCACAGCCAGCGGCGTCAGCCCGCAGAACCGCCCGTTGACCTACAGCTATGCAGCCGCCTCCGGCTCCATCAGCGGTAGCGGAGCTTCGGCAACCTTCTCATCGGCCGGTGCGCCCACCGGCACAACCGGGATCACCTGCACCGTGACCGATGACAAGAACCAAACCGCAACGGCCGGCACCAGCGTGACGGTCCTGGCTCCTTATGTTCCTCCTCCGCCACATACGCAGGCGCTTGCATCGATCAGTTTCGCGGGCGACGCGAAGCGGCCTGAGCGCGTGGATAACGAAGCCAAGGCGGTTCTGGACGAAATCGCCCTCGACCTGCAGAAGCAGCCGGAAGCGAAGCTGGTGGTGGTTGGCCAGGCGAACGCCAAGGAGCAGGCCAAGACGGCCAAGCAGCAGAAGTTCGCGCTCAAGCACAAGCACGCCAAGGTTGAGGATGCAGCCGCGCAGCGCGCCGTGGACGTCAAGGATTATCTGGTGACGGAGAAGGGCATTGACGCTTCGCGCATCAGTGTCGCAACCGGCACGACAGATGATCAGAAGGTGGACAACTACCTGGTTCCTGCCGGCGCAAACTTCGCCGCCGATGTCACCGGAACCACACCTGTGGATGAAAACGCCGTGAAGCCGCAGCCGCGCAAGCCGCTGCCCGCCAAGCACGGACATAAGAAAGCCGCGAAGTAACAGCGGCTTATCCGCCAGAGCAAGCCCCTGCGATCCTCGGAAGAAAACATCGGGAGCGCAGGGGCAGTCTCTTTTTGAAGGCGGATGAAGCTAGCCGGAATAGTTAAGGCCTGACCATAGAATGCCGTCCACCTTGTGATACGCTGAGTCCTGATGATGTTTGTTCGCGCGGTTCCCAATCTTTTCCCGCATTTTTGAAAATATCAATCGTTCCCGGTTGGCGCTTGTCTTCACGGCCAGCATCCCCTAACTGTGATTCAAACTGAATATGGAGGAAAAACACATGATCTCTCGTGTTTCAAGATGCGTGTTGCAGATCTTTTTTATCCTGTGCATAATCGCAACTCCCCTCGGCATGACTGCCCAGAACTCGGCCAAGCAGAACGATAATGGCGGCGGTGATTCTCCGTCGAAGTGGGATATTTTTGCCGGTTACAGTTACCTGGCATCCCATGGAAACGTGAACGGCGTCAATTTCCGCTCGATCAACTGGGGTGGAATCGGAAGCGTTACCCGGTATTTCAATAAGAATGTCGGCGTGCAGGGCGAGGGAGATTTTCACAACGATAATAACGAAAGCACGATCACCTCTCCTGGCACGACAAACGACGATTTCAGCGGCGGATCCGGTGGCCTGGTCTACCGGCTCCCGTTAACCGACGCCACGCCGTTTTTCCATGCGCTGGTCGGTGCGGAGCACGTTGGCAGCACGTATCAGAATGACAAGTGGGGCGTTGTGTTGACGATTGGCGGCGGCGTGGATTATTCCACCCCCCTGCTCAACCATCGTCTGTCTGTTCGCCTTTTTCAGGTGGATTATCAGTACACGCATGAGAATTTTGCCCCTGAAGTAAGAGGGAATTTCAACAGTCCGCGTCTGAGTGCCGGCCTTGTGTATCGCATCGGCTCGGTTGCGCCTCCCACGCCTGTGACCCTGGCCTGTTCCGCCGCTCCCGCTTCAATCTTCCCTGGCGACCCGGTTACGATAACGGCAACGGCGGGTAATCTGGAACCCAAGCTCCATGCGGTTTACAGCCTTGCGGGGCCGGGCGTAGCAGTGAAGGACGCGACAGCCACGGTAGCCACCGCGACTCTAGCTCCCGGTTCCTACACGGTGAATTGCGGAGTGAAGGAGGGCAAGCCGGGCAAGGAAGGCGCACAGCCCTGGGAGTCGGCATCGGCAACGGCCAGCTTTACCGTCAAAGCCTTTGAGCCGCCGACGATTGGCTGCTCCGCCACCCCCACCGACTTGAAGCCAGGAGACAAAGCCACAGTCAGCGCTTCCGGAGTTAGTCCGCAGAATCGCCCGCTGACCTACACCTACTCGGCAGCATCGGGATCCGTCAGCGGAAGCGGCGCCTCGGCGACATATGATTCGACCGGAGCTGCAACCGGCGCGGTTGACATCACCTGCAATGTGAGCGACGACAAGGGGCAGACGGCAACCGCGAGCACCAGCGTAACGATTGCGCCGCCTCCGCCGCCTCCGCCGCCTCCGGGACCGACCCCAGAGCAGGTGCGGCTTGAGGCTCGTCTGGCGCTGCGCAGTGTATTTTTCCCGACAGCTCAGCCTAGAGCCAACAAGCCCGATGGAGGCCTGGTTGCCAGCCAGGAGGAGACCCTGACCACTCTGGCGACAGACTTCAAGCAGTATTTGCAGATCAAGCCGGATGCCCATCTGATACTAAGCGGACATGCGGATGTGCGCGGATCGATCGAGTACAACAAGGCGCTCTCTGAACGCCGCGTCGCTCGCGCAAAGCAGTTCCTCATTGAACAGGGCATCTCCGATGCCAGCATTCAAACAGAAGCCTTTGGCAGCCAGGAAGAACTTACAGAGGCCCAGGTAAGAGAGCTGATCGAGAAGAATCCGGACCTGAGCGATGCGGAGCGCAGTAAGATTCTCCACGAGCTGACCGTCATCGTCCTCGCGCAAAACCGTCGCGTGGACATCACCTTGAGTACCACGGGCCAGCAATCGGTCCGCTTGTACCCCTTCAATGCTGCCGATTCGCTGACGCTGCTCGACAAGAAGTCTCCAGCGACCAGGAAGAAGGCCGCGCCCAGGAAGTAGTTATCGAAATGCCGGAGCAGACTCCCCATCCGCTCCGGCAATCAATCAAATCATCGGACCGGCGCGGATTCAATCATAGGCGCCGGCAGGATGATAGCTTGCGCAGTCGTTTGTGTAATCATTAAAGGTTGACCGGCAATCCGGTCAGCCTTTTTTCGTCTTAGAGCGTTACTTGCAGATATTGTTGTCCACGGAGCTTTTGTAACCTATGGATCGATCGCAAATTTGCCCGGATATATCTCTTCGTCCGGGATTGGCAGCACTCATTCTGTTTCTCATGCTGATGTTGCTGGCCCTGCCCGGCCAGGCCGCCGAGTCGCTCTGGAACGCAGTGGGTCCGGCGGGCGGAGATGCACGCGCCATTTCGATGGTTCCGGGCCATTCCGATCATCTTTATCTTGGCACCACCAACAGTTGGCTCTACGAATCGCTGAACGGCGGCGCCACCTGGAACCGGCTCGCAAAGCTGGATCCCGCCGAAGATCTGATTCTGGATCACGTCGTCGTGGATCAGGCAAATCCGGCGACGATCTTTGTGGCCGCATGGAAGCTCGATCATCCCGGCGGCGGTTTGTGGGTGAGCCATGACGCGGGACGAAGCTGGAACGCGGTCGAGGGGCTGCGCGGACAGTCGATTCGCGCCTTCGCGCAGGCGCCTTCGAATCCCGCGATGCTCTTTGCGGGTACGCTGCAAGGGGTCTTCAGGAGCGCCGACGGCGGCGCCACCTGGAAGCAGATCAGCCCGCCGGGCAGCCATGAGATTCACGAAGTGGAGTCGCTGGCCATCGATCCGGGAGATCCCGATGTGATCTATGCGGGCACGTGGCATCTTCCCTGGAAGACGAGCGACGGCGGCAAGAACTGGGTCAACATCAAACAGGGCGTCATCGACGACTCCGATGTTTTTTCGATCATCATCGATCCCACCCGCCCGCGAATCGTCTTTGCCAGCGCGTGCAGCGGCATCTACAAGAGCGAAAACGCCGGAGAACTCTTTCGCAAGGTTGAGGGCATTCCTTCCACGGCGCGCAGAACGCGCGTTCTCAAACAGGATCCATCGCAGCCCGATGTGGTCTATGCCGGAACTACCGAAGGACTATACAAGACCGGGGATGCTGGCAAGCACTTCCAGCGCTTGACCGGCCCGGATGTGATCGTCAACGATGTTTTTGTCGATCCGCAGGATTCGAATCGCGTGCTGGTGGCCACCGACCGCGGTGGTGTTCTGCTCAGCAAGGATGGCGGGGCAAGTTTTGCGCAGGCCAATCAGGGCTTCTCCGCGCGCAAGGTGGAAGCGCTGCTGGTCGATACGCATCCGGAGGCGAGCGGCAAGCCCGTTCGTTTCTTTGCCGGCGTTGTGAACGACAAAAGCTATGGCGGTGTCTTTGTCTCCACCGATGGCGGCGGGCAGTGGCGGCAGATCGGCAGCGGTCTGGACGGGCTGGATGTCTTTGTTCTGGCTGAGTCGCCGCAGGGCACCATTCTGGCGGGAACCAATCACGGAATTTACGCGCTGGAGACGGGCGATCAAGCCCCACAAGACGCGGAGGCTGCGCTGCAGAGCGCGAAGATCGATTCCCCGCCGAGTTGGACTCCGCGCAATCTGATTCAGAATCCGCTGGCGGTTGCGCCTGTCGAGACGCCCAAAGGAAAGCGTGCTGATGCGGCGAAGCCGGTCATCGAACCGGTGCGGCAGATTCAGAGCCGCGTCTATGCGCTCGATCTCTCCGGCGGCGCATGGCTGGCCTCCACCACCGGGGGGCTTTATACCAGCAAGGATCACGGCGCCAGTTGGCAGGGCGGTCCGGTGATGGGCGCAGTGAATTATCTTTCCATCGCTGTGCATGAATCGCTGCTGGCTGCGGCCCGGCAGGATGGAGTGATTCTCTCCAGAGACGCTGGAGAGAACTGGATGCCGATCGGAATTCCGGCCACGCTCACGCGCATTCATTGCGTCGCCTTTTCCGCCGACGGGACATTGTGGCTGGGCGCGCGCGAGGGCGTCTACTTCTCGCATGACCTGGGCAAGACATGGCTTTGGGTCAACCGCTTCCCATTGACCGACGTGGATGACCTGACCTATGACGCTCGCCTGGGCAGGCTACTGGTCAGTTCGCGTTCAAGCGATCAGATTTACGTCATCAAGCCGAAGTCTCTGGATTGGACATGGACGCAGACGGGCTTTCTCATCAACCGCGTGCGCTCCGTGGGAGACAAATTGATCGCCTCGTCGCTCTTTGACGGAGTCGTGATGGAGCAGGGTACAGGAAAATAGGGCTTGGGGCGATTGTTCTCTGGCTGCGGGAGGAACCCGATTTCTGTATCATGGAAATATGCAGGCTGAGAGTGCGGTGATCCGCGAGCGTTCCCCCTTTCGGAGCCACGACCCACGGCTTGAGCCTATCGCCGCCAAAGTGCTCGCCGGCGAACGGCTCGGCTTCGAGGAGGGCCTTGTGCTCTACGGCTCTTCCGATGTGCTGGCCGTCGGCTGGCTGGCCAATTATGTGCGCGAGCGTATGCACGGCGACATCACCTACTTCAACGTCAATCGCCATATCAATCCCACCAATGTCTGTGTCGCCGCCTGCAAGCTCTGCGCCTTCGGACGCAAGAAGGGCGATGCGGCGGGCTATACGATGGCACTCGAAGAGGCTTGGGAGACGGCGGCCACCGGCTACACGGAGTCGGTAACCGAGTTTCACATCGTCGGTGGACTGCATCCCGATCTGCCTCTGGAATACTTTCTCGATCTGGTGCGCGGGCTGAAAGCACGCTTCCCCAAGGTTCACATCAAGGCCTTCACGATGGTCGAGCTGGCCTTCCTGGCGCGGCGGGCCAAACTCACCATCGAGGAGACGCTCCTCAGGATGCGCTCCGCAGGCGTGGATTCAATGCCGGGCGGCGGCGCTGAAATCTTTGCCGAGCGCGTGCGCTCCATCATCTGCGACCACAAGATCGACGGCGAAGAATGGCTGACGACGGCGCGCTTAGCGCACAAGCTGGGCTTCAAATCCAATGCAACCATGCTCTATGGACACATCGAAAACAATGAGGACCGCGTCGATCACTTGCTGAAACTCCGCGCGCTCCAGGACGAGACCGGCGGCTTTCAGACCTTCATTCCGCTGGCCTTTCATCCGGAGAACACGGCGCTGGACCACCTGCCCGCGACCACTGGCTTGACCGACATCCGCCAGGTTGCCGTCAGCCGGCTGCTCTTGGACAACTTCCCCCACATCAAAGCCTACTGGCAGATGCTCACGGCAAAGATTGCGCAGATTGCGCTACGCTTCGGAGCCGACGATTTGGATGGCACGGTCGTCGAGGAGAAGATTTACCACGACGCGGGTGCGACGACGCCGCAGGGGATGACACGCAAAGAGCTATGCCGTCTGATTACCGAGGCTGGGCGAATCCCCTTTGAGCGCGACACGATGTATCACGCGGTGATGCGCACCGAGGACAGCTTTACCGTGGCCGTGTAAGCTCAGCAGTTCGCTATTTCTGCGAAGTTATGCCGGCGATCCAGGAGTGGAAAATCATTCCGTGAACGCTATTCGCAGGATGACGCTTCGCATTCGTCTTTGCGATAGTCGTCGAGATAGATCGTCATCGGCTGCTGCATCAGATCCCGATAAAGACCCATTTTGAAAAAGAAAAAGCCGTGCGCCGGATAGCCGCGAGCAGCGCGGTAGGCCGTGACACCGCCAAAGTGCACGATCTGCTGTCCATTCATCCATCCATCCAATGCGCCGTCCTCGCCTTGTGAAAATCGCGTGACGAAGCGGAAGTCCATCCACCGGCCCCGCATCTCGCCTTGCGATCGATAAAGAATCTTCTCGCCGTCATCGTTCTTGCTCGTGATAAGGAGTGTGCCGCCGGTATACCGGATTGCCAGCACCGGATTATCGGGGCGGCATTGACTCCATTCGCAAAGCTGCTTCCACTGCGCAATGACGAGCCGTTGATCCACGATGGGAAACTCCGGCGGCAGATAGAGACTGAAGGAGTACTGATAAGTTCTTCCCGTCTGCGACCACAAGCGCGGCACCTCCAGCAGCTCATCGCGCTCACTGGCGCCGCCGTCATCGCTTGCCGCCTCAAATCGATTCATCGAGCGCAGCGTCATCCGCGCAGCTCCATGACCGCTGTGGACGATCTGGGATTGAATTGCGAAGGCTTCGGGAACCATGCGCCGGCTCATCCAGATCGAACTCAGGCCCGGCCCCTCAAATCGATCTTCGGCATGGACGGGCCGATGGAGCAGCCATGCCAGACGAACAATTTCGCACGCAATCAGCAGAAGAAGAACGAGTCCTACGATCCCTGCCGCGCGGCGAAGTATGGAGCGAGTCATTGCCGTCCCCTCGAATGGTTGCAAGTGTGTTGCACAAAAGCGGAATGATCGTGAATCGAGCCGCAACGACCTCCGGCTTTCATTGTCTCACTACTCCAGAAATTCGCGGACGAACGGGTCTTTGCATTTCACCAGTTCATGCAGCGAGCCATCGAAGATCAGCCGGCCTTCATTGAGCATGAGGAAGGTCGTGTTGGAATCGGTTTCGCCTTTGGGCAGCAGGACCATGCGGCCGAGTTGCGCATCGAAGCGATGGTTGCAGAGGTTGAATGCGTCTTGCAGCCGGTGTGTAACCATCAGCGACGGCGTGCGATACACATCGCGTTCTTTCACGATCAGTTCGATGATGGTTGTCGAAGTAACGGGATCGAGGCCGCCGGTGGGCGAGTCATAGAGCAGAAGTTCGGGCTGGCGGATCAGCGCGCGGGCGATGGCCACGCGGCGTCGCATTCCACCGGAGAGGCTGGCCGGATAGAGATCGAAGGTCTCTTCCAACTCAACAAAGCGCAGAGCATCGCGGACGCGTTGGTCAATCTCCTCGTCTGGGATATGCTCCTGAATCAGCTGATAGGCAACGTTGTCGCGGACGGTGAGCGAATCGAAGAGCGCACCCTCCTGAAAGACCATGCCGACGCGTGTGCGCAGCGGGAAGAGCTGCTCTTCGGGCATTTGTGTGATCTCCTCGCCGAAGAGCCGGATACTGCCACTGTCGGGACGGAGCAGTCCGTTCACCAGCTTGAGCAGCACGCTTTTGCCGACGCCGGCCGGACCGAGCACGACGCGGGTCTCTCCGGGCGCAACGGTAAAGCTGAGACCGTCAAGAACCGGCGGGCCATCGAAGGCGATGGAGACATCGTGAAGTGCGACGACTGGACCGGCATATGCGGCATTCTCCTGGCCGGGTTGGGCGGAAGCGGCAGAGTCGTTCATAGTGGAGGAAAGAATCTGAGCAATACCTGAGTGAGAAGAAAGTCGACGAAGATGATGATCACCGAGGCCCAAACGACAGCCTGAATCGTGGAGCGGCCGACGCCCTGGGTTCCACCTGTGGTTCTCATGCCGTAGAAGCAGCCGATCGAGCTGAGAATGTAGCCGAAGAAGAGCGGCTTGACGAGGCCCTGAATAATGTCGGGATAAACCAGATGCTCCCAGGCTTTGTCGAAATACTGCGTGCCGTTCTGGTGGTTCATGAAGACCGTGACCAGGCCGCCGCCGACGATGCCGCAGGCGTCTGCGACGATGGTGAGGAAAAAAAGCATGATGATGGTGGCGGCAATGCGCGGCGTGACCAGCTTGCGTATCGGATCGACGCCCAGCGCACGCATGGCGTCAATCTGTTCAGTCACCACCATCGAGCCGAGTTCGCTGGCCATCGAGCTGGCGTTGCGCCCGCTGACCATCACGCCGGTCAGCACCGGGCCCAGTTCGCGGATCATGGTGAGCGAGACAAATTGGCCGGTAATTGTGGTGACTCCGAAGGCCGAGAGGGTGGCCGCCGATTGCAAAGCCAGCACGCCGCCAGTGGAGAGGCCGGAGAGCACCACGATCGACAGCGAACCGACGCCGATGATGTCGGCCTGCATGAGAAACTCCGACCAGTAGATGGGCGGGCGAAACAAATTCATCAAAGCGCGTTGAGCAAAGAAAAAGTAGTCCTGCACGGTGAGGACAAGGTCCTTGGCGGTCATCTCGATTGCACGTATCGCCATCGCGTCTTCCGGTTCGCCGGGATATAGTTCTGCGCTGCTCTCATCGACAGGATAGCGCATTCGAGGGACTGGGAGATCATCGGCCTGGGCTGCACGATAAACTTGAGTCAGAAAGCGAGCGAAGTTGACGGAAGATACTACCAATAGACTCAATGAATTTTTCAGCGGGTTTGCTCCTGGCGCGTGCCCGCTTTTGCTGCTGGATTACGATGGAACGCTGGCTCCCTTTCGCGTGGATCGCTTTACGGCCCAGCCCTGGGCGGGGGTGCGGGAGTTGCTCCAGAGAATTCAGCAGCGGAGCCAGACACGCATGGCGGTCATAACCGGTCGGCCAGCCGCCGAGATTGCGCCGATGCTGAGGCTCGACCCACCGTTAGAGGTTTGGGGATTGCACGGAGCTGAGCGGCTTTATCCAGATGGCCGGCGGGAGCTGGAGACGGCTCCGGCGGCGACCCAGGCCAAGCTCGAAGCACTGCGCGAGCACTTGAAGCGCGACAGCCTGGGCGGACTCTTTGAGGACAAGGCCAATGGCGTGGTGATGCACTGGCGCGGAGCTTCGCGGCAGAAGGCGGAGCAGATCGAGCAACGGACGCGGGCGCTCTTCGAGCCGTTGGCGCGAATGGAGGGGCTGACGCTGCTGGACTTTGACGCGGGCTTGGAGCTGCGCGCGGGGCGGAACAAAGGCGGAGCGGTCGAGGCGATTCTCGACGAAGCCGCAAGCGATGGGCCAGTGGCGTATCTGGGCGATGATTTGAGCGACGAGGCGGCTTTTCGAGCGGTGAATCGCCGTGGACGGCGCGGGCTGAGCCTGCTGGTGCGGCGCAATTGGCGCGAGACGGCGGCAGAGCTTTGGCTGCATCCGCCGGAGGAGTTGAAGGCATTTCTGGGGCAGTGGGCGGAGGCTGCCGGAAGGCTTCTCTAATTACGCGCTCCCTGGGAGCGGGAAGAATCTCACACTTTTCTTGCCGGAGCGTCAAAGCTCAATCCTTCAGCAGCCGTTCCACCTCGTCGTGCAGCCGCTCGGTGATGGCCGTCTCCGTCTCCTCCGGCGCAAAGCGGATCGGCTCTCCCACGTGGACCTCGATTCTGCCGGAGCGGAACCAGCCTTTGCCTGCGGCCTTCAGCTCGCCCAATCCGCGGATCGCCACCGGCAGCACGCGCACCCCTGACTGCTTGACCAGTAGCCCGATACCGCCTCGGAAGCGAGCCAGCCTTCCTTCATTGGAGCGAGTCCCCTCAGGGAAGACGAGAACGTTGAAGCCGCGATCCATTGCCGCTCCGGCATGGGCAAAGCTGCGCTGAAAGTTCCGCCGCCGGGGCAAGGGGAAGATGTTGAAGAGCGCAGTCAGCAGCAGATAGATCAAGGGGCCGGGCAGATAGAAGCCTCGTTGTCCCAGCGGACGCTCCGGATTGCGGAAGTGGCGGAAATCCTCGATCATCTCACCGGACATTGCCGCGGCAATCCGCCGGCGCATCGCTGCCGGCAATGCGTATTGGACAAGCGGTCCATCATAGGTTGTGACATGGTTGGCGACGATCAGCATCGGTTCGCCGCAATGCGCCAGCCCGGGCGCAACCACGCGCGGGTGCGCCAGCAGCCAGACCAGCGGCCGCTCCACCGCTTCAATGAAGGCCACGCGCAGCCATTGAACAGGCCGTAGCCAGGGCCAGCGCGGATAGATGTACTCGCCCGGCGCATCCTCCGATAGATCGGCAGAAATCTCTGCGGCTGAAATCTTCGGGGGGGGAGTTGAAGTGTCAGGGCACGACTTGAGTTGTGTCGAAATATCTGCGTTTGAATCCGGGGCTTTGACACCTGCAGAAATCTCTTCAGGCACAGTTGCTTCGGTTTGCCTGCTCCCGGCCACCAGGCGGCGAACTTCGCCCAGCGTCCGCGCCTCTTCGATCAGCCCGCTGTCGGCGGCAATTCCCAGCCGTTCTTCCAGCGCAGCGGCCAGTTGAACGCGGCCCAGACTGTCCAATTGCAGGTCTTCGCTCAGCCGCAGTTCGTCGCCCACGCCCGGCGGAGTCTCGCCGGAGATGCTGGCGATCAGCGCCAACAGCCAGTCCGCCGACGCGCCAAAGGCGCTGGCGCGTGCCGTTGCATTTTCACTCGTTCCCGAAGCGGCCTGAATACTGGCCAGCCACGCTGCAACGGCCTTGCGCTTTACCTTCCCGGTCGAAGTGCGAGGCAGATCAGGCTCCGGCCAGAGCAGCCAGCGCCGCAGCCGTTGAAACTCCGCCAGCCTTTGATTGGCTCGTTCAATGGCCGCCGCGGCTCCATCGCCGCAGTTGCGCATCGCCAGCACCGCGCAAGGTTCCGGTCCGGCAGGCGTCTCCATGGCCACCACCGCGCAGGCGGCCACGCATGGCTCCTCTTCGATGGCCGCTTCCATATCCTCCGGATGCAGGTTGACTCCGGAGGAGGTCACGATCACCTCGCTCTTGCGCCCCAGAAAGCGCAGTTCGCCTCCGGCCATGCTCTCGGCCAGATCGCCCGTGGCCAGCCACTCATCCGCCCGCGGTTGCAAGGCTCCGCCCGACCAGGTCGCGCCGGAGATCATCGCTCCGCGCACCAGCACCTCGCCATCCGGCCCCAGCTTCACCTCGCGCCCCGGCAGCGGCTTGCCAATCGTTCCTTTGGCCACGTGAAAGGGATGGTTCAGCGTAATCAGCGCGCTGGTCTCCGTCATTCCGTAGCCCTGCACCACCACAAATCCCAGCCGGTTCCAGAACTGTTCCAGCGCTCCGCCCAGCGCTCCGCCTCCGGAGATCAGCGCCCAGAACTTCAGTCCGAAGGCACGGTGTACAGCGCGGAAACACCACCAGCGCTTCCACGCCTTCATTCCCTGCGATGCGGCCAGCCGTTCGGCAAGTTTGGAATCGGTGGCTTCCAGATGCGTCTTGAGCAGAGCCATCACGCGCGGCACGGCAGCCAGCACGCTGATGCGCTCCCGCTTGATCGTCTCAATCAGCCGCGCCGCCACCAGCCTGCTCTCAAAGTGAACCTCGGCGGCAAAGACCGGCGGAATCCACAACCCCATCGTCTGTCCAAAGACGTGGCTCAAGGGCAGCGTGTGCAGAAAGCGCAGCGGATGAAATGGCCGCTCATAGCGCATATAAGGCTGCGCTCCCCGCTCGATCGGCTCCACGCTGGCCAGCACATTGCCATGGGTCAGCACCACGCCTTTGGGATCGCCGGTGGTGCCCGATGTGAACAAAATTTGTAGTGGCGTCTCGCGCGAAAGCCCTTCCACCGGACCGGCCTCTTCATCGGGGAGCGTAGTGGGCCAATCCTCAAAAGCCAGCAGCGGAAATCCCGTTGTTTCGTTCGATGGATTTTCTGAATTGTGTATTGAGCTGGGTGCCCCATCCAATTCACGTTCTTTGTGAAATGGGTGGGATACCACAGACCCCAACTGCGCCAACAGCAGAGCATCGCCCACTGCCAGCTTGGGGCGGACATCAGCCGCCACGCGCTGCGCAAACTCCGCGCTTCCGTAAGCGTCCAGCGGCACCGCCAGCGCTCCGCGCAGGATGCAGCCATGAAAGGCGGCCATCCACTCCGCGCCGTTCTCCGCCCAGATCAGAACCCGGTCGCCGGGACCAATCCCGCGCGCATCCAGCAGCGCGGCAAAACGCCCCGCCAGCCGCGCCAGTTCTCCATAGGTGGTGACACGCCGCCGGTTGCCCTGAAAGCGGACGACCGCAATCTGTCGGTCATAACGGCGAAAATCTTCAAGCAGTGAAGCCAGGTGGTCGCGCATAGTATTCCGGCAATGACTATCGTAGCAGCGCCGAGGCAGATGCTACGATGAGCCTCCTATTGCCCCATTCAATCGATTGCACTTCGTGGCTTCGGTTCCCGGCAATGCATCCAGCAATTCATCCGGAGGCATTATTTTGCCAATGGCGTCTTTGCAGGCATCGCGTCGGCATCGTGAAACGGATGTTAATTTTCTTTCACTATCCTCGTGGGTTACCGCTGCACGATGGGAAACTCCCCATCCCTTCGACGACAGCGGGCCGGCGCATTCCCCTGTTTGCCGGTCAAAAGGAGGTTCCATGTTCAATCACAGATATTTTTCCTTTGCCGCCGCAGCTTTGACGTTGATGGCAAGTATTAGCCTTTGCCCTGCACAGGAGAGCGCGCAGGCGCCCGTGAAGCCCGAGGTTCGCGAGGCTTGGCGTAAAGCCATGGTACGAACGCCTCTGCCGAAGAGCGGCTGCTTCAAAGCCGAGTATCCGAGAACCGATTGGGTGCAAGTCGAATGCGGGCGCCCATCGCCGTTTCCCAACCAAAGAGGAGCAGGCGGCGGAGCCAATCAAGTGGGCAATGGAGCCGACTACGCGGCTCAGGCCTCCGGCTCGAATTTGATCTCTTCGTCCGAGGGATCATTCCTGCAGATTGCGGGAGGCTCATACGCGACCGGCGTGAACGGGGACGTGGCCTTCACATCAACCGTTGATCCCAACATCTTTATGTTGCAGATGAACTCGCAAGCTCCATTCAATGCGACGGCAAGCGCCTTTCCGACCCCGGCCTGCGCCGGCGCGCCTAATGGAGCGGCGGGCTGCTATGGCTGGCAGCAATTTCTGTTTTCTCAAACCCAGGGGCCTGCGCCGGGAGCGGGCCAGCTATCAGCGGCGCCAACCGCGCCCAGGGGCAATACGCCGGGTGTCTTCATCGAGTATTGGCTCTTCAACTGGGGAACGCCCTGCCCGGCTCTGCCCAGTTGGGCCGTCTCCGGAGGGACGACGATATGGACCTCGGATGGGGCGGGCGATTGCTGGTTCAACGGCCCCATAACTTACGTACCCCCGCAGACTGCCGCCGATTTGCCCAATCTGGTGATGACATCGTCCTCCAGCGCAAGCCAGGATGTGGTGGAACTGGCGACAACCAGCCCCGTCGGTATGTATGCGTATACGGAGCCGACGGTGCTGAATCTAAACCAATCGTGGACGCAAGTGGAGTTCAACGTCTTCGGCGACTGTTGCGGCACCCAGACCAACTTCACCAGCCCGACGCATCTGGTCGTCAACACGAGCATCGACGACGGGACCAGTAATCCTCCCGTCTGCGAAGTGAACGACGGCACCACGGGTGAGACGAACAACCTCGAATTTGAGCCGACCGGATCGCCCGTTTGCTGTCCCATTGGCGGATCGAATCCCTCGATCCAATTCATGGAGGTTTGGGATACGGCACACACCCATACCGCGTGGTGCACCCCGCCATCACTTGAGGGCGACCCGCACATCACGACGACGGACGGAACACTCTACAACTTCCAGGGCGCGGGCGAGTTTGTCTCTCTGCGGGACTCCGACGGAGCCGAGGTTCAGACCCGGCAGAAGCCCGTCTCGACCACATTCATCGGCAGCGACGCCTACGACGGTCTCACTACCTGCGTCAGTTTGAATACAGCCGTCGCCGCTCGGGTAGGAGATCACCGCGTGACCTGGGAGCCTAACCTCAGCGGCATACCTGATCCGAGCGGCCTCCAGCTTCGCATCGATGGTGCTCTCACCTCGCTGGGACCGCAGGGTGTGTTGCTGGGAGCGGGAGGGCGAGTTGCCCCGCAAGCCGGAGGCGCTCTGGAAGTCGACTTCCCCGACGGCAAGACCTTGCTGGTGACGCCGGAGTGGTGGCCATCTCAGAGCGAGTGGTATCTCAATGTCGATCTCTCGCGTCTTGGGTTGGTGAGCGGAGATGGTGCGGCAAACGGAGGCGGCATTGCCGGGGCGCTTGCGGATGGAAGCTGGCTGCCGGCGCTGCCGGGCGGCGCATCGGTGGGAGCGATGCCGGCCACATTGCCTGCCCGCTATGACGTACTCTACAAGAAATTCGCCGACGCATGGCGTGTCAACGATAAAGACACTCTCTTTGACTATGCGCAGGGCACATCGACAGGGAGCTTTACTGACAGGGATTGGCCACCGGAACAGCCCCCTTGCGTGGTGCCTGGCAGCAAACCGCTGGAGCCTGGAAGCGAGGCCCTGGCCCAAGCCGCATGCCGCCAAGTGACAGATCAGCACCGGCGCGCGAATTGCGTCTTCGATGTGCTGGCAACCGGCGATATTACTTTCGCAAAGAGCTACGTGGCGACCCAGCGCATTCTCGCCGGCTCGACCACCACCAGCTTGACTGCCGACGCTAATCCTACACAGATCGGGGAATGGGTAACATTCAGCGCCACTGTTGTCGCCAACTCGACAGGGGCAAAGGGGGTTCCCAGCGGCAGCGTTCAATTCGCCGTTGACGGCTCCAATGTTGGAGAGCCTGTCGTTGTGAATCGCAAGGGAGGAGCAATCTGGGCGACCTCGCAACTCAAGGTTGGCACACACAAGGTGACTGCCAGTTATATTCCCAGCGCGGAGAGCTTGTTTTTGCCCAGCACCAGCCTGGAAAAGCTGCACATCGTGAAACGCTGCTTCTGCGATGCGGAGCGTGAACACAAGGACCATGAAAGAGAATAGACCCTGCGAAAACGAATAAAGCGCCGTCGGTCTTTGCCAGAGGACTCCGGTAAAGACCGGCGGCGCTCGGAAATATCCTCAGTGAATGCAGTATTCGGCAGATGGCCCATCCATCAATCCCGAAGAATGGCAAAGTAATATAGAAGCATGGGATTTGAGAGCGTGAAGAAGATTGCCGAGGCGGATTTTCCCACGCGCTGGGGTGCCTTTCGCATCTTCGGCTTTGAAGGAGTGCTGAGTGCCCCGCGCCCCTGCGACGAGACCGCACAGGCCGAGCAGGGCAGGAACGGCCTGAGTGCCGGGCCTGCGACAGGGAGCGTCTACGAGATGAAGAGCAGCCAGGTCGAGGGATTGGTGGCGCTGGTCATGGGCGACATTCACTCCGCGCCGCCGCTGGTGCGCATTCACTCGCAGTGCCTCACCGGCGACGTATTTGGTTCGCTGCGCTGCGATTGCCGCCTGCAACTGGAGTTGGCGATGCGGCAGATCTCCGCGGAGGGCGCTGGCATACTGCTCTATGAGCAGCAGGAGGGCCGCGGCATTGGCCTGATGGCCAAACTCTGCGCTTACGAGTTGCAGGACCATGGATTGGACACGGTGGAAGCCAACGTCGAGCTGGGCTTTGCCGCCGACTGTCGCGCCTACGAGTTGCCCGCCGAGGCGCTGAAGCAGCTCGGAGTCTCTCAGGTTCGCCTCATCACCAACAACCCCGAGAAGGTCGCGGCTCTCGAAGCCGCCGGAATCACCGTGACCGAGCGGCTCTCCGCCGAAGTTGAACCGCAGGAGAGCTTCGAGCGCTATCTGCGCACCAAACACGAAAAGATGGGGCACATTCAGGACTCCGCCACGACGCCTTGATGCAAACAGTGGGAGAGGCAGCGGTACTTGCGTAATAAGGCCGCGCCGCTTCTTTCTTGCTTCCGGCTCATCTTCCCGCCCCAACCTCCGATAGACACTCTGCGGAGGATGCCATGAGGCGCGCGTGCATAACCCAGAGCCTTCTGGTAGCGCTCTTGGCGTCCGCTGCTGCGGGGGCTGCTCCTGCTGCAAATCTGCGGGCCGGGGCAGCCCCGGTGGCCTTCAGCGGCGTCTATGCGCTCACCTTCCATCTGACTCTGGCCTCGCAACTTCCCGCAGGGAGCACCATCACTTGCAGGGCGCAGATCGCTCCCTGGCAGGGTGGGCTTGACCTGTTGCATCCGCCAGCGCCCGCAACTCCGGTGATAGCCACAGGGCGGGTAGCCGTGACCGGATCGACAGCTACCTGCGCGGCGGAGATCCCCTTTGCCTGGATGCTGACCGGCGGAGCGGGCGGTGTGACGCTGAGTTACGAGATCGAGGCCGTGAGCAGCGCGGGAACCGTGCCGTTGCTTCTCCGGCGCAGCCCGCAAGAGAGGCTCAGCGCCGCTCTTCCGCCGGAGGGCGGCAGCGCCAGCCTCAGCTTCAACCTGATCTTTTGACCGCCGCAGGGGGCTTTTTATGGGGATTCTATACTTAACTCCCAGGTTGTAGATTTTCTCTGAAAATGACACTTGCTCGATCATTTTCACGGATAAAAAGCCTGGCAATCTGTACGGAACAAAGCAAAAATGCACCATTCAGAACAAAGGGTCGTTAAGTACATAACAGAAAATTCCCTCACGGCAGGCAACCAATAAATCCCGACACAGGTGGTTTGTAACGATACCAAGCCGGAAGTCACTAATACTTGTGGGTTTACGGACCTACGGTCTTGAGTGAGGTGATATTATTTCTCGGGCCAATAGGCCTTCATCTTACAGTTTGCGGACGGCCTCGCATCAATCCATGCGTCAACGGACATCGCGCCGAATGGCGAGGGGTTGGAATCATGAGCGAAGCTCCGGGAAAGGAGAAAGATATGTTTGCTCTGATCGCATTGGTTTTTGATATTGATTGGACCTGGAATGACGGCGGTATTACTGCTAGCGACGACTGGGAAGACAGAAAATAGTTGGCCATTTTTCTAAATGCGATCCTCCCCGCTCCATTTCAGGTGCGCGGGGGATCGCAAGTTATCCATACCAGCGCCCAAAGACAGCACTCTCTCGAATGGAGGACGGAAAGCCTTGCGGCCTCGCGCTCACCGTCGGCGTTAGCGATGCTGCTGCTGGTCGAACAGATTCCGGGTGTCACCGCGCGCGCGGCTCAGGAGGCCTTGACTTCCTGGGGATTGACCAGGTCGCGCAGCTCTTTGGAAGGTTTGAAGTAGGGAACCTTCTTGGCTGGCACCTCGACGCGCTCGCCGGTTTTGGGGTTGCGCCCAATGCGGGGATTGCGCTGGCGAATGCGGAAGGAGCCGAAGCCGCGGATCTCGATCTTGTCTCCGCCCTTGAGGGCGCCAATCACCGCATCGAAGATGGTTTCGACGATGACCTCGCCGTCGCGGCGGGTCAGGTCGCCCACTCCGGTCACTTTTTCCACCAAATCTGCTTTTGTCATCTTCTCCAGCCCTCCGCTAACAGCATAACCGGATTCCGCCGATTTTGACGCGAAAAGAAGAGTTCATCGGGGAATTGATGCTTTTCTCTTCTATAGCTTAACAAAAAACTTCCCCAAGCCGGAGACGGCCAGGCCAACGGCGGTCAGGACGTTTATGATGACCAGAGTCATTCCTTCCAGCTCCCGGCGCTCTGGCGGTGCGAGCCGGAGGAAGAGGACGGGAACGTGACCGACGAATCCAGCGGCGATACCAGGCCGAAGATCAGCATCGTGATTCCAGCCTACAACGAGAGCGCCCGCCTGCCGGCGACTCTGGCCTCCGTGGTGGGCTGCGTCCGCGCTCGTGGCTGGGAGGCGGAGGTCATCGTGGTGAATGATGGCTCCAGCGACGGAACGGCCGAGGTGGCGCGGAGCTTTGCGCAGTCGGCTGCCGAGGTGCGCCTGATCGAGAACGCCGGCAATCGCGGCAAGGGTTACAGCGTGCGTGCCGGGATGCTGGCGGCGCGGGGCGAAGTGGCCCTCTTCACGGACGCCGACCTCTCTGCGCCAATCGAGGAGGCTGAGGGCCTCTTTGCCGCCATCGCGGCAGGCGCCGATATCGCCATTGGCTCGCGCTGGCTGGAGAGCAGCCGCCAAACCCAGCGGCAGCCCCTCTACCGGCAGTTTTTTGGCCGCTGCTTCAACGCGGTGACGCGCGCTGTGATGCAGTTGCCCTATGCCGACACGCAATGCGGACTGAAGGCATTTACGCGTGCCGCTGCGCAGACCGTCTTCCCGCTGCAAACCATCGAACGCTGGGGCTTCGATCCGGAGATTCTGTTGATCGCCCGCAAGCACAGCCTGAAAGTGGTGGAAGTTCCGGTGAGCTGGGCACACGACGAGCGTACGCGCATGAGCTATCTGCGCGACGGAATGCGTATGCTGCAGGAGATCGCGCAGATTCGCTGGAATGTGCTCTGCGGGCGGTATAAGAAGCCGGTCTAACCACCTGCGGTGGGGCCAACTGCCTTCGGCGGGTAGCGGCAACGGCACGGCTGAAGCGCTACCCAAAAATAAACCAGATTTGGAGCTAGGGGCTGAAGATCGCGTGCAGGAGGGTGGACCCCAGGCCATAGTGGGCGATGGAATACAGGAAGCAAATGCCGCCAAGTACTAAGAAAATTACTTTGCCCCACTTTGGGAGTGCGTCGATCAATTGGATCGACGAGGGGAGCCCGTCCTGCGAGTGACGCTTGGAATGCGGCTTCTTGGCTACCATATCGCTATGATGCATGAGCGCTAAGTGAAACGCAATAGCATACAATTCCCAATTGATCCATTACCCCAAACCGGTTTCTTTCACCACGGTTTCAGTCCTGCTATACTCCAAACCAAGAGAAATGCGGCGATGAATCAAAATCGGCAGCGGCGGGGATGGATACTGATTGCGGCAATTGCAATCGGGATTGCCTTGCTGTGTATGCTGATTCCGCACGGCCACTCCGGCGGCGCGGATTGGCTGGCGATTCTGCCGCTTCTCTTTGTCGGAGTCATCTCGCCGCTGAGCTTGCTCGCGCCTCTGGCCTTCGAGTACATTGGTCGCGCGCCTGAGGCTCCAGCGCTACCCACTCGCTTCCAGCGTCCGCCGCCCTTCCCAATCGCTTAATCCCTTCAGAACTACTTGGAGTCGCACGGCAGCTTTCTTGCTGACTCGCCGCCGCGACGTATTTGTTTGTGAAGTTCTGCCTGCGATTTGCGAGGGTGCGAATGCACGTCGATGTGCTTTCTGTTGTTGGTTTCATTGCTCTGAGCGCGCCGCTTTGGTCGGTAGTTGCGATTCTCGTTTACTACCAGCTCCGCCGAGCCGTTTGGCGGCGCAACCGGCGACATGGAAAGAAGAATCTCGGTTTCTGTCCATCTTCGGCGGCAATGGGAATGGCGCTTCTCTTCTTGCAGGTTTTTCACCGGCCCAGCGTTGCTCATGTCGTCGAGGCCAGGCAAGATAAGGACGCGGATGAGGATGACGACGGCGATCCGGAGAGCCTGAATAAGCAACTGCATCGTCAGCTTAAGAAGATCAGGCGCGGAGAGACGGTCGACCGGCTGGTCTTGCGGCTTTGAGTTAGCTGGCTATTCAATGGTTGTTCGGCGAAGGGCTTGAAAAACCCTTCGTAACCCTCACCATTTACACTGATAGACGGAGATTCCCGTGTTTTTTGAGAAGGTTTTAACAAAGATTTTTGGTACGGCAAACGAGCGCCTGATCAAGCGGCTGATGCCGATTGTGGCGTTGATCAACGCACTGGAAGAGGACACGAAGCGGCTGAGCGACGACCAGTTGCGCGCCAAGACCGCGGAGTTCCAGGCGCGGATTGCCGAGCGGCTCAAAGAGATTCCCGACGACGCGGAGCACAAAGAGGAGCGCAAGGCGGCCGAGCGCGAAGCTCTGGACGAGATTCTGCCGGAGGCCTTTGCGGTGGTGCGCGAGGCGGGCTGGCGCTCGGTGCAGATGCGCCACTTCGATGTGCAGTTGATCGGCGGCATGGTGCTGCACCAGGGCAAGATCAGCGAGATGAAGACCGGCGAAGGCAAGACGCTGGTGGCGACCCTGGCCTGCTATCTGAATGCGCTCGCAGGGCACGGCGTGCACGTGGTCACTGTGAACGACTACCTGGCCAAGCGCGACGCCGAGTGGATGGGCAAGATCTACGAGTTCCTGGGACTGACCGTCGGCGTCATCGTTCACGATCTGGACGACAACGAGCGCCGCGCCGCCTACGGGGCCGACATCACCTATGGAACCAACAATGAATTCGGCTTCGATTACCTGCGCGACAACATGAAATTCGAGTTAAAAGATTGCGTGCAGCGCGGTCACTACTACTCCATCGTCGACGAAGTGGATTCGATTCTGATCGACGAGGCGCGGACACCGCTGATTATCAGTGGCCCGACCGACCAGACGACCGACAAGTATGCGCGCGTGCGCAAGATCATTCCCTCGCTGGTGCAGGGCGAGGAGATTGAATACAGGGATGTAAAGCGCCAGGAAGAGCTGGGCATACGGCTGGGCGAAGGCGAGAAGCACCTGACCGGCGACTACATTGTGGATGAAAAGCAGCGGACGATCGGCGTGACCGACGATGGCTGGATCACCATCGAGAAGGCGCTGGGCATCGACAATATCGCCGACGCAGAGAACTGGGAACTGAAGCACTATGTGGAGACGGCGATCAAGGCGCACGCGCTCTACAAACGCGATGTGGAGTATGTGGTGAAGGACGGTGAGGTCATCATCGTGGATACCTTCACCGGCCGCCTGATGCCGGGCCGCCGCTGGAGCGACGGATTGCATCAGTCGATCGAGGCAAAAGAGGGTGTGAACATTCGCAAGGAAGACCAGACCCTGGCCACCATCACCTTCCAGAATTACTTCCGGCTTTATCAAAAACTCAGTGGCATGACGGGCACGGCGGAGACTGAAGCCGCGGAGTTCGAGAAGATTTACAAGCTGGAAATCGTCGTGATTCCCACCAACAAGCCGATGCTGCGCCTGGAAAATCCGGATGTGGTTTATCGCACCGAGAAGGAAAAGTTCAAGGCCGCGGCGGACGACATCGCTCTCCTGCACGAGCAGCAGCAGCCGGTGCTGGTGGGCACGGTGTCCATCGAAAAGTCCGAGCGGCTCTCGGCGATCCTGCAGCGCAAGGGCGTCAAGCACGTGGTGCTGAACGCCAAGTTCCATGAGCGCGAGGCGGAGATTGTGGCCCAGGCCGGACGTCTGGGCATGGTGACGATCTCAACCAATATGGCCGGGCGCGGCACGGATATTCTGCTCGGCGGCAACCCGGATTTCATGGCGCGGCAGGAGTTGGTAAAGAAGAGCAAGGCGCGGGCGATCAGCGTGGCCGAGGGCGCGATCAATCCCATGGCGCCGGCGGGATTTCTGCGCTTTTACTATCAGGGGCAGGAGTTCGAAATTGCCGAGCCGGAGTGGGCCGAGGTTTACAAGGTCCATGCCGAAGCGGCGCGCGCCGAGCACGACAAGGTGATCGAGGCGGGCGGGCTTTTCATTCTGGGCACAGAGCGGCACGAATCGCGGCGCATTGACAATCAGTTGCGCGGGCGCGCCGGCAGGCAGGGCGATCCCGGCGCTTCAAGATTTTATCTCTCTCTCGAAGACGACTTGATGCGCATCTTCGCCAAGCAGTGGGTCTCCACGCTGCTGGAGCGGCTGGGAATGGAAGAGGGCGTTCCCATCGAATCGAAGATGATCTCCAAGCGGATCGAGGGCGCGCAGAAAGCAGTCGAGTCGCAGAACTTCGAGAGCCGCAAACACCTGCTCGAATACGACGACGTGATGAACAAGCAGCGCGAGGCGGTCTATGGGCTGCGCCGCCAACTGCTGGAGGGCGTCGATCAGAAGGATCTGATTCTGGAGGATTATGTCGGCGGAATTCTGAGCGGCATCCTGGACGAGTTCGCCGGTGAGAAGCTGCATCCAGATCAGTGGGATGTGAAGGGAATCGACAACAAACTCGTCGATCACTTCGGCATCAACTTCCAGTCGGCGGGAATCGCGCCGCAGGAGTATAACCGCCATGAGCTGGGCGAAACGATCTTTGAAAAGCTGAAGGAACAGTACGAGGCGAAGGAGAAGATTCTCAGCGCCGCGACGATGCGCTATCACGAGCGAATGGTGATGCTGAGCGTGATCGACGGGCTATGGAAGGACCATCTGCTCTCGATGGACCACCTGAAGGAAGGAATCAATCTCCGCGGCTATGCGCAGCGGGATCCGCTGGTGGAGTACAAGCGCGAGTCCTTCGATATGTTCGAGGCCATGATGCTGAAGTTCCAGGAGGATACGGTCCGCTTCCTCTTCCGGATGCAGATTCTGGGTGCGGACGGCCAGCCCGTTGACGGGCCGCCGCGCGCGAATCGCACCGTGCCTCAAGCGCCTCCCGTGGCCAGCAGTTTGCGACCGCTTACGCCGGATGCCGAGCCGCGCGAGATTTCGATCTCCACACGCCAGCCTTCGACGACCATCGACGCGCTGGAAAAGGAGTTCCAACGCAAGAAGCAGCGGGAGTTGGAGGCGGCCAGCATGGCCGGAGCGGGAGACGCGAGCCAGCCCGCGCAGCGGCGAACGGGCGAGAAGGTGGGGCGCAACGATCCCTGCCCCTGCGGCAGCGGCAAGAAGTACAAGAAGTGCCACGGGGTTGGAAAGTAACGGCAACGTAGGCCGCCCGGCTTATCCTTCGCCAGAGACATCGGCTTCGCGCAAGGGCCTTGAAAATGGCCGGAAGAGCGAGAAGCCGCGTTTCTTTTCAGGATTTGCAGGCAGACCGCAGGCGGTTCTGGCCATTTGGCGGATGATCGTGGCGATGGGCGAGTCTTCCAGCACGATGGGGGTGGCCGTGCTCTGGGTCCGCCGCGCCGAGGCATAGTCGTCGGGAATCTTCCAGTTGGCCGGCTTGGTCAGCGCTTTGGCAATCTGTTTCTCATCGAAGATCAGCGCGTGCGTCGTATACCGGTTCAGCACAATCTGCAGCTTGCGATTGCGCGAAGAGAAGAATTGCGTAATCAAGCGATTGGAGTTGCGCAGCTCGGAGACACCGACCTGCGTAATCAGATAGAAGCAGGCGGTTTCCTCAAAGAGCGCCGTTCCGCGCAGATCGATTCTCGAACCGGCATCGACGACGACATAATCGAAGCTCTGCCGGGCGACATTCAGCAGCTTGTCGATGGCTTCATTGGCGGGCTGGTTTGGAGAGAATTCCCCAGGCGCGGGAAGAACGGATAATCCCGAGCTATGCCGCGCCAGCAGCGAGCAGAGAAAATTGGTATCCAGCCGGTTGGAGTCCTGAAATGCGTTGGCCGTGGAGAACTGGGGAACCATGCCAAGATTGATCGCCACGTCGCCCAGGGGAAGTCCGAGGTCGATCAGCAGGGTTCGCTGACGAGATTCCTGAGCCAGAGCGACGGCGAAGTTGGAGGCGATGGTGGTGACGCCGCAGCCGCCTTTGGCGCCGAGAAAGACGAAGAGCTTTCTGGAGGTTCTTCTGCCGTGGGGTGAGGCGGATCGGCGGATCGAAACCCGCGCCAAGGCTCCGGCAATGTCGGCGCGCAAGAGCGGCAGAATGAGAAATTCGCGGGCGCCGGCGCGCATGAAGCGGATGGTCAAATCCAGTTGGGACTGCGCCGAATAGACCATCACGGTGGTGGAACCGTTGGCGCAGATGCTCTCAACGACTTCGAAGGCGTACTCCGGATCGCTGTCCAGGCCGATGATGACGGCATCGTAGCGCTGATCCAGCATCTGGGGCAGTTCGTCCAGGTCGGCGGGAAAGGACTCGTACTCCCGGACTTTGGTGCCCTGAAATCCCCCCAGAGCTTCGGCTACACCCTGGCGGGTCTGATCGTCCGGATCGATGAGCGCAATCGATAGCACGATAGCGCCGGGAGAATCGGGGATCGGAGCAGGCATCGGCATAACATACGTTACTTCCATTGTCTGCAACTTCACCCGCCCGAAATAGAGGCTGGTGGAATGCAAACGGTTTCAAAACGGGCACTTTGCTTCGGCTATTCGAGACCGAAGTTGACCGATACAACAACAGTAGAGACGCCGGCGCCAGGCTCGAACTTCCATCTGCGTACGGCATCCTCAGCGGCCTGGGAGAGCACACGATTTCCGCTGATCGGCTTTGTATCGATCACCTTCCCATCCGCGTCCACAGTTGCCTGGATTCGCACCTCCCCACTGATCTTCATGCGCCTTGCAATCTCCGGATAGACGGGTGGCACCCTCGATTTGATGGCGCGTTCGTCCGCCGCTCGCGCGGGGATGGCCAGAACAATCAACAGCAACAGCGCCGCTGCCTGAAAAATCCGCGCTCCTTTTCGGCGCACTCCCGTTGGTGGAGAATCAAAGCAGGTTTTGTTCATCGAAAACTCCTGAGCATTTCGGTCGCTCATTGAAGTTATCGGCGTCCAGAGTTCCTCCATTAACGTGTTTTTAGAATCTAATTACCGGAGAATAAGGCTGTTTTTCATGAATTTCGACCATAAGAAATTGGCTTTCAGTGCCTTGGCGCGGCCGGGAGGATATGGCGTCAGGATGCTGCTTCCACCGCCGCGAAGGTCAGGTCCTCGATGCCGGAGCGACGCTCAGTGCGCCAGAGATCGAAGAGGCGTCCGTAACTGAGGGTGATGTAGCGGTCCGGATCGACGCCCAGGAGGGCGGCGACGCGGTCGATCCACTCGGCGGAACCTTCCAATTCGGCGTAGTTGCCGATGGGCGTCTCGTCGACGACGCAATGGCCTTCGCCGTCCGTCCACTCGGCCCGCCACTTCTCATAGCGAAAGGCGGGAACGAGGCCGAGAGAGAGGAAGATTTGCTCGATGGCGGCGCCGTCGGCGACCCTGGTTTCGGTTTCGATGCGATGCTTGTGGCGATCCTCGCCGGGACCGGCGTCGGGCAAGCGCTTGTGGGTGATGGTCCACTCTCCGGCATAGCTGCGGATACGGAGGATCTCGGTGCGGGCGCGCATATGGCGGTCGGGCGTGTCGTAAAGGACATTGCTCTCGAAGGCGCGCGGAGTGTGCAGGCGGAATCCGGCAGCTTGCAGGCGCTGGCTGAGTGCGGCAAGGTCGTCTACGCGGAATTTGATCTCGGTCTCGATGGGCATCGTTTGCTGTGAGTATACGGCAACTCAAGTCGGCAGCGGTGAGTGCAAACGACCTGCTTAAGCAATCGCATGAACGTTCAAATCGTCAATTTGTAATTCCTAGCTTTCAAGCGTTCCTTGGAATTGAAGCTGGCTCTCAAATAAACCCGCCTCACGACAAAAACGTTCATGCGATTGAGCTGCGATGAGCAAAAGCGCAGTTGCCGGTGCAGATATTATTCCGTTGCAGTTTTTGACTCAGACTTCGCCAACAACTGTCCCTTTTCTAAGGCTGTCAGCCGCTTCACCAGCAGGTCGATGGTCATTTCATGCTGCGTTTTTAGTTGCTGAATCGTTTCTGCCTGCTGATTCAGAATCTCTTCTTGCTGTTGCAAAAGTTTGTGTTGCTTCTGAACTTCATTCAACAGCATCGGCACCAACTTTTGATACTGCACCGTTTGAATCTGACCGTCGGCGTTCTTTACCACCAGGTCAGGATAGACCTGAGCAACCTCCTCGGCGATCAGGCCATAGTCTCTTGGCTTGGAGTCGTCGCCAGAAGGCTCCTTATAGCGATAGGTCACCGGGCGTAGTTGGTAGAGCCTGTTACTGGCATCACCCATATCGTGAATGTCTTCCTTGAAGCGGATCGAGGAGTTGACAATTCCCAGTTGGCCACTGCTATTGATCTCCACCGAAGCGCCGTTCCCGACTGCCGTTCCATACACTCCGGCGAGATAGAAGGCTGTCTGCTTACCGGGAGTTCCAAGGCGGATGACGCCGTTATCCGTCACCGTTCCATAATTCCCGATATCGATGTTATAGCTGGAGGCGGTGGGATTGTAGTATCCTGCCGCGTATCCCAAGCCAATGTTATAGCTGCCGGTCGTATTGGCATTCAGCGCCCATGTACCGTCAGCCACGTTTTCACCTCCAGTGGTGTTGGAATACAGCGACTCCTGACCAATGGCGGAATTGCCAAAGCCTGTCGTGTTTTTGTTCATCGCCAAGTAGCCAAGGGCGTCGTTAGCAGTGCCGGTACTATTGAAAAAAAGCGCTTCGTAGCCCAGAGCAGAGTTAGAACTGCCGACAGTGTTGTCAATCAGTGCAAAGGTGCCAAAGGCCGAGTTGTAGCCGCCAATAGTGTTGTTTTGAAGCGCCGCGCTGCCAAAGGCCGAGTTGTCGAAGCCAGCGGTATTGGCATACAACGCGTCGGAGCCAAAGGCTGAATTCTGATAGCCGGTGGTGTTAGATACAAGCGCCCCGGAACCATAGGCCGCGTTGCCGAACTGAGCTTGAAGCGTCAGGCTGCCGAGTATTACTAAACAACCTGCAAGAATTGCGGTGCGGATGTCTTTCATGGGGGATATCCTTTCCGAAATCAACTCGCTGGAATTGTACCCCTGTTTTGCGGATTTGCGTAAAATAAATTGCCGATGGTATCTGGCTCAAAGAGGCGACAATAGGAATGTGAAGACGCTGCGATTGCTTGTAGACGCCGGGCATCTGGATACTGCCGAGGCAGAAGAAACGCTGGAGCGCGGGGCGCAGATCTTGCGCGCGGGCGGTCTGGTGGCGTTGCCGACTGAGACGGTCTACGGGCTGGGCGCCAATGCTCTCGATGCGGCGGCGGTCGAGCGCATCTTTGCCGCCAAGCAAAGACCGGCGTGGGATCCGGTGATTGTGCATATCGCCGATGAAGCGATGCTCGACGGCCTGGTCGAGCGAGTTCCCGATGCGGCGCGAAAGCTGATGGAAGCCTTCTGGCCAGGGCCGCTGACGCTGCTCTTGCCGCGCACGGCGGCGGTGCCCGATCTGGTGACTGCGGGACGGCCTCTGGTGGGAGTGCGGATGCCGGCGCATCCGGTGGCGCTTGCGCTGATTCGCCGCGCCGGAGTTCCGGTGGCCGCGCCCAGCGCCAATACCTTTGGCCATATCAGCCCGACCACCGCCCAGCACGTGCTTGCCGACCTGGAGGGACGGATCGATGCCGTGATCGATGCGGGAGCGACCGAGCACGGCGTCGAGTCCACGGTTCTCGATCCCTGCCGGAGGCCACTCCGGATCTACCGGCCTGGTGCCGTCACCGCGCTCCAGATACGAGCGGTGGCCGGGGCGGTTGAGATCTACCGCGAGGCGGGCGTACAAGCCCAGCCGCGGGAGGCGCTGCCCTCGCCGGGCGTGGGGCTGCGCCATTATGCGCCGCGCGCCAAGCTGATGCTGATCGAGGCGGAGCTGGACGAGTTAACCGCAAGGCTGGCCGATGCGGCACGAAGCCAAGCGGGCGAGCGCGTCGGTGTGATGCTGCCGGAGGGACTTTCAGCGCCGGTGAGCGCGGCGATGGTCTTCGCCTGGGGAAGATGGACTGCGCCCGAAGAGTTGGCGCAGCGGCTCTACGCCGGATTGCGTGCTTTGGATGAGGCTGGCTGCTCGGTGATTCTCTGCCCTTTGCCGCCAGCCGAAGGAATTGGAGCGGCCATCCGCGACCGGCTGCTCAAAGCCGGGATGCAGCGGGATGAATAACGCACTTGCTAGCGGCGTCGCAAAGTGAAGCGCCCGACGCCCCAAGGCAGATGCCGGAGGCGTCAGGCGCTTTGCGATAGCTACTCGGCGGCGGCGACTTCCGCAGCCGGCGCGGCTGGCGCCTCTTCGCCGGCTTCGGCCACAACCTTGACCTTCACGCGTGCGCTGACATCGCGATAGAGCTTGATGGCCACCACGAAGTCGCCAACGCTCTTGAGCGGCTCGTCCAACTGAATCTTGCGGCGGTCCACATCGAAGCCCTGAGCTTCCAGCGCGGTAGCGATGTCGGCCGAGGTGACGGAGCCAAAGAGGTGGCCTGCCTCGCCCGACTTGCGGGTAAACTCAAGCGCGACCGGCTCAAGTTTGGCGGCCAGCGCCTCAGCCAGCGCCTTCTCAGTGGCCGAGCGGCGGGCGGCGGCGGTCTTCATCTGCTCGATGACGGCCTTGTTGGCCGAGGTGGCCTGCAGCGCCAGCTTGCGCGGCAGCAGATAGTTGCGAGCATATCCGTCGGCGACTTTGACCAGATCGCCGCGGCTGCCGAGGTGCAATACATCGTCCTTCAAAATGACTTCCATGGGTGACTCTCCATAACTATGCGGACTGGCTCCGCTCCCGGCCTTCTCTCGTCTTTTGAAGAGAGTTGCGCCCAAGCGGAGAGTGCGCGGTTTTCGGCATCCACAACATTGCCTTCCTCCGGCAACGCATCGCAGAGCGCCATCCCTGCATGTGCCAGGGAATCTGCGAGCCGGCGGGAGGCAGCCGATGGTTAGTGCCGTGTGGCAAACGGCAGCAGGGCGATATTCCGGGCCTGCTTGATGGCGCGAGTAAGACGGCGCTGGTGCTTGGTGCAGACGCCAGTCAACCGGCGGGGCACAATCTTGCCGCGCTCGGCGACAAAGCCTTGCAGCAGCCGCACATCGCGGTAAGGAATCGCATCGATCTTCTCGGTGCAGAATTTGCAGACCTTCTTGCGGCGGAAGAACTTGCCGCGTCCGCCAGGACCACCCGCCGGCCGTCCGCCCGGTCCGCCGGCGCTCCGTCCGCCGGAGCGGGGACCGGAAGTGTGGCCGGAGCCAGAGCCAGGGCCGGAGGTCGAAACCGGGCTGGATTCAGATTGCGAAGCTGCGGGTGCGCTCGTCTCGGGCGCCTTTGCTTGGTTCTCTTCAGACATATAGTTTCCTCATCACTCTCTTCGCCGGCGGAGCAAACCCATCGGGGCCTCCGCCAGATTGAATGGATTGGGCCGCAGCCTCTTCTCCCCAACTGCCGGGAGCGGCGGCGGCAACTCTCTCAAGCTGAAAGCTAAACGACTGGCTCGGCGGCCTCAACGGGCGCCGGAACAGCTTCCGCGACGGCAGATGGAGCGGCCTGAACTGGCGCGGCTACGTTGGAACTCCGGCGGACGCCGCGCAGAGCCTTAACCTTCGCCAAGCGCTTCTCTTCCTCGTCGATGCGCACGGTGATGAATTTGATCACCGGCTCAGTGACGCGCAGGCGGCGCTCCAGTTCAAGCACCACGACGCCATTGGCCTCGATGGTGAGCAGAACATAATTGCCGTCGTTGAACTTGCGCACCGTGTAGGCGAGCTTGCGCCGGCCCATCTTCTCCACCGTCTTCACCGTTCCGCCGCCCTTGGTGACGTTTTCTGAGAAGCCGGCGATCAGCTTGTCGACATCTTCTTCGGCCGCATCGGGCCGAACAATAAACATAACTTCATACACACGCAACATCCGGTTTCCTTTTCCGCCGAATCGTCAGGGAAGCTCCCCGATCTTCAGCCTTGCACTCAGTTCTTGCCTTCCAGCCTGTCTTTCCGGTTAAACTCATTCATCGCGGCAGCCGGTCCAACTTCGAGGATGCGCCGTGTAGCCGTTGCCACCCGGTCGAGCACCTCGTCGAGCACCGTCAAATCCGCCTTGCGCAATGGAGAAAGCAGATAATCCCTGCCGGGACGCCTTCCACCAGCGGCAATCGCTTCAGGCGGAAGATCCAACCCCACTCCAATGCGCAAGCGCAACCACTCCTGACTACCCAGAGCGCCGGTCACGCTGCGGGCTCCGTTGTGCCCGGCAGGCGAACCCCGCTCCCTGATCTTGAAGCTGCCCAGCGTCAGATCCAGCTCGTCGTGAATCACGAGCAGATCGCGCGCCGGATCGGCCTCAAACTCCTTGACCAGAGCGGCCACTGCCAGCCCGCTCAGGTTCATAAAGGTCTCCGGCTTGGCCAGGACCACCTCGCGCCCTGCGATCCGGCAGGTTGCGGTAGCGGCCTTGCAGCGCCGGTTCCCAACCACTACGCCCTCTTGCTGGGCGATGCGGTCGATGGCCATGAAGCCCGCGTTGTGCGGGGTCCACAGATACTCATTGCCGGGATTGCCCAGCCCCACCACCAGAAATGGGCCGCGGCGCACTCCGGATTCAGGCCCCCCAACGAGCGATTTTGGCTCGCTGGGGTAAAGGGATTCGCTTGCCTCGGCCAAGGGTTACTTCTTCGCCTCGGGCTTCTTCGCGGCCGCGGCCTCCGGCTTCTTGGCCGCATCGTCCGTCTTGCCCTTCTTGGCAACTTCCGGTTCAGCCGCTGTCGCCGCTGCCGCCGCTGTTGCCGCCGCTTCCGTTTCGGCTGCGGTCGGCGCTTCTTCGCGGATGGAGACGACGTGAGCCACGGTCGCATCCTCGGAGTTGAGATACGTGATCTTCTCCGAGTGAGGCAGGCCGCCGACGCGCAGCACACCGTGCATCTCCAGATGGCTGACATCCACATCGATGTGGCTGGGAATGTCGGCGGGGAGGCACTCGATCTCCACTTCACGCAAGACCTGGTCGAGAATGCCGCCGGAGGTCTTTACGCCCACGGGTATCCCAAGCAGCTTGACGCGCACGCTGACGCGCAGAGCTTTATCCAGCGCGATGCGCTTCAGATCGATGTGAATCAACTGATCGTTGAGCGGCTCGCGCTGCCAATCGACGATCATCGCCTTGGTCGGCTTCTGGCCGGCGACTTCGACGTCGAAGATGGTGTTGTGGCCGGTCTCGGAGAAGAGAATCCGCGAAATCTGCTTGGGGTCCACCTCGATGGCGACCGGATCGTGACCGGGACCATAGAATACGGCGGGAATCTTGCCTGCTGCGCGTACGCGGCGAGCGGCATTCTTGTTGAACTTGCCCTCACGGGGCTTGGCTGCGACTACTTCTGGCATTCGCTCTCTCGTTTCTCAATCGGGCACGAACGGTTTCGGTTCGCTCCCTTTGTTGAGTCAGGGGTCAGAGATCAGGGGTCGAGGGTCGGCAAAAACGCTTACCTTACCTGCCACTGTTCTCCGGCGGCTGACGATTTATGTTTGAACAAGGGGCGCCGATCTCTGATCCCTGCCCCCTCATCCCTCAACTGAACAGCGTACTCACGCTGGTTTCCATGTGAATGCTCTCGATGGCCGCGCCCAGCAGGCCGGCGATGGAGAGGACTTTGATCTTGGGCAGCTTCTGTGCCGCCTCGCGCAAGGGAATGGTGTTGGTAACCACCAACTGCTCCAGACGCGAAGCTGCGATGCGTTCAATCGCCGGACCGGAGAGCACGGCATGACTGGCTCCGGCGTAAACCGTTTCGGCGCCGGCCGCGTAGAGCGCATCCACGGTTTTCACCAGCGTTCCGGCCGTGTCGATAATGTCATCCAAAATCAAGCAGTTTCTGCCCTTCACGTCTCCGATGACGTGCATCACCTCGGTGACATTGATGTCGGTGCGGCGCTTGTCCACAATGGCCAGCGGCGCTCCCACCTTCTGCGCGAAGAAGCGCGCCCGCTCCACGCCGCCCGCGTCCGGCGAAACCACGGTCAGATTGGGCAGCGCAAGCTCGCGGAAGTAGCTCACCAGCACCGGGCTGGCGTAAAGATGATCGACGGGAATGTTGAAGAAGCCCTGAATCTGCGCGGCATGCAGGTCAACGAAGAGGGCGCGGTTGGCTCCGGCAGTGGTCAGCAGGTCGGCGATGAGCTTGGCGCTGATGGCCACGCGGGGACGGTCCTTGCGATCCTGGCGGGCATAGCCGTAATACGGCACTACCACCGTGATTCTGGCCGCCGAGGCCCGCTTGAGCGCGTCAATCATCACCAAAAGCTCCACCAGGTGCTGGTCCACCGGATAGCAGGTGGGCTGCACCACAAATACATCCACGCCGCGAACATTTTCGAGCAACTGGAAGTAGACTTCGCCGTCGGCAAAGCGCTGAATCTTGACCTCGCCCACCGGAACGCCGATATGGCGGCCAATCTCCGCGGTCAACGCCGGATTGGCGGTGCCGCTAAAGAGCTTGAAGCGCTTGTCTTCGCTCAGGTTGCGGCTGCGCTTGCGCTCGACGACAGGCTTGCCCTCTTTCGCCTTTGCGGCCTCGGCGGCGGCAAACTGTGCGGCCTGTTTTGCCTCGGCCTGCCCGCCGTCCTGATCCTTGCCTTCCATCATTGCCGTCAATGCTTCCGTTTCCATCTCTTACTGCCTCCAAGCTGGTTGGCTTTGGCTGCTTCTTCGTCAGGTGTCAGGGATCAGTCAATGCCGCTTCTGACCCCTGATCCCTGACACATAACACCTGTACTTTGGCTGGGCGACTAGGATTCGAACCTAGACAAATGCCTCCAAAGGGCATTGTCCTACCATTAGACGATCGCCCAACTTGAGCTGCCGTTCGAGAGTCTCTCTCGCCGAACGGACAACTGTCAATCTGCTGGCAAAAGCATCTCGCGCCAGTACTTTGAGCGCGGCAGAGTGCGAGTTAAAAGACTCTTCACTCCGGCCGCCTGCAAACGCTCCCGCGCTGCTTCCGCATCTCCGCGAGTCCGGTACAACCCGTAGAGCGCCGAGCCGGAACCTGATAGCAAAGCATGAAGGGCTGCCTCCGGTGTACCGGTAGCCGCAAGAATGCGCTTGATTTCTGCAAGGGAAGGATGCTGGGGAAAGACGACCCGTTCAAAGTCGTTCTGGATCCAGCTCGTGATCCCGGTGCGGACAAGCGCGGACTCCAACGGTCCGGCCAGGTTCTCGCCAGAGATATGGGAGGCAAGAACACCGGAGGAGCCAACTCCCTGCTGTCCTTCCGGGATCGCTCCCGCAAAGGCGCTGGCATAGGCGCGGCTCAACTTGTTTAGTTTATCTGTACTGGCCTCAGAGGTCAAACCCTCGGCAGCGCAAATGGCATCCCAGTCGCGGAAGGCCTGCGGCGTACTGACCCCAACCTCCGGCGTAGCCACTACGCACCAGACCGGCTCAATATCCGGCAGGGGATAAACCTCCTGGCCGTGGTCTAAACCGAGAATCGTGCCACCAATCAAGAAAAGTGGCACATCGGAACCGACCTGGGCGGCAATCTCCAGCCGCTGCGCCGGCCAGCTTTGCTTGCCGAGTTGCTGGCTCGCCGACTCGCCGGCCTGCTGAGTTGCGATTCCGAGTTCCGCCTCTAACCCAACCAGCGCCGCCACGGCATTCGCCGATCCCGCCCCCAGCCCGCCCTGCACCGGTAGCCGCTTTTCGATGTGAATCTCGACTTCGGCGGCGCGACCCAGGGTTTGTAGTGCCAGATCGACCATCTTCCACGCGGTATTGCGCTCGTCGGTAGGGACGCGCTCGTCGTTTGAGGTCAGACGCAACACTGTCGCCGCGGCGGGACGAGCCGTAACCGTCACTACATCATGAACTTCCAGCGTCTGATAGACCGTGCAAAGCGAGTGAAAGCCATCAGCGCGCGGTGCGCCGATTCCCAGGCCGAGATTGATCTTTGCGTGCGAACGAACGGTAGTAGGCATACCGACTTATTGTAGAGCGCGCCTGCGGGCTTCCAAATACCCGGCCAGACGGCTGGCTCCGATTGCAAACTCCTTCTCCTCAGCAAGCAAGCTCACCACCAGCCAGCCGGAGTCCGCCATGCCGAAGAAGTAGCCGGGATGGACCCAGACGCCGCCTTCAAGCAGCGCGAGCACCGTCTGCTCGTCGGGTACGAGAGCCGGAATCCGCACGACAGCGTACCAGCCGCCTTCGACCGGCAAACGGCTCACCTCCGGCAGACTGGCGAGGCTCTGGTCCAGCTCGGCGAGATTGGCTTGCACACGCGCCAGAATCTGGCGCTGGATCGCAGCACGGCCTTCCAGCCACACCGGCACTGCCCACTGCACCGGCGCATTCATCGAGAGAAATGTGTCGGCGATGACCTCCAGCCGGTCAAGCGCCTGACAAGCTCCGGCTCCCGCCGCCACAATCCACGCGGCTTTCATCTGCGGCAGGCCGGCAATCTTGCTCAGCCCGCTCACCACAAAAACCGGCACGCCCTCCAGGCCCACGGCAAAGCTCGCTGCCGGCGCGCCAAAGCTGTAATCGAGAAAGACCTCGTCCACAATCAGCGCCAGATCGAAGTCGCGGCAGATGCGCGCCAGTTCTTCAATCTCCCACGGCTTGGTGAAGTGGCCCGTGGGGTTGTTGGGATGCACCAGGACAATCGCCCGCGTCTGCGGCGTGATGGCGCGGCGAATCCCCTCCGGGTCGATCTGCCAGCCGTGATCGTAGACGAGCGGCGCGGCCTTCAACGTCACATCGTCCAGCACTGCCAGAAAGTCGAAGAGGGGATAGCCAGGCTGCGCGAAGAGAATCTCGCTGCCCGCATCGCAGAGCAGCCGGAAGAGAAAGCTGTAGGCCTCGCTGGTGCTGGTGGTCAGCACAATCTGCTCCGGCTTCAGCGCAACACCGTGGCCGGCATAGTATGAGCAGACAGCCTCGCGTGCGGTTACGATGCCGCGCGGCTGCGGATCGTAGTCGAGCGCCCGCGCATCCGTGAGTGCGGCCAGCAACTCCGGCGGGTAAACGAAGCCGCAGCGCGTGGGATTCGAGGCCGTCAGATCGGCAACCGGCTCGCCTGCCGCCAGTCGCAGCCGGTGCGCCCGCGCCAGCTCGCTCTCTTCGGTATTCCAATTTGTCCGTTGCGAAAAGCGCATTGTCATACTTCACCCAAAATCGATACCGGGCTGCCCACCGCAGGCGGCGGCGCTGCGGATGCCACAATAGAAGCAGGCGTCCCTTTCAACATTACACGGGCGCACAGGGGAGATAGATTGGCATTGCGCGCGGTTGTCTTCGATTATGGAATTGTGCTGACAGGGCCACCGAGCGCCGAGGCCTGGGCCGCAATGAAGCAGATCACCGGACTCGGCGAAGAACGCTTCCAGTCGCTCTTCTGGGCCGACCGCCCCGCCTACGACGAAGGCAAGCTCACCGGCATCACCTTTTGGCAGAAGTTTCTCCGCGACGCCGGCCTGCCGCAGGAGCACGTGGAAGAGCTGAATCGCTGGGATATGCGCCTGTGGACCGTGCAGAACCCCGCCATGGTGGCCTGGCAGCTCGCGCTCAAGCAGCAGGGCCTGCTCACCGCCATCCTCTCCAACATGGGCGACAGCGTTCTTGAAAGCGTGGAGCGAGAGTTCGCCTGGATTCATCGCTTCGACGTACTGGTCTGGAGCTATCAGCTCGGCATCGCCAAGCCCGCCCCCGCGATCTATCTTCATACGCTGGCCAAACTCGGAACCAAACCCGATGAAACGCTCTTCATTGACGACAGGCTGGAAAATGTAGAGGCCGCGCAGGCGCTGGGGATTCAGGCGATTCTCTACGTGAGCGTGGAGCAGCTTCGGGCTGACCTGATCGCCGCCGGGCTGGAGAAAGTGCTGCCGCTGCCGAAAGTAGAAATGCCCTCGTAGCATTACACTCTCTTCATGGCCCTTCGCCTCTATGCCGCCACCACTAGCCAGGGCAAGCTGCGCGACTTCCGCACTGCCGCCGCCGCGCACGCGCTGCTCATCGATGCTCTGCCGGGAATCTCAAGAATCCCCGCACCGGAGGAAGACGGCCTCACCTTCGCCGCCAACGCCACGCTCAAGGCCCTCTACTACTCGCGTTTCGCTCCCGGCGAGCTGGTCGTTGCCGACGACTCCGGCCTCGAAGTGGATGCGCTCGACGGCGCTCCCGGCGTGCGTTCGGCTCGCTTTGCCGCCGATGCCGGCATCAAGGACTCGCCCGATGCCAACGACAACACCGATGTCTGGAATAATCTGGTGCTGCTGCAACGGCTGATTCGCCTTCCCGATGCTCCGCGCACGGCTCGCTACCGCTGTGTACTCGTCGTCGCCCGCGATGGCGTCGCGCTGCACACCGCCGAAGGCGCGGTCGAAGGCCTGATTCTGGATGCCCCGCGCGGCACCGGCGGCTTCGGCTACGATCCTCTCTTCTACCTGCCCGAACTCGACAAGACGATGGCCGAGCTCGATCTCGAAATCAAGCACACCCTCAGCCATCGCGGCCGCGCGATTGCGGCGCTGCTGGCGATTTTGGGCGACTGAAGCCCAAATGATTCCGGCATTGCACCATGAGCACGGAGTGCGCCTTGACGGAGGTGATCCAGGACACCAATAATGAATCAAATTCAGGCCGCGCATCCCCGTCCCCCGAATCGAAAGCGTACCTCCCGGAATCTGAATGTTGGACCCGGAACTTTTAGGAGCTGAAACCGTTATGGCAACCGCTCAACAACCTGCCTTGCCTCCAGAACTTCCCGCAGGCCGCCCCGTCGTCCGTCCGGGCGTTCAGCCGCTGCGCGCGGGAGAAGGCTCGACCTTTCTCTGGCGCAAGCTGCATTCCCTGCTCGGCATCATCCCCATCGGCGCATTTCTCATCGAGCATCTGCTCTCCAATTTCGAAGCATCGAAAGGCCCCGCCGCTTACGGCGAGCAGGTCCGCTTCCTCAATAGCCTGCCGATGGTGCGCGTGCTGGAGTGGGTCTTCATCTTTCTACCCATCCTCTATCACGCCGGCTACGGCGTATGGATCTGGCTGCGCGGCAAGTCGAATATCGTCTACTATCCCTGGGCCGGCAACTGGCTTTATGTCGCCCAGCGCTATACCGGTCTCATCGCCTTCGCCTACATTTTGCAGCACGTCATCCGCCAGCGCTTTATGGGAGTGAGTTTGCCGGAGCATCCGATGGCGGCCTTTGCGAAGGTACAGATGGAGCTGGCGAATCCCTGGATGCTGGCCGTCTATGTCATCGCGATGATCGCCATCTGCTGGCACTTCGCCTACGGCGTCTGGCTCTTCGCCGCCAAGTGGGGCATCACACCCGGCACGAAGGCACGCAAGCGCTTCGGCTATCTCTGCGCGCTGCTGGGACTGGGGCTATGTGTCATGGGATTGATGAGCATTTGGGCGTTCGTTGGTGGCAAGCATATCAATGCTCAGGTTAGTGAGCATACTTCGGTTATTAATTCAACCTCTGTGCATGAATCAATGCAATTGAGTCTGGATTCAAGGTTGGAAGTAGGAGCTGGTGAATCAGGTACTCTCCCTGCTCCGCAAGGTGGTGCAGTTCTCATCGCCGCAAATGGGCATTTGGATTTGGTTGATGGCGGAGTTCGCCGAACAATCTTGGAATATCCGAGAACAATTCAAATTGGTTGGGCACCGGATGGAGAGCATTATTTCGTCAACAATGAATTGGGCAGCAACATAACGGAACTATACCTATATGATCGCAAGAGTAAGTCTAACAACGTGTTGGACGAAGAAATCCTAAAAGCCAATCCTCACTTACAGAACCTTGCTAGACGTGGGTCCCATATGTACTTCAACGGGAGGAAGTGGATTGACGCCGAGACGCTAATAGTCGAAGTCTCAGGTCATAGTGATGAGGCACCGATTGAGGAGTTTGACATGCCGTTCCGGATAACACTGGGAGGAATGGTTTCGCGTCTATAGCCTGATCGACACTGGAACCGTTTTCTTGTCAAACGAAAGGAACGTTATTCATGGCATCACCCAGAATCATCGTGGTTGGCGGAGGCCTCGCCGGACTCGCGGCTGTCATCAAAATCGCCGAAGCCGGCGGCAAGGTTGACCTCTTCTCCATCGTCCCAGTCAAGCGCTCGCACTCGGTCTGCGCCCAGGGCGGCATCAATGCGGCGAAGAACTTGAAGGGTGAGGGCGACACGACTTACAAGCACTTCGACGACACGATCTACGGCGGCGATTTTCTGGCCAATCAGACCCCGGTGAAGGCCATGTGCGAGGCCGCGCCGGCGATTATCGACCTGCTGGACCGCATGGGCGTGACCTTCAATCGTACGCCTGAAGGGCTGCTTGATTTCCGCCGCTTTGGCGGCACACTCTACAACCGCACAGCATTCGCCGGCGCGACCACCGGCCAGCAACTGCTCTACGCGCTCGACGAGCAGGTTCGCCGCCACGAGTCCGAAGGCAAAGTAAAAAAGTACGAAGGCTGGGAGTTTCTCTCCGTTGTGCTCGACTCCAAAGGCGCGGCCCGCGGCATCACAGCACTTGATCTGCGCACCATGGAGCTGCGCTCCTTCGCGGCTGATGCGGTGATTCTCGCCACCGGCGGCATCGGCGCCATCTTCGGCAAGAGCACCAACTCCGTCGTCTGCACCGGCTCGGCGCAATCGGCGGTCTATCAGCAGGGTGTCTGCTACGCCAACGGCGAATTCATTCAGGTTCACCCCACCTGCATCCCCGGTGAAGACAAACTGCGCCTCATGTCGGAGTCGGCGCGCGGCGAGGGTGGCCGTGTCTGGGTTCCCCGTGCACCGGGCGACAAGCGCGATGCAAAATCCATCCCTGAAGCCGAGCGCTTCTATTTTCTCGAAGAGTGGTATCCCAAGTACGGAAACCTTGTGCCGCGCGACATCGCCACACGCGCCATTCACAAGGTGGTCTTCGAGAACGGCCTCGGCATCGATGGCCAGCCGATGGTCTATCTCGATTTGACGCATATCGACCGGGCGACATTGAACAGGAAGCTCGAAGGCATTCTCGAAATCTACGAAAAATTTGTCGGTGATGATCCGCGCGATGTGCCCATGAAGATCTTCCCTGGAATGCATTACACAATGGGCGGTCTGTGGGTGGACTTCAATCAGATGACCAACGTTCCCGGCATCTTTGCCGTCGGCGAGTGCGAGTATCAGTATCATGGCGCGAATCGTCTGGGCGCGAATTCGCTGCTCAGTTGCATCTATGGTGGATTTGTCGCTGGGCCGAATGCGCTGAGTTATGCGAAGAGTCTGCCCGCTCAAGAGGGCGATGGCGGCCACGCTGCTGAGTTAGCGCGGCAAACCGAAATCAATGAGAAACTGCTCAACAACAAAGGCACGGAAAATCCCTTCAAGTTATGGCGCGAGTTAGGCGAAACCATGACTCAGTATGCGACGGTGATCCGCTATAACAACGGCCTGCAAAAAGCCGACGAAAAGATTGTCGAGTTGCTGGAACGCTACAAGAATGTGAACCTCAGCGACAAGAGCCAATGGGCCAACACCAGCTTCGCTTTTGCCCGGCAGTTGAAGAATATGCTGGAACTCGCTCGCGTTATCGCGCAGGGAGCGCTCTTGCGCGATGAGTCGCGCGGCGCGCATTACAAGCCGGATTTTCCCGACCGCAATGACGAGAAGTTTTTGAAGACGACCAAAGCCAGCTTCGCCGCCGAAGGCCCGCGCTTCGAGTACGAGGCCGTAGACACGCAATTCATACCGCCGCGTCCGCGCCGCTACGACGCAACCAAATAGCTTTGTAACAGGGCGCGAGTTTACTCGTGCCGAACAGGCTGCTCAATTGTTTCGGGGCTTTAGCCCCTGAGGGATCGATAACATCATGGCAAACCGAACCGTAGCCTTTGAGATCAAGCGCCAGGCCAGCCCCGATGCTCCCGCGGTCTGGGAGAGCTTCGAGATCGAGTGGCGTCCGGGCATGAATGTCATCTCCGCGATGATGGAGATTGCCGGCAATCCGGTCACCGCCGATGGCCACGCCACTACGCCGATTACTTACGACTCGAATTGCCTGGAAGAGATCTGCGGCTCCTGTGCGATGAGGATCAACGGCAAGGCCCGCATGGCCTGTTCGGCATTGGTTGACAATCTGGAGCAGCCGATCCGCGTCGAGCCACTTAGTAAGTTCCCCTTGGTGCGCGACTTACAAGTGGATAGGTCAGTTCTCTTTGAAAACCTCAAGGCCGTCAAAGCCTGGGTTCCCATCGATGGCACTTATGACTTAGGTTCCGGCCCGCGCATCTTTCCGCAAGAGCAGGAGGCGAGTTATCCGCTCTCTAACTGCATCAGCTGTACCTGCTGCATGGAGGTTTGTCCGCAATTCAACGAGGAGACGGGCTTTGTGGGCGCGGCCACCGTTGCTCAGGTCAAGCTCTTCAACAACCATCCCACCGGCAAGGTTCTCAAGGAAGAACGCCTGCGCGCGCTTGCCGGCGATGGCGGCATACAGGAGTGCGGCTTTGCGCAAAACTGCGTTGAGGTCTGCCCCAAGGGAATTCCGCTGACAGACACCATCTCCGACATCAGCCGCGATGTGCTGCTGCAGAAGGCCAAGGATTTTCTGCGCGGATAGCACGGCGCTCACAATCAACCAGCCCACCCAAGTGTTATCCTGCCATCGCCGGGAAAATCGAATTTAGCGGGAGAAATCGAGTATGTGGTTCCTTGGAATGGATGTGGGCACGGGCGGCACGCGGGCCGTTTTGGTGGATGGGTCAGGAAAGATCGTCAGCAGCGCGTCGAGCGAGCACGCACCTTTTCGCACGCCTCATCCGGGCTGGGCGGAGCAGGATCCGGAAGACTGGTGGCGTGCGGCGCTGGAGTCGATTCGCGGCGCATTGGCCGCCGCGCCTCAGCCTCATCAGCCCGTCGCGGCTATCGGACTCACCGGCCAGATGCACGGAGCTGTGCTGCTGGACGAGGCTGGCCAGGTGCTGCGCCCATCGCTGATCTGGTGCGACACCCGGACACAGCCGCAGTGCGATTGGCTGCATGAGCGCATCGGCTACGAAAAGCTAATCGAGCTGACCTGCAATCCCGCATTGCCCAACTTTACGCTCACCAAGCTGCTCTGGGTCAAAGAGCACGAGCCGCAGATCTTTGCCAAGACGCGCCACATCTTATGCCCCAAGGACTACGTTCGCTACCGGCTCACCGGCGAGTTTGCCATCGATGTGCAGGAGGCCTCGGGTACGTTGCTGCTTGATGTGACGCATCGCCGCTGGTCGAAGGAGGTCGCCGAGGCTGCGGGAATTCCTGAGAGTTGGCTGCCGAAGGTCTACGAGTCGCCGGAAGTCTGCGCGCACATCAGCGACGCCGCTGCCGGACTCACGGGTCTAACCGCCGGAACGCCGGTCGTTGCCGGAGCAGGCGATCAGGGCGCGGGCGCGGTAGGCATGGGCATCTTGCAGCCGGGTTCAGTCTCGGCGACGATTGGTACTTCCGGAGTAGTTTTTGCCGCCACCGCCGCGCCGACCCGAGATCCCAAAGGCCGTCTGCACACCTTCTGCCATGCGGTTCCCGGCCTGTGGCACGTGATGGGCGTAACCCAGTCTGCCGGCCAGAGCCTGCGCTGGCTGCGTGAAAGCTTCTTTCCCGGCCATGATTATGATTACCTGACCGCCGCCGCCGCCAAGATTCCCGCTGGTAGCGAAGGTCTGGAGTGGGCGCCGTACCTGCTCGGCGAGCGCACGCCACACCTCGATCCTGAAGTCCGCGCAGCATTTGCAGGCATCGCCAGTAACCACACTGCGGCGCATTTTGTCCGAGCCGTGCTTGAGGGCGTGGCCTATTCGCTTGAAGATACTTTCACGCTCTTCGCCGAGTTGGGAATTCCAGTCTCAGCGATTCGGCTCGGCGGCGGCGGCGCGCGCGGTCCGCTCTGGCGCAGGATTCAAGCCGGCATCTACGGTCAGGCCGTCGAAATCCTCACCGCTGAAGAGGGCGGCGCATTCGGCTCGGCGTTGATGGCCGGTGTTGGCGCGGGCCACTGGGCCAATCTCGACGAAGCCTGCGCGGTGGGAATCGAAGTCGCTCAGCGCATCGAACCCGACTCCGCCGACCTCGCCGCCTACAAGCTCGGCTACGCAAAATGGCGCAAGCTGTATCCAGCGCTGAAGAGCCTGCGGTAAGGAAGCATTTTGACCGGCAATTCCGTGAGCCTGTTTCAATCACGAATGGGATAGGAACAGGCTCTATTCCTGCATGACAAGCCGTCAATGCAAACAGGAAACCCAATCGGTTTTCCGGAATATCGAGCTTCAATTGCGTGAGCTTTTCCGGCTTCCGCTGCATCATTTCTCCCCGGAAACGGGAATGCGTTAGCCTTGATAATGAACTAGGGCCTGTTAACACTACCTCAGGTGGCGGCGACGGCGGCCAATTTTTCTCAGTTCGAGGCGCGAGGAGCGAACTGTAGCCGGTTACTGGAGCGACGAGCAACGATGAAATGGGGAAAATTGGCC
>JBAVDS010000060.1:0-39681 GCA_049587335.1 Occallatibacter sp. | reverse complement strand
CCCTGAGCGCCGGGAATGACGCTCCAAGTGGCGGCTGCGTAATAGAAGATGGCACAGAGCGAGTCCAGACGCCGCCGTGAGTGAAGGTATACGAAGGGGAAGAGCAAGGCAAAACAATTCAGAACGGTATCGCTACTCCAGCCTGCGCCGCCGATTGCGGCGGAGCAGGCAAAGAGGATTGCGGTTCTGGCTTGAGCGGGAGGCGGGATGCTTGGCATTCTCCATCTCATTTTGTGTGCCGCAACGGCTCTGGTATCTGCAATGTTCATCGCTTTCATGCCTCAGAGTTACCCGGTTAATTCGGGTTGGCGGTTGGGTGGTATGAATGCTCGACGAGAAACGGGCGAATCCAACTATGGACAGATCGCAAGGGGATGGGGCCGAAGTACCGGGAATCGAAACTCCGGGGACTGAAGGAGCTGACGACCCAAAGTTCGCCTTTCTGGACGCGATATTTTCCCGCCGGGAACGGATGAAGCTGCCGCCCTGTTGAATCGCGGCTTATAGTTGCGGTGTTCGGCAACGGTTGACCGTTGACGACAATGCCGGCGGCGGAAGTCTCGACGGTGTCTCCGGGCCATGCAACGACGGGCTTGATGAGAGGTGAAAAGCCATCCGGGCAGGTACGCATGGGGTCTCGATAGTTCGGCTGGCCCTTCATTGAAGGCCAGCGAACATCGGGGCAAAAGAACACGTATGGCGCGGGGTTGTGTGGGGCACACGCTGGGTCGGCAATCTCCCGGTAGATCCCGAACGGCACTGAATGCGTGTAGTTGAAGACGAGGCCGAAACCAACCCACGCAAACATCGTGGCAACCGCGACAACGGCTATAGGCACCAAAACACGACTCAGCCGGGAGAATGCGCGGACGGCGGAGCGGAAACGCGGGCTAGACAGGCCAATCATGGATGCTCTCCTGAAGGAATGCCGGAATCTGCTTAGCGTCGTTGGTGCGGCGAATCTCGTTCTGATGGATGGCCGCCGTTTCCGATTTCGAGCTGGCGGCGATGCGGAATGCGCGAATTACATGAATCTCGAAGATCGTGCCCACTTCGCGGGCGGTGCTCTCGCCGTCGGTGCGTGGCCGCGGCTCGCGCCGGATGAGCTGGCCGGTCACGTGGATGTTGTCGCCCTTCTGGAAGGTCTTAGCGACGATGGCGCTCTCTCCAAAGAAAGTGATGGGCAGGAATTGGCGGTGCTCGACGGTTCTTCCCTGGGTGTCGTAGAACCAGCTCTGAGCAAGCCGCGCTCGCACGAACTGACGGCCTCCGGCATCGGAGACGGAAGGCTGGTCAGTGAGGTTTCCGGTAAGAATGATCTGGTTAAGTATTTCCACGGATTCTCTCCTCGATTGCCTGGTCTGCAACGGCGGCATGGGCGATAGCTGCGATGTCGAGCGATGGAGTTGACTGCACTGCTGGCTTTACTGGAAGCGGCGCTGCCGCAGTAGGAAACGCAGGCGGACTCAGCTTTGTGCGGGCGAGCAAGGTGTCGTTCAAAAAATAGAGGCTCTGCACGCCATAGATGGGCGCGACTCCGTTGATGAAGATGAGCATGTCACCGGGCGCGGTGATCTTGCTGTTCGGGTCGTTGGTGGCCTTGGTCGGCGGCTTGATGCGGCGTATCTCATCGACGGTGATAAGGGGCCGATGCACCTGCTCCACGCTGCGAAAGATGTGCTTGAGGTAGAAGTCGGTGCGCTGGCCGCTGTAGTTGACGGTCTCCTTCTCGACGGTCATGTTGCCGCTCAGCTCGGAGAGATTCTTGCAGGTCTGGAGATTGTCGGTCTGGAAGGCGGCTTTGATGTAGCAGTTGTCGGTGATGGACTCGTTTGGTCCGTACTCCTCGATGATCTGCGTGAGGGTTTGCGCGATGAGGTAGGGTTTAATTTTGTACCCGGCCATGAGGCTCATCGCGGCGGACAGGTTGGGAATCTTTCTCAGCTCTGGAAATTCGTCAAGCATGAGCAGGAGATGGTGACGGTCCGGGTCGAGCTGTTCCATGAGGCGATTGAAGATGAGCTGAAGCATGAGCCGGACCAGCGGACGCAGGCGGTCGCGGTCCGGCTGCGGCACCTTAAAGTAGAGGCTCATCGGAGCTTTGCCGTAGACGAGATCGCGAACGCTGAAATCGGAACGCGAGACGGTCTTTTGAACTATCGGATCGTCGTACAGCGTCATCGGGGTGACGATGCTTGACTGGATGCTCGATGCTTCGCGGTCGGCCCGGTTAAGTTGGCGCTGAACGGCCTTGCTCACATAGGGGTGAGTGAAAGTTGGCTTGCCATTCACATCGAACCATTGCAGGCGCGGCGATGATTTGCCGCCTGGCATATGAACGGTCTTCTGCATCTCGATCAGCACGTCAGTGAAATCCATGCCCGGCTGTGAGTAGTGGGCAAGCACGTCGGGGAGCGTCGGCTCCCGTGGTATATCGAGATTCCGAAAGACGTAACCAAGATGGATAATGCCCGCCGATACCAGATCAACGGCTGCGTCCTCAAAGTGCTTGTAAAGGTTGTCGTCGTCGCCGTGGCGAATGACGGCGTTCGCAATCGTCTGGGCGTCGGCAATCTCGTAATCGGTCTCCCAGCGAATCTCAGACAACGGGTTATAGCAGCAACTCTCATGCAGCAGGGTGGGGGCGAACTTCAAGACGCGCTGGCCGATGGCGTGGCGGAAGCCGGCGCTCCGTTCCCAGTTCTCACCCTTCAAGTCGTAGACAAAGACGCTCTGCCGCCATTGGCAGAGCGTTGGGATGATGGCGGAGACGCCCTTGCCGCTGCGGCTGGGAGCGAAGAGCAGGACCGGCTCTGCGCCCGAATGCAAAAGGTAGTGAATCTCCTGCGTGTCGGGGTCGCGCCATCCGCCGACATACACTCCATCGGTTGCGTCAAGCAAGCCGATCTTCTCGATGTCTTCGCGCGTTGCCCAGGTCGCGGAGCCATGCAGGTTCATCAGGCTGTCTGTGCTCTTGTTGTCACGGATCAGTGAGAGAAACCAATAGGTAAGGTAGGCCAGAAAAAGTCCGCCTACGATGGTCACCCCAAGTGCAATCCAGAGATCCTTGCGAACGCCTGAGCTGATGAGGCGGCTGCCAGCGTAGTGCTTCCAGAGCACAAGAGCCGCAAATGGCTGGAAGATCGCGGTGCCCCGTACCCAGAGAATCGGATTGCCCATCTCGACTGGATTGTTGAGTTGAATGGCAAGCCACTCGGTCGCGGCGCTGGCGGTCGTCGTGAATGCAACTGCCGCCCCGAAGACTGATCGAAGGTTCAAACCGCCCTGCCAACGTGGGCGGTTGGGGAGAACGTAACCTGGAGGAGCAATTTTGCCGTTCTTCATGGAATGCCTCCTGGTTATGGAGTGTACATTTCAGTAATGATATTTGCAAAATCTGCACTCAGGTTTCAAGAGTCCGTGAATTGTCCTTCCGAGAGGTTGTTCGCCGGTCTATCAAACAAAACTGTGGACCTTGAGGATCATCGGCAAAAACACTGAACAAGTGGTGTGGCGATTTTGCAACATTCCAGAATCCACGCAGCCTATTGCGAGCCCGGTTCACGGCAAGCGTTTACTACTGAGTAACTTCCGATTAGGCCACAATCCGCCCGGAACTCAATCAGAGCGCAAAAAGAGCCTCAAACTCAGTGCAGACAGCGCCCCCGGGATACGGTCGCAAAGTCGTGAATGGTCACTTCACTGATCTGTCTCAAGCTTAAGTTGACGGGGTTAATGGCAAACAGTGCGACGCTGGGCATCCTGACCGTCCGCAGTGTCTATCGTTGACTGAGAAGAACGCAGAGTGTCAGTCTGACCTACTGGTTATACCTCTTCTTGTAATACTCGATTTGCTGCTGGATCTGCTCTTTGGTCAGCCCTTTCATCCATAGATTGTCCGGAGAGTCCATGACTTCCTTGGAGACGCCGGGCATCAACTGCTCGGCATCAGGTATGAAGTGCATATAGTAATCCTTGGCCACTTCATAGAAGCCATGCTACTGGGTAAAGTCAGGGCCCATCATCGCCGTTCCCATGCGGGCGTTACGGCCTTCATGATGCCACAGCTCGAAGTAGTCCCACTTGATCTGCGTATCAAAGGGCGTGGTAGAGATCTTGTGCTCGTCGGCCAGCTTCTTCATGATTTTGGTAGCTGGCTCGCCATACTTGTTGTTGTACAGGTTGACCGTATCGTCATACTGCTTGTAGAAGTTCTCCACCAGTCCTGAGGCATGGCAGTTGAGGCAGACGTCCTGCATGGCGGCGCGATTCTGCTCCCAGTTGGGTTGGCGGATGCTGATGGCAGGCCGCAGGGTCCAACTCAGGTGCGTGCCCACATCGTGGGTCGGCTGGGGATGGTTGGGCGTTCCGCCCATATGGCAGGTGACGCAGGTGGGCGCGGCGCTATAGTCCTTGCCCACGATCCAGGACTTGGAGTTCAAATTCATCTTGTCGACGCTGGCGTTGTAGATGACCCCATGCATTGATTCGTTGTAGATTTCGATCTGCGGATGGTCCGGCCCCATATGGCATTTGCCGCAGGTCTCCGGCTGGCGGGCCTGTGCCACGCTAAACGTATGACGCCCGTGGCAGGCCGAGCAGGAACCGGTGCTGCCATCGGGATTGACGCGGCCCACGCCGCTGTTGGGCCAGGTCGTTGAGGCGAACTTCCCGTCGCCCAGGGATTTGATCTCGCTTCCATGGCACTGCCGGCATTCGCTCTGCACCGCAGGAGCGCCCTCTACAACCTCCCCAAGCACATTGTCGAGCGAGCCGATGAACTCGGTGGCTTTGGCGTGGCGGCTGTGCTCGTACTGATCCACCTCTGTCGTGTGGCAACGTGCGCAGTACTTCGGGGTCACGATCACCGCGATCTTCTGGCCAAATGCTCAAAAGCGGCAGGGTCGTCTGCGTTGGCCTTGTGGCAGGTATAGCAGTCCACGCCCTGCTTGAAGTGCTCGCTCGCCTTCCATTGCTGCATGAGGACGGGCGTGGTTCCAGTGTGACAGTCGAGGCAAGCCGAGCCTTCGGCGCTGATCTTCGGCTTTGCCGTGACAGCGGGCTTCTTAATAACTGGCGGCTTGCCGGCAGCCTGACCTCCCGCCGACATGCATGCAACCAGGGCAAACCCCGCAACGAGCGCAAATCTCGCTTTCATTTCCACCACACTCCTCCTCTGCAATTCGTATTCCCCGGTTGAACTGGAGACAGCACTCCGCATTAGATTGCGGTGCTGATCGCTGAACCTTCCAGAACGATGGCGCGTGGAAACAGTATATTGTTTTCCAAATGGATGTGCTGGTACAAATCCTGCTCGAACTCACGAAGTCCATCGTAGTAAGCGTGATACGTGGGGCAGGCGCTCGGCGGCGTGGTGAAGTTTTGGCTCAGGCGGCGCATCTCGGCCAGCAACGCGCCTGCTGCGTCGTGCTCCTGCGTCATCATCGCAATGGGATTGGCGATATTGCCAAAGCAGGAGGCGGGCCGGGCGCTGCCTGCGGCACGGGCGCGCTCCAACTGGACGATGTAAGGAAACAATACCGTCTCTTCCTTGGCCAGATGTTGCGTCAGCTCCTCATCCAGTTGCACCAGCAGCGATTGAAGCATCGGCAGCTCAGCCTGGGTTTCGCCGTGGCGATGCACAAGCTTCTGCGCCAGGACGGCTAACCGCGGCAGCTCCGATTTCACGTAAGAATGATGCGTGGCGACAATGTGCGCAACCAGCTCCTCCAGCGGACCTTGCCGCCAGTCTTTCGCGGCGGAAGCAGGCACAGCGGCGGCGGCCTCCAGAGCGGCAATCACTGCGGTTACTTCGACTCCGCTGGCATTGCAAGCTTCCTCCAGCGGCTTACGTCCGCCGCAGCAATAGTCGATTCCAAAGCGCTCGAAGACGCGCATCGAGGCGGGTTCCTGCAAGGCAATTTCCCGTACCGTTTGAGTGGCAGTGGTCATGGTGATCTCCTTCTCTTGCAGCATGAAGGAAAGGCTGCGCGGCGGGCAGCGACTTTAGTCTCTTTTCGGGAAGATATATTTCTACGAAACCCAATCTGGCCATCGAGTGACTTTTGTCGCTGTAACCGCTTCGCGCCTCTTCTAGTCTTGGCTTGCAGGACAAAATCCAGGACAGAAAGGTTCATCATGTTTTGTTATCAATGCGAGCAGACCTCGAAGGGCGAAGGCTGCCAGACTCTAGGCGTTTGCGGAAAAGACGAAACCACGGCGGCGTTGCAGGATTTGCTGCTGCAAGCCGTCAAAGGCATCTCCATCTACGCGCACCGGGCTCGGCAGTTGGGCGCAGCCGACGCGGAGATTGACGCCTTCACCATTCAGGCCATCTTTGCTACGCTGACGAATGTAAACTTCGATCCGGAGCGGCTGGTCGAGCTGATTCATCAGGCCATCAAGACACGCGACGCGGCTCGCAACCTCTATGAAAGCGCCAGCGTTGCAGCCGGTGTGGTTCCTGCGGAGCTGGGCGGCGCGGCTGCCTGGAAGCCAGCGGCCACTCTCGATGGGCTGCTTGCACAAGCGCAGCAAGCGCTGTTGCCGGTGCGCTTTCTGGCCGAGAGCAAGGAGATTGCTAACCTGCATGAGCTAGTGCTCTATGGCATCAAGGGCGTTGCTGCCTACGCCGCGCACGCGCTGGCTCTGGGCGCGGGCGATCCGGTTTCGTTCGCAAAGATTCACGAGATTCTCGATTTTCTAACCCATCCTGCGCCGACCGCCGAAGAACTGCTGGGCATGGCTCTGGCTGTCGGCGAGTTGAATTACCGCGTCATGGAGATTCTCGACCATGCGCACACGGAGACCTTTGGCGCTCCGCAGCCAACGCAAGTTCGTCTCGGCGCGCGCAAAGGCAAGGCGATCCTGGTCAGCGGCCACGACCTGCACGATCTGTATGCGCTGCTGGAGCAGACCAAGGGCCTCCGCATTCAGGTCTACACCCACGGCGAGATGCTGCCCGCGCACGGCTATCCCAAGCTCAAGGCTTACGCGCATCTGGCCGGCAACTACGGCGGCGCGTGGACCGATCAGGCCGAGGAGTTCAACGAATTCCCCGGCGCGATTCTGATGACCTCCAATTGTATTCAAGAGCCCAAGCTGGCCTACAAGCAGCGCATCTTCACCTCCGGCATGGTCGCCTGGCCGGGCGTACTGCATATCGCTGACCATGACTATAGCCCAGTGATCGCCGCCGCCCTGGCGGCTCCGGGCTTTGCCGAGGATGGAGGCGACGAAGAGATTACTGTCGGCTTCGGACACAATGCCGTGCTCAGTGTCGCCGGGACAGTGATTGATGCCGTGAAGGCTGGCGCCATTCGCCGCTTCTTCCTCATCGGCGGCTGCGACGGAGCGCGCTCGGGCCGCAGCTATTACACCGAACTGGCCGAGTCGATTCCCGCCGACTGCCTCATCATGACGCTAGCCTGCGGCAAGTTCCGCTTCAACAAGCTGGACTTCGGAACCATTGGCGGCCTGCCACGGCTGCTCGACATCGGCCAGTGCAACGACACCTACTCGGCGTTGCAAATCGCGCTTGCCCTCGCTGGAGCCTTCAAGTGCGGCGTCAACGATCTGCCCCTCTCGCTGGTTCTCTCCTGGTATGAGCAGAAGGCCGTCGCTGTCCTGCTGACGCTGCTTCATCTGGGTGTGCGCAACATCCGCATCGGGCCGACCCTGCCGGCGTTCCTCTCGCCCGCTGTCATTGCGCTGCTCCACGAGAAGTTCAACCTGATGGCCATCACAACACCGGAGGCAGATCTTGCCGCCATGCTCGCCTGATGCCGGCCAACAAAGTGGGTTCCCCAGATCCCGATTTTGGGATCTGGGGTCATCCCCGACAACTGATAGAATCCACGGAATGAGCCTTCCCCGTTTCGAGATCGTAGAGATCCTCCACAGTACCGCCCTTTTCTCCGAACTTTCTCCGGAGGAGTTGCGCACGCTGGCCGCCCGCACCGTACGCAAGCGGCTCCACGGCGGCGAACTGCTCTTCACCGAGGGTGAGCCCTGCCACGGATTGCAGATTATCGCCACGGGCAAGGTGCGCATCTTCAAGACTTCGGCCGGCGGCCGCGAGCAGGTGCTGGCCGTCAATCTTCCCGGCGAGTCCGTGGCGGAGCTTCCCATCTTCGATGGCGGCGTCTATCCGGCTTCTGCAATGGCAGTCGAGGATGTGGAGTTGGCTTTCATTTCACGCCAGGATTTTCACGCCTTCTGCATGGAGCATCCAGAGGTTGCGCTCAAGGTGCTTGCCGTTGTCGGCGCGCGGCTGCGAAGGCTGGTGGGCATCATCGAAGAGCTGTCGTTCACGACCATTCGCCAGCGACTTATCTCAGTGTTGCTGAGGCTTGCCGAAACCGAGGGTAAGCAAACCGCGCGCGGAATTGAGATTCAATTGCCAGCCAGCCATCAGGAATTGGCTAGCCAGCTCGGAACCGTGCGCGAATTGATCTCTCGCAATCTGATGCGTTTACAGGCCGAGGGGCTGCTCGATGTAGACGCGAGACAGATCTTACTGAAAGACAAGGGCGGGCTGAGCGCTCTGCTGACACCGGCGCAGTAGTGCAACGTCAGGGGTCATAGTTGCCCGCGTCGGGTACAAGCCGCATATAGAGTTCTCGCGGAATGTTGGTCTGCCAGTGGCCGGTGACGCGCGCCGCGCCGATCAGTCCAAAAAACAGGAGCGCAAGCAACGCGGCCACAAGGCGAGGCTTCACTGCGCGATGCCGCCAGCGAGCCGCCATCTCCCCAGTCGCAGGGCTTTGAGGACTCCGTGACCGGCGCGGTGCAAGCGAGAGTTGCAGCGCATCTTGCGCGGGACAAACGGCAACGCACTCCATGCATCCCGTGCACTCCACGGAACGAATCTGCACCAGACTGTCAACGGGCAGATGAGACGGGCAGGCCTTGTTGCACTTGCCGCAATCGATGCAAGCGTCCGCGTCGCGCCTGATCCTGATTGGACTCAGGGCAGATACGATTCCCATCAGTGCGCCGTACGGACAAAGAAAGCGGCACCAGAAATTCTCGACAAAAACCGACAGAACGGCCAGTGCCGCAATCATCGTAATTCCAACCGCCCCCATATAACGGAAAAAGTTGAGCATCTTCACATCCGCAATGATCCCGAATGGAGAGGCTAGAAAATCGCCCAGTTCCTGCGCAGACATGGTGAAGACAATAAAGAAGAAGAATGCGAGCAGAAAGTGCTTGAGGCTGCGCAGAGGAAGATCTATCCAGCGCGTTACAGTAAAGCTGCGGCGAAACAGCCTCCGCCCAAGCCTCCACAGATACTCAGAGACCGTTCCCACTGGGCAGAGCCAGGAGCAAAACGATTTTTTCACCAACAGGCTGGAGAGGAGAAAGACGCAAAGCAGAACCACTGCCGAGGGATGGATCGGCGGAATCGTGCGAGTGACAAGAAAATACCGCAGGTTCATGAACCCCGCGATCGGCAGCCAGCCGTCCACCCCGGCAGGTCGCTCGACGTAAACCGAACTGCCCTGGCTCTCGAAGAACCGGACCCACAAGATGAACTGAACTCCGATCCAGATATTGAGCAGCAGAAAGGAAAACTGCACAGTACGCCGAACTTTTTGCGAGCGGTCCGGCGTCAATCTGCTTACGAAAGGCTTCTTTTGCCTTCGAGTCGCGTTCTCGGTTGTTGCAGCCTCGCTGGGAAACCCGGTCTTGGTCAACATGGCATCCCTCTGTTGATCACGATAGCCAGCCTGGACCACCCCCGTAGGACTTAAGTCACAGCGCCACTGCCCTGCTCTGTGCAAACCTGAGATCCGGTTCGGAGATCTACTATGCAAGAACAAACAATCCCGGCCAGGACCAAGGTGCCAAATCAAAATGGCTGGTTCTTGCCACGCGAGCACGGCGCTACTGCAATGCTGTTCACCCCCATTGTTTGTGCCGCTCTTCTCGCCCGCCAATGGCGCTTTAGCGAGCTTGCCACCGTGGCGGCCGCATTCGCGGGATTGGCCGCCAAAGACCCGCTCGTGGTGTTGGCCCGGCAGCGCTTTGTTTGGAAGAATCGCCGTCCGGAAACAACCGCAGCCGCAAAGTGGTTTGCTGGCTGGACCGTTATCCTATTCCTCAGTGGCGTTGTCCTCCTACTCACGTGGCCGCTCAAGGCCATCGTAGCGATGGGCCTCGGTGTCGCCGTTTTTTCAGCACTGGCTGTAGCCGTCAATGTCAAGAATCGTCAGCGCTCGACCATGTTTCAAATTGCCAGCGCGGCCGCACTCACATCTAGCTCGCTAGCCACCTCGTTGTCAGCAACTGGCGCCATTGGGCCCAAGTGTTGGTGGTTGTGGCTGCTGTTGGCAATGCAAGCCACTGCGGGAATCCTGGTGGTCCATGCTCGACTCGATACGCGTATCGCCTTGCGCGGGACTACACCCGCAAGTCATCAATTCCGACGCGCGGCTATGGTCGCTTTGGTCGTTCTCTTGAGCGGCGCAGTAATTGCCGCAAGCCTGCGCCGAGGTTAGATTACACTAGCGCTGCTAACGGCAGCGACGGGGTATGGGTATGATCTCCGCCGCCAAAGGAGCCGAGAGGCCCTACAGCTTCCACTCAAGAAAGTGGGCCAACGGGCACTGGCGCTTTCCTCTCTTTTTGCGGGTTTGCTCATTCTTGGATTCTGGTAATCAGACGCAACTACGCCCGGACACAGGCAACTCGGAAGCAATTCTCAGTTGACGACAACAGGCCTGTGTACTCACGGAGCCTACCTCGGTGGCAGGTGGCCGTCGGCGAGTGCACCGGCGATTTTGTGCCAACCGAAGCGAGCCTGTTGAAGTCCTCGCGGCTGGTCATTTGCAACGACTCCGTTATAGGAGGTCCCGCAGTGTCAGATCGACCGTCCGTATTTTGTCCCCGTGCTGGATGGTGAGGTGCACCACCGTTCCTATCGACTGCAGAAAACCAGGGTCGTCGCGTTGAAGCGGATTGTCATTGGGCACACGTCCGTCGATTTTGATGATGATGTCGCCGACGGCAACTCCAGCGATATCAGCAGGACTCCCCGGTAGCACAGTCATTACTTTTTGGTCTTGCTGAATTGAGTCGATGACAATACCTGCGCGGTTGAAGACTTCAGGCTTTCCCCAGTTTGAATTCTTTTCAAAATAGAGCACGCCGTGCGGAACATCGAATGTGATCTTGAACTGGCGAAGAATCTGCGTTCCGACATTGCCTGCGTTCTCCGGTGACATGGCCTGCCCGTCGCAAAGAAAGGCGATCACGTGGTTCACTTCGACATCGCCGATGCGCAGCGTCTCCACTCGGGCGTAGTAGGCCGCTGGCTCGGCGCCGCCTACTCCAGACCCGGAGTATCCGTGATAATGCGGCGATAGCTGCTTGACCAGATTGTGCTGAGCCACAAACCTTTGTTCCACGGTCAAGCTGGCTTCGTCGCCTGTATCGATGCCAAAAACCCCGCTCGCTCCATTGACGCTCGCCCTCACCTGGATCCCGGGAAGCGTGGGTTCAAGCGGAACCGCCATGCCTTTACCTGAATAGGAAAGCGAAGGCGGCGCATCGAATATGAGCCGTTCATTCTCATAGTCAACGGTGACGAGGAGTCGCTTCATCAACTCGTAGCCGACTGCAGCCACCGGCCCGGGATGGTCACCCCAGGGCATGGGTAAGATGAGGAATGCTTGATCGTGCAAAACCAGATCGCCGATTCGTACTTGGTCCACCCTGGTAATCTGAGTTGGGATCGAATCGCTGCCTGCGCCTGCTGCCTGAATGACCGGGCCCTCCGGGTGCAGTCCAAGCTGTTGAGCGACTGCGGGGGTAAGCACGTTCATTGACGCGCCTGAATCGAAGATGAAGCGGAATGGCCCCTGTCCGTTGAGCATGGCATCAAATTCGACGCCGCCCTTTGCTGGAACCACCACCTCTCCGGAAGCCGGCATTTCAAAATCTGCAGGCGGTGGAGTCGTAGCGCCACAAATCGAGTGATGTAGCGAGAGGATGACGAACAAAGCAATTAAGAGTCTCATGGGCGATTGTGAAAATTATAGCTCGCCCTAATCTAAAGCGCGGCATTGATTGCTATTGATTTCCGAGTACCCTGCCCGGAGAATCTCTCGCGGCGGACGCTGGCCGACTCACCAAGATCATTCTCTACTGTTGCCAACAGCCCTTACCACTCGGCGACACTCCGGCCTCGCATCCGGTCCATCATCCTCGAACGGAGCGTTTTGTTGAACTCTCCCATCCATCCCTTGTCGGATTCGCCGACAGTGAGATTCATGGCGCGCATCCGCCGCACGATGGAATCAAGCGCCTTTCCATCGCGAAGAATGTCCTTGTCCTTGCCTGCCGTGGAGGCATAGAGTTTGTCGGGATCGCTTCTCAGACTGTCAATCGTCACGACATTTCCGGGTTCGAGGTCTCCCCGCGCCCATGCCGCCCGGAGTGTGGCATCGTGGCGGATAATCTCGATCTTGCCTTCGGTGGTCTCGAAGATCGTCTGAAGAACGCCTGTACGCTCGTCTTCGCTGTTGAGGAGCACCCGCCCAATCAGCTTCTTGGAGATTGAGGAATACTCCATCGGCGCGTGGGGATCGCTGATCGCCACGCCGCTGCGAAAGAGGGTGCGCGCGCGGTCCTGAATGTCCTTCATCTGCTGAAGCTGCGTGACGAAATCGGACCGGACAAGCCAACGATCTCCGGCGTATGGTTTCGAGAGACCAAGCTCCTTGAGGTGCCGGAGCCGGGCCACTTCCGCTGCGCTTACAGCGGCTCCCGCATCTTTGTATGCCGGGTCCGCCCCGAATGGGATCGCTCGTCCGGCCAGCCTTCTGTCCAAGGGCGTGACACGGTTGGCGGTAAGTTCGATCTGCTTCTGGTGCTCGATGTCGGCGATGGTTCGTGGGCCGAGCTGCCGTGTCAGCGAACTTTGAACTGCCTCGCGCAGCCCCCGCCGAATCAATGCTGGTGGAAGTTTGAGCGGCTCCCCGGATGGTTGCCGGCCTCGCACAATAATGTGTGCGTGGGGATGGTCAGTATTGCGGTGTACTACGCCTCCCCATTCGACCGGCGCTCCGGTATGCTGCTCGATCCGGGTCACCATCGCTGCCGCGGTTCGTTGGAAGTCCACGTTTGCGTCTTCTGGAGACAGGATGATCTTGAAGATGCGCTTATCTCCGGCCTTCTGCCAGCTTTCAGCCAATGAACCGAGCTGGTGTTCCTGCGCCAAGCCAAGCCGGTCGTGATCTGGAGCTTGGCTGTCGATTTCGGTGGCCGCTTCCCTCTCAGGCGGCAGACGGTCACCCTTGGCGCTCTCTCGCTCGATGTAGGTTCCATGCGCCTTCCATCCCCCCGGTGTCCGTGCGGACGAATAGCGGACATTCACGATGGCGCGGCGCTGGAAGGTCGCCGCTTTCACGGAAACGGATGACCGGCTGAAGGCGGGCGTGGCCTTGGCGCCGCCTGGTGACGACCGGCTGACAAGCCGGACGAGTCGAAACAGGTTCCTTGCCGTGCCTGTGACGTGCGGCGGCAGAGTAGTAGCTCGGCAGACCCGGCCGGGCCGAAGCCGGCTTGAACGCTCACTCTTTTCCTTGACCTCGCGTAGCTGCATTGACGCACGGGGCATGGACACTCAACTCCGTTCCGGCTCAAGACAGAGTGGTTGGCTCTTCCTCAAGTCCAAGCTCCGCAGCGGAATAAGCGTCCGACTCCCTCCGGCGCTGGAATTCGCGGGCGGCGGTGAGGTTTACCTGCTCATAGATTTTGGTTGCCCGCGCCCTGGCTCCCGCCATGAGCGATGGGGGCACCTCAGGGAGAGTCGTGAGCGCGTACTTGATGAACGTGTCGGTCAAGGCAAGGTGTAGCTGGCTGACCGTCTCCAAGCTCTGGAACCTCCGGGCCAGACTGTCTGCCAGATTCCCAAACAGCGCGTAGACAAGCTGCTCTAGGTCGTCGCGCTGGTTGGTGCCGACAGTGACGAGGTAGTCGAAAACCTCGTTGTCGCTTCTGGCGTGGAGTTGCGCCTTCAAGGCAGCAACGCGCTCCCCCTGGGCGCGATTGAGGCGAATCGTATAGCGGACGATATGGGGCGGCTTCGGTCTCGACATGGGAGCACTATACAGCACTGTACATTGCTGTAGCAAGGTGACGCACACGGCCCTATCTAAAGTACATCGGTGCGTCAAGCATTTCTGTTGATAGAAAACGAGATGCCTGGAGGAAACCTTCAAAGTGCGTCTGCGCTTTATGTTCCACTACTGCATTACCCAATGAAGACGGCCGCAAAACAGCCAACCTCCCAGCGGTCTTCGACCTTCGGAAAGCGCATCCTGCGGCTGCAATTAAAGCACGATTAATGACGAACAAAGACGATTATTCACGACTGACCGATCCCCAAGCCGTGATTCGTCCTTATTCGTGATAGTTCGTCTTTGTTCGTGGTTGTTCGCCTTTAATCCTGCGGAATCGTCTTTGTTCGCTTGCAATCCGGTCAAATGTTCTGGCATTCTTCTAGTGCAATGTGCATTTCTACAGATCGTCCGCCCGAACTGGTCGCGCTGGTCGAAGCGTTGACGCTTCGCAAGGGTGTCTTTCAGCTCAAGGGCAGGCTCCTCAAAGCGGTGCGCTCCGAGTTGCGCGCGGCTAAGGACAGCGGGCTAACCTGGCGCGTGATCTGGGGAACGCTTCGGGAAGAAGGGTATCCCGGCGGATACCAGCAGTTCTGTAAAGCGGCAAATCGGGTCATTGAAGGGACTCAGCCGCACATCGCAAGAAAACCCAAGAACCTCCCTCCTCCTGTGGTGGAGAAAGCGGTTCGTCAACCGATGGTCCGTGAAAGCGGCCTGAGCAGTGAAGTCACTGAGGAAAAGGAGAAACCTGAATGGCAAGTGCGGAGAGAAACGGAAATGGCGAAGCTGGATCGCGAAGCGGAATTGAATCGCCAGCGGGAGTTGCGGTTGCAACCGACGAAGGTATTCAAGCCGAGCGTCTTTGTGGGGCGGAGCGAGGATTGAGCGCGGCCCTGGAAATGAAACCCAAACGCGTTGTTTTTCCAATCGCCGGAAAGGGCGGCGTGGGAAAAACGACCGTCATGGCAACACTGGCGGAGTGGTACGCGAGCAGAGCTTATACCGCTGAACTGTTCGATATGGACCCGGACAACAAAGCGGAGGGGTGCTTCAAGGCGCTCTTCGCCAAGGCGCACAAACTGCCTGCACTGGAGAGTTGGACCTACGACAAACTGTTGGGAATCTCTCTTGAGTCGAACGCCGACGTGATTCTGGCTGACCTCGGCGCTGCACAGGGCCATCGGATGATTCCCTGGTTCCGGGACTTCTATAGGGTGATGCAGGAATCCGGCCTCGATCTCCGGTGGACGGCCCTGGGCGTCGTCGATGCCGACATTGCCTCCGCCCGGTCGGTAATTGAATGGGGCGCCGAATTGCAGAGCACCGTGGATTACGTCATTGTCCGCAATTATTTTCAGGACGGTGTCGCGTCCTCCTGGGATAATCCGAAGCTGGAGCCGGATGTAGCGGCCTTTCGGGAGGCGTTCTCGCCCGTCGAAATTCGGATGGACGCCAGACGGCCCGATCTCCAGCGCATGATGCGGACGATGAACGTCACCCTCGGCGACGTAGGCGAGCGCAAAACCAGCGTGCCGGAGCTGAGAGCGCCGGACATGACCCTCCGGGCAAGAACGTACCGCTTCCGCGCCTTCAGCCAATTCACCGAAGCGAGAAAGGTCCTCCTCCCATGAGCACAGCCCCTTTGGCCGCAAACGACAAATCCGCCTGGATTCGTGACCTCGTGTATCTAGCCTTCCCGGAGGGGGAGGCGAGAGAACGGGTTCTCTTCGATCTGGTCAAGCAGTTCGCCAAGATGGACCCGGAAGATCCCGAATGGCGCCGCTACAAGTTGAGCGTGGTGGAGTGCCGCGCGCTCGAAAATGTGGCGCGGGGACTGAACGATGCGGCGACGGAACAGGCCAGACTCCGCGGCGTGACCCGTGAAATTGCCGACTTCGCCGCTACACAAATGAAGGGATCGATTGATTCTGCCGCTCAGGCGACCCGGCAGTTGCTGGAAGACGTGCAGGTCAGCCTGCACGAGGCCATCGCCGGCGACGCGATTCTCAAGAGCTATTCCGAAGAGACACGGAAGCATTTCGCGACCGTTATCAAATCACTGATCGATGATGCCCTGACCCGTGCGTTGACCGTGGTGCACGGGCGCATGGACGAGTGGGTCAAGAAAACGCTGGAATTCTCAATGGCTGAAGCACAAAAGGCATTGAGCGCCGCCAACGACGACTTCAAAAGCAGGCTCACGGGAGTATGGGGAAGGCTGCTCTGGGCCAGCATTGGCGGCGGGCTGATGGCAGGAGCGTTCCTGTTGGCTGGCGGGTTTTGGCTGGGGCGGAACTGGTAGCAATCACCCTGGAAATACGTATGGACTGAATTATGTTCTGGATCATTTGTGCTATTACGTTCAACGCCTCTTCAACAATATCCGGCTGGCGACACTGGACTGGCGCTTCCGCTCGAACATTCGGCGAAGATCGGCTCCTAATGTCTAAGGCCCGCACATGAATCGCCATATTGGCTGCGTTTCTGTCGCGAGGTGCGAGCAAGTACTTCGCCAAGAATGTGGTTGTAGATTGGGCAACTTAAGCTATGCTTGAGGGCACGGGCCAGTGATAACGAAGGAATCAAATGATGAATTTAAAGCGTGTGTCTACACTCTCATTCGCCTTGATTGGTGCTTGGGTCAGCGTCCCAGCTCACGCTGCGACACTTACCTGTCAACAAGTACAAAACTCCCCAATCGCTTGCGATTTCGTTATTGTCGATAAAGTAAAGGGTGGTCCTGCAAGAAATCCTCTCCTCGATGATATTGACCCTCAGCTTTCCTATTCGACCGATTTCCTGGTACTCGGAGGACAGTCCACTCAAATTCCGGATCAATACTTGGGGAAGCTCTTTTGCCCGGAATACGTTTCCGCATTTAGAGATCAACTCCCAAACAAACCCACTCCAGCAATGCTACTGAACTCGTGCCTCAAAATGAACCTTGGAGAAGTGAAGCAAAGCACAGTGTGGGGCTACTTTGGCCCGACACACACAGTCGTGCCTCCGGAATTCAGCCAAAAGAGCGTATACGACAGAATTGACAAATGTATTTTAGATTCTTCAGACTTAGCCAATCGGCAATACAAGTATGATGCAGACATATTTCCCTCGTGGCATGTCACGTTGAAACCTAACGGGACATTGGCTTTTGATTCCGTTCTGGAACTTGTGACAGACGCGGAGGGCAGTACACTTTCGACCGCCTGTCACGATAAATGGTTCATTGACTCCCATCATGGCGTTTACACCAAGATTTCCGACTTTTCTGCTCCAACCTATCTCGGATACGAAAAGGCCATGGCGAGTCTAACAAAACAGATTGAGCAGGCTATCACGGACATCAACTTAGAGAAGAGTGGTGCAACGATGCATTTCCAGACCAAGTCTAGTTGGTACATATTCTATGACGAGCTGTATTGGGAAATGACTTCGACACAACATCCTGGAAAGGATAGTACCGCTCTTAACGTTGACGTGATGGTTCTCAACTGGAGCTACGTCGATCCCGTCACGGGATTCAAGAAGAGTGGAAACGAAGTCTGCCACGCAACATCAATTTGTGCACATAGCGAGAGGCTCTATATTTACCCAGGAACTTTACCGCTGAAGCTATGTGGGCGCGCTACTGCAAAGGTAGGGGATATAGGATTGTCAGGTACACTTCCGGAAGGCAGTGATTGCTGGTCGCCAAACAGTTAGAAACTTCCTATGACGGGTTGGCACCCTCGAATTCCTAAGCAGAGTGGAGGTCCTCCGGTTTCGACGGGGAATACTCACCTTTCGAGTTCCAGCACCTAAGCCCACGTCGCTATACGAGCGTAACAGAAATTAGCCAAAGTACCTGCCCAGCCGTTCCCCACCCGTATACAAATACGTTCGGCTTCGGTGTCTGAACGGTCTTATGAATCATTCTTTGCCAGCCACCCGGTTGCCAAGGTGGCGGAACGTATTCATAGCCCTCGATATCGAAGTAGTCAGCGAAAGTGGCCGTGTTGGTGAATCCTGAAGGAAAGCCATCTCCGTATATCGGTAAGGGGAAATTGGTCAGCGGCTGTACTGGACTTACATCAAATCTCAAATTGTTGAGCTGGGCTCCCGGCACGTTGCTTTGAAACGTTAGGTTGGCGCTTTGCCCAGGTTGCATCTGAAAGCTCATGTGTCTTTTTAACGCCTCTCTTGAAAACCACGCTACCCTTAGCGAGTGCGCTCAGTGTACATGTTTGTTCACTGGGCAGCAAGTCTTTCGCAGAAAGACAGTCCTCCCCGGGGCGAACGAGGCTTACGCCTCGTCCGCCCCGTCGCTGGGATCGTCAGCGGCTTCGACCTTCGAGAGACGCCGGATGCTCGAAGCGTGGATCTCGGCGATGGTGTATTTGACCTGCTGGCCCTTGACGGTTTCCTCGATCGCGCGATACTTGATCTTCCCCTCCAGGCTGACAAGCTGGCCCTTCTGGAGCGTCTTGGCGAAGTTGGAGAGATTGCCCCACGCATAGACGCGGTGCCATTCGGTGCGGGTTTCGTACTCGCCCTTGTCGTTCTTCCAGCTCTCGCTGGTGGCGATGCTGAGGACGGCGTAGTCCTTCTTGTTCTGCGCGGTTTTGACTTCTGCATTCTTTCCGAGACGGCCGATGAGGATGACTTTGTTGAACATGGTTTGTAGCTCCTTTTTTGAAGTTTGTCCGCTGGATGCGGTACATGCTTGCCCGGAGGGTGTGCCGTCGCGGCCCACTCCCAAGGCGAGTGGAAGAGATTTGTGGAAGGGGACCACAGCTTGCCTGGGGGGAGGAGTCCGCACTGAAAGCGCGAAGCGAATCTCTGGAGGGAGAGCGTGCGTCCGCAGGGCGTGGGTGCTTTGAGCGCGGCACGCTGCACGCAAACAGAACGGCAAACTGAATTGGAGCGGCGTGTTCAAACTCCTCAGATTCAGCCGTCGGGATTGCAAAGGTCTCGCCGCGGCGGGAAGGGGCCGGACCAGAGGAGACACTGGCGGCGGGCAGACCTGGACGACGGGCGCGGCCTGTCGATACCCGCATTAAACCTAGCGTTGTGCCCATGATCTCGCCTTCGCCATCGTGCGCTTGATGTAGGCAGCCTTCCTGGAGGGGTTGGGGTCGCGGGAGAGGTAGAGGCTGTCGAGGGTCGTGGCAATCGCATCATCCGGCATCCGCAGCGACAATGCGGCGACGCAGAAGGCGAGGTCGGCGGCGGCGGGGCGGTCGAGGAACTTGGGCGCGTTGCGGAAACGCTCAAGGGAGAGCCATGAGTGAGACGGCCTTCCCGCTGTAGCAGAGGAGTTGGTAGTGTACTGAGCTGCGCGCGCTTCTCGTTCCTGCTCCTGGAGTTGGTAGAGCTTCGTCATTTCCAGCCGCACGTAGGCGGCCTGCCGGAATCGCACTCCGGTCGCGTTACGAAGCAAGACGTAGGGATAAAGGCCGTTGGCCCTGCGGTATTTGGGTTTGCAGTTTGTGAAACCGGGGAGACGGCCAAAGCGCCGCCAGTCCGCCGCGCTGGGGTCCGCACCGTACTTCTTGGCAAGGTTCTGTGCAATGAAGGTGGACATAGGCGCCGGGTACACATCGTCGTGTTTCAGCCAGGCTTGGAAGTTGCCGAGGCTGGTCTCGATCACGGCGCACGGCTCAAGGCCGTCGCCGGTGAGCTGGGCAACAGAATCCGAATTCAGGTCGTCGAGGACGCTGAAGCGGTGCTCTCCTGCTGGCCGAATGTAGATGTGTGCCCCTCGCACATTGTGGGCCTTGAGAAGTGGGAGCCGGGAGAGAACGCCCTCCCCAGGCAGGTTGGATAGACCGGGGAGCATTCCCCGGTCGCTCAAGACGCCGATGTCGTAGGCCGGCGCGTCAAGCGCGGCAAGCATTCTTTGGACTGCAACGAGCGTTCTGTCCATGCTCCGATTCCTCCAACCAAAACGATGATTTGCCAAACCCTACCGGAATGGTGTTACGATACATCTACTGAAATGTACATTGCATTTCGGATCGAAGGCAAGCCCGGATTGATGGTGGATGTGAGGAGCCGATGAACCCACACTCGCAACAGGACTCGCACTCGGATGAAAAGCAGGAACGGCTCAAAGAGAAGCTACGCGATGAGCTGGGGCCAGTGATTGTCGGCTTGCTCGACAGGTCGAGCGGCCTTGAGGACATCCTCGTTAACGAGGATTCCCGCATCTGGGTAAAGCGGACCGGGTCGCCCTTCGAGCAGGTTGGCGAGCTTTCCAGCCGCCAGGCGCGAGGGGCAATGATGACGATTGCCTCGATGCAAAAGACGACGGTGACGGAGATGCGTCCAGTTCTGGAGACGCAGCTCCCTATCTGGAAGTACCGGTTTGCTGGTTTGATCGAGCCGGTGGTTCCGTCACCGTCGTTTGCAATCCGCGTCAAGTCGGACAAGAAGCGAAGTCTCAAAGACCTTCAGCGGCAAGGCATCCTGACGACCAAGGATGACCCGCGAAACCGCCGCTCACAGCAGGAAGACTTTATTGCATCGGTCAAGGAGCTCGATCACCTTGAGGTCATTCAACAGGCGATCGTTGCCCACAAGAACATCCTGATCGTCGGCGGGACGGGCGCGGGCAAAACGACGATTGCCAACGCCATCCTCGAAGAGATCGGCGCGCTGACGCCGGGTGACCGCGTGCTTGTGATCGAAGATACGCAGGAACTTCTACTCGACTCGGCAAACAGCCTGAGCATGTTGGCGACAACTGAGTTCGACCAGTTGAAGTGCCTGAAGGTGGCGCTGCGACTGAAGCCGGACAGGATTGTGGTCGGAGAGGTCAGAGACGGTGCCGCGGCTCTGCCGTTGCTCAAGAGTTGGAATACCGGGCATCCGGGCGGTGTCTCGACGCTCCACGCAAATAGCGCGACGGAGGCGCTTGACCGGCTTGAGGCTTTGGTTCGGGAGGCGACGGACGCCCCGCAGCAGCGCATGATCGGAAGCGCCGTCGATCTCGTGATTTCAGTAGTCAACGATCCCGTTGCGGGCCGGAAGGTTCAAGAGGTGGCTGTTGTCACCGGGTATGAAGGTGGGCGCTACCTCATGACGCAGGTTTGATTGTCGTGGCTCTGCGCGGTGTTGGCAGAGCTTGGTTTCAACCGTGGAAGGTGCAAGAGGAAGTTGCCTTTCGCTTAACCGTGCCGGAGGGCACTCGGAGGGATCGATGAATCAAATGCGTAGTTTTCTTCTGGCGCGGCAGCGGACGGCTCAGATGGTCCTCATGCTTGGCTGCGCTTTAGCGGCGGGTTCGTGCTGTGCATTTGCAGCCGAAACCGGAACCAACCTGCCATGGGAAGGACCGTTGACGACACTGGTTACATCGTTGACCGGGCCGGTCGCCTATGCCATTTCCGTTGTCGCGATCGTAGCGCTCGGAGCGACGCTGGCCTTTGCCGGGGGCGAGATGGGCGAGACGATGAAGCGGCTGCTGCACGTCGGCATTGCCGTATGCTGCGTCGTCTTCGCCGCACAGGTGATGTCGTCGTTCATTGGGCAGGCTGCGGAGATCTCATTCTCACAGCCGGTCCACACAATCACACAGTCTGCTCTCGTGCTTGTCGCGAGAGGGTGACAACATCGAATCCCTGAAACGGGGATGGGAGCAAGCTCGACCATCCCCGTCTATTCGAGCCTTTGTTCTTGGAGAGACAGATGAACGAACCGGAACAAACCATCATGCGGACTTCGTTGAGCAGGCCGCAGCAACTCCTGGGCGGTGACCGGGAGATGGTCATTATGGCCGGGCTTGGTGCGGCCATGATGGCCGTGAGCGTCATGACCTTCGTCTCGTTTGTCCTGGCGATTGTTGGCTTCTGGGCGATTGTCATTGTCCTGGCGAGGATCGGCAAGGCCGATCCGATGATGCGGAAGGTCTACAGCCGTCACCTGCAATACAAGGATTTCTACTCCGCCAAAAGCGGGGTCACCGGCTTTGGCAAGACGCCGAAGCGGGGATGGAGGTAGAGAGTGTTTGGAGAAACGCGGAAACAGCCGACTGGATTGGCGGACTTGCTCCTGTGGTTTGGGCTGGTTGATGACGGAATTGTGTTGCAGCGGGACGGATCGCTGCTTGCGGCGTGGCAGTACCGGGGGCCTGATCTCCAGTCCGCCACTCATGCGGAGATGGCTGCGATAGCGCGGCGGATGAACCGGATTCTACGGCTTGGAAGCGGATGGATGATTCAGGTCGATTCATTCCGCTCGTTCTCAAGTGGGTATTCCCCGGAAGGCACGTTTCCGGATGCCGTCACCGCGCTGATTGATCGGGAGCGGCGGGAGCAGTTCGCCCTTGAGGGCAGTCATTTTGAGAACGAATACTTTCTGGCTCTGACGTATATGCCGCCGCTGGTCGCATCGGAGAAGCTCACAGGCTTCATGATGTCGGGTTCGGACTCGACTCATAGTGAAGGGGCCAATGCGGGCGCAGAGGCGTTGCGGTTCTTCAAAGCGAAGATTCGTCAATTCGAGGATGTCTTCGCGGCACAGTTTCCCGTGTCGCGACTGAAGGCTGCCGTTACGAAACTGGGCGATGGGTACGAGCGCGTGGACGATGAATTGCTCGCATACCTCCGCCGCTGCCTGACCAGCGTGAAAGGCCCGGTCATGCAGCCGGAGATTCCGGTTTTCTTAAACGATCTGCTCTCAATGGAGGATCTTCGCGGCGGGACCGAACCAATGATGGGAGACCGCCACCTGCGCACGTTGTCTGTCGATGGCTTCCCCCGCTCGACGTATCCCGGCGCTCTTTCGGTGCTGGACACCGTGCCTTGCGAGTACCGCTGGAACACGCGCGCGATCTTGATGGACCCGTCTGAGGCACAGGGAATCATCGCTAAAATCGGGCAGAAGTGGAAGTTTCAGCAGCGCGGATTGAAGGACCAAGTCTTCAAGTCAAGCGGTGGCGGTCAATTGAATCAGTTCGCCATGACGATGGCCTCTGACACAGATGGCGCGCTGGCCGAGGCAACTTCGGGAGACGTGCATTTCTGCTACCTGTCCTCTTCCATCGTCCTCGAACACAAGGACCGGAAGTTCCTGGAGAACATCATCGGCGAGTTCCGCAAGGTGCTCATCAATCGCGGATTCGGTGTGCGGGTTGAAGACATCAATGCCGTCGATGCCTTCTTCGGCACGCTGCCGGGAAACGGCGTGGCGCAGGTGCGCCGCGTCATCGCTCATACACGCAACTATGTAGACTTGATGCCGATTTCCGCGGTGTGGGCGGGCGAGAAGAAGAATCCCTCTTCGCTGATGCCTCCAGATTCACCCCCGTTGCTCTACGCGGCGACGCAAGGCGGGGTGCCGTATCGTCTGAATCTGCACGACTATGACGTTGGCCATACACTTCTTATCGGTCCGACAGGCGCGGGCAAGTCCGTAAGCCTGGCACTCTTCGTTGCGCAGTGGTTCCGTTATCCCAATGCCCAGGTTTTCGCCTTCGACAAAGGGCATTCCCTGTATGGCCTGTGCAAGGCCGCTGGCGGGCGGTTCTATGACATCGGCGAAGGCGGTCTGTCCTTCCAGCCGCTTCGGGACATTGACGACGAAGCGGAGTTCGGGTGGGGGCAGGAATGGGTAGAGACCGTACTGCGGATGCAGAAGGTCGAGATTGGGCCTGGGGAACGGAACACCATTCATCGCGCCCTGCAGCAGCTCGCCAGCGCCCCGCGCGAACGGCGGACGCTCACCGAATTGGAGGCGAACCTCCAAGATGAAAAGCTCAAGGCGGGTTTGCAACCTTATGTGATCGACGGCGCGCTGGGCGGCTTGCTCGACTCGCGCAACGACGGCCTGACCACCTCGCGATTCGTTGTCTGCGAGATGGAGACGCTACTAAGCGGCTCCTACGGCGAAGCGACAGTCATGGCCGTCCTGCTTTATCTCTTCCGGCGGATGGAGCGGTCGTTGGACGGCAGTCCGACGCTAGTCCCCATTGATGAAGCGTGGCTCTTCCTGAAACATCCGGCCTGGCGGGACAAGATTCAGGACTGGCTCAAGACGATGCGGAAGAAGAACGCCGTGATTCTGCTCGCAACGCAGAGCATGGCGGACGTGAAGGAATCGCCGATCGCGTCGGCGATTCTGCAAAGCACTGCGACGAAGATTTACCTGCCGAACTCCGAGGCCGGCAATGAAGGGATGTGGCAGTTCTACGAGTACGCGGGCCTCAATAGCCGGGAGATCGAGCTGCTTCAGAGTGCAAGTCCCAAGCGCGATTACTACGTCGTCCAGCGGCTTGGACAACGCATGATCTCCTTCCGTCTCGGGCCGGTGGCGCTCGCCTTTCTTGGCGTCTCCGGCCAAATGGATCGGGCACGAATCGACGCCCTGGCAGCTGAGTTCGATGATGGATGGATCTCCGAGTGGATGCAGGAAAGGAAAGTTGAACGAGGATGGATCGACTACTACCAAGGAGGAACAAACCATGCAGTCCAAATGGCTCGCTAAGAGCGTCACCGCAGTCGTCCTGGTCGCCGTGATGGCGGCTGAAACCGTCAACCCAATTCCGGCCTATGCGGGGGTGCCGGGAGTCTTTGCAACAGAGTTCACTCAAATAATGAACTACGTTGAGCTAGCCGGTCAGCTCGAACAACAGGTATCAATGCCCGCTCGGCGCTGGGAGTCAATCCAACGCAAAGCGGCGTTCCTCAATCCGCCAGTTCACAGTACATCGCAGCGGGGCAGTCAGAGCAGCGTACCGATTATGAGCGTCAGAACGATCAGGAGCAGAAATCCACATTTGGACAGCAGCACGGCAAGCAGGAATCTGACTACCTGGCCAGCACTCGGAAACCGGCTCAAAGCCGTTATGAAATCAAGGCTGGATGGCTGATTCCGGCTGTACTGGAGCAGCAGCTCAACTCCGATCTTCCCGGAATGATCCGTGCGCTTGTGCGAGAAAATGTATATGATTCGGCTACTGGGAGGTACATTTTAATACCGTCCGGGAGTACACTGATAGGGGTTTACAACTCGCACATCGGTTACGGCCAAAATGCGTTGCAGGCTGTCTGGCGGCGGGTTATATTTCCTGATGGGAGTAGTCTCTCGCTCGGCGGCTTTGAAGGAGACGACAGCACCGGCGCGGTAGGGTTTCGAGACCAGGTGGACAATCACTGGAGACGAATCCTCTCCGGCGCTCTGCTCACGTCGCTTTTCTCCGCCGGTATCGAGCTGAGTCAAGGATCGAATTCCTCGGTGCTGCAATCGCCGAGTGTTGGGCAACAGGTAGGGCAGGCGGTAGGCCAGCAGGTCGGCCAACTGGGAGTCGAGGTAACGCGCCGGAATCTGAACATCCAGCCGACGATTGTCGTCAGGCCGGGTTACAGGTTCTTTGTCAGGGTTGAGAAGGATATTCCGTTCAACGGTCCTTACTCACCAATGAGAGCAGAGAGTGAGTCTCAACAGAGACTCGGAAACAGCTTTGGAAGGTCATCCAGTGGCAGTGAAGAGGGCAGCAAAGAAGGCAGTGCGGAAAGTGAACCGCGAGGGGCAGCGGTGGACGGACGACCGTCCGGGAATGACGCTACGCCTCCCCATTGATCTGCGCGAAGCAGTCACCGAAGAGTCTCGCGTAAAGGGCGATCTGGCCAGGATCGTCCTTTTTGCTTTGAGCCATGTTGAGCGCGAAAAAGTAGACATCATGCAGACCCGCAAGGCCGGCATGGAGCTTTCCAATCCTCAGCTCCTCCACGTCGGCGCTGAAGCTCGCAACAAACTCAGGGAATGGGCCGAAGCGGAAGGCGTCAGCGTCAACGCGATTGTGGTCAGCGTCCTCGAAGAGTTCTTCAAGCGCCTCAAGAAAAGCAAGGCGCTTAGGGAAGAGCTTCGGCTGGAAATTCGTGCCCACCGGGGCTTTATGCCGAGCTGAAAAGCGCCATTTTTTGCCTGGACCTGCTCGTCCAACAAAAAATGGTTTTCACAAGGCACTAAATCCCACGCGCATTTCGAGCGGACTTGGGCGCTCAAACGCGGTTTGGCCTGTTCGAGTAAACCGAGAACCTTGCGTAGCATGATATGAAGCAACCTCAAGGTGCACCTTGATGAACAGCCCTCTTCGCTATCCGCTCCCAAAGAACGACGATCACTTCGAGGAATTCTGCATAAGCCTACTCCGAGCGCATTTCGGCCTGAACGGCATTCAGCGGTATGGGCGGCGCGGCCAGCGTCAGTTTGGCATAGACATTCTTGACCTCACCTCACCACCACCGAGGTTCGCCGCCCAGTGCAAGGCCGATGATCCGCAGCTTGAGTTCACAGAAAAACGGCTGAGGGAGCTTGTTGATGATGTATTCAAAGCTCCACACCAGATCAAGCAGTATGTAATTTTATCGACCGGAAAAACGTCTACCCGACTTCAAAACGCTATCGCTGAAATCAACGCCGCGCACTCATTGTCCGGCGATTTTATCGTTGAGTTTTATGGTTGGGATTTAATAGAGCGGCTTCTGGACAATCACCCGCAGGTGGTTCAGGATCATCTAACTCAGGTCACCAACTCGCAGCTAGCAGGCATCAACGATAAACTGTCAATCTTGATCTCTATGGGCTTCGGCGGTGGAGCTGCAACGCAAGACGACGACCCTAATGAAAAGCAGATTTCCCTAGCAAAGAGTGAGATCGAGCGTCGGGACTTCCCGATAGCAAAGTCTCGCTTAATGACCCTCCGGCGCGATGGCTGGGATAGTTTAACGGGCCATCAGCGCTTCATCGTGCTTGCGAACCTCGGCAATATCGAGGCCGCGAAGGGACTTGTAACGGAGGCTACAAAGCTTTATTTCGAGGCCATAGTCCACGATCCTGACCACATCAAGGCGCGAGAGACCGAGGGCCATGCTTATCTGTTTTCGGGCGATTATGACAAAACCTATGCACTGGCGACTGCCATCAGAGAGCAGCACCCTGATTCTTGGAAAGCCAGTATGTTGCGCATTTACTCTGCCCCACCATCGGTTCACCTAAGTCATTTATTGCTTGAGGTCTCGCCGGAGGACTTGCTCCACAGCGAAGTGCTTCATGCGCTTGCATCACGCGCTCACAATGAGAAACTCTTCAGTGAGGCGGAGCAATATGCACGAAGAGCTATAGAAAGCTCAACAAAGGAATGGCCGGCAGCGCAACTTCTTTTGGCGCAGTCTCTATCACATCCGATTTTGCTCGGAAGTGGTTCACGACCCGTAGATGCCTTTTGCGCCGCAGACCGCGTGCGCCTCCTGGATGCGGATGCCATCCTTCAATCGTGTGTCGATGCGGCAGTCATCCGCGAGGAGTATCCTCTCGCCGCTCAAGCACTTATTGAGCGTGCGACCATAGCGGAACGAACTGACAAGGAAGACCAAGCGAGGATCTTTGTCGAGGATGCCTATCGCTATTGCCCGAACGATCCGCAGTCCAGGTCCGCGTACGCAACTCTGCTCCAGCGGCGGAATGAAATTGAGCGGGCGATCCCGGTAGTCGAAAAGATCGTTGCAGAGACAAACAATGTCGCTTTCATTAAGCAACTATCTGAACTCCTTCTCCAGCGCAATCGCGGTGATGATGAAATCCGTGCAATCGATCTTCAAAAGAGATTAGTCAGAAGTACAGAAGCCCTCCTGCCACATTTTCGCTACAGCCTCATCTGCGAAGTGCTTGCGCTACTTTTCCGAACAGGGCGCATTGCAGATGGCGACGAGTTAATCAAATCGGCCCCCGCAGGCAGCCTCACACCAGCAGCTGAAGCAGCTATTAACGCACGGCTTCATTGGCACAGTGGCGACGAAGAGACCGCCAAGAAACTCCTCGACGATGCTGCGACCCTCCTGACAGATCAATCCGTTGATACGGAAGTCGAAATGATTGCGGTTACTCTCGCAACTCTAGGCGAATACCGCAAATCGCTTGCTCTGTGGAAGAGGATTGCAAGAATTGGCAACACGCTTGCCATGCGGCAGACTCTCGCATGCGCTCAAAGGCTCGGGGAAAATGGAGACATTCTTGCAATATGCAAAATGATTCGAGACTCCGGGGTCGATGATTCCTACTCCCTACAGGTCGAGGCAGACCTTCTGCAAGATGACGACATTGAAGGCGCGATCACAGTTCTGAACGACTATCTATCTCGCAACCCGAATGATCTGGAGGTACGTTTGCGACTCACCCATATTGGCCTTGAGCATGGGCGTGCCGAACTAGTCCAAGAAAGTACATTCCCGCTCCCCGATCCCGCGACGGTCTCGCCATATGTGGCTAGGGCTGTCACATATTTTCTAAAATGCACAGGCAGGTCCGACGAAGCACTTCGGTACGGGTACGACATTCTCCATCGCCACTTCGATAATCATGACGCTCACCGCGCTTTCATGATCCTCTTTGTCCCCCTCGGCCCACCGATCCAACTTGACCAACCCACAGTCGTCACGCCAGGTACAGCTGTTGAATACGCAGAGGATGCCGTTCAAGGAACGAGTTGGCACGTCATCGAGAATGAAGTAACGCCGGACCAAAAGCTGAACGAGTTTTCCGCCTCACATCCAGTTTCTATAGCACTTATTGGGAAGGCGGTAGGAGACCGCTTTGACCTCGCTCCGAACGGCATTTCGCGTCGTCCAGCCCAAATCAAGCAGATCGTTAATAAATTCGTCTTCCGCATGCAAAGGTGTTCTGACGAGTTACAAATCCGCTTTCCTGAAGCAGATGAGTTGCAAGTCATGCATCTGCCTAGAGACAAAGATGGGCAAATAGACAATACAGATTTTCTGGCAAAGATAAGAAGCCAGATGGAGAACACGAGCCAAGGACTCCGCATTTACTCGGAAGAAACGGTTCCTATACACTTGGTTGCGCGAGTGCTAAAGGCAAGCACGTTTGAGGCTGTGCTCTATCTCGCCAACGCCCCGGATTCGATAGTCAGGTGTGCCCCTAGTGACCCTGCACAGCGGCTTGAATCCCTAAGGGCATTGCAAGAAGCTGAACAGATCGTGCTAGATCTATCCGCAATCGCGACCCTTGTTTTGACCGAACAGACTGATTTGGTCGCAAAGCTAAATCGCCCTATCATCATCTCGCAAGGCTGCTCGGAAGAACTCGACAGGATATGCGGGCGTCTTTGGGATGGATCACCACGCGCAGGCGGACGGTTCACCTGGCACGACGACCGTCTAATCATGGTGAATGTTCCAGAGGAGGCAGTGATTGAACGGGAGAGGCTCTTTTCTGAAGCCTTGCAAGGTATTCGGTCACTAGCAATTGTCGAGCCTTGTCGAGAATTGTCGGCAATGCCAAAAAATGATAAGGAGCCGCTGATCGAGGTATTTGGAAGGTACGGAGCCCAGTCCGTATTGCTGGCGCGCAAACCGGGTCGGGTTCTCTGGTCTGATGATTTTGTATTGAACAGCGTGTTGACATCACAATACGGCGGAAAGGGCGTTTGGAGCGAGATCGTCGCAGCACACCTTGACGGTGTGGGACGGATGGATCATATGATGGCCGCAAGATTCGTGGCACGCCTTCTCGGGTTTCGATACCAAGCGACGGGCATTCCTCCGGTTGTATTTGTGCAGGCGGCGAGCGCATCTAACTTCGACGCAGAAACGCCCCCATTCTCATTTGCATTAGAGCCAATACTGCAAATGCCGTTAGACCAAAACCTCTTCGCAATAATTGGCGGAATAGCTACTGAGATAGAGAAGGAGATTACTGACGGGGCGGTAAGAAGGCAGCTTATCGGGACTGTTATCTTAAAGTTACTCAATCGGGAAGATGGCCTTAACCTTATTTCGTTGATCCACCGGGCTTTCGCCAGCGCCCCATCTGCACGAGGCTCGGAATGGATGAGGATAATTCATCTCATAACCAACCAGCTATACACAAGCCATGGATCACAGGCAGATCCGGCGATGGATCGGCGCACGAGTGCCATCCTCAAGCACGACCCGCCAAAGGTCGGACGGAACGATCCGTGTCCCTGCGGCAGTGGCAAAAAGTACAAGAAGTGTCACTTGCATTGATACAGCTCGGTCGAGATCAATACGGGTAAACGTTCTTGTGGTCAGAATCGATTCTAGACTTGCGCCAAATCGCCTTCCCACTCACGGGGCGGTGGATGACGCAAATCAGATTTGTCGATTCATTGTCGCGAGAGCGAGCCGGAAACCTGTCAACACCTTGTGCGCGTGCAAGGTGTTCAAGCCCGTCGGGTGGGCCAAACCAAGTCTGGCGCGAAGCGGCAGCACATCATAGGGTGGGTAGACGGGCAAAAAATCCCTCTTGATTGCGGTTTACAACCGATATCAGCGCTCCACATGACGTCTCTGGCATTATGGCGTAGGCTACTCCTTGTGGGGGTATATACGCCGAAGCTCATCTCTGACGCCGTTCTCTGTATCCCGCTGTCGCTGTGCAAGGATGACATCATCGGGAAACCTGTTCATTCCGTTGTAGCCCGCCTCGTTCTGGGTCTCACCCTCTGCAACCTTTCGTCCGTTGCGAGTTGAGACATAAATTTCGCCTCTTCTGGAAACGATCTGTTCAGCCATGGGTATACCTCCGCGTTAGATTGCGCACGATTGCCAAGTATTGGCTCGGTTACAGTGGAACTCCGATGGTCGTAGGTGTCAATACGAAAACGCAAATCGAGTGCGCAGCCGAGTAACAACCAGTATGAAGCCGACAAACGCCTTGCCCTTGCAAGGTGTTCAAGCCCGTCGGGTGGGCCAATCCAAGTCTGACGCGAAGCGGCAGCACATCACAGGGTGGGAGGACGGGCGAAAAAGAACGGGGCCTGCGCTGGCAGACCCCGTTGGGAAGGCTTGGAAGTTGAGCGTTACGCGGCTTTGGCCTTTTTGGCTACCGTGGACCGCACCGCTGGTTTGGGCTGGGCCTTCGCGGCCGCCTTCTTGGCGGTTTGCGCTTTCTCCTTCGCGGCAAACTCTGCTTTGACTTTCTGGGCGATGGCATTGGTATCCACTTTGTAGTGTTGGGCGGCATCTTTAAGCGCCTTGCCGGTCTCCTTTTGCGTCCGGGCTGCGTGGAGAATGACGGTCTCGACCAAAAGCTGTCCGAGTTCACCTTCCTCGGCCTTGCGAATGTAGGCGCCCATCAGCTTTCCGATGGAATCGGATGCTTGCGCCTTCTTGATGCCGCGATTCCGGGCGAGAACCTCGATGCGCCCGGCCAGTTGCGGATTTTCAAGCAACTGGGCAAGCAAACGCTCGACAATGAAAGCGAGGTCGCGCTTGGTGAGGCGCACAGGCACAGCATCAACGATGGCGGAAAGTACGCGCAGGCCTACGGCGTTGGCAATCGCCTCCTCGCGGCGCTGCTTCTGTTGCTCGGCCTTGATGCGCTCAGCATTGATACGTTCCTCTGGGGCTGGCCGCTGTTTCTTCGGGCGGTGTACAGGGCATTCAGGGTCAGCGCAGATTTTGCGAACCTCGCCTTTCTCTGTGCCCTCGGTGACGATGGCCTCGGTCATGGATTTGCAGGTCTGGTACTCCGGCCAATCCCTGTGCTTTTTCGCGTTGGGGTCTTGCGGCTTGATCTCGATGTATTTGTTGCGGGGCAGGGCTGCGCTGCCGCTGTCGGTGGCGGATGCCGGTCCATAGGCCGATGAAATTTGTACCAGCTTGGGTTTGGCCGCGATAGTCTGCGCGACAAACCCGTCCAGCTTGGATTGGTAGCAAGCCGGGTCCGTGCAAGCGTCCTCGGCAATATCGGCGAAGAGGAGCGCGTTGCCGCCGGTGCGCTTGGGGCAATCGACACAGGCTCCGGCGGCGGGGTTAACGCTGGGGTCAGTCTTTGAGAACGGAGCATCTTTCAGAATGAGCAAGATGTTCTGCTCAATCCACTGGTGAAGATGCCGGACAGGGAGCAGGATGCGCTTGGCCTTGCCCTGGCCGCCGTTCCAATCCTCGCGGAAGCAAGCGGAGAGCGCCTGTTCCTGCTCGGCTGGCTGCAACTTTGCCAATAGCAGGGCGTGGCCCACGCCGATTTCGTCTTTAGCGAATGCCTCGGTGACGGTGGCGGTTAGCTCGGTCAGCTTGACGCGCTGGGCGCAATAGGCCGGGGATTTGCCGGTCTTGGCGGCGATCTGCTCAATGGAGTATTTCGGCTCGTCAAGATTGAGCAGGGCGCGGAATCCCTGCGCTTCCTCCAACGGGTGAACGTCGCGGCGCTGGAGGTTTTCGATAAGCTGCGCCTCCAATGCCTCGGCGTCGGTAAGGTTGACGATGCGGACGGGAACGGTCTCCGCCTCGGCAAGCTGGGCGGCGCGGTAGCGTCTGGCTCCGGCGACAATCTCGAAGCTGCGCTCTGTCAGAGGCCGCACTAGCAGGGGCGAGAGAATGCCCTGGCTGCGGATGCTTGCGGCCAGTTCTCTGAGGGCTGCATCCTCGAAGATGCGGCGCGGGTTGGTCTTTGACTCGGTAAGGATGGAAAGTGGAAGGTCGCGGTATTCGGTAGCGGTGTTTGCAATCGTCATAAACGCTCTCTCCTTGTGAGCGGGTTTGGGTTAGTCGAACGGTGGAGTCTGAGCGGACAGGGCCGATTACCCTGTCCGCAATGCTGGCAGAGTGGAAGCAAGCGGCCTATGCCGCTGCTTCCGTGGCGGCTGTCTCCTCGGCTGCGATTTGGTCGCCTGTGGTCTGTGCCGATGTGTCGCCGGATTGGTTCTGAGACTCTTCCGGGGCAGGCTCTTCCAATGCTCCGAGAATCACGGCGGAAGTGCGCTGGATGACTTCAAGGCTTTCCGCCAGCAATGCGGCGTTGCCGTGGTAAAGCTGGATGTAATCGGCGGAAGCCGTGCTGGTCTGGAGTCCAATGGCCTTGCCGACAATGAAGGCGATGGCCTCGGCTTCGGTCTCCCGCACAACTTTGGTTGTCGCGGTGCGGCGGTCGGCTCTGTGAAGCATCTCGTGGCCTAACTCATGGACTAAAGTTGCGAAAGTTTCCGCCTTCGACAGCCCCGGCAAAAGTACGATCTTGCCACCGTAACTTGCGCCTTGCGCTGGCGCGATGCGCTCGTTGTACTCAAGCGCGATGCCTTGCTGCTGTACAAAGTCGATGAGTCGGTCAAGATGCGCTCCGGCTTCGCCGGTGACGGTGGCAGGTGCGGGAAGCTCGGCTCCTTCTGTTTGCGATACATCGAAGACGTAGACGGCGCGAAAGCCAACCAAAACAGGGGCGCTCTTCCCGGCTCCATCCTGCTCGGTCTCCGCTTCCTCCTGCTTCCTGCGGCGAACGCCGATCATGGGCGCAAGAATCTGGATGCCTTTCTCGCCTTTCTTCACGCGGCGTCCAAGCTGGTTCCATGTGTACATTCCGGCTACGTTGGTTGCTGTCGGCTTCTGCCGCGCAATGGCCAGAATGTTTCCAAAGCTGTAGTTGTGGAACCGGGCCATTGCGTCAAGGTACGCGGTCAGTGCATCGCTCTTGCCCGCCTCAAGCTGGGCAATGAGGGCTTTTACATTTTCGGCAATCACGTCTTTTGCCGTCTGGCGCTGCTGCTGCTTGGGTTGATAGGTGGACGACTGAACGGGGTTGTTGACGGTGGCGACTGCGCTGCTCATGGGTGTTTTCTCCTTTGGGTTTTTGCTTTTGCCGTTGGATTGGCAGTGGCATGTGACATACATGCCGAACGCCTCCTGGCGAAGGTGGGGGGTAGCAACTGCAAGGGGAGGGGTATCTCCCACCCTTGAAGCGCAGCGGAAAGGGCGCGAGGGCTGCACAAGCGGAGCGCGGAAGCCTGGGGAAACCCCTTGCGGGCGCGAGGGGGAAACACCCCTTAGCTGCTTTTGCTTTTGTTGTTGCTGTTGCGTTTCAGCCAATCAGGGAGGGGCGTTGCGGGGAAGGAACGGCCCCGCTGAGGTGGGTGGCGGAGGACTGTCAAGCAGGCCGCAGACAGGGAGGAAACCTCCTCCCGCCAAAGACGGCATTTCGTAAACCAAAAGTATCGTATGCGGGCAGTTGGACAGAAACGAACTGTGAAGAGAAAACTGGGAGGAAAGCGAGATTACCTTTGTTTGGGAAATCTAAAACAAGTGATTGCATGTCTATTGGAATGTACACTGCTGTATGATGGAAATATGGAATCGCTCGTTGAATAGCGAGTGCATTTTGAAGGCAACACCGACAGGATCGGCACAGAGAGGATCTAAGAACCGATGACAATGACGGCAGAGGAGACTCTGATTAAGCAGCACGGAACGCTGCTCAGTATCAGCCAATTAGTAGCCATCCTTGATCGCTCTCCAGATGGATTGCGCATTACGCTGAAATCCTCCGGCGAGTGGGTCAACAAGATCGACGCAACCCTCTTGAGACTTGGTCGTCGTTTGTATTTCCGTGCGGTCGAAGTTGCCGATGTTCTTGGAATCCGGTAGACAGACGATTGAGTTCTGAACTCACGTCCGTAAGCGCAATACTCGGCCTGAATTCCAATTCGGCTGCCGATAAGCGGGCGTCAGCCTCGCGGCTCAATACGGCTGGCTCGTCAGCGCATCCGCGAAGAGGTTCCATTGTCCCCCGGCAACCACATCCCCTGCTGTCCATCGTGCAAGCCCTTCCCAGCGAGAGCGCCGTCGATGCCGGCGCGCTCGGCTTCATGGCCAAATTTCTGGTCCAAACCACGCTACCGCACAGCGAACAACCTGGCTCACAATACGTTCGTACCGACGGCAATCTCACCCTCCGCATCTCCGATGTCGGCGGGACCGGCCTGCCTTATGGCAGTTATCCGCGGCTGATTCTGATTTGGATGACAACCGAGGCCGTGCGCACGACAAATCGGGAACTGGAGCTTGGCTTCTCGCTTTCGAGGTTTATGGCGCAACTGGGGCTGCAAGCGACCGGCGGTCACTGGGGAACCATACCGCGTTTCCGCGATCAGATGCAACGACTCGTCGGTGCCGCAATCTCGACCCGCTGGTCGGGTGAGGCCAACAGGCAGGCGCACTCAAGCGGAGAGAATCTCCTCGTCGCGGACAAATTCAATCTTTGGTGGACGCCGCAAAAGTTGCCGATCGAGCGCCCTGAAAAGTCCTCAGTGACCCTGTCGGCGAACTTCTTTGAGCAACTTGTTGCCGCGCCTGTGCCGCTCGACTTGAGGGCGATCAGAGCTCTCAAAAAGTCGCCTCTAGCGCTCGATCTCTACGCCTGGGCGACGCGCCGGGTCAGCTACTTGTCGCGGCCAACCCTGATTACCTGGGAGTCATTGCGCCGGAGCTTCGGGGCCGGGTACGCCGATACGCCGCAGGGCCGCTCCTGCTTTCGAGTGAAAGCCATTGAAGCGTTCCGCAGGATCGTCATGGTCTACTCGGAATTGAAAATAGAAAGCCAGGAGAATGGCCTGCTGGTTCGGCCTTCCAGTCCGCACATCCCCAAAATCGTTCGGATAGGTGTCAAATAATTCGGTAGAAATGCTCGACGAGTGGTACAGCGATTTCTCAACAATTGAGCATTCCCCTCCCTTCGGTTCGTAGTGATGCTGCACCTAAGGAGAAGTCTCACTGGGCAATGCGGCACAATCCATCGCGTGCGAGGCGAGCCAAGAGGCACTGTCAGCGGCCAGTGATGGATGGTTCAGCGCTGGCAACTTCAGCCGTATGGCGATCGACTCCGGATTGGGTGCTGGAGTCAGTAGGCCAGCCAGAAGGTTATAGATCGCGCTAAGAGTCGATCCGAATGTCCTGTTGCGAAATGCCGAGCCGGCAACGTACCGTTGAACGGTCACTTCGAAGGATTCAGCATCCACGCCACCCACATCAAGCACCGCACTCGTCGGCGCGCCCACCCCAAAGGAATTCCGCTGGTAGTCATGCAAGAACCAATAGAGCTCTTCCAGGACGAAATCATCAATCTTCAGCGACTTTGCTACCTTCAGAAACAGTTGGATCGGCACATTTTGATACTTCACTTTGCGCCCGAGCACTCTGCCGATGATCGTAGCGATCTCTTCCGGCGCCAATAACTTCGGTCCCGTCGGACGGTAGGTCTTGCCGACATAAGGTGCTGGATTGACAAGCGCGCCAACGATCACGCGGGCGATGTCCTCGTTGGAAGGAGGCGCATTCAGTCCATCTCCCAAGGGCATAGCCATCAGCCCAAAGTGCGCGATCGGCTCCAGCGCCAACATGTAGTTATCGGCAAAGAATCCAGGGTTGATCGTAACGACGTCGAGTCCAGGTGTCCATTGAAATACCTTTTCGCTGAGCCACTTCTCACGGGCATGAATCGCTGGATGGCTAGCGTCGGCCAGCCACTGGCTCATTGCCACGACGGCTTCCAGCCTGCTCTCTAGCGCCACCACTGCAAATAGCGTCGCTCGCCGGAGCGTTCCCGCTTCCAGCGGTGGGCAGTAATAAGCTCGTTGTACCCCGCTCATAGCCTTGCGCAGATCCGTCGCATCCTCAAGCGATCCGACGACTACTTCAGCTCCGGCTTTCCTGAGCCTCTCGCTACGATCATCCGCGCAGCGGGTCAAAGCACGCACGGGGTATCCCTGAGCTAGAAGTTGCGTAATGGTTGCTGCGCCAGTCTTTCCGGTTGCGCCTGTGATCAAAATGAGTGGTTTCCGCATAAATTGACTCCTCGCTATCATCGCTCTCTATGGTTCCAGGCGGGGGCTTATCGAGCCTTGAACTCCGCTTACCATAAAGAGAAACAGTGAGTTCAGCAATTACCTCGGAGATAATTGACCGTAGTAGCTGAGGAACTATAGTGGGAAAAGTGAAGAGTAATTTTGGATCGATCCTAAGCGAATGGCGGTCTATCCGGTCTACGAGCCAGCTCGATCTCGCCCTTGCAACCGGGGTCTCACAAAGGCACATCAGCTTTGTCGAATCGGGACGGGCGCAACCCAGTCGCGAGTTGATCCTGAAGCTCTCGGGCGGCCTTGACCTACCCTTGCGCACTAGAAATGAACTTCTGCTGGCTGCTGGCTTTGCACCCGTCTACCGTGAACGGACTCTTGACCTGACTGAAATGAAACCTGCGCGCCAGGCGCTCGACCACATCCTGAAGCATCACGAACCCTATCCAGCGATCGTCACCGACGCGGCATGGAATATTGTCATGAAAAATATAGCAGCTTCGCGGATCATCGCCTCTTGCATGAAGACGGATTGCAGGCCGCAACTTGCGGCAGGCTCCCCTCTCAATTTCATGCGACTGATGTTCAGTATGGACGGCCTTCGGTCTCACATCCTCAACTGGAATGAAACCAGTTCTGTGCTGATGAACAGATTGCGCCGCGAAACGATCGCGAACCCAAAATCTCCTTCAGCGGAATTGTTTCGAGAGATACGTAAAAAAGCAGAGGCGCCAGGCGGTAAAGATTTCAGGGAGGATGAACCGCTCGACCCCGTTCTGCCACTCGAGCTGCTCGTCAATGGCACTCACTTGCGACTGTTCACCATGTTCACGACGTTCGGCACATCGCAGGACATTGCGTTGCAGGAGCTGCGCATCGATATGTCCTTTCCCGCCGATGAACCAACTCGCCACTTCCTTATGAACACTGCTGAAAGCGGGATTTCCAAGGGATCACAGGATGTGGTTATTGAGTAGAGAGCAGTCCAGAAATAAAACGTCAGTTAGTGACAACAGCCCTTACCACTCGGCGCTAGTCATTCGCGGCGCGGAGCGACCTTTCCCCGCTGAGGGGGCAGAGGTTCTCGCCCTGTCTCGCCGCGCAACCGCACATTTCCACAGAGCACGGCGCTACTACAGGCTATCTATATAGGATTACATAAAGGTACTACAGGGTATTGAGGAAGCCTTTTGTAATCAATGCCATGTGGATACTTCGTACACCGTTTATGCGTAAATGTACACCGTTAATGCGTGAAAAATCGCCCTGGATACACCGTTTATGCGTAAAAATGTACACCGTTTATGCGTGGAAAACTTGCGGGATTCACGCTGGAATGTGGATTCCGCTGGTGTGCGGCAACTGTTCCGACTGGGCCTCGCTGGAGTTGTCGGTGGCAAGGCCGCACAGACCATATCAAAAGCCCGCGCCGGCGAGACCGGCGCGGGCGTGCCCAGCTAATACTCGCTGGGCAGGTGAATCACGTTGTTGGCGAAGTAGAGCTTCACTTCGTCCAGCGGGAAATCCGTGAAGGGAATCTCCTGCGTGTAGACAGGATTCCCATTGCCGTCATCGCAGTACACGGTCGCGCTACGGTCGGAGTGAACCTTTAAGTTCCAGACCTGGAACTCTTCGCCGGTAACGCGGGCATCATGTTGGCTGAAGCGGTACAGAAGCCCACGATGCGTTTTGTGCCGATCAAGACGGAAGAGCAGTTGGATATGCAGGCACTGCATCGAGTGCGCGACCGGTTGGTCTCGCAGCGCACAAGAATAGTGAACCAGATTCGCGCTTTTCTTCTGGAGCGCGGGATTGCGGTATCGGTAGGGCGGGCACGGCTTGAGAACAGCCTTCCCGCAATTTTGGAAGAGGCAGAAAACGGTCTTTCCACGCGAATGCGCAGGTTGGTTGCCGACCTGCGTCAGGAGTGGATTCATCTGGACACGGAGATCAGTCAGGTTGACCGCGAAATAGGACAAGTAGTTGCTCAGGATGAAAACAGTAAGCATCTGACTACAATCCCCGGCATTGGCCCTATTATTGCGACGGTAATCACGGCTTCTATCGGCAACGGAAGAATGTTCGCCAAGGGGCGGGACTTTTCCGCTTGGCTGGGGCTTGTTCCCCGACAATACTCGACTGGAGGGAAATCAAGGCTGCTTGGTATCAGCAAACGCGGAAATCCATATATCCGTAAATTGCTTATTCAGGGGGCACGCGCGGTTATGAGCAGGACAGCACGTGATCGACATAGCTTCGGTGATTGGTTAACAAAGTTACAGGCACGGACGGCCAAAAATGTTGCCGCAATTGCTATGGCGAACAAACTGGCCCGCATTGCCTGGGCTGTGCTGTCAAGCGGAGAGATTTATCGGCATCAAATCGTAGCCGCTGTATAAAAACAGCAGCTAAAGTGTGAGGAGATCCCCCGGCTCTGCTGGGGTGGCAGTAGCAGTTTGACATTTACGGGAGTCCATCCACGAAACTCCAAACGTGAGCCGACCAAAGCACACGCAAAGGAGAAACTGGATGGACCAATTGGAGAGTCTAAGCCACTCGGTATGGGAGTGCAAATACCACGTGGCATTTATTCCGAGTGTCGCCGCAAGGTGCTGTATGAAAGTCTTCGGCAGCATTTGGGCGAGGTGTTCAGACGTTTGGCCGAGCAGAAGGAATGCCGAGTGCTGGAAGGCCACCTGATGCCGGACCATGTGCATATGCTTCTTTCGATTCCGCCCAAGTATGCGGTCTCGGAGGTTGTGGGATTTATCAAGGGCAAGAGTGCAATTCATTTGGCTCGGACCTACGGCGAGCACAAACAGAACTTCGCAGGACAACATTTTTGGGCGCGCGGCTATTTTGTGTCGACGGTGGGACGCGACGAGACGGCGATTCGCGAATACATCCGCAACCAAGAGGTTGAGGACAAGCGGTTGGAGCAGTTGAAGATGTGGAAGTAGCCACCGAAAG
>JBAVDS010000059.1:0-117275 GCA_049587335.1 Occallatibacter sp. | reverse complement strand
CATCACCATTGATGGCGGGAGTCACTTGGCAGCCATTTCATCCGGAGTGTCAAGCTACGGCATCTATGTAGCGGCCCCGGCTGGCAGCACCATAACCCTGCGCAATCTCAGCATTCGCAATAGCGCCGGTGCGTACTATGGAGTGCAAGCTACAGGTCAGGGATATACGTTGCACATCGAGCATTGCATGATATCGGGATTTTGGGAATCTGGCATCTTCGTGACAGGAGGAGGGAGTGCCGTCAACTTCTACCTTGATGAGACGATCCTCCAAGGCAATTTTGATGGTGTTTCCCTAGAGGACAACGTAACTGCCAATATCTCCAACTCCCATTTTTTGGAAAATTCCGGGTGCGGCATTGCAGGTGGTGATAACGGAGTGAATCTGGCTATGACCAACAGCGAAATAAGCGGCAGCGCATACGGATTTTACTTTTACAACGTTAACGCCCCTGCATCCACTGCGTCCATCGCAAATTCAGTGGTTGCAAACAATCAATATGGAGTGCTTGCCAATGGGGCAGAAGTGGCGGTTGCATTGTCGAATGTCTCTCTTTTCAACAACACGACGGCGGGATACTCGATTCTGAACGGAGGCGTTGTCACCTCTTTCCGAAACAATGCTAATACCGGCGCGGGAACTCCCACCAATTCGACCGTCTTGCGGTAGCGGCAGGAAACCGGCTTGCGGCATTGCCTTCGGTAAAGCCGGAAGCCAACACTGAAACGAAGTAGCGCCGCTTGGAGCGAAGTTCAACCACGCAACTCAACTGATGCAGAACCACGGAGCTTATCGATGAAATCCTTTCGTATTATCTTCACGCTCGCTGCTATTTCCATCCTTGCCGTCACCGCCGCCCAGGGTCAGGCCACACGCACCTGGGTCTCGCACAATGGCAATGACGCCAACCCCTGCACGGTCACAAGCCCGTGTCTGACCTTTCAAGGCGCTTATGCGAAGACGCCTGTCGGCGGCGAGATCGACGCCCTCGATGATGGCGAATTTGGGCCGATAAACATCACGAACTCCATCACCATCGATGGCGGGAATCATTTGGCAGCCATTTCCCCTGGAACGGGTGAAGGTATCTTCGTGAGCGCCTCAACCGGTAACTCCGTAACCTTGCGCAATCTCAGCATTCGCAACAACGCCAATGCGTACTACGGAATGACTATTTATGGGCAGGGCTATACGTTGCACATCGAACACTGCGTCGTATCGGGATTTGGGGAATCAGGAGTCATGGTGATGGCAGGAGGGACCGCCATCAACTTCTACCTTGACGATACGATCATTCGAGACAATCATGTGTACGGTGTTTGGCTCGAGGAGAACGTTACCGCCAGCATCTCCAACTCCCATATTTTGAATAGTATCGTTGGCGTCGCAGAGATGTCCGGCGGAGCGAATCTGGCAATGACGAACAGCGAAGTGAGCGGCAGTGCAACCGGATTTGCCATTGATAACTCAACTACCCCTTCATCCACTGCTTCCATCGCCAATTCGGTCGTTGCCAACAATACTCAAGGCGTATTGGCCAGCGGGGCGGGAGCAGCGATTACATTGTCGAATGTATCTCTTTTCAACAATACGACGGCTGGAATCGTCATCTTAAACGGAGGCGTTGTCAACTCTTTCCGAAATAATGCTAATACCGGCATGGGAACTCCCAGCAAATTATTTCCCTTGCAGTAGCAGCAGGGAATCGGCCGGCAGCAACCGGCATGGCCGACCTGCCAAAACGCCCGGCGGCTTCACGCGAGATTGCGTGGGGCTGCTGGGCGTTCGTATCTGCCGGGATCAAAGCACGGAGGCAAAAGCACTTACAGCCTGTCGGCACATTTTCAGTCTTCGAATTCGACAGCAGGTCAAGCCCAAAACATGGCCTGACCGCGTCCCATCTTCGGGAATGACCCTCCCGATGTGTGATCTGAGTCACGGAGCCGGCAGGCAAAAGATCGGTAGCCTTGAGGAGATGGCGCAGGCACCAGAAGCGCCCAAGCAACCAAGGAGCTTTATCATGGCCTACGTCATTACCGATGCCTGTACCAAGGACTTCCTCTGCGCCTCCGAGTGCGCCACCGCCGCCATTGCGCCCGCCGCTGCCAGCGATGCGGCCGCCGCTGGCGTCTCCCAATTGTTCATCAACCCCGACGAGTGCATCGACTGCGGCAACTGCGCCTCGGTCTGCCCCTCAAATGCGATCTTTGTTGAAGACGAACTGCCCGCCGACAAGGCTCACTTCGCCGCAAAGAACAAGGCGTATTTCAACTAGCTTCCAGTCGTCGATCGACCTGACGCACGATCAATCTCCGGAACTCCCAACCGGGAAACCTTCGGAATAAAACCGCGGCCCTCCGGTGAAAGCTGGAGGGCCGCGGTTTTTCAGGCGGAGTGCCGGTTATCCGGCTAGGCCGCGCGCGAGGGCTTGTAGCCGGAGAGACCGTAGTAGGCGATGAAGATGTAGCAGATGATCGGCAGGACAAATGCATACTGAATACCAATCTTGTCTGCCAAGTAGCCGAAGATTGGCGGAATTACGGCCCCGCCCACGTTGCCGATGGTGATGACGCCCGATCCTTCGCTGGTCATATGTCCCAATTCCGCAATCCCCAAGGTAAAGATTGTCGGATACATGATGGAGTTGGCCAAACCGCAGAGAACCAGGCTCCAGATTGCGACCTGTCCGTGCGTCATCATAGAGACCAGCATCAAAATCACGCCCAAGATACCAAGAACCACGAGCATCTTCTCGGCTTTGATCTTGCTCATCAGAGCGCTGCCGATAAAGCGGCCTGCCATGATGAGCAGGTAGTAAACCGTTACCAGGATTCCGGCAGTTTCGATACTGCTGATTCCTTCCTGCTTGCAGTATTGAATGCAAATCGCGGCCAGGGCGATTTCAACGCCGACATAAAAGAAGATTCCCACCATTCCCAGCACGGTATGGCTAAAGCTCCAGATGCTGCGGCCTTCCGCAGGGGAGTCCTCTGAAGGGCGGGCTGAGGTAATCGCCGGCAGATGCAGGAACATCACCGTGAAACCCAGCACCAGCAGCCCGGCGGCAATGTAAACGTATGGCATTTCCAGCATATGAGCCTTGGCGGTGGAATCAGTGATCTTGGTGGTATCCGCAAGTATGAACTTGGCGGCAAACCAGCCAGCTGCGGCCGAAGCGCCAGAGTTGAAGGCCTGGGCCAGATTCAGCCGGGCTGATGCGCTTGACTCCGGGCCAAGAATTGCGACATAAGGGTTGGCTGAGGTCTGCAAGGCACAGACGCCTGTAGCCAACACAAAAATGGCAAAGAGCGTCAGACCAAAACTGACTTGATTGGCAGCAGGAACAAACAGCAAAGCGCCTACCACCATAATGAAGAGCGAGGTCACCATGGTGCTCTTGTAGCCGATCTTCTCAATCAGCTTGGCGCTGGGAACCGAAAAGACCAGGTAAGCAAAAAACCAAGCTGAAGTAGCCAGCATCGATGGCCCATAAGGCAGATTAAAGATCTCCTTCAGCTTGCCTACCAGCTGGTTGTTGAGGCTGGTGAGAAACCCGAAGATGCCGAAGAGCGCCGTAACGATGATGAACGGCACAAGATAGTTGGGCGCGTTTGATGCGACCGGTGGCTTGGATTGTGTTGACATGGAAAGGTTATCCCCGCTTCCTTCAAGAAATCGAATGGCATTCGCCGTCTTGCAGTTGCCCTATGCATGGATTCGCCGGCCACAAAGGTCAGACCTTTTCCGGCATCCGGAGACTGGAAGATCGCGCTGCAATGTACCCAGATAACTCTACTGCATCAGGGGCAAGGCAAGTCCAGTGCATTCGGAAAAGTTCTTGAGTATCGCCATTGGCCATGGAACTCCAACTCCCTATCTCCGGTCCCCGCTTCACCATTTACACTGGAATTCCATGATTCCTACACTCGCCTGGACTCCGGAAGGAGTCCGATTCATCGATCAGACCAAGCTCCCCCGCGAGGAGAGCTATGTGCTTGCCGCCAACTATGAGCAGGTAGCCGAGGTGATCGTCACCATGGTGGTCCGTGGCGCGCCGGCCATCGGCGTTTCGGCGGCCTACGGCGTGGCGCTGGGCGCATTGCGCACCAATGCCTCCACACCTGAGGAGTTTGCGCCGGAGTTTGAGGAGATCTGCGTGCGGCTGGCGGGAACGCGGCCTACCGCAGTGAATCTGTTCTGGGCGATCGACCGGATGAAGAAGCTCTTCGAGGCCTTGCTGAAGGCCGGCGCCTCTCTGGTCCAGATCAAGGAACAACTTCTTGCCGAGGCTCACGCCATGTATCAGGAAGACATCCGCGCCTGCAAGGCGATGGGCGCGTTTGGCGGGGAGTTGCTGCCCGGCGAGGGCGGAGTGTTGACTCACTGCAATGCCGGCGCGCTGGCTACCTGCGGCTACGGAACTGCTCTGGGCGTGATTCGCTCGGCGGTCGAGCAGGGCAAGCGCATTCATGTTTATGCCGATGAAACACGGCCATTTTTGCAGGGTGCGCGCCTGACGGCGTGGGAGCTGATGGCGGATAACATACCGACTACGGTGATCTGCGACAACATGGCCGCCAGCCTCATGAGCCAGGGATTCATCCAGGCCGTGGTCGTCGGGGCGGACCGGATCGCCGCCAATGGCGACACCGCCAACAAGATCGGCACCTACAACGTAGCCATTCTCGCCAAAGAGCACGGCATTCCCTTCTATGTCGCCGCGCCCTGGTCGACGATCGATCTTGCCACTTCCACCGGCGAATCGATTCCCATCGAGGAGCGACCGGCGGTTGAAGTGATGCTCCACGGCGGCAAGCAGATGACTCCCAACGGGGTGGGCATTCGCAATCCCGCCTTCGATGTCACTCCGGCCAAGTACATCACTGCGATAATCACCGAGTGCGGGGTTCTGCGCGCCCCGTACGATGAATCGCTACGGAAGATTGAACAGGCGAAGCAATAGCTCGCAAGCCGCCGGATGAATCCGCCGCGACGGCCGGCTTGTTTCGCATCATACAATAGTTTCACCATGAAACCTTCCGGTTTTTCTGCGATTCTGTCCTTCATTGCGATCCTCGCTTTCACTCCCAATCCACTCCATGGCGAAGTGAAATTGGCCTCTCTCTTCAGCGATCACATGGTCTTGCAGCGGCGCGCGCCGATTGCCATCTTTGGAACGGCCGCTCCGGGCGAGAGTGTAGCCGTCACGCTGGCGCAGGCAACGAAGCAGACCACCGCCGGGCCGGATGGCCGATGGCTGCTGCGCATGGATGCGATGGAGGCCGGCGGTCCGTATGCGATGGCCGTGGTGGGCCATAATTTTCTGATCGTCAAGGATATATATATCGGCGAAGTCTGGCTCGGCTCCGGCCAGTCGAATATGGATATGACGGTGGCCGCCGAAGACCGTTACTGGTGTGGCGTGAACAATGAAGAGGCGGAAGTGGCCGCGGCGAATTATCCGCAGATTCGTATGTTCAAGGTGAAATTGAAGATGAGCGACACTGCCGCCGACGATGCAGCAGGACAGTGGCAGGTGACGACGCCGGAGACGGTGAAGAAGTATTCGGCGACGGGCTATTTTTTTGCGCGCGAGTTATGGCGCACCTATCATGTGCCGGTGGGAATCATCGACAGTTCCTTTGGGGCGAGCACGGCGCAGGCATGGATCAGCCCTGAGGCGATGCGCTCGCACTCGGAGTTTGCTTATATGCTGGACGGCTACGCGAAAGCCAAGGCCGATTGGGCGCCGACGGCTGCCGAAGAGATCGAGAAACATCGCATCGCGATGAACGCGTGGGCTCCCATCGCCGCCGAAGCGCTTTCTGAAGAGAAGTTTGAGCCGCGCGGGCCGGGACTTGCTGATCCGGGACAGAATCAGCACAATCCCAGCGTGCTCTTCAACGGCATGATTGCGCCGCTGATTCCTTACACGATGCGCGGGGTGATCTGGTATCAGGGCGAATCGAACGAGGATGCCAAGAGCCAGCCGGTCTATCGCCTGCTGATGGAGACGCTGATCGACGATTGGCGCGCGCGCTGGGGCGAGGGAGAGTTTCCGTTTCTCTATGTGCAACTGGCTTCACAGTTCCAACTGGCTTTGGACCCCAACCAGCAAGGAGTGATCGCGGCAACGCGCGAGGCGCAGTTGCAGAATCTAAGTGTGCCTCATACCGGCATGGCGGTCACAATCGATATTGGCGATGCCGGCAACGTACATCCCAAAGACAAGCAGGATGTGGGCGTGAGGCTGGGCCTGCTGGCGCGGCATATCGCTTACGGCGAAGCTGTGGAGGATTCAGGTCCGGTGGCCGATAAGATCGTCGTTGAAGGTAACGCAATTCGTGTGCATTTCACGCATATCGATGGAGGCTTTGTCTTCAGAGGCGGCAAGACGCCGATCGGCTTTGCGATTGCCGGTGCGGACAAGAAGTTTGTCTGGGCCGACGCGAAGGTGGATGGGGACTCGATTGTACTCACCAGCGCCGCTGTCACTGCGCCTGTTGCGGTGCGCTACGGGTGGGCCGACAATCCGCCGGTGAACCTTTATAACAAGGCGAATCTGCCTGCCTCGCCCTTCCGTTCGGATAGCTGGTAGACGTGCTACATCGTTTCCGGCAGCCGGAGCATCATGCATTCACCAGGACTGGAGCGCCGATTGCAGCGGCGGCGAGCGTCGCTGGAGCAGGCTGCCGGGCTGGCGCATCGTCAGCAGGCACATGAGCAAGCTCCCATGCCGAGCGGTCTTTGAGCAGGCGTGAGACCAGAGATGTGTGCATGGCATGGCCGGCGCGCTCGGCGACGACATGGCCCTCGATGCGACGTCCGGCGAGAGCCAGATCGCCGATCAAATCCAGCATCTTGTGGCGCACATATTCGTCGGGGAAGCGCAGCGGGCCGTTGACTGGGCCTTTGGCTCCGAGGATGATGGCGTTTTCCGGTCCGGCGCCGCGAATGAGGCCCATGTCGCGGAGCTTCTTTTCGTCGGCCTGGTAGCCGAAGGTGCGCGCGGGAGCAATGAATGTGCCATAAGTCTCCGCAGCCAGATCGATGCAGGCGCTCTGCTGGCCGATGGGAGCGGGAAAATCGATGGTGTAGAGAATGCGGTAGCCGGAACCGGGATAGACGCCGATGAATTTGTCGCCCTCGCGGACCTCGATGGGAGAGAGAATGCGAATCGTCTCGCGGCGGCGGCGCTGGGTTCGGATGCCCACCTTGAAGAAGGCCTCGACGTAAGGCAGAGCGCTGCCGTCGAGGATAGGCAGCTCCAGGTTGTCCAGCTCGGCAATGATATTGTCGACGCCCATGCCGATCAGCGCAGAGAGCAGATGTTCGGTGGTGGAGATGAGCACGCCCTGACGCATCAAGCTGGTGGCATAACTGACCTTCGCAACATTGCGTCCGATAGCGGAGATTTCAAAGTTGTCGAGGTCGGAGCGTCGAAAGACAATGCCGGAGCCGGCGGGCGCTGGCAGCAGGCGTAAGGTAACCGGCGCGCCGGAGTGCAACCCAACCCCTGTGAACTCAAGGGGTGCGGCAATCGTCTGTTCCAGGTGCGCTGGATTAGCCAAAAACTTCGTCTCCAAAAATACAACTTGAGATAAACGATAGATTAGACTCAAGAGGTCATCTCCGTCCTGTGGCATTTTCGCCACACTTTGCGCGAAATAGACCGGTTTTCTGAGCGGGAAGGCGATTCAATCTCTGCGCTAACCGTTATAAAATCAGTAAATTCAGGCGGATGAACCGTGAAATCAACTTGAGAGGCGAAAAAATGTCTGTGTCGATGAATCCTCCCATCTCGATGCGCGCTTGGCTGGCTGGAGCGCGGCGCAAGGAGCCTGCGCTCATTGAATTTACCCGGCAGTTGGTTGTAGCGGAGTCGCCGTCGGAGGAGAAGGCGGCTGTGGATGGCTGCATCGCGCTGGCCGCCGCGCGCGCCAGGGAACTGGGTGGCAGGGTGAAGTTGCATAGGCAACGCGCATTTGGGGATGTGCTGGAGGCGCGATTCGGGCCGAAGTCGAAGAATGGCGCAGCGGGCCGGACGCTGCTGCTGGGACATCTGGATACGGTCTGGCCGCTGGGAACTTTGAAGACGATGCCCTGGCGGCGGAGCGAAGGGCGGCTCTGGGGACCGGGCACGCTGGATATGAAGGGCGGCGTGGCGATGGCCTTGACCGCGATCGAGATGCTGAGTGAGGCAGGGCTGCCGGATCGGGAGATTGTCTTGCTCTTGACCGGCGACGAGGAGGTGGGCAGCCCGGTTTCCCGGCCCCTTATCGAGGAGCTGGCATCGGAGGCATCGGCGGTTTATGTGCTGGAGCCGGCACAGGGGCTTGCCTACAAGAGTTCGCGCAAGGGCGTGGGCCAATGGCGGATCGAGGTGAGGGGCGTGGCGGCGCACGCCGGGGTGGACTTTGAGAAGGGGGCGAGCGCGATTCTGGAGCTGGCGCGGGTGATCGAGCGAGTGAGCGGCTGGAGCGATCGGGAGCGCGGTGTAACGGTGAGCGTGGGTGTGGCGGGCGGCGGCAGCAAGAGCAATGTGATTCCGGCAAAGGCATGGGCGGAGGTGGATGTACGGATCGTGTGCAAGGCCGACGCAAGAGGCATGGAGCGAAGATTTGCCGCGCTCAAACCGGTGGACAAGCGCTGCACGCTGACTGTGAGCGGTGGAATCAATCGTCCGCCGATGGAGCGACGAAGGGGAACGGTAAAGCTCTACCAGAGGGCTAAGGCACTGGCTGCGGAGGTGGGCTTTGCGCTGGAGGAAGCATCGACCGGCGGAGGCTCGGACGGCAACTTCTCTGCGGCGCTGGGCATTCCCACGCTGGATGGGATGGGCGCCGTGGGGGAGGGTGCTCATGCCCGGCATGAATCGATTCTGGTGGAGCAGCTTGCGCTCCGTACGGCGCTTTTGGCGGGAATGCTGGCGGAATGAAAGTCAGGCGCAGCATTTGATACACTTGCGTGGAGAAGTTTCTGGAGTCTGACAACGCTATGAAATGCACAGCTTTGATCCTGATCTTGGCGGCCAGCACGATGGCCGTCAGCGCCCAGTCCCCCGCCAAAGCCGCAACGGAAACGACCAAGCCGGCAGTGGCAGCAAAATCTGGAACGACAGCCGCAAAAACCGGCACGACAACCGCCCATCCGGCGGCGACAGCAGCCAAGCTGCCCTATGGTGTTCCCGCACCGGGAGTTCCCGCGGTGAAGAGCATCATGAAGACGGCATTTTCCTTGAAGTACCAGGAGATCAAAATCGGCACCGGCCCCGAGGCCGAGCCGGGCAAGCTCTATACGGTGCTGTACACCGGCTGGCTGAAAGCGACCGGAGTCAAATTCGACTCCACCGACGATCACCGGCAACCGGTCAAAGACAAGGATGGCAAGCCAGTGTTGGGCCCGGATGGAAAGCCCACACTGGGCGACCCTCAGCCCTACAAATTTGCTCAGGGCATGGGCGGGGGCCGCGGACCCTTTCCCGGCTTTGACCAGGGTTTTGAAGGCATGAAGGTGGGCGGCAAGCGGCGGCTCTTTGTTCCCTGGCAACTTGCCTATGGAACCCATGAGATTCCGGCTCGCGGTGCGGATCATCCGGCAATTCCAGCGAAATCCGACATGATCTTCGATGTGGAGCTGGTGAAGGTGGAAGATATGCCTGCGCCGCAGCCGCATCCAGGAATGCCGCAGGGAGCACACCCGGCGCCTGCCGCACCCGGAGCTCCGGCCAAGCCGGGAGCGCCTTCAGCTACCCCGGCGCCGAATACAACTCCTGCTCCGGCAGCAGCTCCCAAACCGCCGGCGGCACCAGCGACAGCTCCTGCACCGGCAGCACCGGCAGCGCCCGCAGCTGCTCCTGCTCCGACCGCACCGGCGGCACCAGCGACAGCGCCTGCACCAGCCGCTCCGGCTGCACCTCCAACCAAGTAAGCAGCAAGATTCATTCAGGAATCGATCAGGCCACGCTCAGAGGCAACTCCGGCGTGGCCTGAATTAGTTGGCGGGTGTAGGCCTCTTGCGGATGCAGGCAAAGCTCCTCGGCCATGCCGCACTCCACCAGCCGTCCTGCCTCCATGACGGCGATGCGCGTGGAGAGATAGCGCACCAGCGGCATGGAATGCGAGATGAAAAGGTATGTCAGGCCGTATTCGCGCTGCAAGCGCTGCAGGAGATTCACAATCTGCGCCGCCACGCTGACATCGAGTGCGGAGACCGGCTCATCGAGAATCAGCAGCTTGGGGCGAAGAGCCAGCGCGCGGGCAATGTTGATGCGCTGCCTTTGACCGCCGCTGAATTCATGCGGAAAGCGGTTGAGCGCAGACTCGTCGAGGCCAACCTGACGGAGCAGCTCGACGGCGCGGCGGCGGAGCCTGTTCTTCCCGCTTTCATTTTTAGGGCCGGCCGGGTCGCAATCGCCGTGAATCGCCCAGGGTTCGGTGACGATCTCCATCACTCTCATGCGCGGATTCAAGGCGGCGTATGGATCTTGAAAGACAGGCTGCATCTGCCGGCGCAGGCGCCTCAATTCGGCTGGGGAGGCGCGGAATATATCTGTTCCGTCCACGCGCACCGCTCCGCGGGTTGGCTCGACCAGACCGAGAATCATTTTGGCCAGCGTCGACTTGCCGGAGCCAGATTCGCCGACCACTCCCAGCGTTTCGCCGGCTTGCAGTACGAGCGAAAGATCGCGGACGACGCAGTGCTGCTCTGTCTTGAATCCCACCTGCCGGGGATAGCACTTCCAGACCGCATCCACCTCAACCAGCGCCATGACCAAATGGTATATCAGGCGAGGCTTAGCACATCCATTCCTCCGTCGTAGCGGGGCAGGACAAACTTGCCTCCGCTGACCACGCCGACGTTGAACTTTGGAAAGAGGAAGGTATAGTTCTGCGCTTGACTGTCCCAGAGCACGTTGAGCTTGGAGGTTCCGTCGGCGCGCTTGACGTAATTTTCAAGATCGTAGACGAGCAGGCGGCCGTTGGTCACGGTGGCATTGCCGTCGCCGTAGGGAATGATCGCCCAGAGCAGCGCGGTCCCCGGTTTGTTGCCATTGGCCGAGATGCACATGAAGCCGCCGGGCATTCCACCGGGAGGCTGGGTGCAATTGATGGAGGCGACCTCGTCGGAGTCGGCGAGAAAGGTCATCTGACCGTTGGGCTGCATCGACCAGACGCGGCATTGTCCGTTCTCTCCCCAGCAAGCGAGCATCTGACCATGCACCTGAGAGAAGAACTGCGGCGAGGTGGAGTGGAGATGGCGCGTCTTGTTGTCATAGAGAAAGTCCAGATCGCTGGGATTCTGCGGCGCGGCGTTGACGTTGAAGCCGGGAAAGTAGCTGTACCAGAAGGGAGGCTGCGCCAGCTTTGCATAGTTGGCAGCGGAGTTGGCAAAGTCGGCAGGCATGGTCTTTCCCATCGCGTCCATCTTGATGGGATAAGCGATGCCATCCTTGCCGTAGGCGAGAAGGATGCGGTACTTGCGAATCATCGCGGGACCGGCGGAGCCGAGATCCTCATCGCCATAGGCCGCGCCTTGCTGCGTGGGCATGGTGCTGAAGAGATGACCGGCGACGATCTTGCCATTGGCATCGCGCATCGAGGCCATATTCGTGGGCATATGGCCGCCGGAGGTGGGCGCGCTGACGCCGGAGAGTTTACTGCTGAGCATTTCCTGGGGCGATGAGAGCGTCGGATCTTCACCTTCTCTTCCGGCGTCGGTGTACGGCGACCACCAATCGACGACCTTGAGGGAGGCTGAAGAGAAGGTATGGGGCGGAGTGTAACGCACTCTGCAAACGCACTCGCCGTAGTCGCCGTGATTGGGATCGAAGCTGCCGTTGCCGGTCTCAAACAGCAGATCGCCGTTATCGTCGATCGACAAGCCGGAGCCTGCCATCCAGACGCCGGCGCCGTAGCCGGCGCTCATGGCGAGCGCAGCCGCGATCTTGTTGGAGACAACATCGTAGGCGACGATCCATCCGGCCGATCCTGTTGTCACCTCCTGAACCGAACCGGCGGCGAAGAAGATGGTCTTGACTCCGTTGACCTGAGTCAAGGCAAGAGAGCAGCGCTGCTTGCGCATGACGGCTCCCCAGCGCTGTAGCGCTCCACCATTGGGCGGCTGATAGGTGATGTTTGCCAGAGGTACGGGAGGGTGCACACGGCTGCCATTGGCGATGTTGAGGGAGTGAAGAAAATGCGCGCCATTTGCGGCGGTTCCATCCGGCGATTCCCAGGCGACACCATACCAGGTCTTGGTGTCGGGATCGATCACGCCGGTGCTCAAGATGCCCCAGTGGTCGTTGATCACGTGCATATCGATCGTGCTGCCGCCATTGACCGGAATGCCAAGTTTCTTAACCCACAAGATATCCGAGGTGTTGTAGTCGTAGGCCCAGACGGTGTTGTTCATCGAAGCGGTCAGGATGACGTCGCGCAGATTTCCGTCATCGCATTGCACGCTGGGCAGGATGAGCGCCTGCGCCTCGGCGCCCCGCGCATCGCCTTCCATGTAAAGCGGGAAATACCGGCGAAGTCCCTGCGCGGTAACGTTGGCGACGGTGAGGACCGTGTCGTTGTAGAAGTAGGAGCGATCATTGTCATTTCCTCGCGTGAGCACCGGCGAGGCAATGCCCGCTGGCGGCAAGGCCGAGGCCTTCGGCACGGGCAAGAGCGCGGATGCTGCGGCAGCACCGCCGAGGGCGAGAAAACCTCTGCGGCTCAACGGATGCTTTCCTCTTTGCTTCGTCATGATGTTGACCTCCGTGGGTTGCATGGATCCGTGATTAGATCTGCCCAGCGCTATAGTTCACGCTGACGACAAAAGAAACCGGCGTGGGAGAAACGCTTCTGACTCCAACTCCGTACCATCCCGTCTTTGCCGGCTTGTTGCCGGTTATGGGTTCGTTATTGTCGAGCAATGCCGCTTCAATCTTGTCGCGCGAGGAGAAGAGAACGGTAGTGTTCTTTTCGACGAAGATTTGAGCGATGGAACGGTACTCCGCCGAGTTGGCTGGCGGGATGTCGAGATCCGGCGCGCCGAAGAAATCCTGCGCCGTACGCCGCGGAATCTGCACAATCGGCTTGTCGCTGAAGGCGCGCGAAAAGCAGAGGTAACTCTCTCCGCCGGTGTAGGCATTGGCGGGAATCCAGAAGGTTGCGTTACCTTGCCAATCCGTCCAGATGTCAGAGTGACGGCCAGTGTAATCGTGAAGCTGCACATTGGCTCCGAAGCTGGTGGCGCAGGTGATCTTGCGGATGTTATAGGTGTCGAAGTTGAGCGCGGTCAGCAGTCCGGGGCTATTGCCGATTGGCCCTCCATTGCCATCGCGTTCGATGACGATTACAGAATCGTCGACCCAGCGCGTGGTTTGATTGCCGTACGCAAAGGTGCGGTTGATGTAGATCAGATTGTCGATCAACGGCTTCAGGCCATAAGCGCCCGGCCACACCGCGCCGGAAAAATAATCCTTGCCGTAGATCAGCGCCTGATGGCAATTGACGGTGAGCAGAAAAGCGTAGCCGAGCATCTTCGAGCCGATCACCTGCTCGCCGGGACTGGTGTCGGTGTCAGGGTTGTCGACGAAGCCATAGGAGAGTCCGCTGTTCCACTGCGAGTAGCCGGCTCCATCGAGCGCCGGAGCATTCAGGTTATTGCACGCGTCCTCGATTGCGAAGTGCATGGCGAAATCTTCGACGCCGCAGCGTCCATTGATAGGCTGGCTGGTTGCCCACCAGTTCAGATTGGCGGGATCGCCGTCAAAGTACTCACCGTAAAAGGGCTTGTTCGCCATTGCGCCATGCTGCATGAATTCGGCGACGAAGGGTGCCCAGAGTCCCTTCACATCGTCGATTCTCGCGCCATCCGCGCCCGTAGTGCGGATCGTCCAGTCGCCGAAGTCCAAAGCATCGTGGATGGTGTAGCCAGCGGGGTTCGAGTGCTGATAGACCTTTTCATCGCCAAAGGAAAAGTCGTCCGCTGGCACAGGCACGTCGTCCATCGGCTGCGTGCCCGCGCCGGGAGACCATCGAAAGCAGCCGGGATGCATGGCGCCGCGGCCATTCAGCGTCTTGCCATCCGCGCCGAGATAGCGATAGGTGGCGTTCTCGCCGCCGATGAGCTGATGGAGGACGAAGTCCAGGTCTACCGCCAGGCCGCAGCGATGCGCAACGGCCACCAGCCGGCGCAGCGAATCCACGCTGCCATAGCGCGTGGGAGTGCTTCCCTGCTGATTCTTTGCGCCCAGGTCGCGGGGATCGTAGATGCCGTAGCCGTCGCAACCCGCGCCGTCGCCGCCCTGCGCCTTGCTGGCGGGAGGAAGCTGGATGCGATCGAATCCGACGGCTGCAAGATTGGCGGCCTCGGCGGCCAGCAGATCCCAGAGCCACGGAGCACCCGGATTGGTGCTGGGCGCAGGCACAGTGATTTTGTTGCCGTATCGATCGTAGAACCGTCCCCAGCCGATTAGACTGACAGTCATTTTGGACCTCTCCGCGGTCAGCGAACCGCATCATGCCAAATCATTTTGGGTTGAGTCTGACGTTCAATTGAAGAATTTTGAGAGTCTCATTGGCAATACCCACAACACGGCTCCGAATCTTGCTGATGAACTCCTTCGCCTTCGACCTCCATTGCGAACCGATTGACGAGTTGACTCGTCGACTGCCAAGCCTCTTGATATTCGTAGGATCGCCGCCGGCGATCTGGTCTGGATCATGCAGAGCTGCAAGCCCCTTCATCTCCTGGTCAACCTTGATTTCTGCCGCGGCAGTCTTTTCTTCCTTCGAGCGATTGCTCTTGTCATTGTTGACCTCCTCCGCAATCCGCTTCTTCCGGTAATCGTCTCTGGCGGTCTGCTGCGCTTCGGCGCCCTTGGGATCCCTGCCGCTGCCGGATTGATCTGCTGTTGCGGTGGCCGCCTTGCGCTCCGCATACGCTGTCACGTTCCTCTCCCAATTCTGGAGCAGCATCGCGTTCAGTCCGGTTTCCTGATCCTTAACCTGCGTATCGAATTCACCGCGCAGGCCGTCTTTGACGTGAGAATCGGAACAGATAAACGTCTCTTCCACCGGCGGCACAAATCGAGTAACACGGTTAATCGTTTCGGTCTTGTCCGAAGGGTTGATCTCCGCATAAACGAAGTCGTTTTCGCCTGATTCGGTTTCGCTTTCCTTGCGCGTCTCAAGGACCGTGAGCTTGTATTGCTTCTTGATGGCACCAAGTTGAGCGTTCACATCTTTGATGCTCAACTCCTTGTTCTTAATCAAAACATTCGCAGCGGCAACCGCCAGCCCAAGATCGCGCTGCTTCTGCTCCGGGGTGCGATCGTCCTTTTCCTCCTTCTTGCCGCCGAAGAGTTTGGCGAAGAGCGACTTGGCTTTGGTGACGACCCAGTTGATCGCGGTATCGAGGCCTTTATCGACGACGGCCTGGACTTTCTTGATGACTTCCAGAATCTTGCTGGCGATGTTGCCCAGGCCGAGGAAGCCGGCGAGGAAGCTGATGGCGATCGAGAGCATTCCTTCGAGTCCGCTCTCCACCTTTGCGGCAGCGGCGGCGATTTGTCCGGCGGAGATGGCGACGATCGAATCGACGAAGGCCTTGACGGCGGCGGCGATCTTGGCCAGCTTCTGCACGAAGACCATGATCGAGTCGTAGATGGAGACGATTGCCGAGATGAATCCCGCGCCAGGGATGAAGAGCGAGATGAGCTTGGGGATCGCCTTCTTGATGATCGTATCGGTGACAAAGCCGACGATGCCGTCGATCAGCATATCTTTGAGGTTGGTGAGTTTGTCTTTGATCAACTCCCAGGCAGCCGCCGGGCCGCCATGGATCAGCGCCATGACGACATCGAAGGCGGTTTCGAGACCCTTCATGATCGTTTCGCCATTGGGGCCGAGCGCCTTGACGATCTTGGCGCGAATCTGCGCCCAACTGATGCCGAGCACGCTCAGCGCGAACTTGCCGAACTCCATCAGCGTGAAGGCTTTGGGAATATAAACGCCGGGCAGCGCGCCCACGAGCCAGTCGATCAGCGCCTTCTTGAGATGCTCGCCGAAGTTCTTGACGAAGTTCTGAAGACCGAGGATGCCCGCGTCGATCAGATGATGCACAAAGGCGAGCGGATTCTTGAGGATGTTCTTGAAGGCCGCGCCCACCTTGAGGAGATAGGGCACGACCGCTGGAGCGACGGCTTCAAAGATGATCTTGAGCAGTGTCCAGACCTTGTCGCCAGCCCAACTGATGAAGCTGACCAGGAATTTTCCGAAGACGCCGGCGATCTTCATGAAGCCGCCGGGAAGATCGAGAATATCGGACCAATCGAGGGTCTTGAGCGCCTTCACGAAGAGACCGGGAATCTGCGCGACAAAGCCAAGAAGCTCGGAGATTACACTCTTGAACCAGGCGAAGGCGCGCGAAATGGCATTGGCTTTCTTGATATTCTGCCAGACCTCTTCCTCATGAATGAGCTTCATGAAACCGCCGATGAGCGCGCCGGGAGTTGTCGGCACTTTTTCGCCTGTGATGGGATTCTCACCCATGACGGCCACCAGCAGATCCCATCCGGCAGTGCCTTGCGCGAGCAGTGCGATGGGCTTGAGAAGGACTTCGCGGACAAACTTCCAGATGCCTTCGATCAGGCCGACGACAAAGTTCTTGATGCGATCGATGGGATCGGTGAAGATGCGCTTGGCGCGGTCCCAGACGTCGCCGAGGTGGAAGATGTCTGTCCAGCTCAGGCTGTCGAGGAAATTCATCAGCGCTTTTTTAATGGAGCTGCCGATGAGGCCGAGGGTGTCGATCTGCTCTGAGACCCAACCGCCGACTTTGTCGAAGACGCCGTACTTGTCGAGAGCCTTGCTGATCTGCGCGCCGCCGGGAATGAATTCAACGACGGCGCGCATGATGTTGGCGGGCGAGCGATCGACGTGCTCCATATTGACGGGGTTGACGCCGAGCACGATGGAGAACATCCTGAAGCCGGGAATGTTGTAAGCGGCGTTGGCGATATAGTCCAGGGCATCGCTGATGCCGAGACGCTGCACCATAGGCGCGGCAGTGCGTTCACGGACGGTGAAGTTCTGTCCGCTAGAGACCGCGGCTGCCGCGCGGTCGGCCTCGCGCTCGAAGGGATCGCTCCGTTGCGAGGACCAGGCCTGCATGACCGGCGCGGTGTGCTGCTGCTGGATGACGTGCGCGGCTTCATGCGAGATGAGTGTGAGATCGGTGGGATGTTCGCCGTGACCGAGAAAGATGTCGCTGCCGAAGGTGAAGGCGCGGGCAGAGAGCGACTGCGCCTTTCTCTGCGCGGCAGTGCTGGCGTGCAGTCGCACGGAACTGAGATCGACGAGAAGGCTGTTTTGAATCGCCTCCTGAATATGCGGAGCGAGCGGCTGCCCGGAGCCATGCATGGGCGTCTTTGCGGGCGCAAGCGGCGCGAGCTTCGGCTTGGGCTTGGGTGCAGCGGTATGAGTTTCCATGTGCGCCGGCGCGGCAGCTTTGTGCACCGTTGGCAAGGGAAGCGCAGACGAATGCGGAGCGTGCGCCTGACCGGCCGGCATAGGAAGTGTGGATAAGAGCGCAGGAGGCTTGGGAGCAACAAGAGCCGGAGCCGATTTTTGCAAAGCGGTATGCGCTGGTGTTGGCACTGGTGTGCGCACAGGCAATGGAACCACTTTTTGCGCAGCCGCTGGTGAAGCGGCAGGATGCAGAGCAGCCGCGGTTGGACGCGAAGGTGCGGAGACGGCAGGGTGTGCCTGCGCAGGGAGTGGCGTGGCTACGGCTGCTTTGGCAAAGGCTGGAAGCGCGGGCGCATTTGTGCGTGCTGGCGCCGGCGCGAGATCATGTTTCGCGGCGGGCGCAGCCTTTGCCGGAGCGTGACTGGCCGTTGCGCTCCTGGGTGCGGGAGCGGCGTGCTTGGGAGCGGCAGTGGCAGTGGCTGGCATCGACGATGCTGTGCTCCTCAGCTCTGGCTGGAGGCTTGCGCCGCGGCCTGCGCTTGTTTCAATTCGTTGGGCAACTGGCGGCTCAGTTTGCGGAATTCGCTAGCCACTCCGGCCAGCAGATGCGCATACTGAATGCGTTCTTTGTTCTGGGCCGCATCGACTGCCGCGCGCAATACGGCATTTCTGATCTGTCCTCCGGTGAGTTCGGCTACCGCCGCCAGCAGATTCAATTGCCGTGTGTTCACGCCATGATCCCCGCCCAGATGAGCCAGCCACAATGCGCGGCGCTCTTCCGGTCCGGGCAGCGGAAAGGAGAGAATGGCATCGAAGCGGCGGGAGAAGGCATCGTCGAAGCGGCTGCGTCCATTGCTGGTCAGGATGGTGATTCCGTCGTAACTTTCCATGCGCTGCAACAAATAATTTGTCTGGGCGTTGGCGAAGCGGTCGTTGGCCTCGTGAATATCGGTCCGCTTGCCGAAGAGCGAGTCGGCCTCATCGAAGAGCAGCAAAACCTCATTCTGTTCGGCGCGGGCGAGCAACTGACTGAGATTCTTTTCAGTTTCTCCAATGTATTTTGAAGTAACGGCGGAGAGATCGACGCGAAAGAGGGGAATGCCCAAACGCGTGGCGAGCCAGGCGACGGCCAGAGTCTTTCCGGTTCCTGATGGGCCGACAAAGAGAGCGCGCACTGAAGGGCGATAGCGCGCCTGGATCGAAGGGCCGAGAGATTCCGGAAAATCTTCGCGCATCTGGCAGCGGGTGACGAGGGACTCCAATTCAAGGCGCAGTGTGGAGTTGACGACCAGGGCTTCGTCGCCGACTTCATCGGGAATCAATTCAGCGAGCGCGCCCAGCCCGACGGAATCCCCGCGGCGGGAGACGGTTCGGATGATGGCGTAGGAGAGCGGCGCGATGCTGTCTGAGGATTCGCGCGCGCTCCACTCTTGCTGCGCCTTGGCGGCCAGCGTAGCAATGCGGCCGGCGGCATGACGATGTGTTCGAGCCATCCGGCTGGCCAGAGCGGGATCGCCGATCGCCGCGCTCCAGATCACGGCGCGCTCGGAGGCAGAGGGAATCTGCAGCCGCCAATCGAGAATGCTGCGGTTCTCGGATTCAAATTCTCCCTCCGGACCAGTGAGTAGAATCATGGGACCGGAGAAGTGGGGAATGACCGGTAGCTGCTTGCGTTCTCCCGGCAGAAGCCACTGCGCGAAGACCGGAATGAGGCCGTTCAGGACGAGCCAGGGCGCCATGCCCATGCACTGTTCGCCGTGCATGAGGATTGCCTGGGCATCGCAGTGCGTGGCTACCTGGGCTGCGGCGGCGCGCGCTTCGAGAGGATCGCCGCAGCGAATGACAAGGACCGGAGCGCTTCCTTCGGATGCGCGCAGACGCTTTGCCAACTGCGCGGAGCAAGCGCTGGCGGAATCAGCCAGCGGGACCGGGTACTGATCGAAGCCAATGGGTGCGGCTCCCGGCCAGCAGCTCTCCATCTTCTGTAGGGCAAGGACGGTTGGCAGGGGAACGCGCATCTGCCGTTCGGGCAACGGAAGATCGTCGCCGCAGAGCTGCAACAGGCCGCAGCGAACGGCATTTCCCTGGCCCAGCACGTGCATCGCATGGTGAAGGCCGTCGGCGGCGAATGCCTGCGCCACCAAGCCAACGGTGGGACGGCTGAGGGCGAGGGGCTGCTGCAGATGCGAGAGCAGATGACCGATCAGCAAATCCTGCTCGGCGGCAATTGCCAGACGAATGGCGAGCGCCTCGATGCTTTGCAGATGGAAGTGATTGGCGGCTTCGGCCAGTGCGGAGTCGCAGTCATCGGGATCCTTCATGTAATCCTGAAAGGCGTCGAGCAGGCTTTTTCTTCCGTCGATGCGGCGCTCGGCAATCGATTGCAGGCGATGCTGAATGGCTTCGTCGAGCGTGTCGCAGGAGTTGGCCAGCCGCGCCAGTCCGGTGAGGACGAAGGCAAAGGAATCCAGTTGATCTTCCATAACGGCGTTGCCGGTTCGATTTATCATCTGGTTCCCTCCGGTTCCCGATCACGATAATGGAAGCGCACCACGCGGCCCCAGGCGCCAAACCACGGAAGCCATCCGGGATCGATGTCCAGCCCGATGCGCCGGATGCGAATGTCAGTCTCGGCGAGTGGCAGCGTGACGTCCAGATCGCTTCGCGTCTGCCAGATCCTTCCATCGCGGTTGACGATGGCGCGCAGGGAGATTCTTCCATTCCGCCAGCACCAGCGCCTGACGGCCACAGCCCATACGCGCAGAAAGAAGTCGCTGCCACATGGCCTGCGGCGCAAGCCGGAGAATCCTCTCGGCCAGGCATTTTCCTGCAATGAAAGCTCGGCCAGCGATTCCGCGGGCAAGGTGAATGGCGTCGGCGCGGAAGCAAGACAGAGCCGCGCCGGATCATCGTCCGCCACAGCCGCATCTTCGGCAAGCCTCATCAGGATGTGTACAGCCAGATTGGCTTCGGCGAGAGCCGGACAGGCCTCAAGCGCGGCGGCGATCCCCAGAAGGCGCAGAGGATTGAGCAGGAAGAATAGGCCTGCGGCGCGGGTTGCCTCGCCTTGAAGCGGGGCGCGAAAAGCGGCAAGTTTTGGCTCAATGGAGAGGCTTTCGGAGATTTCCTTCTCTGCAAGCGGTGCATTTCCGGATGAAAAATCTTCTTCCTCTGTTGCGTTGAGGCCAGTGCGACTCGATTCTGTTTGCGGCGGCAGGGCTTCCGCGCTTCCGGCGGAAGATTGTCCCGGTGCGATGCCGGCAGCTTCTTCGTCGTCGAAGACAAGTGTCCGCGAGGCTTCCTGGGCACGATTTGAAGAACGATCGAAATGCGCGCCGGCCTCTTGCTCTTCCAGAGCGCGCAGGATCGTGCGGGCCTGCCTGAGCGACTGACCAGAAGCCGATGCCGACGGCGAGAGTATGAGAACGGCTTGAGCAGCCAGCCAGAGCGTGGCCGGATCTCTCCAACCGTAGTGAGACGCCGCGCGCAACAGCGTCGTTTTGAGCGGCTGCGTCAGATGCACAGTGGAAGCCAACGAAGTGCTCGCGCTAGGCGGCTCCATCTCGCGGAGCCATTCACGAAGAGTGGGAGCGGGGATGGCATGGAGAAGCGCGCGCGAATCGGCATCGCCCAGCGCCGCAAACAAGAGCGCCGCCGCCGCTCCGGGAGCCATGCATGGCGGACGAAGACGCTGAAGAATGGCCGGGATTTGCAGTGCGTAGCTGCTCTCCGCCTCGATGCCGAGCAGAGAAGCCGAGAACCATTCCGGAGCGTTACGCGCATCCACGCCATGTGGATGGAGAGCTTTGCGCAGCAGCGCCTCCAGAGCCTCATCCAGATGATTGAAGAAGACGGCATTAGCTGCGCCTGCGCCAGGATCGCTTCCATGAACGGCCTGCGCCGCCAGTACGAGCATCACCTGCTGAAGCCGCTCGATCCACACTCCACGGTTTGCCGAGGCGGAGATGCCGGTGAGATCGATGCGCCGGAAGCAGTAGATGCGGCCCTCGTCCTCACCGGGAAGGCTCGTCAACCGCAGCGCTTCCTCCAGAGCAAAGGCGACGCGAGGCCGCGATGCTTCTTCGGCGATGCGCAGATAGCTCCGCCTTACATGGCGATCGAGCCGTCCGGTTTGAGGAGCGAGAGTGGCTGCCATCGATTCGAATCCCCATGGTTAAAGCCGGTTGTGATTTGTCAGACCCCAAAAATCGAGAACAAAAAACCGTTTTTACATGAACAAGGGACGCAGCGCGATGGCCTGCGGCGTCAGGGTGGTGAAGTGAGCCGTATCAGAGGTTTCCAGATAGCTTCCTGGAGTGAAGACGTCGGTAACGGTGGCGCGGACCGTGGCGCTGTCGAGATCGCTCACCACTGCGCGGGCTGCCAGTGTGGCGCCGGAGTAGAGATTCACATACATCCCCGAAGAGATGCGGTCAGAGGGAAGGCTGAGCGAGACCACACCGCCGACTGCGGGCTGTACGCGAGCAATGATATTGCCGGAGATGATGTTGTCGATGGGAACGTCGCTGGCCAGCAGGATCGCCGTGCGCACGACGTCGCTCATGAAGGCTGTGGCAGCGGTGTTGGTGGTGTCGATCTGCAGGAAGAGCCAGTCTACGAGCATCTGCATCTGCTGGCGGCTGGTGTAATCGAGCTGGTTCCATCCGGGCAGCACGGCCAGGCTCTGCAACTGAACAGAGATTCCGGAGCCGCGTAGATATTCAGCCCAGGCGAGGCGGTTGATGGGCAGTGCGATGCTGACCTGCGTGTACAGGCAGGTGGCGACGCTGGAGATTTGCTGGATGAGGCGAGTAACGGCATTGCTGATTTCCGTATGCACGGAATCGGAGGAGATCAGGTCATTGACGGCGGCTATGCTTTGCAGGCTGGCTACTTGGCTGCTCCAACTCAGATTGGCGAGCGCAGCCGGCTGGATAGCGGCGCGTTGGACTTGAAAGCCGCGGAAGATCTGCTGATTGGCGGTGTAGATATTGGAGATTGGAGCCGCGTACACGCCGGACTCGCCGGCTGCCGAGGAGGGCAGAAGCGGAAGCTGCAACATCTGCACTGCGCGGGCCTGCGTGCTGATTGCAAGCTGCTGTAGCAGGACGGGGCGTTCAAGATTTGCCGCCTGCGCAGCGATGGAAGGCAGCCAGTTGATGGGAGCTTCGCGCAGTTGGCCGACGATCTCGCGCAGTTCGGGAGGAATGGAGACGGATTGTTGCAGGCAGGCAGGCACGGGATTGGCAACGTTGGCGGGAACCAGTTGACGGCTGGGAGCCGTGTCGGTGGCCTGCAAGGTCCGGGCGCGGGTGTAGGCTATCAACTGCACCGAGGTGGCAAGTACCTGCTGGCGCTGGGCATTGACGCCCTGCACGCGGTTGGTTTCATCGGCCAATAATGCGCTTGTGAAGGCTACATTCTGGCGATCCTGAAGAAGGTTGTTTTGCAATTGAGTGGCATAGACCTCCGCCTGCTGAATGTTGTTTTGGATATTGTTGAGCGCGGTTGTGCAGAGTCCCACGAAGTCGGAGTATTGCTGAACGCGGGCCTCCAGCGCGCGCAGCAGCATGGTGTGCTGCTCCACCACGCGCACGCCGACGGAAAACAGCGTGGCTTCGGCGGAGTCGGTGGCCATGTACGGAGACTGTATCTTGGAAAGAATTGCGGTCTGCAACGTGGCATCGCGCCACTCGGAGAAGGTATGCATCTCCACCGGAACGGGAATCGGCGTTGTGGAAGCGGCTGGTGGCGGGCCATCCATCAGGATCTGTAGATCGTCGACCACCAGGTTGAGATCTGTCATCAGCGTTTGCAGGGTTTGCAGAAAGCTGAGGCGATTGCCGATTGAGTAGAACATCGCCTCCTGGGAGGGCGACTGCTGAAGGCGTTGGGCAATCGTGAGCGTGCGGAGATTCAGTTGCGCGCCGGCCAGCGGCGACTGGCTGGTGATATCCGTGGAAGTGGCGGCGGTATTGATGCCTGGAGCGATGATCTGAGCCGGCCCGGCCTGGACGCCTCCCTGAGTCATGCTGGGACCGCCGACGGTAAACTTCTCGGCTAGGCCGGAGGCGGCTAGATTTGTATCGATCATCTTGAACGGACTGCTGGTCACTCCGGAGAATGCCTTTAGGATTCCCGACTGATTGGTCTGCGAAATCGGAGCTGAACTAAAAGCGCCGGAATTGGCGGCGATTGAAGTGGAATTACCGGAGGCCGCCTTCACGGCCAGAGTGCGCTTAGATTCCGTTTTAGCAGCCAGATTGAACGTGGCACTCTTTGCAACGAGATTGTAGCTCGGCACAACTGTTTCATTGATGGGATTGATGATGGGCTTGATGTAGATGGGAGCGCTTCCCCCTCCGGATGAGCCGGAACCGGAAACCGGCAGTACCGTGCTGATGTATGTTTGCAGGTTTTCCGCCGTGGCGGAGGCGGTCTCGCCGGTGGCGATATTCGCCAGCACCGGCGAGGTGGCGAGAGAGGTTGCAGCCGTCGCTCCAAGCACGTTTTGCCGGTAGCGATAGATGTCGGTCTGAGCGGTAAGAAAACCAGTATCGAGCAGGTCGTTGGCCTGAGAGATTCTCGCGTTGAGGCTGGTGATCAGAGGCTGCAGGCCGTTGTTCTCCAGATTGGTCAGATCGCTGGCAGTCAGCAGAGATAGGGAATGTGTTGTTCCAGTCGAATCCGTGAAGCTGGTGGTGTAGGGCGCTTGGCTGGCAACGGCTTCGATCTGCTGCAAGTCTGTGGAGGAAAACGAGAGACAACTCCAGATGAAGCTGCCGTCGGTGGTTGTTCCTCCCGGAGTCGTCGACCAAGCGGGCTGAACAGTTCCCGAATTGCCGTGGCTGCCTATGCTCTGAGGAGAGTTGCCGCTTGTGAGACTCTTGGCATACTGGATATTGCCATTGGAGTCAATAATGATCTGTCCCACGCCATAGACAGCGTTGGGCTGCCAGGTTATCGGTCCGTTGTTGTGCCAGATCACCGAAGCGTCCAGAGTGGTTGCATTCGGTCCTTCGGTCCAGGCGGGCGGGGCTGCGCCGGAGGTGCCGCCGATGGACGCGATCTGAATGTCGTTGTTGGCGTCCAGAACCGCCTGACCGGCAGAGTAGATGGTATTCGGCTGCCACGAGAAGCGCCCAAGATTTTGCCAGGTCACGCCGCCGTCTTGCGTTGTCTGATTGAGATTCTGGCTCCAAGCGGGGACGGAATCGCCGGAGATGCCGCCCGTCTGCACAATCTGAATATTGCCGTAGACATCCAGGACCGCTTGACCAACTGCGTACAGGATATCGGGCTGCCACAGCGCTTTTCCGCCGGATTGCCAGACGATTCCGTCCGCCGTGTTTTGCGTGGGCGCCTCAGGATGCGGCCAATTGGGTGAGACGGATGCGGATGTTCCGGCAGTGATGACCGACTGAATGTATCCCGACGGATCGATGACAAACTGGCCGGCGACGTATGCAGTATCAGGCTGCCAGGTCCAGGGGCCATTGTTCAACCATGTGAGAATGCCATCGGGCGCGGCGCCAAGTGTCTCGGTTGTGGTACCGCCAACATTGGTGTTCCAGATTGGCGGGGTTGGGCCGGATGCGCCATTCGATATGGCCACCTGAAGATTGCCATTGCTGTCGATAACCATATAGCCCGAGTAATAACTGGATGCGGGCTGCCAGGGGATTTGAAAGGCCGCGCCAAAGCTAGCCGACCCAGGGGGCAGATACGGCGGCGGCGCATTGCGGCCGGCGATCTCGTCCGGAGTCAGGCCGGCATCGGGATCGATGAGATTGGGGTTGGCGGGGAGATTGGGTCCGGCCGCGGCAAAGAGCGCATTGATCTGCTGCGCGACGGCCTTCAACTCTTGCAGTGTCAGATTGCGTGCCTGGGTGGCCTGGGTCACTTCCTGGTTGAAGATGGGCGCGACAGTTTCCTGGATCAAAATGTCAGGATCGTAGAGCGCGTCCGGAAGAGGAACGAGGACTTCAACCGGCTCAAGCAGCGTCGCGTCTGTGGGTGCGGAAGTTTCCGCTGCAATTAAATCCAGCGTCATACCGGTTTCGAGAACCGTTTCGAGTTCCTCCAAATGAACCGGAGCGGCGGAGACGGTCCAATTGGGAGGAAGCCAGGAAGCGCGCTGCTGGAGAAAATTGAGCGCGCCAACGGGAAGAATACCGCTGGGCGGCAACGTGGGAAAGATGTCGGCCAGGGTGTTGAAGGGCGTTTGCTGAGTCATGACCTGACTGAGCTGTTCTGAGAGCTGATTGATTCTGGCCTGCGCCAGCGCGGGCTGGACGATAGGCGGATTGCCGGAGCCGTTATTGATCCAGGTGACCGAACCATCAGTAGTGGGCAGATAGATGCCATTCCAATTTGGCTCGCTGGCTGCGCTGCTTCCGGCGGTCAGCACGTGTTGCAGATTGCCGTTTGCGTCCAAGATGAACTGTCCGGCGGCAAAGGCAGTGTTTGGCTGCCAGCTTGCCGGACCGTTTTCAATCCAGGTGACGCTTCCATCCTGCGTGGTTTGGCCGAAGACCTTCTTCCATTGCGGCGGCGGACCTCCGCTTGTACCGGCGGTTTGCACCAGTTGCACATTGTTGTTGGTGTCGATGATGAAGGCACCGGCGGCAAAGATGGCTTTCGATTGCCACACTGTGAGCGGGGAAGGCTGTGCGGGAAACACGTAGCGGCGGCGCGGCAGGCCTCCCGCGCGGACCACGGCCGAGCAGTCGACGAAGAGCGGCTTCCAGGCAAGACCGTTGTTGATCCACGTGATGCTGCCGTCGGTGGTTTCGCCGCCGTAGACGGTATTCCATGCGGCGGGCTGCGCAGCCGCCGATGTGCCAGCGATCGTGACCAGTTGCAGGTTGCTGTTCGGATCGGTGATGGACTGACCGATTGTAAATGCAGTATCCGCAGCCCAGGCTGTGCCGGGATCGAAGGCGATCAGCGCGAGCGGAAGCCCGAGCATCGCCCAGGGAAGCTGGTCGTCGGGACCGAGCAGCGATTCGGCTTCAAAGATCGCATACGCGAGACGGTTCCTCCAGGTAGCTTGCGGCGTCATGGCGGGCAGCGGCAAGGCAGGAACGCCCTTTGGCCAGGGAAGGTAGACCAAGCGAACCGCGTCGGCAATCTGCCAATCTTCAAAGGCATATTCGCTTGGATCCTGATCGCAGGAGGCGCCCAGGTTGCCGCTGACGATGATGGGGCCGGTTCCGGTGTCAAGCATCTGCCCGCTCACCTGCGCGATCACGGGCTGCAAGAGCAGAATTCCGGCGTGCGTGGCGTTAGTGGGATCGCCGACGGATTGGTGAAAGCTGTAGAGACCGTTGCCGGTGACGGCATCGATCACAGTGAGCGTGCTCAGGTGGGCCTTCAGCGTGCTGTTCAGCACCACATCCTGGCCACTGGCGGTGATTCCGTATCCGGGCGTCACCACCAGCAGCGGATCCGCGCCGCTCAGATCCATCGTCAGCGAGAGGCCGTTGACGGTGCCTGCGGTCACCGACTGGCCAAGCGTGGCCAGCAGACCGCCGCGGTAATCCTGCTCGCTGTCGAGCGCGGAGACCGTGAGGGCGCGGCCGGTATACAGGTTGAGCCGCTGACGCCACCAGCCGGGATCGACCTGCTGAAGCAGTTGCGGTTCGGTGCCAACCAGCGATTCGCCGGAGACGGGATCAACAATCGGTGTTGCGGGCATAGCAGCCTCTCTCTGTTAGGTAATGGCTCCTAGGTAATGGCTCCGGTGGCAAAACTCACATAGGCGGGTGAACTGCGAGCGCGAATGTAGAAGCCATAGGTCTGGTTGCCGATGGCGCTCAACCAGGCCGAGTTCTGGTTTTGCGTCGGCAGGCTGATCCTGATTGCGCCCTGGTAGAGGCTCATCAGAGCCGATGGAGTACGAAAGCTGAGAATCTGCGGAACTGTGGGGTTGGGCGCGAGTGTGGGCAGGCTGTTTTTGAGCGCGGCAAATCCGCTGCGCGGCACAGGGACCAGGGCAAAGACCGCGAGGTCGGCATAAGCGCTGGCCGGAAGCGTCAGATCGATCGGAGGCAGCGACATACTGTCTTCGATCAGCGCGGGAATCTCGTCGACGGGAATCACGCTCAGGCGCATATCGAGCTGCTGCGGAAAGAAGGCCTGGGAGAATGTCTGCGAAGTTCCCTGGCTGGTGATTCCCAGGCTGGCAAGCGGGAAGCGTCCAGCCGGCGGCAGCGCCTGAAAGAAATCCGCCGCGGCGAAGCTGGACGAGACACCGGAGGTAATGCGCGAAGATACTGTCTCCTGCAACTGCGCGTCGTACTGCATCAGAAAAGCCTGCTGCGTTGCTGGATCGGAGAGGCCGAGGCGCAGGCCGCTGTACTCCGGGCCGCTGTCGCGCCGGACCAGATAAGGATCGACCCAGGCGATGACTCCGCGCTGAAGATCGACCATCGCCAGCGGCAACAGCGCATCGGAGATCTGGCTGGGATTGGCGTTGAGAAAGATCTGCCGCGCCAGCGCCGCTCGCAGTTGCGCTGCGTCCTGGCTGCCGCCTCGCGTCCAACTGATGGGAGCGGGATAGGGCACCAGCGTGATCGCCGTGGCTTCCACGATGTCTCCATCGTGCGTGGTGCGCGTGCCTTGAATGCTGGTGGGATACGAAGTGATGGGATTGGCGGTGAACTCGACCGGACGCAGCGCCAGCACGTAAACCCCGGTGCGCGTGCGGGCGGGAGTGTTGGGGATGGAAGCGAGATTGAACTGCGCATCCAGGTTCTGCTCATCGGGAAGATCGGAGAGCTGAATCGTGATGTCGCTGGGCAAAATAACCAGTTCGCCGGCCGGAGTGAGTCCCTGTCCGGCGCGGATAATCACCGTGTCAGCGCTGGCAGTGGGGTCATTCGCCGCGGGCGTATCCACCCACAGACCATGAATGACGCCAAATCCGGCTGCCTGTCCAAGATCGGCCTGGCGCTGAAGAAAGTAGTCCTGCTCGCGCTGCAGATCGCGGGCGGCAAGAAAGCGGCCATCGAACCAGTAAGGGCGGCTGCGCTGGCTGTCGATCACCAGCGATCCGTTGTTCTGGGCGGATTGAACGTCGGTCTGCGAAAGCGTGATGCGTGTATCGCCTTGCGTATAGCTGGGCATATCGGGCTCCTACGACTCGGCTCCTGAGCTTAGCCCGATGGAACGGGCAACCAGCGACGCTGGAAACAGGAAGAGCCGGGAAAGATTGTTGATCGTAATGGCGTTCAGGTTGTAGTTCGGCGGCTGGCCGGAGGCGCCCGCGGTTGCGGGAATCGAGATGCGCGCCAGGAAGACCGAACTCGGATCGAATCCCGGAGGGATTTCAACGGGAGTGGGGCCGCTGCTTGTAAAGGGCGGCGTTGCGGCGGGACCGGAGTTGGCCGCGAGAATGCTCTGTTTGAGGCTCTGCGCAATCTGCGCGGTGATTGCGCCCGCGGGAACCGCACCCGCGCCCAGCCACGCATCCTGCGGCAACTGCGGATTGGTATCGCTGCGCAGAACCAGTTGCATGGCGAAGGAATCAAGTGTGCGGTTGGCGGTGAATGCGTCGGTGGCGTCGTAATCGTCCTGCGTGGCGAAGCATGGAGTGACGCCCTGGGTGCAGCCAGCGAAGGTTGCAAAGACATCCACCAGAATGTTGCCGCTGCCGGAGGTCAGAAAGCTGTTCAGGCCGGAGAGCGCCTGATCGGCAAGCCAGGGCTGAATACGGATGCAGACCGTGCGCGGCACCTCGATCATGCGGCCCACGCGATCGACGGCAAGCCCCGGCGTCACTTCAATCTCCAGTTGCGCGGGGCCGAGGCAGCTCCAGGCAAGAATTGCCGGCGCGCCATCGAGGGTAGTGCTGCCGATGGCAGTGCTCCAGACCGGCAAAATTGAACCGGCGGTAAACGTAGAACTTCCGTTGAGCATCTGAAGATTGTTGTTTGAATCGACGATGACAGAGGGCGCGGTGAAGGGCGCGGTGGGCCGCCAACCATTGGAATTGACCTGACCTTGATTGGTCCAGACAATGCCCGATTGATCGGTGACCGATCCGCCAGCCGCCGTGGCGAAGGCGGGCAGTGTGTCGCCGCTGGTTCCCGCCGTACCGGTATTGACCTGCACATTCTGGCTGGCGTCGTAGACGAAGGCCGACGCGGGATAATAGGTGCCGGGCTGCCAGATCTGCAGCGCGGCGACGTTCAATCCCGCCACAGTACCAGTGCCACAGAGTTGCAGCAGCGCACGGGCCAGCGAGCCGCGATGATAGTCCTGCTCGGCCTGGAAGTCATCGACGCCCAGCATACGTCCGAGCGCGTAGTAGACGCGGCTCGGCGCCGGCGGCGGATTCAGATTGTCGGTGGGCAATGCCATAGTCGTCGTAGTCGCCATCGTCTTCTCTCGTCCTTCGAATTGCTTGCGCCATTGTCAAAAAAACGTGGAAGCGGCCGCCGCTAATTGACCGCGGTTGCCGGGGGAACCAGGGAAAACGTGTAACTTGCGATGCTCCCCGTTGAGGTTGAGCCGCTGCCGGAGAGATCGATCGCTTGGCCGGCAGCAACAGTTGTCGGCGTTGCCGCTAGAACTGCAACCGGCGCGCCTTGAATAGTCACGGTGGCATAGGCCGGTGCGCTTTTCACGCCCAGATTGTCGGTGACCACCAGAGAGAATGTGACGGTTCCGGAGGTGTTGGGAACCGTCACCGAAACGCTGGAGGCAGGCGCTGTGGTGGAGACGGTGGGATTGGCGGAGGTAAGCTCCGTTGATGTCCCGCCCGGCACGGGAATTGGAATCGGAATCGGATTGATCACCGGAGTGACAGGGTCGAGGATGGGTGTTGCTGCATCGGTGCTGCTCGTGCTTTTTGTAGTGGCCATTGAATTATCTCCTTGCGAACCGGTTTGGCTTCAGGGCTGTAGCAGAGTCCATTGGTACGAAGCGATGGATGTCTCTGCGGGGGAAGTTGAGGCCCCGCCGTCCAGCAGGATGACATCTCCTTGCTTGACGACGGACGGGGCATTGATTCTGGCGATGGGTTGTGCGTATTGAGCCGTTGAAAATCCGTTATCCATTCGCGGGTCCAGGCTGGGCATCTGCATAACGACGTCGTAACGGCCAATATCGCTGACATCCACCGTGACTGGATTACGCGCAGACTCCGGAGCGAGGTAGGTATTGACGCCGAGCAGCGAGGCCAAACCGATCATCAGCGGCTCTGTGGCCACGCGGACAAAGGCCTGCACGTGCGCCGGTTTTTCCGCTTCGACGATCCTTGCGACCATCTTGAGATTCACGTCTTCAACCTGGTTGTGCACGAAGACCGTCATGCGGTGCGCCAACTGGTCATAGAACGACTGAACCGCCTGCGCGCTTCCGGCAATGCCGAGATTGGTCTCGTAGAGGGCTTGCAACTCGGCCTGAATGTTTGGGTCGCCGAGAAAGAGCGTGTCGCCCACGATGGAGTTGCTGCTGCCGGAGTAGCCGGGGAGCAGCGGGTCGTTCTGGATGGAGAGATCGGCGCCCAGAATGGTGGCGAAGATGTGGCGCAGACGAAAGTCTTCGATAACGATGATTGCGCCGCGTGTGCAGGCGCCGCCGGTTGCCACATCCAGCGCCAGGGTTACGCCCTTCGCGGTTCCGCGCCACTGATAGAGGCTGGGAGTCGCTTGAATGCGGGCGCGGCTGGGGCTGGGCGAATTGTTGCTGGGATCGATGCCGATCCAACTGCCCAGCCAGGGAAGCGAATCGTCCGGCGTGCTCTCGGCGCGGGTGAGCAGATAAGCGTTGGCGACGCGATCTTCAATCCGTGTGAACTGCGACTCGAAGAGGTCCACGAACCGCTCGAAGAAATCGCGCCGCGTGCTGTCGCCATTCACATCGGCGTCGGGGCCGAACTTCGCTTCGTGGTAGAGCGCCGGAAGATACTTCTGCACGTAGGAGAAGCGCGGACCGTAGACCCGGAGTCCGGCAATTTCCGGCGTGTTGCGGCCATCGCCGTTGAGCTGGATGCGGACTCCAAGATAGCGTCCAGCAAGGTTTCGGACCGCTTTGTTGGCTCTCTGGACGAGAACCATGAAGAGTCCCTGCGTGTTTGGAATCGGATCTTCTTCGAGCAGGGTTGGCGCAAAGGCGACCTCAGTCGGAATCGACTGCCACACTGCCGTCGGCGCGCTGGGCAGTATTGCCGCCGATATTGAAGTGGTGTCCGCAGCCCCCAGCAGATGCGGATACCAGGTGGATGCCGGATTGAAGAGGTCGGCGAGGCTATCCGAAGCCGTGAGCCAAAGCACCGCTCCGCAGCGCGGCGGCACGATCGCTTCAAGAAAGATTCGATGCCAAACACACTGCGAGATGCCGCTGTCGATCACGGCCGGACTCGTCGGATTGGTTGCGCCGGAAGCTGCCAGGCTGTTCAACGAGAGCGGCAGCAGCGGCAACATCACCGGAGACGCTCCCGCCACGTTGGCGTAATTCGGTGGCAGATTGAAGCCGTGAACGAAGGGGCCAACATTGTTTGCGGAGAGAATATAGCTTTCACCGGCAGGAACAAGCGTCTCGCCGGCGTCGGAGAGATCGTAGATGAGAGCTTCATTCAGATTGGTCGCAAGCGCCGCCAACTGTTGATTGCCCAGAGAGGCGATCGCATAGGGAAGACGGACGCCGCCAAGCTGCAATGCGCTGCCAAGCTGCAATGCTGCGCCGGGAATCGAACTCTGCGTGACTAGGCGAATCGAAGCCGTGGTGTTGCTGGCGTTGTTGGCGCTCCACGAGAGCAGGATAAACTGCGTTGGCTGTTGGCCGGTCGCCATCGGCGCAAGCGCGACAAAGGTCTCCGAGCCGGGCAGCGCGAGGCGCGCAACAATTTGCGGAGGATTGGGATTCGGCTGGCAGGAGCGCAGAACGCCCGGATTGGGCGTATCGACCGGCCCGGTCTGTAACGGCAGACCGGAGACGATTCCCAACTGCGGCCTGGTGCGGTCAAGCGCCAAGACGCCTCCATCGGGCAGAGCAGTCAGCCGCCAGAAGTTGAAATCGGGAGCGCTGAGTGTGTAGTTGGGCCAGCGGCCGCGCCGGTCTACCATCACCAGCGCGCCGCCTACCGCGAGGTAGAGAACGCCGTCGTAGCCCATGGCAAGATCGCTCACATGGGGCTGTCCGGGCGCATAGATCGGCACCTCACTGGGAGAGGAGCTGTCGTCGGCCTCGCTGCCACCGGCCATCACCATGCCGCTGGAGGCATCCCAGCGCGCATAGGTGCCGAACTGGTCAAGCGTCATCGGCGCAGCTTCGACCAGATTCGTTGCCGTATTGAAGTCTTCCACCGGTGCGGAGCCGGTGCGCACGCTGCGCAATTGCAAACGGTTGTTTTCGCTGCAATAGAAGAGACCGCCCTGCGTGGGACCGGCACAGCTCCAGGTCACGTTGGAGTCAATCACGGTCTCTCCCAGCGCCAGCGGCCAGAGCGGCTGTGTTGCGCCGGTGGTGCCGTTGCTTGTGATGGAAAGAACGCATTGCAGATTGCCATTTGAATCCAGAATGTATTGACCGGCGGAGAATGCGGTATTCGCCTGCCATGAGCTGGGACCGGCGTTGATCCAGACGACTCCCGCATCGACGGTGGTTTGGCTGAGTGTGGCGCTCCATGCCGGCGGAAGTGCATTGGTCGTTCCCGCATTCTGCGCAATCTGGATATTGCCGTTGGGATCGAGAACTCCCTGCCCCGCGATGTAACTCGTCACGGCGCGCCAGGGCGGCAGCCAATCATTGAGTTGGCTCAGCATCCAGAAGCGCAGACCGTTTGCGTCCATCTTCAATCCCTTCAGCAGACCGTAGCCACAACGGGCACGGCGACCGTGTTATCGGTTTCAACAGCCGGCGTCAGGCTGGCCGGCGCCTGAATTCCCGAACCATCCGGCCCAGCCATCACGATGACATCCAGCACCTCGGGAAGCTGCCAGCTTTCCAAATCGAGTTCCGATGAATCGTTTGCGCCGATAGGCAGTTGTTGATAGCCGCCGGCGGCCAGCGGCTGAAAGATGTACAGTCCGTTCACTTCGATCACGCCCGGCACCTGGCTGACGACGACCTCCAGTTCCAGACTGCGCACACTGCGTCCCAGCGGCCATCCAGTGTTGTCTGCGCCGCCCGGAGCGAGCGGCCAAAGATAGCTGCGCAGCGCGGTTTCAACGGCCTGCGAGACCTGCAAGAGACCATAGCCGGTCTTGACCTCGACGGCGACCGAGATTCCCAGCCCCACATATTCACTGGCAATCACGTACATCTCCGCGGTGACGGGACGGCAGGGATTGAGATACTGATAGACCGTCTCCAGCGTTGGCCGGTCGGCGCGCGGGCAGGGATTCAGCACACCGGCTTTGTTCGGAATCACCATCACCGAAACCACCCCCGGCACATTGCTGGCGCGGGTCTGCGGCTTGAAGAGCGGAAGCACTTCCACGCGGGCGACGTTGGCTCCCGGCGTCTGCTGGGCAAGATTGGAGTAGTCGGCGGCGGTGACCGCGCGGCTTTGGTTTTGCAGCAGGGCCGGGATGCGCTGCTGTGCCGAATCCAGTGTCTCCGGATCGGCGCCGCCGGTGGTGGCAATGGGCTGCTGCACGGTGATGGTCTGCGCCACCTGAACGCCCGTAGCATCGAAGGCCTGAATCGCGGTCAGAGAACTCGCGGGCAGGTTTCCCGCCGAGCCTCCTCCAGCGCGCATGGTGCGCACACGCACGCGCCGTCCGGCAGGAACGATCATCCCTTGAAGCTGGTTGCCGAAGCTCACGGTGCCGGCTTCGGGATCGAGCACATAAGCCTGCACCGGACCTTGCAGGACGGCGAGATCGTCTACCTGCTGCCAGAGTTGGAAGCCCAAGCCCGGCATATCCACCTCAAGCAGGAAAGTGGCGGGATCGATCTGCGATTGAGGTAGCGCGAACTGTTGATTGGCGCTGCCGTCGCTGACTCCGATCACAATGGAGTTGTAGGTCGTGCGCTGATCGATCTGCACCGCGTTGACGCCCAGCCAGCTCACTTGCAGCGAACTCTGCGTGCTCAGGCGAACCCATGTCAGCAGCCGCGCGGCGATCGAAGTATCGTCGATCCGCGGCGGCTTCATGCCAACGCCGGCCTGCGGATCGGAGCGGACATTGTTCACCGGTGCGCCGATGACTCCGCCGGGCGGCATCAGTAGCTGAACCACTCCGGGCTGCGTCAGGCTTTGCGTGGTGTCGCTGAGAATCTTGAGGGTTGTATACGTGATGGGATCTCCGGGCTGCGGAGTGGGCTGGCTCATCTGCCATGTGGCCTGCACCGCTGAAGGAGTTCCGCTTGGATCATATTGTCCAGGCACCGGATACAATCCCGGAACGGAGAGCGCGGGAACAAATCCTATATTCAAAATCTGCTCACCATTCTGGCCGATTGCCTTCAGCACCGGAGCCAGATTCTCCGGTTTGGCCACCAGCAGAGCCAGCCATAGGCTCGAATCGGTCGTTCCGTTCACCACGTCGATGCCATTCGGATCGGCGAGATTGTTGGCGAAGACAGGAGTTGTCGTGTATCCGGCGGGAAGCGTGGAAAGATTGTAAAGCTGCTTCAGTCCGGCCAATAGCGGCATCGAAGTTGCCTGCTGATCGGCGGTCAGAGGCACTTTGATATACGCCTGCGCCGTGACCGGAAGCAGATCGATCTCGCCCAGAGTTTCAAAGGATACCGCTCCGCTGACTTTGGCAGGCGCGACAATGCCAACCGGAGAGACGGAAGAGGGATCGAGCGAAAGAGAAAGAAGGCCCGTAGCCGCGGCTGCCGGCTTCATCGACTGGCCAAGCAGCTTCAGAAAGGCGATTCGCTGCCTCTCCGGTATCAGATTGGCGCGGTAAAGAATGGTGTCGGCAAGCCATGCGAAGAGTTCCAGGAGCGTGCGGCCGGGATCGCCCGGCTGCGGATTGGTCCACTCCGGAGTGTGCGCCGGAATGTTGGCGAGCATCTCCTGAATAAGATCGTCATAGGAGCGGTCGTCGAGAACTGGCGGTATCAGGGGCATAGGGTCAACCCACTTGCATGGTTAAGCCGATCTGCTGAGAGACATTGGTGCGCAGCAGCCGGTAGTGAATTTTGATCTGAAGCTGAGCAGGCGATCCCGCAACGGGATCGACATCCACGGCATCGACGGTGATGCGGTTTTCATAGTTCTGCAGGTTCTGCAAAATCGCGGTTTGTATCTGGCTTCGCAAAGCGATGGTGTTCCCTTCGTCGAGAAAGTTTTCCAGTCCCGCTCCGTAGCGCGGGCGCATCAGTTGTTCGCCGGGGCGCGTCATCAGAATGATGCGGATGGAATCGCGCACATTCTGTTCGAGCGTGGAATAAGCGAGCTGGCCGGCTTGCGGAACCGGCAGGAAGGGCCAGCCAATCGGATCTTGATAGGTTGTGCTCATGATGGACCCTCGTCGGCAGTGGTTGGAAAGGGAATGCAAATCTTGATAAACGGCAGCCAAAAGAAAATGATGTTGAGCAGGCTGAGGAAGATATTGAGCACAAAGAATGCGCAGATGGTAATCAGCGGAATGTTGAAGCCGCAGATCCATCCCAGCTTGAGTCCGCCGCCGCCGCCGGCTCCGTTCATCAATCCGGTCAGGCTGGTGCCCTGCATCGCGCTCATCAGATTGCCCGGAACCTGAAAACTGCAATTCGGCTTCGCGCTCTTCACAAAGTCGGAAGTGGGATCGGGCAGCGGAATCGGAGGATGCGCGCGATTGCCGGTCGCGTGCCAGGGCGCAATCTGGAAGGCGTCGCTGTACTGGCTCCAAACCAGCCTGAGGGGACAGGCGGGCGTATCTCCCTTGACGCGGAAGAACATTCGCAGCTTGTAGTGGCGGCTGCTGTCTTGATAGCGTCCTTGCGGTGCGAGCAGAGCTTGCGATCGCGGCCCGGAAGCGGTAATCAATGCGGCAACCAGCGTGTTCTGATCCGGCACGGAAAGCGTATCCCAGGAGGCAGGCATCTGCAACGTCTGTGGTTGTGCCGAGGAGTTGGAATAACCATCCGTATCGAGCAGCGCGGCCTTTGCCGACTGAAAGAACGCACCCATCTGACTCGTCGAGCCATCGCTGAAAGTAACGTTGTACTGATTCAGAATGTCGAGGACCGGATTGCCGTCTGGCGTGGGATCGAGGACACCGAAGACGGTATCCAGCATACGCAGCGCCGTCGTGAAGCCATGGAACCATGCGGCATCGGAGTTGGTGCTGACAGGCGCCGGTTGTCCCGGCGTGAGCGTAGTTGGCGGCGGAGGATAGACAAGATTCAGAAACTCATCCGACATCCAGCGGTAATCGACAAGCGGCGGGGGCGACGGCGGCGACGGCTGGGATGCGCTTTGGCTGGAGCGGAGCAGCGCCGGCAAACTGCTGAGCAGATCCGCGGGGGGTATAGGCGGTAGAACCGGCGCCGTATCGGCGACCTCGCTGCTCGCCGTGGGAATCACCGCGTAAAAAACTGTCCTGCCAAGAGCTGCGCAGATTGCAGGCGGAGCCGCGTAGGCCGGAGTCGTACTCTCCGTGTTGGCCGTAGAAAGACTCAGCGCTGCAAGCTGCTGGTCGATCTCCGCGTTTCCGGATTTCAATTGCGGACGCAGCGTGGGATCGGGATCCAGGCACTCCTGGCTGGGCGTCAGCTTGACCCATTGACTTTGACCCGCGGGATTACGCATCCAGCCCGAAAGCGTTCCGTATTCCTCATAGTAGGTGCCGGGGCTGCTTCCCGGTATCCGGTAGACGCGGCGAATTACCAGCCCGGCGGAGACGATGCGGGTCGGATCGATGCGCGGATTGCCCAGTCCGGTGCAGCAGAGATCGACGAGAGCAAGATTCAGCATCCGCTGCACAGGCTGATAGAGAGGCTGCGCGGAAGCGTTCACTATTGCCGCGCTGGAGATCTGCGGCGACCCCGATGAGGCCAGATCCTTGAGGAACCGCGCGGGGAAATCGTCATCGTTCATCTGCAGGATCACCGGCGGCTTCTGCTCCGAGCCGCTCAAATCCACGCCCTGCACCATCATTTCGTTCTTTACCATACGTTGCCTGCTCCCGGCGTATACGTAGTCGCCACCACCGTAGTCGCCTGCATCACCTGGCATTGCACGATGCCGCTGAAGGTTGCCATCGCCGCATTCACGCTCAGTTGCGGCGCGGTGATGCTCATGCTGCTGGCAGCCGTTACCTGCACCTGGGCCGTCGGAGCGTTGATCGTCACGCCACTGCCGTCGATGCGGATCGAGGTCTGATTCGAGTCGTTGAGTTGAATCGATCCATCCGAATCCGTCAACTTGCCGGAGAGCTGGCCGGGAGTGGTGAACTGAATCGTGGGACCGGTCGAGTCTTCAATGATTGCGATCTTGGTTCCCGCCTTGCCGGTGATTGTCCAGCGATCGACGCTGTCGCCCGATCCGCCAAAGGAATCCGGCGCCGTGTCGTGGCCATTCCACAATCCTCCCATCACGACCGGAAAACGCGAGTCTCCGGAGAGATAGACAACCAGAACTTCATCGCCGACATCGGGGATGAAGAAAGCGCCCCGGTTGTCGCCGGCAAAGGGCACCACCACGCGCGCCCATACCGCGCCGTCCTGATCGCTGATGCCGTCCGTGTTGAAGACACGCACCTGAATGCGATTGCGGTTGCTGGGGTCCTGAACGCTGACCACGGTGGCGAGGAATGCCCCCGCGCCCAGCATGGGCAAGCATTGCTCCTGCAGAAGGCGGCTCATGAACCACCTCCCAGGTAAGCGCACTCGGCTGAGAAGCGGGTTTCGTAGCCCTTTTCCGTGTCGAAGTGATGCACCGTCGCGACGGTGTAGTAGATATTCGAGAAGCGCGCTCCCAGCCCATTGAGTTGCAGGTAGGTGCCCACACGCAGATTGGGATTTCCCTCGGAGATTCCGTGCGCCACAACAAACGAGCGCATCCTCTGGGCGAACTCCGCATCCACCAGGGCTTGCGCCTCCTGTGCGTTCAGATTGTAAAACTGGCCGAGCTGCTCGGAGCGCGGAGCCAGCGTCTGTTGCAGCCAGTCTTTGCCCGCCTGTCCCGAACCCGGACCGAAGGAGGTGGTCTGGCTGGTGACCGATATCCTCTGCCCCTGGTTGTAATCCCACCCCGTCGCCGTGATCTGAGTCGCCTGGTGCGAGAGGTCGGCGATCACGCGCACCTGCTTGAGCTGGCTGTTCAAATCGATCTCGATGGAGTTGCGCTGTGCCTGACTGCGTGGCGAGGCATGAAGCTCGCCGGCGACGATCTGCACGTCGGCGTCATAACGGGCCAGCAGGCGGCGCAGAAAGTGAAGATCGCTCTCGTTGAATTGCTGCTGCGTGCCGATGTTCGTGTCCAGGCCGGCAAGCACCGGAGTCAGGCCGAGATTCGTCGCCACCTGCGTCGCAATCTGCGTCAGTGTCGCCGACTCCCAGTTTTTTGTGCGCCGCTGCATCCGGGCGCTTTGCAGCGCGTCTTCGGCCAGCACGACCAGATCGGGAGGTCCGCCATCCGGAAAATGCCCTTCGATCGCCGTGATCTTGCCGCGAAAGATCTCTGTCGGCGAACTGGCGTCTCCGCAGTAAACCAGCACCGCCGCCCCCAGCTTCAGCACCGCTCCGTCTTCAAAGACCAGATTGGCAAGTCCCGTCGAGAAGGAGCCGAAGTTGCTGAAACGCATCTCCAGCGACGACATCCCGCCCTCCTGCTCGCGCATCTCCGCGCTCAGCAACTGGGCCGTGACCTTGTCGTTCGCCTGACCGTCGATCTGAATGGTCGGGATGGCGCTGTAAACGGCGTTCTGTGTGAGTGGCTGTTCCGGCATAGGTCAATCCGCCCGCAGTCTGAGTTTGCGTTCACGAAGCATTTCGATGGCCTCGTGCAGTTGAATATCCTTCTTCGCATCCGCGCCCTGCTCCGGCGCGCTTGCCGCCGGTGCGTTTGGCTGAACCTCTACGTGCATCTCATCGATCGTCACCGCCATAAGCCGTTTCGCCTTTCTTAGTCGTCGCTGCTGAAGGTCAGCCGGTCGCTGAAGTTGAATTGCGTTCCCACGTCGGTCGACAAACCGGCTGAGCCGGTGCTGTTGGCTGCGCCTCCCAGGCTGAAGCTGGCGCCGCTGAAGGTGGCCACATCGGCGCTGGAGGTTGCAGGCATCATCTGGAGCGGATTGAGATTCGCCGTGGTGCTGGTCGATGCGCGTCCAGTCTGCAAGCCCGCAAAGGCGCCCGCCGTAGCCAAAACACCAGCGGAAGCAGAGGCTCCAAAGGCCGGACCGAGTCCACCGATCTGGACTCCTGCCGAAACACCGCCAGATGCGCCGATGGAAACTCCCGCCGATCCGCCCGCCGAAATTCCTGTCGAGCCTCCAATCGAGATTCCAGCGGATGCGCCCGCCGAAATGCCCAGGCTCAATCCCAAGCCCGCCGAGGCGGAGGGCGCTGTCACAAATGCAACCGGTGGATTGAGCTGCACGCCGCCGCTCACCTGCAACGAAGCGCCGCCGGTGAAGCGCAGACTGTCCAGGCCGTTGTCGGCGCCTAGCTGTCGCGCGGCGCTGGGATCGCCCCCGCGCGTGGCCATCGATTGCGCGCTGTCGCTGCTCGAAGAAGGAACCAGACTGCCGCTGCTGGTTGGACCGGAGAGATTCGCGCCTTCATCGAAGACCTGATCCTGGCGTGATAATCCGATGCTGACCAGCGCGCGCAAAGCCACCCCATCGGCGGAGAAAAAATCGATCGTCTCCTTGAAGGAGTCCATAATTCCCTGAAACTGATAACTTCCCCACTGAAACATCAACACCGGCGGAGCCTTCGGCGGCGGGCCGGATGAATTGCCGTTGGCGCTGGGCGGAGCCGAGTTCTGCGCCGCCGCCGAGGCATTCGCTGATGCCTGCATGAAGAGGGCAACCTGATTGGTCACTGTGCGAACGTCCGCGCCGGTATCCGTGGTGTCGAATTGCAAATCCATCGTCAGCTTGCCGGAAAACTGCGCGACGTACTGCACCTTCTTCGGCCCGCCCGATTGCTGCGCCACCGAGTTCTCCACCGAGTAGACTAGCGACGCGGGATTGAAATGCACAGTGAGCGGCGAGCCGCTGGGCAGCGCGGTCAGGGTGGCTTTGGCGACTTGGGGCGGTTGCTGGGGCATCGTCTTAGAGCTGCTGCACCGTGGGCGTTACCGACCACAGGCCTTCGTGTGCAAGGTGTAACTCCTCGATTCCGATCTCGCCATTCTTCGCATTGAGGTCGGCGAATTTGTATTTGACCGGCATGGCTTTATCCAATTGCCAGGCCAGCACCGCCGAACCGTCGATGTCGAAGAGGTTGATCGTCACCTGCATTCGAGGAGCGAAGGTTCCGGTGCTGACCGAGTTGAAGATCTGATAGAGATTCTGGTTGCTGCTGATGCCGCGCTTCAGCACCACTGTGGCAAAGGTTGTGCCGCCGGCGCGCTGTGCTGCGCCGTAGTTGCGTCCACCTTCCTTGATGACCTTCACTTCCATCGTCGCTTCCAGGCCGGTGCATTCGGCAAAAGCTCCGGAGCAGACCTGAAACTGCTCGTGACTCCCGTCGTCGGCCAGCGAGTCGGTAAAAAAGTCCACCTGAAAGCGGAATACGTGGAGGGGAAGAAGAGCGGCGCTCGCCATCAGCTCACCTCCGCTAAATCGCCGGTGATCTGTTGAACGCTGGTGCCGCTGGTCTCCATCGCCAGCGTGACGCTGATCGTCTCGACGGTCGCTGCGGCCGTGAAGGTTACCTGGGCGATCATGCGGCCGTTGTCGAGGTCGTTCTGTGTCATGGTGGTGCGGTCGCAGCGCACGCTGAAGGCCTGCGAAACCGAGGCCCCCGCCAAGGCATTCAACGTCCAGAGGCGGGTGAGAAGGTTCTGCAGGAATCGCTGTACGCGCCCCCACAGAGCCGGGCCGTTCGTCTGGAAGACCGCGCTCTCGCCCATGCGCCGCGCAGCGCGGCAGATGACGGCAACCAGCCGTGTGACCGCGCCCGACCGGTAGCTCTCGCCCGGATACGCTGTCACGTCGGAGAGCAGTTGCAGTCCGGAAGGAGTGAATCCAAAGAGGCTGAGCCTTTCGATCAGAGCTTTGGGCTGTGCCGTGGGCGCATCCGGGTCCCAAACCAGCGGCTGCGCGGAACTCTGCATCTCCTGCGCGGGAAGTGCGGGCGACACATCGTACACCTCGGCAGGCATGGTCTTGGTCGCGCTGGTGAAGGCGCCGCGTGTCAGCGCAGTCCGCGCTATCAATCCCGCCAGCACTCCGTCGGGAGGTTCCAGGGACTCCAGCAGCGCGCCCGATCCGGAGGTCTTCAGCCAGGGATAAGCAAGCTGCAAGAACGAACTCGATATATTGCCGGCAACGACCATATTCTGAGGCGGTGGGATCTCCCGCATCTGCGCGGAAATCACATCGTGAATGTCCTGCGCAATCTCCGCGCTCGATGGGTCTTCCGCCGCCGTAGCTGGATTCAGGTCCTGCGGTAACGGAAATGCGGCAATAAATTGGATCTCGCGCAGATGAGGCTGATGCGTGGTGCTGCCGCTGGCCAGATAATTCAAGATCGTCGCCACGCTCGCGGCCCAGCTTGCATAGTCGGTTGACTTCAAGCGCGGCGCCGGTGAGGGGAAGCTCCGGTATTGCCGCGGCGTGATGTCTCCCTGCGAGCAGACCACGAACTCCTCTGGACCGCTGGACAGCGCGGGAAGCTGCCCTGTCGCGCCAGCCTGCGCCGAAGCGCAAAGGATGGGAAGGTCGGGAGTCGCCAGCAGCGAGACATCTTCAAGAACGCCCAGACTGCCCACTCCCGTCCAGCTCTGCGCGCTGTCGGGCGCGTAACTGCTGTTGGGAAGCAGCGCTTGCAGCTTGGCGGCTATCTGCTGCGGTGTGTCGGGGGGAGTATCGGACGTCTGACGCGGCGTGTGAATCGGTACAACCGGGTCGCCTACCCGCACCACGTAACACAGCCTGCCGCCTTGCGCAAAATAACTGCGCACCGCCGCCGCCACGTAGTCGGTGCCGTAGCCTGTCCCGGCGCTGCCGTCGTCAAAGATCGAAGTGAATTCCAGATAGCTCTCCACCACCACGGGAATGTTGGTGACCGTTGCGATCTGGCTGTTTGCATATCCGAGAGAGTTGAGCCACGACGCCATGCTCGCCGAGACCGCAGCTCCGGGAAGCAGCCGCACCAGCCCGGCAAAGCAGGCGATGTCGGCGCGGCCCGGATTGAATTGCGGCGCGGCGGGCTGATTGTTGAAGATCACGCGGCTCATGGCACTCTCTCGCTGGCGTTCGCTCGGCTCTAGCTGGCCGAGGTTATTTCAATCGTCTCCGGAGCCAGCACCAGCTCTTCGATGGCAACATCGCCGGCTCCTTTGCCGCTGAGTGTCGGTCCGGTATAGCCCTTCGGCGTCACCGCATACAGCTTGAAGATCTGAACCGGGTTGTTGGCCTCATCGCGCAACGTGATAGTCACGTCCCGCTGCGCGGAGGAGCCGTTGGTGCGGGCATCGGTGATCCAGTCCCAAAGATCCGACGTATCCACAACGCCGCGCTTCAGCGTCACGTCGGCCGTGGTGTGCATACCGCAGTACTTGTGCACAAAGTTGGCGCTGTCGTTGCCATCGCGGTACTCGGAGAGATGCAGCTCGGTCTTCAGGCCGGCAAGATCGGAGAATCCGCCCAATGGCTTCTCCGGATCGCGCGGGCCTTTGAGATCGACCAGGTAACTGTAGGATGGGTAAGGTGCAGTACGGTTCGGCATGGAATTCCTCCTCTTTCAGCGATACTCGTTTAACTTTGTGCGCTTGCCGTCATCTGGCCTATGCGGAAGATGACAAACTCGGCCGGTTTCAACAACGCAACCCCGATCAGGCAAATCATGCGCCCATTGTCGAGATCGTTCTGCGTCATGGTGGTGCGGTCGCAGCGGACAAAGTAGGCATTTGAGGCGGATGTCCCCAACAGATTGCCGGCGGCGAACTCGTTGTTCAGGAAGGAGTCGATCGAATCCGTGACCCGCGCCCATAGCGACGGACCGTTGTTCTCGAAGACCGCCCATTGCGTGCCGCTGTCGATCGAGTGTTCCAGATAGATCAAGTAGCGCCGCACATTGATGTACATCAGTTCGGTGTCGGAACTCACCGTGCGCGCTCCCCAGACCCGGTAGCCGCGGTCGGGGAAGAAACGAAGGCAATTGATGCCCAATGGATTCAGTACCGACTGCTCGGCGAAGTTGATATGGCGCTCAAAGTCCACCGCGCCCAGCACCACCTCATTCGCGGGAGCCTTCGCCACGCTGTTTTCGGTATCGCTGCGGGCGTAGATTCCCGCCATGAATCCGGTCGGCGGCACCAGAATCTGAGCGGGAGAGGCAGTGCCGGCGACTGCCAGTGGATTCGGCGTATACACCCACGGCACATACAGCGCCGCGTAGCTGGAGTCGATCTGCGCGCGGACACTCTCATAATCAGGATCGAGGAGATTCGGCCCTGCTTCCAGGATGGCGACGCGATAAGCCCGCTGCGCCTCCACATGGGGGATCAGGCTGCCGATCATGATGTTGGTGCTGTCGGAGTAGATTGACGAGCCGGGCGTCGCAACGATCGCAACGTCCTCCAATGCTTTCAGGTATTGCAGCGGCGTCACGTAATCGGCCGCCATTGGCTCGGCGCCATCGTTACCGCCGCTCAGTGTGAAAGTGGCGGGAGAAGTAGGCGTCGCGGGCACCGCCGAGGGATCGTTCCAGGTAGGGAAGAGAGCGCTGAAGAGCGCTTCCGGCGTGGCCAGCGAACTGCCAATCTCAAACCATATCTGGTTCTGCAGCGCATCGATCGGGCGCGGAGGATTCACTCCCAGCGCCGCGCCGATATAGTTTGCATTCGCCGGATCCAGTCCCAGCCCGCTGTAGACCAATTGCTGCCCCGCCGCGCCTGGCGCCGCCACTTGCAGAGTCAGCGCATAGAGCTTGGCTGGCATACTGGCCGCTGTGAGCGCAGCCGGCGTGGACGCGTTGGACATGAATGTCGTGCCGCTTCCATTGGTGAAAAACGTCGCCGAGCCGCCTCCCGACGCCGGCTCGCCCAGCAGCGATCCGGCAGGAAGATTCGCCAGATTATTGAAGTTCAGTATCCGCGTCGCGGTCAGCGAAACCGTCACCGTCTGCGTATTGAGCAACGCACCGGGGAATCGCGCGGCAACCACGACGCTGGTGGCCGAGGACGTGCCGGATTTTGCGATGCCCGGATCGATCGTTCCCGCCCCGGCGCCGGGATTGTTCGCAAAGACACGCGATACATAGAGCATCGAGCCGCCGTTGGTGAAAAACGCTTGCACCGCCATTGCCATGTAGTTGATATTTTTGGCAGCCAGCGGCGCCGAGGAGGTCAATGCCAGATTGGCATAGCCGCCGTAGATGTTCTGAAAGTCGCCGAAGCTGGTCAGCAGTTGCGGAACCCCGCCCGACGGAGAGCCCGCGGTTGCGCTGCCCGATGCCGGCAATCCCCCATAAGGCATCCCTCCGACTGGGCCGGTCAGGGTTGGTCCGGCAAATGCCGTGGTCGTCGTTCCCACGCCTTCAATCGTCGGCGCGCTGTAACTGACTTCTTCAACGTACACCCCTGGTGCTAGATAGCTGGGCACGGTTCTCCTCCTTGTTTCAACTCCGGGTTCGTTTCAATCTCCGCCTTCGGGTGCTCATTTCAACCTGTATGCGCATATCTCAAACGGTGATGGAAAAACTCATGGGCAGCTCCTGGCCAGAGCCGAGCTGAACCGCAAGGCTGCTGGTCTTGAGCGATGGATTGGAGAGATCGGACAAGATGTCATCCGGGTTGGGAATCCAGCCTGCCGGCTGAGTCAGCACGCTGGGATCAAAGTAAGCCGTGACCGTCGCCGCCACTGTGGATACGGTCACCGGCCCGGAACCGCTGGAGCTGGCCTGCATCGTCAGACCAATTACCGCCAGCAGCGCCTCGCCGTTCGCGTCGCTCTGGCCCGTCGCCAGCACCGCATTGTCGCTGTTGCGCACCACCCGCAAAACGGCCCACGGCAGCCCTTGAACCGGCGTCGAGCCTTGCCGTGTCACCGATGCGTGGATCACGGCCCAGTTGGGTCCGATCGCCCCGGAAGGCGAGGGATAGAGCTGGATCTGCTGCAGCGCAAAGACTCCGCTCGGCGACGACGGTGGCGGAGGCGTGGCCGGCGCAGCCACTGGCGCCTGCACATTGGCACGCCGCGGAAGATAGCGGAGATTGGGATCCTGCAGCGAGACTTCAAAAGTTGTTGCCGCCGGCCAGCTTCCCGTTGGAATGAATTGATCGGTCAGCGAATCAAAGCCCGGCCCGTCGAAGATGACGTAAATGCCGCTGCGATTCGGCGTCACCGTCCATTGCGGCACGGAGACGGGAATTGCCGGAAGCACCGAGCTGCCGGTCATTGCGTCCACGCACACAAAGGCGCCAAGGATTCTCCGGTCGACGGTCTCGATCACGAGGCGCCTCCGTTCTGCAGCGCGAAGCGCGTCGCCACCACCGGCAGACCCGGCAGAAACGTCGTATCTACTCGCACTACCCGCGCAACGTATCCCAGCGTCAGGCGATACTTCGGACCCAGGCCATCCCATATATCCAGAATGTCCTGAAGGCTCAGATCGGCGGGAATCAGATGCACCGAATCGGATTTATCCCAGCCCGGCGCCGCCGACGAGAGTGATAGCACGGAAGTGTCCAGAATGGGGTGTGACTGCAACTGCTGCATCGTCCAGACCAGAATCTTCTGCTCCGCCTCCGCACCCTCCGCCGATGCATCCCAGTAGGAGAGAAGGTAGTGCAGATCGAGATAGAGAACCGGCTGGTCATAGGGCTGGTCTTGCAAGCGGGTCACGTTGCGGTAGTGCTCGGCTGTCGTCATGCGGTGAAGATAGAGAGAAACGGTTTTATCCAGATTGTTCGTATCCTCGTTGGCGATCTCCGCGCTCGAAACCAGCCTGAAGGCACAAGGAAAGCCGACGACGGTCGCGTCATAACTGTTGGTCAGGTACTTTACCAGCGCGTCCCCAACCGCGTACACAGCCTGATAATCAGCCACGCCATTCTCCTTGCGCCGTCTTACGTCCTAACCTTGCCGCACCGGCAATTTCCGGTTTGACTTCCTTCTTCCGTGAGCGGCTCAGTCAATCCGGTGCGTCGTTTTCGTGCGAGCTTTCTTCCAGCAGAGATTCGGCATCCTGACGGCGGTCCGGGTTGAGCCGGAAGAGACTCTCTGTTCCCAGCCGCGCCTCACGCTGCACATATCCCTCGGCAATCAGCCAATTCAACGCCGCCTCTGTGCTCTCGACGCTGCGCCGGACCCTCTCCTCCATCAGCCGCCATCGTGCCAGCTCCGTCAGACTGTCGGCAGCTTCGGGATTGCGCAGAAAGTAGCTCAGAATTTCTTTTGCGACAGGCTTGTTCGCAGGATTCTCATCTGCCACAACATCATTGTCCTTGCTTCTACAACTGCATCTCTCGTTCCAAATCCCGGCGGATTTCCACACCATTGAAATCTGGCGTTTGCGAGTTGGCGCGAAGCCGCGAGCGGTCGGGCAGGGATCGCTCCGTCCCAGCCAATTGCCGCTGCGATGCGATGGAAGGTCGCGTTCTTGCAGGCGATGAAGGAAGAATTGTGGGGTGGGTAAAAGATGACCCGGCCTGGGTCATGAGCGGCCCGTCAGCCGGTGGTGGCGCTGGCAATGCGATATTTCTGCGCCAGACGTCCAAATGCGCGGCGGTCTTTGTGCGCTTCACGGGCAGCCTGCGTCACATTGCCTTCATGCTTGTCCAGCAATTGCCGCACATATTCCCGCTCGAAGTGCTGGATCGCAATCAGCTTGGCACTGCGGAAGTCCTTGCAGAGCGCATCGCCAGCCTCCGGCGCGGAGCGATCGTCGAAGGAATCCACAACAATCGCCGAGGCCGCGATCTGCGTACCGGGTGAGCATAGAACCGCGCGCTGCATCGTGTTGTACAGCTCCCGTACATTGCCCGGCCAGGGATATTGTTCGAGTTTGCCCGCCGCGGCGGGAGAAAGAACCTTCTTCGGGGTATTGTTCGTCTTGCAGATTTCTTCCACAAAATGACGGCTCAAAAGCGCGATGTCCGAAGGGCGCTCGCGGAGAGCCGGAATACGAATCCGTAGAACATTGATGCGGAAGTAAAGATCGGAGCGGAAGCTCTTGGCTGCGACAAGCTCTTCCAGATTGCGATTGGTGGCGGCCAGGATTCTGACCTCCGCCTGCTTGAAGACCTCCGAGCCGAGCGGGCGATAGATATGCTCCTGCAACAGACGCAGCACCTTGCCCTGTGCCATCAGCGAAAGGCTGTCAATCTCATCCAAAAACAGCGTCCCGCCCTCGGCCAATGACACCAGCCCCTTCTGATCGGAACGCGCATCGGTAAAAGCCCCGCGGGCATGGCCAAAAAGTTCGTTCTCAAAGAGATGATCCGGCAACGCTCCACAATCGACAGGAATGAAGGGCCCGCGGTGGCGCTTGCTGACCAGATGCGTCACACGGGCGCAAAGCTCCTTGCCTGTACCCGTCTCGCCGGTCAGCAGAACCGGCGCGTCGTTGGCGCCAAACAGTGCAACCTGTGCCAGAACCTTGCGAAAGGCCGGATCGTTCCCGACCAACTGCCCAAAGCCAATCTCCGCGGCCAGTGCTGTCTCGATCTCTTTCAACTCCGTCTGCCCGCTTCCCAGCAGCCGCGCAATGCGCCGGTTGAGTTCCTCGGGACGAACTGGCCAGAGCAGAAAGTCGTCCACCGCCTCCGCCGCCAAGCGCAGAAGCTCGCCATCCTCCGCCGGCAGAATGGCAAAGACGGGAACGGAGATGGAGTGCTTGCCAAGCCAGCGAAAGAACTCGGCCGCCTTGCCGCCGCCCGGCACCGCATTGGCAATCACCAGCCCATCCTTCGTTGCACACAGAGACTCTGGAGTAAAAGAATCCCACGCTTCGCGGCGTGAGTTCTTCCACTCCGGATAGATGACAGCCTGATCCCCGCCACAGTGAGGGGGAGACTGTGGGTGCTCGACAATGAGGATGCGGTTGGACAACGTAATTGTTGAACGAAAAATCTTCGGGAGCCTGCGGTAAACAGATTTCGGGAAGCGCCGCTCGGCTCGGCAACAGCTTAACACACTCTTTACCACTTACTCTACGATTTTTCTGTCCCACATTGACCCTACAGATTTACGCTTGCGCAGCCGCGCCACGGTTTCTATATCTACCTGATAATACAGGGATTATCTTTGACGAATGTGCGCCCGCCGATGGCCAGCTCATAAACATATTCTTGTAAATCTGCAAAACCTCCGCTTCGAATCCTCTCGCAATTTCTTGCGTTCTGCACTCCTACTGGTCGTCGTGACCGCCTGTCTCATCGTCGGCCTCGCCGCCCAGTGCAATCGCAGGAATCGCATTTTGCAGATCATTTCCGCACGGACGCACACAATATAAAAATGACGGCGGACCAAAGATCGAGTCTTCTGTTCCCTGTTCCCTGAGATCTCCCTCTTCTATTTATTTTCAAAACCTTGCAGGTAATTATTCCGGCAATCGCGCAAATCGGAAAAGGCGGCTACACTGCTCACTCAAATGACATAGAATGCTCTCTAGCGCGCTGCGCGTCCAATTTTTTCGAGGTGTTATCGATGCGTTTCCCAGCACTTGCCGTTCTTGCTCTTGCCTTGTGCTCAATCACCGCTGCACAAACCGCCGCTCCCTGGGATTACGTCGGCAAGCGCGGCGAATTGAACTGGGGCAAGCTCGATCCGGCTTACCAGAGTTGTTCAAAGGGGCGCGAGCAAGCTCCCATCGATATTCGCGGCGCTCATCTGAATAAGGCGCTCCGGCCCATCGAGTTTCATTACATTGCCGGGCCAGTAACGCTGGTCAATGACGGCCATACGATTGTTGCGCGCGTCGATCCCGGCAGTTACATCCTCGTGAACGGCGTACGCTACGATCTTGTGAGCTTCAGCTTTCACCATCCCGGCGAACAGGCCGTACATGGCAAGCTGAGCGAGATGGATGCGCAACTTCTGCATCGGAGCGCCGACGGCAAAGAGGCCGTACTGATCGTGCGGCTGGTTGAAGAGATCGGCTCTGCGAACGCCGTGCTGGCTACGCTCTGGCCTCACCTGCCCGCGACCGCCGGTGCAACGGAAAAGGTGACAGCGATGGTGAACATGGGCGGCCTTCTGCCTGCCGATCGCGGCTATTGGACCTATATGGGCTCGCTCTCCGCACCGCCCTGCACCGAGGGTGTACGCTGGTTTGTCTTCGAGCAGGAGCTGAGCATGAGCCGCGAGCAGTTGCGCGCCTTTGCGGCGCTCTTCCGCATCAACTCCCGCGGCTCACAGGACGCGCATGGACGGCGTATCGAGGCGAATCAGTAAGCGCCCGGTATACTGATCCTATGCACCTCCATGCGGCGCACCCCCGTGACGGCGCTGAGAGAACCCGATCCGTCCTGCGTTTCTCACTGGCAGCCACGCTGGCCTATGTTGTGGTCACCTTTGTGGCTGGCTTGCGCGCACACTCGCTGGCGCTCTTGTCCGAATCCGGTCACAACATCTCCGACTTTCTTGCCCTGCTGCTCAGCTTCGCCGCCGTCCACTTTCAATCCCGCCCTGCCGATTCCTCAAGGACCTTCGGCTACCAGCGCACCGGCGTGCTCGCCGCTTTTTTGAATGCCGCCACACTGATCGCGATTTCGATCTGGATCGCCATCGAAGCCATTCACCGGCTCTCGGCGCCGGTTGCGGTGCAGCCTCGCCTGATGATGATTGTGGCGGCGGCGGGCGTGCTCATGAATGGCGTCATTGCTGTGTTATTGTGGCGCGTGGCACGCGATGTGAATCTGCGCTCTGCCTTTCTTCACATGGCAGGTGACACGCTCTCCACTGCGGCCGTCATCGCTGGCGGCGCGGGCATCCTGCTCACCGGCCGTAATTGGATCGACCCGGCGCTATCCTTGATGATTGCAGCACTCATTCTCTGGACCAGCCTCGGCATCGTCCGCGAAACCCTCAATATCCTGCTCGAAGGCGCTCCGCGCGGCGTCTCGCTGCCGGCCATTCGCACCGCCCTGGAGCGCATCGAAGGCGTTGTCAACGTCCACGATCTGCACGTATGGTGCCTCGGCTCAAACTCCAGCGCCCTCGCCTGCCACGTCACCATCGCCGACATTCCTCCGTCGGAAAGCGCCTGTATTCTGCTTCGGCTCAACCATGAACTCAAAGAGCACTTCCACATCGGCCATACCACCATCCAGTTCGAGCATCTGGGCTGTCCGGAGCTTGACGGCTGCGTGGTGCCGATCGACGAGATGACCAGTTGCCACGAACACCACGGCCACGCGCATTGATTTCGCGCTAGAATAGAAGACGAAGTGGTACTCCATCAGCCCATTCCGGCCCTCCTCTAGCGGCGCCCGCCGCCTACACTTGCTTTCCGCTCATCTTCGATTTTCTCTTTCAACAAGCAGCAACACGCCCGCGCACCGGCAGATGATTTGATCCGTGCCCAAAAGGTTCAGCCATGATTGACCGTTTAGAACAGATGGAGCAGCGCTACGAAGAGCTTTCCGCGCAGCTCTCGCAGCCGGAGATAGTCAACGACCGCGAAAAGTATCAAAAGGCCGGCAAGGCGCTTAGCGCCCTGGAGACGCCGGTGATGAAGTACCGCGAACTGAAGATCGTGCGACTGGGTCTGACCGAAGCGCGCGCGATGCTCGCCGATCCGGATATGCGCGCGATGGCCGAGGAGGAGATCGCCGAACTGACTCCACGCGAATCCGCTCTGGAAGAAGAGATCAAGATCCTGCTGCTGCCCAAAGACCCCAACGACGACAAGAACGTGATTCTTGAAATCCGCGCCGGCACCGGTGGCGACGAGGCTTCGCTCTTTGCCGCCGAGGTCTTTCGTATGTACACCCGCTTTGCCGAGCAGCACCGCTGGAAGATCGAATTGCTTTCGATGTCCGAATCCGGCGTGGGCGGCTACAAGGAAGTGATCGCCATCATCGAGGGCGAGCGCGTCTACTCTCAACTCAAGTGGGAGAGCGGCGTACATCGCGTGCAGCGCGTTCCGGCAACGGAGACACAGGGCCGTGTGCATACTTCGGCGGTCACCGTCGCGGTCTTGCCCGAAGCCGAAGAGGTGGACGTGAAGATCGAGGCCAAGGATATTCGCATCGACACCTTCTGCTCCTCCGGTCCCGGCGGGCAATCGGTGAATACGACATACTCCGCCGTGCGCATCACGCACATTCCGACTAACACCGTAGTGAGTTGCCAGGATGAGAAATCGCAGATCAAGAACCGTGAAAAGGGAATGCGCGTTTTGCGGTCGCGGTTGTACGAGCAGGAGATGGAAAAGCAGAATGCGGAGCTGGCGCAAGCCCGCAAATCGCAGGTGGGCACAGGCGACCGCAGCGAGAAGATCCGCACTTATAACTTCCCGCAAAACCGGCTTACCGACCATCGTATCGGCCTGACTCTGCACCAGCTCGACTTGGTGATGGAAGGCCGTCTGCAACCGATTGTCGATGCGCTCATCACGCATTATCAGGCCGAGCAGTTGAAGGCCGGTCAGGCGGAATGAGCCGTGCCCACACTGCGCTATTTCGTACCTGGAGGCATGGGCCGTTTAAGGATGGGTCCGCATCCCGATAGCGCACGCGCGGACGCGGAGACTTTACTCTTGCACGCGATGGGCAGAAACAAGGCATGGCTGCTGGCTCATGCAGATGACGAACTGCCGGAAAAAGATGCCGCAAACTATTTTGGCTGGCTCGAACGCCGCTATCGCGGCGAACCCATCCAGTACATCATCGGCGAAGCGGAGTTTTACGGACTGCCTTTTCGAGTCACGCCCGATGTGCTGATTCCGCGCCCGGAGACTGAGCACCTGATCGAAAAGGTTCTGGAACTGGCCTTGGGTTTCGACGCACCGCGCATAGTGGACGTGGGCACAGGCTCCGGCGCGATTGCGGTCGCACTGGCGCACAAAATGCCTCGCGCCGCCATCACAGCCATCGATCTCTCCAAATCCGCCTTGGCGATCGCCCGCGAAAACGCCAAACGCAACGGAGTTGATCTTCGCTTTCTCCAGGGCGACCTGCTCGCCCCAGTTGCCGGCGAGCAATTCGAGATCATCGTCTCCAATCCGCCATACGTGCCCACGACGGACCGCGACTCACTCTCCGTTGAGGTCCGCGAGTACGAACCGGCGCTGGCGCTCTTTGCCGGAGAGGACGGCCTCGAAGTTTACCGCCGTCTCATCCCCGCCGCCTTCGACGCGCTCATTCCCGGCGGCTACTTGCTCCTCGAGATCGGCTTCGGACAATCCCCCGCAATCATTGATCTGCTCGCCCGCTCCGGCTTTGCGCAGATCGAATTTGTTCCCGACCTGCAAGGCATACCTCGCGTTGCGTCTGCCCAGCGTCCGGCAATTGCGGCATAGCTTGAGCCGCTTGCAAAATTGCTTTTCAGAATTGCGAATCACACAAGAGACAATCTCCGCAGGGGCTAAACTCCGAGGCTTATTTGGGCGGCAGTCGAATGTTTTCGCTGGTCGAGCTTCATCGTCTCCCACATCTCAGAGGCGAGACCTATCCACCCGCCACAAATCTTGAGGCTGGAAGACGGCTGGTAAAAATTCGTGGTTCCCACCCTTCGCAAAATACGCGAAGGATGGGGCACCCAACTTTTATAGTTTGGTCAAGGGTGCGCCAGCCGGCCCTTGAAAAAAAATCACTTGTGAACTATAGTTAACGGATGATCGAAGTTCGCCAGACTGAAGTCTTCGCAAATTGGCTTCGCAAGCTGCGCGATCAAACTGCTTTTGCCCGCATTCAGATTCGCATCCGCCGCCTCTCGCTGGGCAACTTCGGAGATGTGAAGCCTGTCGGCGAAGGAATCAGTGAACTGCGCATCGATTATGGACCGGGGTATCGGGTTTATCTCCATCGGCAAGGAAACTTGCTGGTTCTACTGCTGGTTGGAGGCGAAAAGAAAACGCAGGATGCAGACATAGCCAAAGCAAAGAAGCTGGCAAAGGAGACTCTAAATGGCGCTTAAAACGACTCTCTGGGATCCTTCGGAGTATCTCGATAGCCCCGATTCCATCGCCGCTTATCTCGAAGCAGCCTTTGAGGATGGCGATCCGGCTTTGATTGCCGCCGCGCTGGGCGATATTGCGCGCGCCATGGGAATGACGCAGCTTGCCAGCCGCGCAGGGGTCACGCGCGAGGCTCTCTACAAGGCTCTCTCAGCCACCGGCGATCCACGACTCTCCACCTTTCTTGGCGTGATGAAGGCTCTCGGCATCAAGTTGACGCCCCGCGCCGCCTGAGTGGCTCGACAGCGAATTTTCTGGCGCCAGGTCTGAATTTTCAGAGCTTGGAAACTTTGGAAGCCGGAGTTGGAGAGAACGAAAGGTGGCCCGTTGAGGTTCGTGGTTCCCACCCTTCGCTAGAAAAAAGCGAAGGATGGGCCACCCAACTTTTATGGTTTGGTCAAGGGTGCGCCAGCCGCCCGTTTAACTTTCTTTGTTTCAAAACTAGAAATCACCCCGCCGAATGTAAGCAGCCAGCCAAAACCGTAAAGAGCCCATATGGTATATGTACACTCCATATCCAATCGCTGTGCGACTTCCTTCACGTTCTTAACCGTTCTTATCACCTCCTCTTCGAATGGGATTAAGTCAAGCTCAAAGGCCTCGACCTTAATAAGTGCTACGATGATCACAATATGATCAATCGCCGTTGGCTTTTTTACCGCTTGGCTTACTCTTGCCTGCTTCTGTATTTCGACACCTAAGTCATCAAGTTGAATTTTGAAGCCATCTCGCTGCTTTTTAAGGATTTCAGTGCGAGTTGGAAGTTTATCTAGCATATCGGACAGGCGGTCGAAATGTTGAACTTCAAAAGAGTAAATCGTCAGAACATCTATAATCTCTTCCTGTAGATCGTTGGCGGTGGTCTGAGATGTGTCGAACTGAGGACCAACCAAAGCCCGAATTTGACGCAATCGCATATTTTGCTCTACATATTGTAATGATGATGTTAAGTTTTCATTTGCAGTATCTTCTATGCGCTGGTCCTCAATCACTGAATCATGAATAACTTTTAGTTGATATTGAAATATATTCTGAACTAGAAAAGTGAGAAGAAGAACTGTAGGGCCAAGCACAGAGATGAGACGACTATGCCGAGTGTAGAAGTGTGTCCGCTTACAGGTAGTTTTGAATCTTGCTGGCATTGCGGTCGCCTCTTGTATGGTCGAATTATTGCCGTAGTGCCGGGTACCCCAGGTCTCGATGTTTTGAGACCTGGGAGACCACGAACCCTGTGCGAGCGGATAGCGAGCGTTTGGCCCCACCGCAGGTGGCAGGTGCTTATTCTTCCTCTTCTTCCACGGGCCGTTTGGCGTTAGCCAGGATTTTGTCGGCCACCAACTGCGGGACGATGTCGTAGTGGTCCATCTCCATGCGGTAACTGCCTTTGCCCTGGGTCATGGAAGTTAGAAGGCTTCCATAGGTGAGCATCTCGGCCATGGGCACTTGAGCGTTGATGATGGTAGTCCGGCCCTTGGACTCCATGCCGCCGACGCGGCCACGGCGCGAGTTGAGATCGCCCATGAGGGTTCCGGCAAACTCGTCGGGAGCTTCGATCTCGACCTTCATGATGGGTTCGAGGAGGCAGGGCTTGCAGGATTCCATCGCCTTTCTGAAGGCAAGCCGTCCGGCCATCTTGAAGGACATTTCATTGGAGTCGACGTCGTGATAACTGCCGTCAAAGACGGTGGCCTTGAAGTCGACGACCGGATATCCGGCGAGATAGCCGCGGGCGGCCGACTCGACTATGCCTTTTTCGATGGCGGGGATGAAGTTGCGCGGGACAGAGCCGCCGAAGGTTTCATTGCCGAATTCGAAGCCGCCGCCGCGCGGCATAGGCTCCATGCGAATCTTGCAGTCGCCGAATTGGCCGTGGCCGCCGGTCTGCTTCTTGTGGCGTCCCTGCGCCTCGGCCTTGACGCGGATGGTCTCGCGGTATGGAACCTTGGGAGCTTTGAGGGTGACTTCAGCGTGGTAGCGCTTTTTGAGTCGGCTGACGATGGCTTCGATGTGAGGCTGGCCTGCGCCGGCGATGAGAAATTCGTTGGTCTGCGGATCGCGGAAGAAGCGGATGAGCAGGTCCTCTTCCATCAGCTTGTGAATGGCGGGGGCGAGCTTGTCTTCATCGGCGCGGGATTTAGGCTCGATGGCGTAGGTCATGGCCGGCTCAGGAAGGGGGAAGAGATCGATCTGTATCTCCGCGCCCTTTGCCCCAAGAGTGTCGCCGGTAAGGGTCTCGCGCAGCTTGGCGACAGCGCCGAGGTCGCCGGCATGAAGCTCGGCGACTTCCGTGGGTTTTCTTCCCTGCATTACGGAAAGATGGGAGAGGCGTTCCTGGGAGCGGCGGGTGTAATTTTCGACTGTGGCATCGTTTTTGACCACGCCGCTGACGACCTTGAAGAAGGTGATGCGGCCGGCGAAGGGATCGGTCATGGTTTTGAAGACCATGAGGGCGAGCGGCTCGCTGTCGGCGACCTTGCGGGTGAGCTGGGGGGCTTCGGCCTCGCCCTCTGCCGGCTTGATAACTGCACCGGGGGTGCGGACAGCGATGGGCGCGCGCTCGACGGGCGAGGGGGCGTAGACCTTGATGAAGTCGAGGAGATGATCGAGGGCGATGTTGGCCAGGCCGCTGCTGAAGAGCACAGGGAAGATGCGGTCTTCGCGGATGGCCTCGTGGAGCGCGGCGATCAGGTGCTCCTTCTCGATAGTGCCCTTCTCAAAGTACTCCTCCATCAGCTCGTCTTTGCCTTCGGCGACTAGCTCGACAAGAGCCTCGTGGCGGGTCTTGGCGTCGGCGGTGAGATTGGCGGGAATCTCGGCTGTAACTTTGCCGCGGCCATCGCCGCCGGGGGTGTAATAGTAGGCCTCCATGGTGACCAGATCGACGACGCCGTGAAAACCCTCTGCGCCGGTGATCGGCAACTGGACGGGAACACAGTTGCGGCCCCAGCGATCGACGAGGTCGTCGATGAGGGCGCTCAATCCCCCGCCGCCGCCGGCCTTGGGATGGTCCATCTGATTGACGAGAACGATGCGGGGAATTCCGGCTTCGTCGGCATAGCGCCAGACGCGCTCGGTGACAGGCTCGATTCCATTCTGTGCGTTGACCACGATGATGGCCGCTTCAACAGGCAAGAGAGCGGCGCGTGCCTCGTGGGTGAACATATGAAAGCCGGGAGTATCGACAAGATTGATCTTCGTGCCCTGCCACTCGGCAAAGGCGACGGCATTCTGCATGGTTGCGCCACGGGCGATTTCTTCTTCGTCATAGGCGGTAACAGCCGTGCCATCTTCGACGCGGCCCTGGGCGGGGGTCATTTTGGCGGCATGCAGCAGAGCGGCGATCAAGGTGGTTTTGCCACTGTGCGCATGCCCCACTACAGCTACGTTGCGGATCTCACTTCCCTGGTAGGTTTTCATTGCAATTCTCCACCTCCGGTGGGTCCGGCGGCCTTCGGCTGTTCCGCGCCAGAAAAAAGACGCGGAGATTGAATGGATGGGGGCGAGAGGAAATGCAGGTCCTTCGACTCGCTTCGCTCGCTCAGGATGACAGTGCGATGTTGAGGGAATTGATATTGGAGGGACAGGGAAGCCGTACGGACGCCTTCTGGGGCGTGCCTGTGGCCGGATTGGAGGGCCACGTGTCCCGGTCTGCCGTCTGCCTCGTCCATAAAGCTTTCAACCTAAAAGGTTTGGACCGTGAGGTCTCGGACCGGCGCCTTGCGGAGGAAGCCAGACTACATCCGCAGAGCGTCTTTCTAAGAAACTCGGATGCTATCACACGCGGAGTGTGAACGTCCTGTGACAAAAGCCACCAGCGCAATGGGGCAGTCTGCCATCGGCAAGCCTTGAATTGAGTTGAAGGTCGAGTGGACAGAAAAAGACTATAACGTCTATAATTATAGTTGATAAAGATGGAGATATGTATGGCGTTGTGGCAGGTGCAGAATGCTAAGACAAGACTGAGCGAAGTGATTGAAGAGGCGCATGATAAAGGCCCTCAGATCATCACGCGGCACGGCAGGGAGCGGGCTGTCCTGTTGTCCATAGAGGATTACCGCGCCCTGACTGCTCACAAGCCGGATCTGAAGACCTATTTGCTGGGCGGACCGAAGGTTGACAGCTTCGAGATCGAGTATGACCGCGATACGGGCCGGGAGATCGAGTTGTGAGCGGGCGGCTGGAGTATCTGCTGGACACCAATGTTCTGAGCGAGACGCGGAAAAAGAAGGCCGACGCCGGGGTGATCGCATTTTTGCAAACTGCTGAGGCTTCAACGCTTTACATCAGCGTGCTCACGCTGGGCGAGTTGTGGAAAGGCGTCGCCAAAAAGCGGCGGGAAGATCCGGAGACGGCCAAGCGACTGGCGGATTGGGTGGATGGCCTGGAGTTGAGCTTTGCCGAGCGCATTCTGAAGGTTGATGCGGCGATGACAAGGTTGTGGGGAGATTGGTCGAGTGAACGCCCACGGCCAGTAGTCGATACACTGCTGGCGGCAACTGCTGTGCAGCATGGATTGACGCTGGCGACGCGGAATATCCGCGATGTCGATGGGATTCCGGTGAAGCTGCTGAATCCGTGGAGCGAATAACCACCTGCGGCGGTGGGCTTGCCGTTAAGGCGGACGCGCTCGCGCAGGGGGTTCGTGGGTTGCCCGCTCCCAAAAGCTGAAGCCTTCGTTCCTATCTCATCAAGGCGTTGAATCTGGCACACGGGGACACTGGCGCGCTCCCGCCATTTCGGCGACAATCTCCTTGCAATGGAAAAACTCACTCGCCGCAATTTCTTGCTGACCGCCTCCGCCGCCACAGTTGCCGCAGCCGCCGCGTCCGCGCTGGCCGCGCCGCTGGCTGCATCCCACCGCCGCCAGCGGGTCTTCGTCGCCTCTGACAAGCCCGACGGCATTCTGGCCTACAACTGGGATCCGGCCAATGGCGAGCTGGCTCCTGATGGCGTGGCTGCGCAGCTGGCCAAGGTGGCCTGGATTGCGCTCTCACCTGACGGACGATTTTTATTCGCCGCTTCGGAGGTGAGCAGCTTCAATGGCAAGCCGACCGGCGAAGTGGCGAGTTATCGCGTAGTGAAGGGTGAGTTGCAGCAGCTCTCGGCGCAGAACTCGGCGGGCGTAGGCACTTGCCATGTGGCGCTGGATCGGACGGGGCGCGTGCTGATTTCGGCGGACTACAGCGGCGGCAGGGCCGCCAGCTTTCTGGTGACTGACGGAAGGCTGAGCGCAGCCGTGTGGAGCGAACATTACACCGGCCATGGTCCCAATGCTGACCGCCAGCAAAGCGCCCATGCGCACTTTGCGTCCTTCTCGCCAGACAACCGATTTGCTTATGTCAACGATCTGGGCGGAGATTGCATCCACATTTACAAGTTGAACTCCGAGAAGGCGATGCTAAGCGCAGCGGGAAGTTATACGGCCAGGGCCGGCGCCGGGCCACGCACGCTGCACTTTCATCCCAATGGCCACACGGCCTATTCAGTGAATGAGCTGGATTCGACGGTGGACGTTTTGGAGTGGTCGAAGGCCGACGGCAGCCTTGCTTTGGTGACACGGATCGAGTTACTGCCCGATGGCTATCACGGACCGACGCGCGCCTGCGATACGGTGATTACGCATGACGGGAAGTTTGTAACCTTTGCCAATCGCGACAATAACTTTCTGTATAGCTTTCACGCCGAGTTTGCGAGCGGCAAGCTCACTCCGATTGGACGGAGCAACTGCGGCGGCAAGACTCCGCGCAACTTTGTGCTGGACCCAACGGAGCGTTGGATGCTGGTGGCGAATCAGGACTCGAATCTGATCAGCGTCTTTCGGCGCAACACAGAGACCGGCGTGCTGGACGAAGTGGGCAAGAGCTTTCCGGCGGCTGCGCCGATGCGCATCCTCTTTGCGTAAGAAGCAGTTACCAGGAGTGAAAAACGACCGGACCGTCGCCGCCGAAGACCGAATGCTTGCAAAAATTTGCGTCGTCGCGGTGGGGAAAGTCGTTGCGGTAGTGAGCGCCGCGGCTCTCGGTGCGAGCAAGCGCGGAATGAAGAATCGCGTGTGCGACGCGGCTCATGGCCTGCGCTTCGGCCAATCGGCGGCTGCTCATGCCCTGCTGCGCGAATTGCGCAAGGGCGGCCTCGCACTGGGATTGCGCGTCCAAACCCCGGCGCAATGAAGACTCATCACGGAGAAGTCCGGCATAGGCCCACATGGCATTTTGCAGGCTGGAGACGATCTCTTCCAACTCGATCGATTGCTGCGTAGAGAGCGCCACAGGAGACTCTGAAGCCGTATCGACATCCCTCCCCTGCGGCCATTGGTCGTCGAGCATCGATTGCGCCGCGCGCGCGCCGAAGACGAGGCCTTCGAGGAGCGAGTTCGAGGCCAGGCGGTTGGCTCCGTGGACGCCGGTGCAGGCGGCCTCGCCCGCCGCATAAAGCCCCGGCACGGTGGCGCGTCCGAAGAGATCGGTCTTGATGCCGCCCATCAGATAATGCGCTGCGGGACGAATGGGGATCAGATCGCGGCTGAGATCAAGCCCATACTTGGCCAGAAACGCGCTGATGCCGGGAAAACGCTGGTGCAGATCGACGCCCTTTACTGCTCGCATATCCAGATGCACAACGCGCGTCTCATCCGGCCTGGCGCCCATGCCTTCGCGGGTGATGGCGCGGGCAACGACATCGCGAGGAGCCAGTTCGAGCATTGGATGATAGCGCTCCATGAAGCGCTCGCCACGATCGTTGAGCAGGATGGCGCCCTCGCCGCGCAAGGCCTCGGAGAGCAGGAAGCGCGGCGCGCCGGAAAGCGAGAATGCGGTGGGATGGAATTGATAAAACTCCATATCGGCGAGGAGCGCGCCGGCCTGAGCGGCGAGAGCGATGCCGTCGCCGGTGGCAACGGCAGGGTTGGTGGTGTCGGAGTAGACCTGGCCGGCGCCGCCCGCCGCGATCAGCACCGCAGGCGCGTACACGCGCTCCAAAACGCGCTCCGGATGGCGGTCACATCCCAGCAGATCGGCGCCAATCACCCGGCCATCGGCAACAATGAGGCGGGTGACCGTCGTCCACTCGGCAAAGCGAATGCGTTTGTGAACGCGAGCAAAAGCGGCCAGCGAGCGGCTGATCTCAGCGCCGGTGGCATCGCCATTCGAGTGCAAGATGCGCGGCAAGGAGTGAGCGCCCTCGCGGGTACGCAGCAGCTCGCCTCCGGCGGAGTCGAAGTTTGCGCCCCACTCGATCAGTTCGGCCACGCGCACCGGCCCCTCGGCGACCAGCGCCTGGGCCGCGGGACGATAGACCAGCCCATCGCCGGCGTTAACCGTATCCGACAGGTGGAGCGCGACATCCTCGTCACCCTCCATGGCCACGGCGATGCCGCCCTGCGCATAGTGGGTATTGGACTCGGCCACTGACTCCTTTGTGACCACCAGCACCTCACCATGGCGCGCTAGTTCCACTGCGGCGCGCAGCCCCGCCACGCCTGCTCCCATCACCAAAAAATCCACCTGCGACGAACCAGCCATAAGGATTTAGGCTATCACCGGACGGTAGGAGACAGGGATCGGCGATTGAGAAGTGCTTGTCATAAGAAAGAGAATTCTCTTTACTATGCAAATCTTTGCGTATTTTTCCGGTTTATCAATGGATCGCCGCAGCCTGCCGGATGTAAATTATTGCTTTTAGGAGTCTATTTACCCACAAGCCGCCAGCCTAAATTGGCCCTAAAATTGCTTTTTGTTATCATGCAAGTCAAGTCCCTTCCCGCAGGGGAGGTTTCGGCGTCCTAACCAATAAATATTCAAGGAGTGTATCCATGAATTCTCATTACCGGCTAGGGCTGGCTGCACTATGCATAGCGATACTGGCTCTGCTGACACCAGCAGAGCTTCGGGCCGACATCATCAGCAACGGCGATTTCTCGGCGGGCGACGCCGATTGGACGATTACTCCTGCCTCTCAGGGCAGCGACTTCTACTTCGGTACGGCGTATACCAACATTCCGGTGATGGCTTTTGGCGCGGGCGTTGTGGGATTTTACGATACCGCAGCGCAGACGCTGGTCACGCAGCCAGGCTATGCCTATACCCTCAGTTTTCAATTGGCGAATCAAACTCCAGGAGCCGGCGCCGACTTTGAGGCATTGTGGGACGGCACGGAGGTGGTTGATGTACCGGGCGACAGCTTGCTGGACAACAACGCTTTGACAACTTACACGATGACCGTGGATGGGACAGGCAGCGACACATTGAGTCTGGAAGGGTACAACACCACCTCCTGGTATTTTTTGACCGGTGTATCGGTCGACGAAGACGGTCCCCTCGGTGTCACTCCGGAGCCGGCCAGTCTTTTGCTGCTGGGAACGGGATTGCTGGGATTGTGCGGTTTGGTCTTCCGGCGCAGGCGCACCTGAACTTCCCGAAGCGGCGGGGCTGCTCAACGGCATTCGAAAGATAAAAGCGGCGGAGCGGATAAGCTCCGCCGTTTTGCGTTTACACAGTCACAACGACGATGCGTTCATCCCCAGGCCCCTATTCTGGGCAACAGGCCCTAAGAACTGCAACGAAAGTGCAGGCGCATTGCGGCGGCCCGGTGTAATCTGACTAGCAGGTTACATTCGGAGGCTCGACGCGATTGGAGATCTACAAGCAGCTACCACCTGAAGCTGTACAAATTGCACTGGTTCTCTTCCTCTCGTTCCTGATTGGTCTGGAGCGCGAGGAGCGCAAGACGAACGGAGGCCTCTACTCCTTTGGAGGCGTGCGCACCTTCCCGCTGATCGGCCTGATCGGCTACTCCGCCGCGATGATCTCCGGCCCGCAGATGCTGCCGCTGGCCATCGGATTCATGATCGTCGCGGGATTTCTTTTGCTCTCTTACTGGCACAAGATCTCATCCAGCGAAACCGCGGGAGTGACCACCGAGATGTCCGGCCTGGCCACCTTTCTGGTGGGCGCGCTCGTCTGTTATGGGCATCTGTGGATCGCCACCACGCTGGGCGTCGCCAGTCTGCTGCTGCTCGACTTGAAGGCTGCTCTGGAAAAGCTGGCCGCGCGCATCGCGCCTGACGAGATCCTCACCTTTTCCAAATTTCTCTTTTTGAGCGCGGTGATTCTGCCCATCCTGCCCAATCAGGAGTTCGGCCCGTTTCACATCAATCCCTTCAAGACATGGCTGGTCGTCGTTGCCATCAGCAGCATCTCGTATGCCAGTTATGTCTTGCAGAAGGTGACCAAAGGTCAAGGCGGAATCGTGTTGGCGGCTCTCTTGGGCGGCGCCTACTCCTCCACGGTGACGACGGTGGTGATGGCGCGGCGCGCCAAGCGCGAGTTGCGCCCGCATCTCTTCTCAGGTGGCATCCTCATCGCCTGCGGTGTGATGTACCTGCGGCTGGTGATTTTGCTGGCGCTCTTCAACCGCCAACTGATGCTTCTGCTTTATATTCCCTTTCTCAGCGTGGCGGCGCTGGCGGTTGGGGGCGGCTGGCTGTGGTCGCTGCGCGCGGATAAGAATACGCAGGTGGTGCAGCGAGAGTCCGAGCCGAAGAACCCTCTCGATCTGGCGACGGCTCTTCTCTTTGCCGGACTCTTTCTGGTGATGCTGGTGGCAACTCAGTTGGCCGTCACCTATCTGGGAAGGACGGGTGTGAATACGCTAGCCGCAATCATGGGAGTCAGCGACGTGGACCCGTTCATCATGGGGCTGACGCAGGCCGCGGGAACGCTCACGCCATTCAAGGTCGCGGCGGCTGCGGTGGCCATTGCCGCCACCAGCAATAACATCGTCAAAGGCATCTACGCCTACTCGCTCGCCGACCGCAAGACGGGCATACAGGCAGCGGCGATGCTGTTTACGCTGGCGTTGCTGGGATTGATTCCGCTGTTCTGGCTGGTTTGAGGAGGCGGGCAAGGCGATTTTTTGAATCAGGCATTCATGCGTCGGGCCGATGGAATTCACTACAATGTTTGCTAAGAATCCGCTACACTGAATTGCAATGAAAGTTCTTGAAATGTGCGCTGGTGCTGGTGGGCAAGCGCTTGGGTTTGAACAAGCAGGCTACGAGCACTCTGCCTTGATTGAAATCGATGAAGAAGCCTGTAAGACACTTCGTTTCAATCGGCCTCATTGGAATGTGATTCGTGGAGACCTGAATGAATTCGACGCTAAACCGTACACAAATGTCGATGTAGTTGCTGGCGGATTGCCATGTCCACCATTCTCAAAAGCCGGAAAACAGCTTGGTTCGCAGGACGAGAGGAATCTTTTTCCAGCCGCTTTGCGGATTATCCAGAAGATTCGGCCCCGTGCTGTCGTTATTGAAAACGTGCGCGGAATACTCGACGCCATTTTCAGTGACTACCGCAAAGCCTTTTCTAAGCAAATGGACAAGCTCGGCTATTGGAGCGACTGGCGGCTTTTTCACTCCTCGGATTTCGGTGTGCCACAACTTCGGCCCCGCGTTATTTTTGTTGCATTACGCAAAGGAACTGAGCAATGCTTTTCTTGGCCTGAGCCAAAAAACACTATTCCTCCTACAGTAGGGGATTGTCTATATGATTTGATGGCGTCGAAAGGATGGAAGGGCGCTAAGAACTGGAAGACAATAGCCAATGAAATCGCACCAACGATTGTTGGAGGGAGTAAAAAGCACGGTGGTCCCGATCTTGGTCCCACACGGGCGAAGCAAGCTTGGGAAAGTTTAGGAGTGAATGCACACTTGTTGGCAAAGGAAGCTCCAGATGTTTCTTTTGTTGGTATGCCGCATCTGACTGTGCGTATGGTCGCTCGACTACAAGGCTTTCCAGATGACTGGCAGTTTGCAGGTGCAAAAACTTCCGCCTACAGACAGGTAGGTAATGCCTTCCCGCCACCTGTTGCCCGCGCAATTGCAACACAGGTTCGCAAATGCCTTGAAGCGTATCCAATGCTAAGAAAGATGGCATGATGACTCGTTCCCATGTTTTCTTTAAGGAGGCTCGCCGAAGCTATCATGCGGCATTACTCGAAAACGTACTTCGACAAAACGATGAAGGTGTACCTTCTAATGCGGACGGAAGTCAGAAATCCAGCGTTCGCTATGCGCAAGGCATACTTGAACGTTTGGGTCCTGAAGTAACAGGTGCCCGTCTTGCTGGTCAAATGGCCGGAAACGAATTTGAGGCAGTTACGTGTGCTTTTCTGGATCAAACATTTCGAAAGTTAAGCCATATCCGTCCTGGAAAGTGGGATATTCACAGAGTAGCAAGCCGAGGTGGCAGTGCTTTATCTGAATTTGAACAGTACTCGCATCTTTTTGCATTGAAACTAGCGGCATCGGAGAATCCAGAGCTGGCTGCAGCACTTGGCAACGAATACACGATTACTCCGGACATCGTCATTGTTCGCAATCCTGAAGTTGATGCAATACTGAATAATCCAACGATGCTAATGGATCTTTCAGTCGTACAACGGGCAAGCTTGAGAGCTAATAACGGTGGAAAGCCTTTGCTTCATGCAAGCATTTCGTGCAAGTGGACCTTGCGCAGCGACCGGGCACAGAATGCTCGATCGGAAGCCCTAAACCTTATCCGTAATCGCAAGGGCCGTCTTCCGCATATTGTTGTAGTAACTGGAGAGCCAAGTCCAAGCCGTCTTGCTTCGATCGCAATTGGAACCGGAGATATAGATTGTATATACCATTTTGCTTTAAACGAGCTTCTTGAAACAATAGAGGAATGCGGCTCTGATGATGCGAAAGAATTAATGTCCACCATGACAAACGGTAAGCGGCTGCGCGACATTTCCGACCTGCCGTTAGTCTTGCAGTATAAGAGGCTATCTATGGCAGACAGACTTTCCCCTGCGCAACGATCAGAAAATATGCGGCGGATAGCCAGCAAGGGAACAAAACCTGAAATGTTTGTACGCAGGTTTGTTCATTCTCAAGGATATCGATTTCGGCTGCATATAAATAGTCTTCCCGGTAAACCTGACCTGGTATTTCCAATGCTGCACAAAGTGATTTATGTTCATGGTTGCTTCTGGCATTTACACAAAGGATGCCGTGAAGGACGTATTCCACAAACAAGGCGTGATTACTGGGAGACAAAGTTACTTGGAAATGTAGAAAGAGATAAGAAGCACTTTAAGGACTTAAGAAAATTGGGGTGGAAACATCTCATTGTGTGGGAATGTGAAATGAGAAACCCGGAGCGAGTCCAGAATAAACTAATAAGGTTTCTCGCTGGTTGATGAACACATTCGGTTGGGATGTGCTTTAGAATACGAGTACTGTGCAGACGATACGAGTAGAGACAGCTTCTGGGAAGTATGACGTGTTGGCGGGCAGCGGACTCATCGAGTCGCTGGCCCGGCGCATAGAGCGGGTTGTGGGCAAGCTGCCCCGGAGGGTTTTTGTGCTGACCTCGGCGCCGATATGGGCGCTGTGGAACAAGGCCTTCCTCAGCTCCTTTTCTGAACCGCCGATTGTGCTGTTTTTGGAGCCGGGCGAAAAGCATAAAACGATCAAAAGTGTGGAAGACCTTTTGCGGCAGATGGCGCAGGCAGGCGGCGATCGCGGCAGCCTGCTGATCTGCTTTGGCGGCGGGATTGTGGGCGATGTGGGCGGCTTTGTGGCCTCGATTTATATGCGCGGGATTCCCTACATTCAAGTTCCCACGACGCTGCTGGCGCAGGTGGATTCGTCGGTGGGCGGCAAGACCGGCGTCAATCTGCCTGAAGGCAAGAATCTTGTTGGCAGCTTCTATCATCCGCTGGCGGTCTTTGCCGACATTGCCGTGCTGGGAACGCTCCCTAAGCGCGAGCTGCGAGCCGGACTGATGGAGAGTGTGAAGGCGGGGATCATCCGCGACCGGTCGCTGGTGCGATTCATGGAGGAGCACGCGGAAGAAGTGCTTGCCAGCGACACGAAGGCTTTGGAGAAAGTAATTGCCGCGTCGATCCGCATGAAGGCCGGAGTAGTGCATCTGGATGAGCGCGAGAGCGGATTGCGCATGATTCTGAACTTCGGCCACACCGTCGCTCATGCACTGGAGCAGGCGACCGGCTATAAATTGCTACTGCACGGCGAGGCGGTGGGCTGGGGGATGGTGGCAGCGCTTTATCTGGCACGGGAGCGGGCGACGATCTCGGGGGCACAATTCGAGCGGCTGGAAAAGCTGATTCACCTCTACGGTCCGCTGCCGGCACTGAAGCTGCGCAAGGCCAAAGTGGTGGCGTCTACCGGCGGCGACAAGAAGAATGTCGGCGGGGTGAGGCGCTTCGTGCTGCCGGTGGGCATTGGCGATGCAGGCGTGGTCGAAGATGTTTCGCCGGCAGAGTTGGAGGCGGCGGTGGGGTATATGTTGGGGCAGATGAATTTCCACTGAAAACAAAGATCATCAAATCATGAAATCTGTTGTTGATTCTGGAACTTCTGAATACGTCGTGACCACGAACAGCCATTCCCTCAGGGGCTAAAGCCAACATTTATTTTGACTCACATACGGCACGACTAAAAGTATGTGTTGAAAACAAAGGATTTGGCAGCATGGTTACACCTGCTGTTACATTTTTCTTCGATTTGCCTGTTTTCCGCTCCCAAAACCCAGTATTTGAGGGAGAGGGAGACAATGAAAGCACATCTGTACATCAGAATCAAAATGCAGGACGGGAGCCGCCCATTCTGCGAACCAGTCTACAGCGCCAATCGGAAGTTGAAGCCGGGGTACGCCGTCGTCAAGGGCAAGCCGGAACACCACCAAGAGGGAGTTTACCATCTCCGCTACCTCCGGGGCGAGAAGCGGGTTTGGGAGTCCGTGGGGACAGACGCGCAAGAGGCTTTGCTCCGCCAGCACCAGCGGGAGCTAATCCTAGACGGTCAAAAAGCCGGGGTACAGGTCGTGGAGCCTATCACCACGGGGCGTGACCTTGGCGCTTCGATTGACTCTTACCTTGCCGGTGTCTCAGTAGCCCGGAGTTCCAACACATACGTACAGTACGAGTATGCGTTGCGGATATTCAAACAGGTTTGCACCAAGCGCACCCTTGAGGGCATCACTCGTGAGGATGTACTTAACCTCAGAGACTACTTTATTGGCAAGGGGAACTCAAACTATACTATCTCGCACCATCTGACCAATCTTCGTACTTTCCTCACCTACTATGACCAGCCGTGGCCTCTCAAAAAGACAGACAGGATGAAGCCAACCAAAAAAGTGGTGAAAGCATACAGCAAAGAGGAAATCTCAGCTATGCTCTCGGTCGCCAGTGAGGATGAGAAGGATTTACTTTGGTTCCTGTTGGGGACCGGGGCGAGAAAAGCTGAGTCTTTGAATGCCACTTGGTCAGATGTTGACTTTGTTCATGGCACTTTCAATGTCAGCGAAAAGAATGGCTGGACACCCAAGGATAAGGAGGAGGGTGGCATAAAGATTCCCGCCGTGCTGGTTGACCGCCTCAAGACTCGGAAAGCCAACTCCAAAGGTAGTCGCATTTTCCCCATGACAGTTTCCAACCCGGAAAAGGAGATACTCCACATCATCAAACGGCTGGCCTTCAAAGCTGGCCTGAATTGTGGCGAGTGCCAGTGCAAACCCGGCAAGGCATATCCTCACGGTCGCTGCTGTGCAACCGCCCCCATTTGCAAGCGGTACAAGACTCACAAATTCCGTAAGGCTTTCGCCACTTTGCATTCTGAAAATGGAGTCCCCGTTCGCACTATCCAACGCTGGTTGAGGCACAGCAGTCTTGAGACGACGCTCAAGTATCTTGCTGGCAGCGATGACAACACGGATGCAATGCGGTCGCGTGTAGACGCTACGTTCTCAGCTATAGCGGCGTAGTCAGCGGTGACCGCGAGTATACTCGCACATGAGGAATCGCGGAAAGTGCGGTTGATGTACAGGGCATCAACGCCCCAAAAACAAGAAGTGAAAGGAGGCAGTATGACAGAGGCGAATTCAAGACTACTTAGTGAGGCGAATGCCGCTTATTTGAAAGCGTCTACTCAAGCCAGCGGACTTTTTGAACAAATCACACATCTATTGGATAAGGGCGGAACACCGGGATGGGGGGAAGAGTACGACAGGCTGATGAATGAACTCAACAAATGTGACTCCGCTCGGCATGAGGCGCTGGTCACCATCGACGCGGAACACATTCGCCTGACTGGCACTAAATAGTCCCATTCCTCTTCATTGCAAAAAAGCCGTCACCCCGGTTGGAGTGACGGCTTTTTTGCAATGGGTAACTACTTTTCTGCCTGCGCTATTGCGTCACAACTCCAAAGAGCAAAGCCGCCGCATGTGTTACATTCAGTCGGCTCTGAGCATCCATTTTCTGGTACTCCAAATCGTCATTCCTTTGGAACTCTTGCTCCAGTCCGTTGCGTCTGAGAAACCCAATTGAATCACTAGGCAAAATCGTATTGTGACCGACTTCCCATGCAAACTTCATAGTGAGGTTCTTCTTCTGAATGAAGTTCACAATCTTTGCATTGAGTGACTGAGCCAGGGCTTTCTGCTCGGAATCCTCCACTTGCTTAAACGGAATTGGCAAGGCCAGTTGATTCCGCTCTTCGTACGTCCAAGAGTAATTTTCACAGTGAGCCAAATTCTCCGATACAAGCCACAGAGTTGCCGCTCGCGCAGAGAATGTAGCTTCAGAATGATTGATAAAGTTGTTGATAGCCTTGGTACACTGCGCCTTAGACCACGGGGTGACCGTGCCAGCAATTGCCTTTTGCAATCTGACTTCTTCCGCTTGCAATCTGGCATTTTCTGCTTTGACCGCGTATTCCTGAATTTGTGTCTGTGTCTTAGTGAGTTCAGTGTTCAATTTCTCGTGAATCTGGTAAGCGGTGTCTATTTCGCTTCTCTTGCTCCCTTCCAATTCTGATAGTGACGTGGTGCATTCGTGGTCAACATCACTAAGCACATCAGGCTGTTCGCGAACCTTTCGAAGCTCCGCCAATACGGACAACTTCGTGTTCCAATCACCAAGCATTTGACCTAATAGATGTACTTTCTGCTCGGCGTTCGATGGTGTGGTCGTAGCGAACTGTATCGGCAATTCGTATGCCCCTGCCTCAACGTGTATCTGGGGCACGACCTCAATCTGCTTCCTGATGCTTGCACAATGTGCTGCAAGAGAAGTACTCAGCAAATCGCTCGTAATCGGCTCTGAATGAAGCGACTTACTAGTTGCTCGTTCGCGCGGTACTTCTATAACTTCATCGGATAGAGTGTTTCCCGCTTGCCGCATTGCCTCTTTCACAGTAGTGTAATCTTTGAGGTCTTGGCGAAGCGCCTCGGTGTTCATATAATATAGTCGGAAACCATTTGGCCAGAAGGTACTGCTAATGTTAGATAGGGAGACAAGCTCATTATAGGCTTCCTCATACTTGGAATTGTCGAGCTTACTCTCAATCGAGAGAATCCCGCTTGCGAATCTGCTATTCGCGCCTGTCTCATTCAATTCCGTGATGAGGCCGTTCACATCAGACTTTGATATTCTCTCGGGGCAGACGGGTGCTGGGGTAGCTGGCGAATTTAGACGAAGCAATGCAGTGCGAGCATACAAGTTGCATTGTTCCGCCGCCTTGACGTACCACACTAAAGCCTCTTGTGAGTCATGTGGAAATCCACCTCTGGCGGTTTCATAGAAGAGTCCAACGCTGAACTCGCTTCCCGCATCACCTTGTTCTGCTGCTTTTCGAAGCCAGTAAGCAGCCATGCTATCGTTCTGCGGTAACCCGAACTTTTCTTGTGCATAGGCTTGTCCAAGCGTAGCTTGGGCTGTGACAAGACCTTTGTCAGCGGCCTTCTGTATCAACTGAACGGCCATTGCGTTATCTTTCGGGAGTCCACCGCCGCCGACCAAATAAATCAGTGCCAAGTAGTATTGCGCTTCTTTAACCCCACCGTCGGCAGCTTTTTGATACCACGACACGGCTTGAGTTTCATCCTTCGGGAGGCCGCCGAGTCCATCATAGTACATAACCCCAAGACTAAATTGAGCCATAGGATTACCCTGTTCTGCTGACTTTTGCCACCAGTAGGCAGCCTGATTGGCGTCTTTTGACTTTCCATTCGTACCCTTGTAGTAATCCACTGCAAGGTTGTACTGCGCTTTCGGGTCACTCGTATTGATGACATCGCGAGTTCCCGCAGGTTCGGATGAACCCTGTGCAGACGCTTGATTCTGTTGCGATGGTGTCCCGTCTCCAAGTGTGAAGCCGATATTGAGCGTTGTCTCGACTTCGACTGGCTGACCGCCAAGTAAATAGGGTTGGTACTTCCACTGTTTCACACAGTCAATCGCTGCTTGCTGGAGCAACGAAGAGCCGCTGACAACCCTAATCGAATTTAACAAGCCATCTTTCCCGATTACAGCTTTGAGTACGACAGTTCCTGAGACCCCTGCTGCTTTGGCATCGGGTGGGTAGACCGGCGCTACCCTTTGAAGCAACTTACCCTCAGTCAACTTAGGTTTCTGACTGTCCGAAGAAGTGTCAGTTTGTTCTTGCCGATTACTAGAGACTGGCACGGAAGATTGGTTCCCATTCGCTTGCGCCTGTTCCGTTCCACCGACTTTCGCGATTGCTGAGCGGAAGAGCGGGTATGCAGCAGCAGCCTGTCTCTCCCAGTCAGCGTCAGAGACTCCTGCTCCCTTGGTAGCTACCAGTCCCTTTTGCGCTAATGCTGCCGCATCATTGCAGGATTGTGCATCCTGATTCTTCTCACATTGCGTTTTCTTGATAAAAACGGAAACGTAGATGGCCTTCATATTGTTTGGGTCAGTTTGAAGCAGTCGAGCGGCGGTGTTCAGCGCACGCGCAGAGTCACCCGTCGAAGTGTAGGTGTCCAGCAGCGTGTCAAGCACCACCCTCTTAACTACGCTCTGCGGATACATAGTCAGGAAGCGTTCAAGGCCCGCCGCCTTAGTCTTCGGGTCGTTTTGGGATACCGCAGCACTATACGCGCTGAATTCCGCTGGGTCGCTGATGGAGACCGTATCCTGCGCCAAAAGCACGGTTGCGGAAATGAGGAGAGCCACTGCAATTGTAGCTGTGGCTAAGAATTTGGGTATCTGCATGTCTCGCTCCAAAACCCTTTCCTCAAAGCGTTCGTGGTACGGGGTACTTGCTTACTGTGAAGGCGTATGTCGCCCTCGCTTTTTCAAGATGAGTTCGTACGAAAAAGTCGAATTTGCGCCCTCCCCACTTGACGCGCGACGAGAGGATACAACTTCCCAACCATCAGCACCGTCGTTATTGAGAACTTTCTCAAGGTCAGCGTCACTTGGCGCGATGACCGTGTATTGCCATTCTTCAGGAGGGTGGTGCAAGGTCTGGACGGCAAGAAGCGAAGCGATTGCGCCGAGCAAGATTACCGCGACAGAGAGCAGTATACGCACGACAGAATCAACGCCATTTTTGGAAGACTCCGGCGGGGTAACGCTTTGATGCGCGTTCAATTGCGGCATTTGCTGCTGGATAATCTGCGGGGCACCGCACTCCTCACAGAATTTTGCCGCAGTCGGATTGAGCGTACCGCAACCTGTACAAGCCGTGGTTGTAGATTCGTGACTCAACCCTCTTTGATTGGCGTTTTTGTCGTTCATAAACTGTCTCCTTACACAGACCCATTCGCACTGCGTTTGCGGCTGTAATCCAAGCAAAATACCATCATAACGATACTGCTATCGGGCGGTCACAAAGAACCATCAAACCAATTGAAGGGAAACTCGCTGGGCTGTGAATCACCTTGGATTTTGAAGGAAACAGAACCAAACTCTACATCTAAATTACTCGGCGCGTTGATATTGTTCGCTTTGTAGAAATCTTTGATTGCGTCCCTGAATCCCGGAACATCCGTCATTGTCGCTGTCACTGAACCTCCCGGTTGTAACCTAGCGATGGAAAGCTCCTTACCTTTTTGGCTGAAGTTGTGCTCCTTGTCTTTTATCAAGAGCGGAACGTAGACATTGAATAGACTTGAGCGTGTCGAGCGAGTGGTCAGCTTAAAAGTAACTTCACCGGGCACGTCAGACGGGGTGTGAATCCATTCAATGGCAAGGAAATTAGCCTCAATACGATGTTTACTTACGCTATCCTTTCCGAGGTCTTTGCATTCAGACTCCGCGCCGAGTCCAGCGGAACACAGTTGCATCGCATCGTTGATTTGGGAGAGGGATTCATCCGGGAGTATGGGAACACCTGCATTTTTCAAGACAGATGGTTGGTTGCCTTGCACGAATGCAATCCACTCTGCCAAACACACCTTGTCGTGAGAGAGGTGTGTCTCCGTTTGGTAGTCACTCCAAGCCTGTTTCGTTGCATACGCTGCTATTTCGGGGGTAATGTACTTATGGACGTCTTCAATGCTTGAATTCAGTGCTTGGGCGTTTTGCGGGATGAGGCGCATTTGTGCTTCCGTCAAACGCATATCACAAGGAGACGGCATCGTGTCGTTCTGATTGAGCCGCTTCTGTGCGTTGGCATCTCCTTGGTCAGCAGCTTTGCGATACCAAGAGGCAGCTTGCAAATAGTCGCGTGGAACACCATCGCCATTCTCGTACTTCAGTCCTAGCTCGTATTGCCCCTTCGCGGTCATCGGGTGTTTGACCATCCATAACCATGTGCCCACCGACACAACAGCAATTATTGCGACTGCAATCGCGGACCAGAAGAGTCGGTTAGAGGCAAGAGAGCGTGGCTGGGAGGTGGGACGACGGCCTCCGTTGTCAGAAGAAAGCCTCGTGGCCTCAGAAAGACTCGGAGATTTTGCACTCGGCACCTGACTCTCGACGACGTCACCCGGTTGTGTTGCCTGAGCCGCTCCGCACTCTAAGCAGAACTTCGCGGTCGGAGTAATGGCTGCACCGCAGCTTTTACACTCGAAGCTAACGGAGCCGTCAGCCTGTGAAGGGGTAGTCATAAAGCCTCCCAATGAACAACACGCTATTCTGCGCGTGGTATATCTGCGCGTAAATTATTACACCTCAAGGTGTGGCCAATCAAGAACACTTTTTTCGCGCTTTGGGCATCCGGTTGAAGGGACTACGCAAGAAGCGTGGCTTCTCGCAAGAGGATATGCTCTCCTTCGGCTTCTCTACCCGCCACTGGCAGCAAGTGGAGGCCGGACGCCCTATCACCGTGACCACCCTGCTCAGAATCTGCGAGGTCTTCGAAACGCCAATGTCGAAGCTGGTACAGGGGCTGGACAAGGAGGGCGTGTACGAGAAGCTGGAGCCGGTGCTGCTCCAACGCCGTCGCCGCCGCTCCTGAGTCAACAGCACTTTGTGGTGGGTTATCCCGACTCTGGTGTGACCGTCACGCCGTAGTGGACTCATCCCCCCCACAACGCAGTCTCAGCTTTCCTACGAGTCGCCAGAGCGGTGCAAACCACTCCCACGGCGCGGTCCCAGAGCATCAGTTGCGCTTTCGCATCGGCATAGCGGCCAGCGTTTAGGTCTGCCAGCAGGGTTGAACCGGCCAGCCGACCGGAGCCGAGATTGAAGGTGAAGTCCACGAGGGCGTCAAACTGCCCCTGAGTGAGCGCAACCTTGACCAGCCGCGAGACGGCCTGTTCCGCGCTCTGTACATCCTGCAAGAGCAGGGCGGTTGCCTCCTCCTCAGTGACGCCGTTGGGGTACGACTCAGGGTGTAGCAGCCGGTGACCGTAGCCGATGGTGGGGAACCCGGCCACGTCCAGATATGTATTTGCTCGGAATCCTTCGCTGACCTTGATTAGCTGTAAGCCTTCATTCGATATATTCATGTTTTTCCTTACAAATAGTGCTTTATCAATTGCTCAACACCGAGAGTCAGTCCGGTCGTTATAAGCGTCCATGCAGCTAGACCCACAATCTGTACGACCCGGCTGATGCCAGAGAATAGCCAACCCTTCTCTTCCAGCGTGGTCACTCTCTCCTTGATTTGAAATATCTCGCTCGGCGTTCCATTGCCCTGCAAAGCTGGTTTGACAACCGCCTCCAGTTTGGAAGTACGCTCAGAGAGTTCTTGACGCCATTCATTCAGATTGACGGCTAGTTCATCCTGCTTATCGCTGATTCGATTGAGTGCGTCTGTTATGAGATTTACTGCTTGGTCGTCCATGTTAGCATCCTTTAGATAAATCCAAGTGAAATGAGCGTAGACACATTAGGGTCTAGGTTTATGAAACGTGGCTCGATAGTACCTAGAAGTTTGAGCAGTGCGGCCAGCGACATACCAGCGGTAGCACCGTGCGTTGTATACGCAGTAATGACGGCTGCTGGCAAAGCCGCCTGATAAAAAGGCAGGACGGTAATATCAGGGTCACCTTTAGCGGCAGCTATCTGCTCATCCGTGCATTGGCAATACGCGAGTCCCTGCCCGGTAGCGTCCGATGGATACATGGGCATTTGCCAGCCGGTGGTATAAGCGGAGCAGGTCGGGTATGTGCCATAACTGGCGGTCGTAACGGGTGATAACATCCATGTATTGTGCATTTCTTGTCGTCCTTAACACAGCCGCATTAGCATATTGTGTATCAGCAATGATGTGCCATCACTGAGGTAATAGTTTTGTTCATTGTAGCTATCGGAATCAAGACTAATATCCATGCGAATCCCGTTGTACCTGTCGATAGTTGAGCCGGTCGCACGGAACGCTGCTTTCCATGCCCCTTCGTGCCAAATGGGTTCGCAGGGGCTAACACGGTGACCATCTACCATGCGCCAGATAGCAGCCTCTTGCCTACGGACGTGTACAACGCGACGATACACGTCTTCGCCAGTTGCAAAGCACTTTCCCCTGAGATAATCACCGGCCTGTACGTCTATAGCCTTGATGGCTCCTCTAGTTCTCTCTGTCACCAACTCTTGACTCTCTGGGCAGGTGCCATCGCCAGTAGAGCCACCACCGCCAGTCGGGTTGATGGCAGACCCAGTTGTCAGTAGGATGTAATCTGCTGTGGCTGGATAGTTTCCATCTGAAGAGCAGGTAGCCGCATAGATGGAATTGTTTGTCGTAGACGTAAGGGGCGGTGTTGGGTTCGCAAATGCCAAAGCGCCTGTTGCCGCGCTGATATACGGGAAGAAGTAATATGATGTGCTGGCCGCTAGGCCCGTGAATGTCTGAGACGCAGCGGGGACAGTCAGTGCTGTCCCATTAGTTCTAAGCAACGATTGCGCCGGGATGCTTATAGTGAGAGTTGATGATGTTGAGGTTGAGGGATTGAACAGCACGGTTTGATTGGCAGCCAGCGACAGGTTGTTCATACCCGCACTGCTGTTTATGGTGACAATCCCCGTTGCGGCATCAATCGTTCCGGGATTCAACCCCGGCACTGTGAATGGTACTGCTGTCAGTGTCGATAATTCCTGAGCGCAGTTTCCAAACCCGTTCACACTCTGAAACTTGAAATACAGTGTTTGCCCCTTCCACGTTGGGTCATACGTGTATTTCAGTACGGAGCCATCCAGCCGCATAAACAGGGAACCCGCCGCGTGAGCGCCGATGGTTGACCCCATCTGCCCACGACGAAGATAACCGCTCATCGTGTATGTCGCATTGCCGGTCAATGCACACGTCGAATAGTTGATAATCTCCCCATCAACAAAGCACATCGTATTGCCCGAATTTGCATCTAACGAGGTGCCTGATTCCAGCGGGGCACAATTGTTAGCCAGTTGCACTACAAGGTTAGCCGTTGTATCAGGGTCAGCGGTCACGGTCAGAGCTGATGCAAGTGTTCCGAGTCGAGCGGGTTGCGTGATACTTCCAACCTGCAAATACTTTGTCCCATCTTGACTGACCCATACATTACAGGAACCCCAGTCGGTCAACTGTCCAGCCGCGCCAATCCAGATTTGGTTGCCCTGATACTGAGTCAACCGCTGCGTGGCTTCAAACATCACGACTTCAGAGTTGCCCGGTTGTGCATAAGCATTGACTAGAGAAGTTCCCCGGCTTATATCTTTGTTATAAAATGATGGTTGATGAACACCCCATAAATAATCTTCACAGGTAACTTCAAGTCCATTCTTGGGGTCGTCCACAACCTTGGCAATCCGCACAGGAAGAGTTGTAATACCGAGATTGAGATTGTTCGAGCCAACAGCCCAGAGGCTAGAGGTTGTGATGTTAACGATGTCCATTGGCTCAAGATAAGAGTAAGTGAATGGCACCGTGAATGTGTAAGTGTTGCGAATGTTGACGCTGCGCTTGACGCGCATGGATGCTGCGAATGTTGCCGCAGGTAGCGTCGTGATGAAGTCCCAGTCTTGCGGGTCTTCAAGTCTCAACCCATAGCGGTTAATTGCGGCTTGGTCAGATTCCGCAACAACCTCATCTGAATACTGATTAGAGCGATTCTTGAATTGCACCTGTACTTTGTTGCTTGCGTCCTGCCATGCAGAGCGTTCAATCTTTACGGGGTCTTCCCCGTCTTTCACAACAAAGCAGGTGTCGTCAAGGCTTACGACCGATTCCGAGGGAGCAACCCACGTACAACCGTTACCAGCAGTGGATGTATCGCCATAGGGAACGAGTTTGAGCAAGCCCTCCGACATGAAAGCGGCACACATCCCAGCTTCCAGCCACTTGCCCATAGTGGATGCCGCTGTGTCTTGGCTGTCGATAATCGGACTGATGAAAAAGTTTTGGGCACTAAACCAGTTCCATGCCGTGCTATTCACCGACTGTGTTCCAGCCGTCCCGGATGACCCCCATGTAACTGCGTCTATAACCGATGAGGGGAATGGGACTTGCCCACTTCCCAGCCCCCACATTGGGTTAGTCAGCACCTTGTAGACGCAAGCAACAGGGTTGCAATCGACAATACCGCCCCCATAGCCATCGTAGGTGATTACTTCAAACACGTTGTCTTGTATCATCGCCTCTGTGCCTAACGACATAGGGCTAAACAAGAGATAGGCAATGCCCGTGTAGCCCAATGCCTCATCGTTAGATACATACGGTGCCGGGAATTGGCCCATCGAACCGCCGTACAATTCATAGTTGAGCGTTGTGGGTGCCGAGTTTTGCACGGCATTTAGGTTCTGATAGCTCCACGTAATCAGCACTTCGTTGCCTATGTCACCCGTGGCAAACTGATACTCCGGCGCTGAATTTGTACCTCCCGATGCAAAACTGTATGTTCCCGCTTGCGTTGGGGTTCCACTAACGGCAGTCAAGGCTTCACCATCAAGGCTGTTCCCATTGTTGTAATACACGACGCCATAATCATTCTGCGGACCGAGACTCCCACCGGGGTAGATAACAAGTGAACTGGTAACGAGGCCAGCCTCTTGCTGCATGAATTGCGTCAGTGAGTATTGATACCAGACTTGGACGGTGCGCCCAATGTTAGAAGACGCAAAATAGTATGTATTGTTTGCGGGGTTGAAAGTATACTCAGTTGCGGTCAGCGATGATATGGTACTCGAATTTATATAAGGAACAAGAGTCAGCGGCGAGTAATTAAAGCCACCCAGCACAGTAGCAGCCGGAGCGCCATAGTCAGTATAAGAGCCGGAGTAAGTTGTGGCGATTGCTACGCCATTATCGGCAACCAGAGTCGTCGCGTATACAGGTGTATAGCTTGTCCCTGTCAGTGCGTATGACTCATTAGCATAGCTATTAGCAAGCCATGTTTGATTAGACCACACGTTGCCGACTGCGGCGACCTGCCCCGCGCACAAAGCCGTGATAACATCGGCACTATACAGGTACTCGTCGCCGCCGCCCTTACCACCACCTTTGCCACCGCCACCGCCGCCACTGGATACTTCTTGGCTGCTCAAGGAATTCAACCAAATGAGAGATTGCTGTATTTTATTGGCACCCATAACAACAGGGACAGCGTAACCCTGCTTGCTCTGGGTGATACGCACTCCATTGAGTTTGGTTGGTCCTGATTGTCCGTTACCGAAGAGTCCCATATTTATCCTCTATCATTCAGCGTGAATATCTTGCGTGTGACGCCCTTTAGTTTAGGGTGAGTATCTACATTTGCAAGCCTCACGCCCCCATGAGCAAGAGCGTGTACGATGACAGGCCACTCGGTTACAATGCCGCCGTGTGCATAGGCGTGGCCTAGCTTGAATAGAACCACATCCCCCGGCTTGACATCGCTCTCTGGTATTTCATGCGTAAACGATTCAACAAGATTGAAATATGTTTTGTCGGGTTTGTGTTGGGCTACCTGTAATGAGTAGCCCATGTCTATGCTCAGGTCGCCTTGAGGAATGAGGTTGCAACTCTGAAATACAGCCTTGAGCAACATCCCACAATCTACACCGCCTTTAGCGCCCTTTATCTGCGCCCAGCCCCGATAGGGAGTCCCTATCCATGACTTAGCTTCTGCGACAACAGTTTGTCTTTGGTCATCCGTCATTATGTTTACACCGCATCTGTAGCTGGCGGGGTGAATGGAGTCCCGCCAAAGTTAATCAGGTTATTGACCGACTCACACGCAGACATCGTTTTATTACAGCCCTTGATGACTGTGAATGTATCCCCGATTGCAACTGGCATAATCCACGGAGCAGCAAGTTCTAAATTCCCATACGAATCATGCAATTTGACAGACTGACTCAATCCACTATTGACCCCGCTCGTGCATCTAACCACGCCTTGCGTGTAATATCCAACCGGCTCCGTAAATGCAGTTGCGGAAATAAGGGTATAGTTCGTGCTGCCCGATGTTGCCGTAAACGCTGCTGTGTAACTGGCGGCTGAAAGTGTGCAATTGGAATCGCAAAACGACCACGGGCAGTTTGCCTGAAACAGACGGGTTGGGACTTTCATGTTGAGCAAATAGAGCGGGTCAGAACACTCGAATTCCACTTTTACTCTGTTAATGTCGGTAATCTTGGTTATCGTTCCGGTGAACTTGGTTTCAAGCCCAGCGGATACATTGCCGTAGTTGCCGATGGGCATATAGGTCGTCAGCACGGTGACCGATGCGGCATCAAACAACCCTTGCAATGCTGCGTTAAGCAGCCCAATCGAAGCGCCGGGGTATGTAGTGGACTGCTGAGGGATACAAGTCAGACTCATGGTGTTTGAGTTCAAATTGAACCCGGCCTCACTGGTAATAGCGCCGCGAGACCATCGTCCATAAGTTGTGGCGAGGAATGTTTCAGTTGCTCCGCTCCAACCACCCGTGCCGGAAGGGATAGTGATGTTTTGCGGTCCCTCAGAGAGGAACATCTGTGTGCCGGTCGGGAGTGTAATCACAAACAGGTCAGACTTGAGGCAGTTTGGGTTGGTTTGCAAAAATGTAATTAGGGATGCTGGCATTCGTTTCATTAGTTACCTTTATGCCGCCTTAGCAGCTTTATTAGCCTTCGTACATACCGCCCTGTGTCCTGCCCGGTACTGCTCAGTTCGGATTTCCAATGACAAGCACTTGCCACGTCAGCGAGTTTGTCGCGGCGGCGGTTACTACGGCATTATTGCTGGATACGGCGCAGTAGACGCCGGTTGTGTTGTTAGTGGTTGCTTGCACAAAGCAGAGCGGCGTACTGCTGTAGCTATGCTGGAGGGATACCGTGCAGGTGGACGTACCAGACATGGAGCACGTTCCGGCAAAGTCTTTCGTTGCCGCCTGATTGAGGTGGTTTGTGACGGCGAGATTGTTGGCGACGATAGCCGAACCATTGCTGCCAACGGAAAACGCTGCCGTATTGTAGTTCGCGCCGCCCTCGTAAACGATGAAGCCGCCCGTACCCGCAGTCGAGTGGTTGTTGATGACAACTGAGGATGCTCCCTGACTGTCGAGTTCGGTGCCTCCATTTGTGTAAGCAATGAAGGGCGACATGGGAGTAGTAGCGTTGGCGTTGCGAAGCTGGCAGCCGGTGAGGCTCTGGCATTCCCACTGCCATGTCTCGGTTGAGCCGCTATAGAAATTCAACTGACCCCACTGCGAGGTGTTTCCGCTCGAATCTATGAAGTAGATTTCAGATGGTGTCGCGCCGCCACTGTCAATAACCACACCGCCGGTTCCTGAGTTGGCAGAGCCGTTGATAACCACCGCGCCCGTGCCAGCGGAGTTGAAAACGGTCTGATTGTTCGTGCTGCCCGTGGTTGCAATCTCGGCAACCGCATTCGGCGCTGTAACCTGATTCGAGGCTGTCCACGTCACGGTTGGCTGTGAGGTGTAACTCGTTCCTCCAGCCGTCAACGTCACGCTTGAAACCGTCCAGCCGCCAGAGCAGCTCGAAGCGGCCATGACTGCCGTACCCGCCGCGCTGCTACCACCGCCGCCCGTGAAGCCAATGGTCGGCGGCGTGGATGAGGAGTAGCAGCCGCCATTATTCAGAATCACGTTTGTTACGACTCCGGCAGTGGGGCTGAGATATTGGCCGACCGAGATGCGGCTGATGTTGTTAAGCAAGTCCTGTACATACCAGACCTGCTGACCTGCCGTTCCATCGCTCAAGCCTTCAGTCCAGCGATAGCCGTAGTCGGTCTGGTATTCCGTCACGCGCCCGCGCTCATTGCCCAGACCTATGCCGAGGCGCTGGTGGTCGGTGACTGTCGCATCCTGCTGACTGGCGTACCAGTCGCCCTTTATTCCATTCACAGTGCGATGAAATGAGTCCCAGAATGAGTTGCGGCTTCCGTTGTCAATCAGGTCACCCGTGAAGAGCGTCCCGCCTGTCGCCACGTAGTTAAAACTGGACCCGGAATCGGCTTGATACTGGATTGTCGAGTTCTCGTTACGCAAACCGTTTACGGTGTTGTTAACGGCGTTCGCGCCGAGGTGGAACATAGTCGAGCAATTTTCAACATCGCCCCCCGTCCATGTGTTGCCGTCACCGTAGACTACATTGATTCCATAGGTTCCAGCGATGGGATTGCCGCCGCTCGTTGGGCAGACGATGTGCGTCTTGACGAAAGTGCTGGCATTGGCGAAGCTGCCAGCCGGATTCGTATTTCCGGTCAGATACCATCCGGTTCCAAAACCGTTCATCACTATGTCGATGAAAGTTCCGCCCGCGTAATTTCCACTGCCATCCAGCGTGATTCCAGTTTGGCCGGTACTCTGATTTCCATTCAGATAAAGATTGTCCAGCCGTATTTCCTGCGTCCGGTAGAAGTACATCGCTTGTGCCGTGCTGCCCGCGCTGGCGGTGTTAATGTTGACGTTCTGCATCCAAAAGCCGTTTGTGCTCGCTGCATAGGTGGGGTCGCCAATCTGGAAAGCATTGCCGCTCCCGGTGTAGACCCAGACAGTACCTCCAGCCGTTCCATTGGCATTCGAGCCGCCTTGGTAAGTGCATCCCTCGATGCGGACATTGCGAACGCCAACGGGAACGATAAACTGGTACGCAGACGTAAGCGTAGCGCAGGGAAGGTTGACAAGGACATTCGGGGTTGACAGAATAACGGTTTCGGAAATCGTTAATGCACCCGTGGAACTTCTACCATCGCAGACGCCGCCATAGGTGGAACTTTGTGCGGCTACGCAGTTCATTAGCTTTGCGCCAAAGTCTGCTCCGGGGAATGAGGCGATAGAAGAAACCAGTCCGCCTACTGAAACCGAGCCTGATATATTCACGGGGTTGGAGTTGTCATGCTGCCAAATAACATTCACGCTGCCCGATGGAGCGGCTGGAGTGGTATTGGAAAAGTTCACCCCCGGAGTCTGCGCTTGCATTTCACCCGCGAGTAATGCGACACAAAGAATGGCAAAAGACTTATACATAGTTAAACCACCATATTGTTAACTTCGATAACACCGAATGTGCTGGTTGATGTGATGCTGCTTATTGTTGCCACCGGAGGTGCCACGACTGGTGTGACCGTCACTGCACCAGCAACAACCGCCGTAGAGTCATAAACAAATTCAGACGCGAATTTGATGCTGCTCATATCCCATAAGTCCACGCCGTTATTTGTGGTGAAGGTGCGAGTCGCGTCTATTGTGTCTGAGTCGAACCGGCAAGCGAAGTAAAATGCCCCACACCACGACAGCGTTGCACCAGCCGGGGGCGCGGTCGTGAAAGTTATGAGTCCCGATTGTGACAACGTACAGGCTGAAGTAATCGTCCCATTGACGTATACGTTGATGTTCCCGTCTATGCTCTGGATAATGTCCAGTGCCCCCGCGATTCCGCCGATATTCCGAGCAAGCTGAAATACAGTAGAAGTGCCATTTGCAATCGTGGATAGTGGGGTAGTTGAGCCGCTAGTTACGTCCACCATAGTAGAGGTAGTGAGCGGTACAAAAGTGTCTTGGGGGTCGGTAAATAGGAATAATCCATTCTGTCCACCGCAAGCCATAAACAAACCGATAAACCCAGCCACGACCGAGGAGACATAAGATTCATTGCCTTGTATTGCATCCAAGTCAAATTCAAAAGCCCATGTAGGAAAGGGCATCAGTCCAACCGATGCGTTGCCCCGGCCAGCGGCAACCTTTTGCACTACGGTATTGTATGTAGGTGACTTCTTTAACCCCTTTGCCATCGACAGGGGGAAGTTTGCCATTATGGGGTATGCCATTATGCTGCCCTACGATTCTGTTTCCGCATCTGGGCGTTAAAGTGCTTTTGGAATGTCGCGGCGTGCTTCTTGAGCATTCCCTCAACCCCGGCACCGTCGATAGCCGAGACGTTGGGCGCATAGGTTAGGTTGTTGTGGTGATGAACATCGCCCTTGCCGCCAGAACCATTGTTGGCAGCGACCTGCTCAGTCAAGGCACGAGAGACAACAGTCTCGCCGGGGCTGAGCATGGCTGGCACGGTATCGCCCGTCCCAGAGCCGGGTACAGTTCCACCGTCTGCAAAGGCAATCAAGGCAGCAAAGGTTGCCGCAGCCGCAATGGGTGCCAAGATAGGACCGACGATGGGGATACCAGACACAGCTTGACCGGCTTTGGTCGCACCCGTCTTGGCTGCTGACAGTCTGTCTTTCATGTCTGACGCTTCATTTAGGGCATTCTTCTCACCCGCTGCGGCTGCTGTACCCGCAACATCAGCTTGCTTTTGCATTGTGTTGCTGAGAGTCTTTTGAATGTTGGTCATCAAAGTTTTTTCGAGACTCTTCATTTCGTACTCAATCCACTGCTCAAGTAACTGCGTCGCCAGTTGCTTCATGGACTGCCCAAAGTTCTTACCCTCTACTACCATCTTGGCAAAGTCAGAGTTAAATTCACCCTGTACCTTCTTCATGGCTTGCTGAAGCTGCGTAAGGGAGTCCTGTTCTTTCTTGATAGCCAATGCGCCCTGCTGACTGGCGGTCTGCGTATCCTGCCCCAGCTTCTTTTGTAGCTCGGCTATCTCTGCCAGTAGTAGCTTTTGCTGATTCAGATAGGCGATGTATTTCGGGTCTGTCTTATCTCCATGACTCTGTGCCAACGCGGCCTGTTCTTCAAGCTGGATTTTCTTCTGGATTGCTGCGACTTCTATCGCTTCCTCTTTTTCAAGTGCCGCTTTCTTCGCTTCGGTTTCCTGCTTAATAAGCGCAATCTTGGCAGCGGTCGCTTGTTTCTGACTCATCTGCTCATGGGAAACCTTCGAGTTTATGGCCTCTGTCTGTTCGGCCAAACTGAGTTTGGTTTGCTCATCTTCATACTTCAATTCTTCCTTGGCAAACTTTATGCTCTGGTCAGATTCCTGCTTGGCAAACTCTACCCGCTGTTTTGTGGCCTCCTCTGCCAGTTTGGTTTTCTGCCTTTCCGCGTCCGCCTTTGCTTCCACATCTTTCTTATCCCTGTTGGCTCCCGCGTCCATAGATGCGTTATTCAGGACGGCAACATCATTCGCATACTGGGCTTCTAACTCTCTCTTCTTTGCAACATCAGAACCAGCGGCTTTGACCTCAGCATCGTATATCGCTCTCTTACCCTCAAGGGTCTTCTGAGCGAATGTGACCGCGTTGGTGTACTCTGCTTGGTCAGCGGCGATGTGCGCTGCTAATTGTTTGTCAACCTGTCCATCGGATGTTGGATTGGCTTTTGTAGCTGCGGCAAGGTTAGCCTCAACTTCGGAGTCGGCCACTTTTTTAACCATTGCCGCTTTTTGTTCCAAACCGGCGACTTGGGTTTTAAGCAGCGCGACCTGTTCGGCCAATGACTTATTCACTACTACGGTGCGGTCATTTCCTGCCGTAGTTGCTTGCGTCTGGCTTATGAGAGCGGCTGCTTTCTGCTGGTCCTGCAACGCAGTGACCACCGCTTGCTGGACAGCAAGCCCCTCTCTATCCGCTCCAATATGATTCGCGTCCATGATTGCCATGTCCGCTTTTAGCTGTGCTTCCTTTTCCTCATAAGGGATATGCGATTGTGTCAGCGCAATGCTCTCCCTTTGAGCAGCTTGCACTTTCAATGCAGATTCAAGTGTGCCCTTCAACAAACCAGCCGCTTTGTCTTTATCCCCCGCTGCTAGGAGTGCATCATACTGAGTCTTGAAATCACTGAGAGCAGTCTTTGCACCGTCAGAACCAGACTTGAACACATCCCAGAAACTCGAACCCGCCTTGACTTTAGCGAATACGGCATCAGCCTCCGCACCGAATTTATCAAAGGCGTCAATCAAGTTCTTTAGCGATTGATGGTCAAGCAATTCCAGTTGCTTATTCAGAGCAGCGATGTGATTGCCAGCGAGTTCATCTGTTTTGATTTGGGCTTCTACGAGCTTGTCTTCGATACCTTGCAATGCCATTGTGGACTTCGTACTGGCGTCTTGCTCTACGTTCCCTAGCTCCCTAGCAGCCTCAGCAGCCTTCTGGTGAGCCTCTATCAGCTTGCTGATAACGTCGATGGCGGCAATAACGCCGAGTATGGGCAGCATAGCTTCAAACGCAGCACCGACAGGGCCGACGCTGGCAATAAGGCCGGTGAGGGCACGGGGAAGGTGTACACCCGTGGATTCCTCCAAGAGCATCAACCCCTCGCGCCCTTCCTTAAAGGAGCTACCCATCCGGCCACCGGCAGACTCGGATTTATCCGCCAGGCCGTCAAGTCCCCCTTGCACTTTGCCAAGGTCGTCCTGAAACTCAGCGGTTTCCGCCTGTAGCTTGACTGTAAGTTTGCCGATTTCTGCCACGGTGTTACCTCTTTAAGTTAGGCCAGCATTCGTTGAACAGAGCCTCAGCATCCTGCCGTCCTTGACTCAACAGACTTGCAATGGTTCTTGTTCGTACCGCTTGTAGCTTCTCTGCTGCTGTGTCAGCGGGAAGTTGACCGATAACCTGCTTTATGAGTCGCTTGATTTCTAGGGTGTTTTCTCTGTATAGGTCTGGCTCTCGCACGAAGTCCATCGGCTCTATCAGGGGGGTATCTGTATTGGCGCGATTCACGTTGTAAATGGCAGAGGCGGAAATAGCCGCAGCGTATCTATCCATCTTGAATCTGATGTTCCGCCGTTTGCACAGTGCCCTAAATCCAGCGGGTGTTAAGTCTTCAAATTCCTCAAGTGATAACCCCAAGTCATACCGGGCAACTGCCCATAGGTCAAGCCATGTTTCCGGGGGTTGCTCTAATCGGTCGCCGGGGTTTCCGCGTTTGGGCTTTCTGCGGGAACCTCACCCTGTTGCTGTGATTTATTCCATGCTTCGACAACGCCCGGAAACATCAGGTTGAAAATCTCGTCACTGAGAAGCCGTTGCGCTTGTGGGTTGAGCATATCCAGCACTTCGTTAAGCGTGACTTCAGGGTTATACCGATGTAGTCCACCATGCACAACTTGCGGGAACTGCTTGCCACTGGAGATAGACTTCCAACTTTCAATCTTCTTGAGGTCAAGCCCGGTAGCGTCTTCGATAAGCGCAATACTGCGATAGTCATAGCAGAGTTTCCACACCTTCTCGGTGCCGTCCTCGTTGTCGATGACCAGCTTGAAATATGGGGTGATGCAAGTCTTGATGATTGATTCGTGTTTCATAGCTCTCCTTTTTGAGATAGCGGGAGCATAAGCGTGGCTCCCGCCATCACATACCATCCGGGCGGTGTTGATTAGGCTCCAGTCGTTACAATCGTCCATGGACCTGTCAGTTTGACCTTGTAATCAATCGTGGCTGGCTTGTCCAGAGGGAGAGAAATCGTAGCGGATTCCACAATTCCAGCGAAGTTCTTGCCACCGAGCGACAGCGGGTAAGCAATCTCAAATGGAACCGCAGCGCCAGCAAGACGAATTGTTTCCAATGCAATCTGAGTCGTGTCACCCGGCATATACAGAGCCTTGATGTCGCAGGTGCCGGGTTCCTGCGTTCCGCTGATATAGGTGTCTACACCACTGGTAGTAAGCATATTGGTAGTCTTCTCAGTGGATACCTTGTCTCCGCTAAATGAAACTGATGTGACTCCAGCGAGTGTGGTGAATGTTGTTGGGGAAAGGATTGTTGCGAACATTACGGTTGTTCCAAGACCGACAATTGGGTTGCTCATGTATTTATTCCTAAGCCCGGATGGGCGAGTTAACTGTTGAGTTGCTTTTCTGTTGCTATATCAGCAAAGAAACCTTTTGGTAAATCTTTTCGATTTACTGGCGTGTACTGAGGGAGACGACCAACATATTGATTTATTGGACATACGCTGTCATCGTGCGCTCTTGCAACGCACAACTGCTCTGCGTCACATGAATCAAGCTGCCCGGATTGCATTGCTGCAAGTTGAAACCAGTAATCCTCAACACCGTGGTTGTTGAACGGATGTTGCTCCCACCATGATTTCCAGTAGCATTGACTGGTGCCGCAAGCATAGGGTTCATGCGATACCCGACCAGCGGCATAGTAGTATTTGAAGCAGCGCCCTGTTTCTGAGCAGTGGTAAAGGATGTTATGCCAGCCAGTAACGGACTTCCCAGACTCCAGCAGCCGATTCACCTGAGACTCAACCCTGTCTGGTGCTGACCAGTCGTCCTCGTCTCCCGTGATACAGACTTCGCCGGTTGCATACCTCGTTCCCAGATTGCGAAGAGCGCCTACCGGCATTCGTTCGCAGCGGTAATACTTTATGCGGTCATCCTCTGGTAGAAGACTCTTGATAGGCTCATCGCTGTTGTCCAGCACTACAATCTCAAGTTCTCCCGCGTAGGTCTGAAACTGGAAGCAAGTCAGAGCAAGTTGAAAGTATCTGTCACCGTAGCCGACCGGCATGATGATGCTGACTTTAGGCAACATTACTTGTCCTTCCCCCGGTGCTTGCTTTCTTTGTATGCGTTATTGCTCTGTTTCTGTAACCGCTGAGATGTTTCTTTGACTCTGCCGTCTCTTGCATCATTCTCACGGTATGCAGCGTTGCGGTCTCTTCGGAACCGTGACGGTGATACCCTGCCTGTTTGCCGGTCGTTTCCATCGTTCTCAATCATGGCCTCAGACTGGTCACGAGCTACCAGTTTGGCGTACAGGTCGTTAATCCCCAGCATGAACACGTCAAGGACGCGCTCTTGACAGTCTGACCACGCCTGACTCATCCAATGACGACCGGCAATGTGACTCGTGCCGAATTCCTGCCACATACCCCACGGTACGTGTTTGTTGGGACCGACAGATGTTATCAAGGCTTCCCCACCGTCATCTGCTATGTCCCATTGGTTGCGATAGACGATTGAATCTCTCAGTGTTCCAACCTCTGATGGTGCTGTACTCTGCATTGCCTCTACGATTACCTCGGCTGCTGGCTTTGCACATTTGACAACGTAGCTTTTCGCGGCCTTGGGTGCAATTTGGGTGAGCATCTCGCTCAGCTCTTTGAGTCCTGTTATTTCGATGCTCTTACCCATTGGTGTGTATCACCCTGAGAGTCACAGAGCAGCGGTATAAGCGCGTGTCGTCCTCAAACATATCCGGGATGGACTGCACGTCTGTAAAAAGCACATTCGTCCCGTCCGGGAGTGCGCCCGTGTACAAATCGAAGAGTCCATGTATGGCCTGAATCGCGTAAGCGGCATCATGGTAAGTCGAAGCCCACGCCGAAATATCCACCAATGATTCTGTCGCCAGAACCGACTTTGCACCTACATCAACTCCGGCATACTTGCTGTTTACGACGGTGTAAGTCACAGCAGGGACAGCGAAGTTTAGAGGCAGCACCGATTGCAATACCCGACTACCTACTATCGCTGACAATGCAGGGTTAGCAATCAGCGTTTGGTATAGACCTTCATAGAGCATCTTTATGCCGCCGATTCATTAAGTACGTAGCAGAGTAGTTGTAACTCTCTATGGCGGAAGTCTTTATCCAGTATCGCTTCAATGATGAAAGTCGTGCCCTCACACACAATGCGGTCAGCCACAGAGATGTTTACTGTCGGGTTGAAGCGAATCACAAGGTTATATGTGCTTTGTTCGATGAACTCCCCGGTGTTATAGAGTAGCTGCCCACGGAGTACATCAATCGAACCCCAGAGCGTGGCATAAGTCGTCCATGTGGTTAGCTCACCACCAGCGTTAGGAGTACCGCCGAGACTTTGGAATTCCAGTCTTTTATTGAGCCGACCGCCCGGTGTAACCGCTGGATATTTTTGAGCCATTAGCGGAGATACCCCACTGGTTGAGACTTGTATCCTTTGAGCAATAGGGATGCTGCATTATTGGTTGTCGTTGAATCACCACGGTTCTCCCACCAGTCGGTAATGAGCAAACGCATCGCAACCAAAATCGTCTGGGGCACAAAAGAGCCGTACCCAGCTACAAACTCAATCTGTACAGCATTGCGAATCGTCCACGAGAACGGCCAGTAGTAATTGCTGACTGGACTGATGCAGCCGGGGTTACTCGCCGTGTCTACTGTGTAGAGAGATGGGGACAGCGTTTGATATGTGCCGCCATAGGAGGGCATATACTGTACGCTCGTGACTGACTGTAAAGGTGCCTTTGGAATGCTAAGCACCTGATTTTCCGCCCACCAATTCTGAAATCTGTTGATGGTGTTCCGAGCGGGTCCGGTGTTTTCTTGCCAGCCATACGGAAAGCAGTCCAGCCAGTATGTCCAGTTGCTTGTAATCAGTGACCTGCCAGTGATGACCTCTGCCCGTTCCCGTGCCGCAGTAATCAGGCCAGTGATGAGCGTGTCATCGGTAGTATCAGTTGAGTCAACCTTGAGAAAGTTCTTTACGTCAGCAAGAGCCAGAGGTTCACTGCCAGTGTTTGAATTCCATTGTAAGGATATGGACATTTATGACCTCTTGGTTTTACGCACGGCCTTTTCATAGGGCGGCTTTGTTGCGGTCTCTACTACTGGTGTGACCGTCACAGCCAGACCAGCGGCTAACCACTCAGCGGCAGTCTCGTCGGGCACATTTACGACAGAGCCGCGAATCATCATCGTTGGGATGTACAGGAATGACTGGGTGAGTTTGATTAGCATGGATTCCTTGGTTATGGGGGCTGGGTTGACCAGCCCCCATTGTTGGTTTAGGCGTGGACGGTGAGGGACAGAACCGGAGGCGAACCGGCATTCAGCACAACACCACCAGCACGGGCAAAAGCCACATACGCGACTTGGTTCTGTGCCATGTAGAGCTGGTCAAGGAACTTGACGCGGATGCCGGGGTTTACTTCGCGGAGCATATAGCCCTGCTTGTAATCACCGAACTGGATAGCCACGTTGGAAGCAGCCACGTTTGGCAAATACTGGTTAATCTTGACCGGATAGCCAAGAATGCCGCCGGCATAACCCGTTGTTGGAGCGTCAGTGTACGGAGTGAAAATCGGACGACCATTACCGTCGAGGATTTCCAGAATGTAGCCCATGGCGGACGTGTTGAACGTCAGAGCCGCGTTGGCCGTGTACGCAGGGTCAAGGGATGTAATCAGGCTTACGATGTCCTTATAGACAATAGTGCCGGAAGTCGCACTCGTGACACCGGCAGTAATGGAGGTCAAGCCAGCAATGTTGGAACCGTTGCCGGTCGTAATCCACTGAGACACGTTGCGGATGTAACGGGTGTAAATGTCGGAAACCACCTCTGCCTGAATGTCAAACGCAGCGTCCGTAATCAAGCTGTTATCCAGCAAGAGCGGGTTGAAGCGCAGGTCATCAATGGAGATGGTGGGACCAGCAGATACAGTCGGGTCGGTCGTTGTCAAACTGGCAGAGTTGAGTACCCATGCGTTCGACAGGTCATTCCAGTATGGAACCTTCACTGGAGCGCCGGTCTCGGTTGCCATCTTGCCAACGATGTCATAAATCTGACCCGGAGACTTTTTTGCGACCACTGGCTGTGCGACAAAGGTTGGAATCAGAATGCCGTCAGCAGATACACTGAGTTCACGGGTTTCAATCCTGCCGGTGCGGAGATAGTTGCGGAATGCCTTGCCGGTCGCTTCTTGGTCTACGGATTCGGAAGAGCTGGTGTTAGAAAGATTCAATGCCTTGGCGCGTGTTTCTTCGGTGCGCTGCTCTTCCTGCTCGAAAGACTGAATCAGAGAATCAAGACCCTTGGCGTCGGCCAGCATGGTTTCAACCTTGGTGCGTAGCTCAGAGGTAAATAGCTTCATATCAGAGGGCACCAGTGCGTTTGCGTCAGCTACCAACTTGGCACGCTGTTCGCGGAGTACAATTGCTTTGCTCATGTTCTTGTAAATCTCAATAGGGGTTGCCTATTCAATGCGTTGTTGCTTTATGGTTTGCGGCGGGCAAACTCAGGCGGGTTATAAATACTCAGTTGCTAAATCAATAGCCGCTCTTAGGCACCGAGACGGTGTTTCTAACTAAACTTCTTTTGCTACCTCAAGCGCGAGAGTGAGGGAGCGTATATCCTGACAGTCACAGTTGGGGTCATTGCAACTTTCATTGCTGCAAATCTCACAGCTATCAGCTTGGCATTGACCGCAGTCACACTGACAATCGTCCTCACCATTACCGTCAAGGGCAACATCCGTGGTGTCTGAATCGTCGCGTGTCGCTGGGATGTCGATTTTTCCATCGGGAAACATACTCCGCAATTGAGCCGAGGGGCTTGAATAGGCCGGAAATGTTACACCGACTGAAACCTCAAATAGCTCTGTATCCTTGACCGTGCGTACATTCTTACCCTTGGCGTCGGCGGTCCACGAGTCAGCTACGGTGCAGAATCCGAACGAGCATCCCGTTACATCACCCCGGCTAACGCTCACCTTCAAGTCCCTTGCCGCCGTGGTGTCCGGTAGGTCACACTCAAACGCCAGTCCCTTGTCATCCTCATGGAGCCGCAGTGTGCCACTCGCGGTATTGCCAAGACAGTGATCAGTGTTGTGATTCGCAAGGGCGCGTATGCCAGTGCCAGCGGCCAGTGAAGATGCAAAGCAGCCGGGGGCAAGCATCTCCCGGAATCCGCCCAAGTCTTCAGACAGGGTATTGAACCGAGCAATATATCCAGTGAGGATGTTGCCTGTAGTCTGCAACTCTGATGTATTTGACCTAATTTCACGCTTCTTCATTGGTAATGTCCTCTATTTGCTCTTTAGCTCTTGCTTCGGCTGCATCATCCTCTACCGCGTAAATGATGCACTTCAATAACTTTGTGAACTCGGCGTCAGCGGTTGTCTTGCCTATTCTGGATTCCAACCCCGCCATATACTTTTCAATCGCTTTCGTCTCAGCGGTTCCAGCGATTGCACTTTGCCGAAAATAAGTCCCTACTGTTTTACACACCGGGGTAAGTGTCTGGGTGATTGCTGCCGAGTCTTTCTTGCTTCGATTCTGGAGCCGCCCGTAGGCATCAGTGAACAGCGGCTCCAGCAGCGAACGAGGTTGCTGTTTGCTGGGCGTAGGCAGCGGTTTAAGCGATTGGCTGATGAGATTGGTTGCTACCTTAGCTGCCTGAGCCTCTGGGTCGTCGGCAGCCGGTTTGTCGTCATCTGGACTGGTATCCTCCGGGTCACTGTCCGTCTCTATACCCTCTGCGGCTGTGGTGGCGTCTACATAGTTCAATGGCCTGATGTACACATCCCCACCGGGAACTGGTTCCATGCCGAGTTGTTCCCTGATGTCGTTTGCTGAAAGCCAGCCACCCATACGCCCCGCCGTTTGCTTGGCCGTGAGGGTTAGGGTGTCCGCCGCTAACAGGGCGTCGAGATAGTGGCGTATCACGTACTGATTAGCGGAGCGCCCCAACGATGGGAGCAACTTGTACTGAAACTCTTGCTGAATCTTGGTCAACCACGGCGTCAGTGAGTAAGAAAGAAACTCCCTATTCTGTGCCTCTACTGTACTCTTGAGAATCTTTTCCGTGCTGCCAACCATGTAACCCGGCACACGCAGAAAAGCTGCAATCTCATCGCGGGTATACTTGGATGTGTTCGTGTACTCAGTCAGCGCATTAGGGTCGGTCTCGACAGGGACAATCTTTACACCATTCGGCAATACCCCCACCCTAAAAGCATTCGCTCCCGTAGACAGGGCTTCAACATCTAGCCGCATCGTTGTTATGTCTTCCGGTGTAAGGTCGTGGTCAGCTTGCAGATAAAATTGGTTTCGTGCTCCATTGGCGTAGAAACGCGCTCCAAAACGAGCGGCTACAAGCGCAAGCCCTATGCACTGACGAGCCATCTTCGCAAAGGATGTACCCTGCAAACCATCGAAGGAGAAGCCGACGATGTGGAGCATATCCTCTGACTTGATAGTTGCCGGTAATCCATCGGCGGTATCGGTCGTCACAAAGGAGAGCAAGCCATTCTTGCGAACCGGCTTTGTTTTCCACGGGGACAACGGCCAAAGTGCAACAGGACGCGCCCCGCTTGAATCGCGCTCAATCTTGGCGTAAGCATTGCCCCATCCGGCTGCTGCTGTCATCAGCGTTTGAAAGAATATCGTCGCTGACATCTGCGGATTAGGACGCTCAGTCAGCAGATAGTACAGGTAGTGCGATGGCGCTGGACGCTGACCGCGTGGCATTTTTTCATATACGCGCAATGGAAGAGAACCAATCGACTCAGAAAGAATGCGAATGCAGGTCAAATAGGTTGGAACTTCAAAACTGGTGCGTTCATTGACAGTCTCATTACTATCAGTGAATGTGCCCATCCCCATAGCAGCAAGTCCAGCGGCGAGTGAGACCCCAGCTTGATTGAGATTCACGCCGTCACGCTTTTCATGCGGAGACTGTAAGTTAAGGGATATTAGTCCAGCCATTTACGCTGCCTTCCGTGCTGCTCACTCACTAGAGCCATACAATTCTTTGGTACTTCTTTGGTGGTTCCGGTGCTTGAATCGCTTGAGACAGAGCAATAATCGTTGCAACTGGACCGTCAATCTTATCCTCTGGCTTGTTTTTACGTGGGAATATATTGTCGTTAAAGTCCGTCTTAATCTCGACATTCGACATTTGCCAGTTCATGCACGGGTTGTTATTGTGGTGCATCGTCCCATTTAGCACACCTGATTCCAACCGCTTCATCGGCTCTGATAGAAACTTGACTTGCATCGGAACCTTGACGCGCATTATCCCAGTGCGTGACTCAAACTGCTGCGTTATATCGGTAGCTCCCCACGGGTCGTAACACAGTGTTTTGACGTTGTACTGCTCAACATCCTTTTGAAGGTCAGCGGTGATTCGTGCATAGTCAATCTCTGCCCCGTCAGTGCTGATTAAATGCCCGTCATGCACCCAGCGTTGGTAATGCTGTGCCGTAGGGTCACTCGTTCTCGCTTCCGGCAGATAGAAACGAGGCACGATGTAATAGTGGTACTTTCCATCTTGCAACTTGCGAAACACTTTGACTGCGGCTGCAATGTCAGTTGTAGAAGCCAGGTCCAGACCCATGAAACACTCACAACTCTTGAAGAACTCTTCAGTCAGAGGCTCTCTCACAGCGGCGGCTTGCCAGTTGGTTGCATTCATCCACGCCGTTGTCGCTGTCATCCACTGATTAAGATGCTTGCAGCGGAAGATATTTTGCTTGGCTGAGTTGCGTACAGCCTCTTGTTGGTCAAGTAATAATGCCTCTTCGTCATTGGATATACCCAAGTTTGGGTTTGCCATGACCAAGGCTTCACGGGTTGTCCAGTTAATCTCCGGGTCAACCGTATAGATAATGCCAAACAGTCGGTCATTCTCTACAGTTCCATCTAATACCTTTTCAACTTCTTTTTGTTTCTCAAGGCAAGGGCTTTGAGTCGATACACCAGCAGTTGAAATCTCTAACAGCAGCGAGTTCTTTCGTTTATTGGCTCCTGTCTTAAAGCAGTCATATTGCACCGCGTCAAGAGCCTCATGCCACTCATCCAAGATGGCACAATAGATACTTGCTCCATCCTTCGGATTTCTGATTACCGGCTTGAAACGAGAACGGGTAGAGGTTTGATATATGCTCTTTGCCCCTACTGTAATGCCATAACGCTTTGTGAGTTCCGGCTCCTGCTCTAGCATTGCCTTGGCAGGGCGGAATACCTCATGCGCTTGGCCTTCCGATGCGGCTCCACAATAGACCTCAGCGCCGGGTTCCCCATCGAACCAAGCCATCCAATTACCTATGATGGCTGCTAATGGACTTTTACCGTTTCCACGAGGAACCAAGATGAATGCTTCGCGGTACTTGCGGATTCCATCCTCGTCAACAAAGCCGAAGATATTGCAGAGGATGAAGACCTGCCAATCCTCAAGATGGAATCTCTGCCCCTGTAGCTGACCTTTTTCATGTCGCATCAACTCGGCGACACGGCAGACTTCATTTGCAATATCGGGAACGAAGAACCATCGACTCTCAGTGTTACGGAGGTCAGCTAAAAAGCGTTTCGCTGCTAACTTTACCCACTTGCAAGAAAGTATCTTGCCAGTCGTTACCCGTTGGGCGTGTATGATTGCCCTTTCGTGAAATTGCAAATTCGTCATCTATATCTTGTTTCTGCGGCTCCGCTGACAGCCGTGTGCGAGATGATGGGCTGAGTCCAAGCTCGGCACCGAACTTTCGCATCTGGTCAGCCGCCGTGTTGATAATCCCTATCAGGGGGTTCTGCATTGGATAGCCTGTCTTGGTGCCGACAACCAGAACAGACTTTCCCTTGGTGCGTCTCAACTCATTTAGCTCTGCTGTGGCCTCTGACCATCGGGAGTACGCATCGCAGTAGCTTGCCAGCATCGCTCTATCAACTGCCGTGAGCAGCCCAACTGCTATTAGCTCTCTGCTAATGCGCGTCCATTCACGCTTTGCAGCGGAGTCAAGGCAGGATGGGCAGGTTGGTATCCCTGATGGCTTTGGCTCACTTCTATTGAGTTTGCGCTTTCCGGGATTACCGGCCAGTTCTTTTGCTGATGTCGGTTTTGGTTTACGGCCTACCATCAATAGTTACCAGTTGCATCCCATAATCATTCGGCTCTATGGAGACGCCCTCTTTTCGCTTTAACTTCTGGCGGAACTGCGTGTAATCTATGTAGTGGTGAGGACGACCGTATTTCTCGACTAACCTTGCATACTCCGGGTACTCATTCACCAGCATTATTGACTTTGGATATGTCCCTTCCTGTGAATAAAATACTTTGTCGTTTCCACCCTTGACTGTCTGTGTGGCTGCTTTCTGTTGCTGAAACGCATTGAACTGGACGGTACACAAGCCATCTTTGAGCATATCCAGAGAAAGAATCGTGTCCTCGTTGTACCTACCACGCCAGCGATAGGGAAGGTCATTACGAATCAGGTTACAGGAATATATCCGGGTATTGAGCAGGTACGGCGGGCGCTTGTACTTGCGCGGCAGGAACATCCAATAGTTAGGACCGACCATGCTGACATTATCATACCGTAAAGCAAAGTCTTCCATTATTCGGAAGAACGCACCAGACAATACCTCATACCTTAGGTTGTTATTCCAGCGCACGAAGTTACGGATATTGTCATCCATGACCCAGTGCCAGTCGTAGCCCATCTGAATTGATGTATCCCAGATAAAGTTTCTGGCTGCTCCCGGACCAACGCTCTTGCTTAAACCGAGATTGTCGAGCGTCTGATACTGTGCTTTGTAATCCAGATTGAGCACGATGATATGCTCTCGTGGAATCACTGCCGCATACTGCTTGTATTCCTGTGGCTCGACAACGGCATACCATTCTTTTATCCCCATCCGCTGCAATGCCCGGATTGTGAGGCGGCTTTCCCAGCGGGATAACGAGGGAATGAAAAGCGGAAAACGGGGTTGAATATCACTCATTGATAACGTATTTCGTAGTTTTTAGGACAAGCGGTTTCTGTTGCGGATACCAGATGTATTTTGTCTTGTCGGTAATCGACTGCTGAATCAGATTGGCGAAGTCCTGTACGTCCTGTTCGGTAAGAAAATGGATGGTTAGGTGGCGCTTGGCAACATCCTCATTATCGGCTTCCGGCATACCATCCCACTCATCCTCTGCATCGTCTGGGTCCGGTAATGCCGTGCCGGTCAAGTCCGCCAACTCGGCCTCAGTGAAATAGGGTTGCAAGTCGAGGTCTACGGATAGTTCTTTGAGAACATCAGCATCCCACTGAAGCCCAACCTCTGAGGAGCGGTTGTCGGCAACGGCCAGCCCCAGCGCCTTTGGGTCATCCATGCTCAAGTCTGTGCGCTGGACGGCGACAAGCTGGGTTCCATCAGTCTGGACAACGATTACATCTTCAATCCCGGCGTTGGCGGCTTGCTGCGCTGTCTTGTTACCAGCGATTAGGTTGCCGTCCCTGTCTATCAGGACGCTACGACCGGCTCCGTACTGCTCAAGCGAACTGGCGAGAACCTTCCGGCCTCGTGGTGTCCCCTTGTTGGCGTTTTTCGAGTCTTGTTTCAGGTCTGACAGCTTCATTTATGCTCAATATCCCCGGTGTCCATTTCGCGGGGCTGAAAAAACCTTGGCGCACCGCTCTTCCGTCATCGCCTAAAAATGGATTCTTACCCCACTCTGGGGTCTAACGGAAAGCATTCTTTCCTCGCTCCGCGTCAGTCTTAGTCTTATGGCACCCAAAGCACAGCGGTTGAAGATTCTCTACGTTGTCTTTACCGCCGCGTGACTTGGGCACGATGTGGTCTACGCATTGCGCTGCCCGTATCTTGCATTGACGGCAGACGGGTTCCTTGCGGCGTATCCTGCGACTCAGTACATCCCATGCGTGGCCGTAAGGCTTACCGCTCCATCCTCCGCGCTTGCTGTCAGCAATCTCCTGCTGATGTATCGCTGCATGGTCCGGGCAGTATGTTTCTCTGCTCAGGTTGTGGCACCCGGCGTAATGGCAAGGTTGCAGTGGCAGGAGTGGCATTGGTTAGTCTATCTCCGTATATCCGTTGCCAATTTGTCCTGTATGCTTCGGACCCCGGTCGCTGGTGGTATTCGTACATTACTTTGTGTCTGCGGCCAGCGATTTGTAGGCTGATTCGATTGCTGGCAAGAAACTGTTTTTGAAATACACAAAGAATGACTCGGCATCGGTTACGGCTTGAATGTCAGCAGGAACATTCACGCCCTTGCCAACGGCGGCTACGGTGGTATCAGTAGCAACCTTCTCAGCGGCAGCTACCAAGCCAACGATAGCGGCTTTGACTGGCGGCTCGTCCTTGATGGCTTCGTCAAGGATGGTTACGAACTTCGCTGTATTGACGAACGGCCATACAATGACGTGCGCCACGTCCTTGGCAATCTTTTCAAACTCGTTCATGGTTTATGACCTTTCAAACTTGGAATGTCTGGTGGCGGACGGAGGAGAGTGGGTCCGCCACCATCGGCGTCTGAGAAGTCATAGGAATATGACGACGCCAGTTTAATTTATCTCTCTCTACAATAGGGCTAATTATTCCAATTAGATTCGGTCGTAATCCTGTCCATAGAATATCCGGTCATTGCCAACCCTCAATCCCCGGTCCATGCCTAGACCGGCGTCGTGTAGCCGTTGCTCCCAGTCATCCCCTTTAGGCTTACGCCCTCTGACGCGGTGTAGACCGGCTTGACGCAGCGCCTTGCTGATAGCTGACTGTGTAGTACCAAAATGCGCTGCCAGCGCGTCCTGAGTCAGCGTAGGGTTTGCCATTGCGTAAGATTGCACGGCATCATAGTCGATTGCTCGTTTCTGGCCTCTTTTTTGTCTCTCCCCATTGATGTTCATAAACTTAACTCCTCCCGCAAACGGTACACACTGTTCCGGTGTGCGCGGTTGCTGATGTGTTATGACGGATGGAAACATTAAGCGAGGTCATCGTCATCGACATCGAGCCAATCCTTTTCTTTGGTGTAAGTCACCCACTCACCATTGATGAGACGGAGCCACATACGTTCATGCACTTCCCACAGATGCTGAGCCAAGGTGTCGAGACCCGTAGTGCCGAAGTCGCACTCAGGGCAGCTAAGGTTGCAGCAGCACTCTTTAGCGGGCTTCTTACAAATAGTGCAGCCAGACTTGCTCATATCGAATACGGGAAAGTCTTTGGGGTTTTGGTTGTTTGTAGGTTCGACTGACTCACCAGATAGTTGATAGCTTGATAAAGTCTTCGATACCTTCTTTCCCGTCTTTCCCGTCTTGAACATATAGAGTATATCTTGTAAAGGGAGAACCTTCAGGGAGCCGACAGGTATAACTTCCAGTCGAACATCAGGTAGACCATCCGGTGTATCTTCCGGGAAACCTTCCGGTGGAACTTCCGGTGTATCTACCGGCCAATCAAACCCGTATGCGTCATAGAACGAGGTGGGTGACACATACTCATACCACGGATTGGAAAAGTCACTATGACCCGGCTTTCCAGCCGTCAGCCTAAGTCTCCACCCTCTGAGTTGACCCAGCGTAACGTCGGCCTTGTTGATGAGTATGTTGTAATTCTTGTGGGTTCCGTTGCCCACTGGGTAGTCGATGTAACCTTGTATGCGTAGGCGCTGCATGGCGTTTTTGAACTGGTCATGTTTGTTCTTGGCTGTGCTGAAATCCCCCCACGCCTCAGAAAGGGAGTCGGCGTTGGAGTGACAGATACCAGTCTTCCAGTCCGCAAACTTATGAATGGTCAGGTACACCGATACATCATTCGATGTGAGCAGCCCCTCCTTGATATGTTGCCAGATACCGTTGCGGAGACGCAGAAACCCGCTTTCACGAAGTTCCGGCGTCGTTGGCGTCCATGCTGCTTTCTTTGGAGGCATTAGCTGTAGTCCTCCTCACGGAAGTGGAAACTTTCCCCATCCTCACTGAGGATGGGTGGGTTGATTTCATGGAAGTAATAACTGAACCGGGACTCGTAACGGTTTGTGTTGACCAAAGCCTGTTCGGCTTTCAGCTTTTCCTCAAACTCCGCAACCCGAGGAGCAGATGGGTGGTGGATGCCAAGTGGGTATTCAACTACCTCTCCATTGCACGGCCTCTTCAAGGTACGTCCATCCTTATCGCAGAGCACCAGCCTGTAATCAATCTGCCCGTGGGCTGGAATCATGGTAAGAAAGTCGGTTGCCCGAACATTTACGTTTGGGTCGTCTGAGAGTAGAACACGTTCCATGATGACCGTGTTATCTTCCGTGTAGCGGCCCACCGCCCAAGCAATGATGGGGGTGCTTACAAGTCTCACTATGTACTGTGCCATTACTCCACCCCTTCTGCTTCCTGTTCCCACTCCGAAATACTGGGGGCTACTAAATCTTCCGTGTGAACTTGCCCATGTTCACTCGTAATCACTACTCGCCGAAATCCCATCGTAGCCAAGCTAAGTTGAAACTGCGGAAGTAGCGCAGCATCAAACAAAGATTGGCCTACCTTGTCCATAACGAACGTTTGATGATTGATACCGCCAGCAAATATCTGACAGTTTGGGAATTCTACAACTGCTTCCGCATACATACCTGCGGCAAAGTTCATGCGATTGAGACTGTTTGGAAGACTCTGTATCAGTGTTTCCATTTGTTTTCTCTCCTCATTTAGTTTGTTGGGCTGGTAACCGCCAGCCTTCGGTATTGCTTCACTAATACTCTGTTGCGTATTGCGTTTTCGCGTTCACCGACGATTGATTTTCTGGGATTAGCTTTCATTACACATTTGATGGAGGGCTAACATCAGATTTTCGACTGCCTCACGCTGGACAGCATTAGCCATTTTGATTCTGTCCAAGACTTCCATCATTGAAACGCTGTAGTTGCTTGTTTCAAACCTCTCCACCTGCCGCTGCAATTTCTTTGTGGCGGATGCAAACTCTTTGAACTCCTTAACAGCAGTTGTTGGCATTGTGTTTCTCCTCTCTTGGTTATGCCGGGGGCCTCCGGCAAGGTCATGCCTTCCTCACTACACTCGACTGCCTACGCCGCAAGCTGGAGTTGCCTTTTGGGGTATGGCTTTGATGTGTCCCACAGCAGCGCCTTTTGTAACTCCCGCACAACCCTCCTATTTCCTGAAAAGTTGACATACCTATGCTTTGGCGTCCCCATGTAAAATGTGCAACCTTCCTTTTCAAGAATCTCCCGCTGTTCTTTGCGCGTCCGCTTGTAAGTCAACTTGCCATCAATCCGTTGCCGCGTGAGGTTATGAATTTGCCGGGTGTCATGTTCTCTACCATCATGGGTACGGTACTTCTCACTGGGCTGAGTCATTCCTCCATATTTCCAATTCAGGGAAGAATAAATCGTACCTATTTCAAGTGCGGCGGGGTCTGCGAAGGCGCAGATTATGTTGTAGCCCTTTTCTGCCATCAGGTCACAGGCACGGGAGATTAGCCAACTTGCAGCAGCGCCGGTGTGTATCTTGCCTTTCGATTCGACAGGATGGTCCGCCCAATGGCAGCAAGTTCCACGAACGAGCACCAGCACCTTATCCTTATGCTGTGGACCGCAAATGCTGGCTGCGACATTTGTTCCGCCAACAGTACCAAAGCAAGCCACACCGCCCAAAAACTCTTTCTTTGTCTCAGGGTGTGTGAATATCAAGCCCACCGAATATCTGGTTGACGTGTTCATAACTCCGAGATACTCGTTGGTGACGATGAGGTTTTCAGCCTCTTTGTAAGTAATTTCACGGATTGATGCATTAGCGAGACTCGCGGCTGCTTCCCGTTTCTCTGCTAAATCTGGTTCTGACAACAACGCCATTTGTTCCCGGACAATGCGCTGATGGCATTTATCCACTGGCTTTGGCATTGTGATTACAGAGAGTTCATCCGCATACGCTGTCATGTCCTTAGCCGCATTGCGTAGAGCAGCGACTAGACTGGTTCTGACCGCCGGATTCAGTCGAGCATGGTCCTTGACGATGGCTGTGAGCTTTCCATTCAGGAGGCTGGACGACAGCGTTCTTACCAACTCAGAGGCCACTACACTTGTTTCAGGCACCACGACCGGGGCAGCGGGATTGGCTTTGTTGCGTCTACTCTTCCACTTACGATAAGCGGCTGGCTGAACTCCTCTGGACTCAAGATACCCATGCCATGTTGGGGCTTTCAGTGGCTTGAGGTCGGTGCGGTATCTTTGTTGTTTCTCGAATCTCCTTTCCATTTCCTCAAGGGCAAGGTACAGAGTCTCAGAGTTACGTTCCAATTTCGAGTAGAGGGCTTTGCACTGCGCGTGCTGTGCCTTGATGATGTTGTCCAACGCTGTCGCGGTCATCCCCGCATAGTTCGCTGGTGTGACAATCGTCATTTGTGTCACACCAGCACTTGCTTTTACCAGAGCAGACTTTCCCATTTTCGCCTATCCTTTCGTGAGTGGCGCTGCACAGTGAAGTTCAGCGGGGATTTCATTCTCAGAGAGTACCTGCAAGAGAGATGAAATTGGACCATTAGCGAAATGTTGTTTATTCTGGACGCAAGAAACCCGCGTCAACAGTGGAGATTCGTTGACGCGGGTCTGAAGTTGGTTTTACTAGGACTTACTGCGGATAGCCGAATTTCTTGAGCCGGAATTGATTGACGATGCTGCCCTCGTGCCCGACACCTTTAGCCACGGCCATGAACTCGGCAAACATGGCCTCTTGTATGGCGGCTTTCCTAGCGTTGGAAATCGCGACTTTGACTAAGGGCTTTCTCTGAAACCTTCCCCATGTTCCTTGCCCACGGAGTTTACCCGGCAGTTCCACATCATAGTTATCGAGAACCTCGCATATCTCTTCCGTGGTCTTTTCGGGCTGATGGAGCAAGGCGTGGCGCACAGGCGCGTGTTTCAAGAGCAGCCCCACCGTACCCCCGGTCTCTCTATCGCGTTCGAGTTCCCGGCCTAACTGCATACCCCGGACAAAGCCAATAGCATACATCGCAGCCACAACCTCGCTGAGGATTGTGTCCGCCGATACAGGGCGACCGTCCAACGTGTGGCAGTGGGCTACGGACTGAGCCGTTAAACGCTCAAGCTGGCTATGCCGAAATCTTGCGTGTTTCCAGAGGCGTATGTATCCGGCACGGGTCTTGCAACGGCTGACAAGTTCCCACAGGTTCACAAGTGGATTCTCGCCACGCTTCTCACCGCTGACAAGTTCCCACAGGCTTACCAACTGGTGTTTGGATTCAGGCTTATTAGGCATGGAAGGATTATAAAATCTGCTCCGACCAACTGCATAGGCTAATGCACAAAACGAAAGTCAGTGAATTTCACCGATACCACTCTCTCTATACAGAGGCCGTGAAAAGCACGGTATTAGACAGGAGAAGCCATGCAGAAAGACCTAGAGGATTTGAAGCGATGGATAGAAGCACGACGCCGGGAAATCTTGGAGCAAAGCGAACGTCTCAGAGAGTTCACCGGGCGGATAACTAGACAGGTGGAGGTATGGTATGCAGAAACAAAGTAAGGTAAAACGCTCACCGGCTAAAGCAAATTGGCGCAACACCCCTGATGCGGTGATTCTAGCTTTCACGCCAAGCATGGTCAGTAGAGCGCAATCCCTACACCCCAACGCGGACACCATGTGGGCATACGCGCTTGGTGAGCCTCTATCAAGAGCGGCTATAGATTGTTGGGCGTTCCATGCTCCCGTAACGGTGGTGACGCTATGAGCCTACAAAGATTAGTCCGCAACTTGGTGAGGCTTGGATGGGCAGACTACGAGATTCACGCTCTGCTCAGAGGCACTGATACAGCAGTCATAGATAGAGAGATAAAGAGGGCTAGAAAATGGACGACCAGCAATTCCTTGAGCACTGGCGCAAACTCGCCCACCACATCGCCATGACCGCCGGACGGACGTACAAACTCAGACCGGAGGATACCGAGGATATTGAGTCTGAGATGATGCTGAGGCTGCTCCGCTGTCCGCAGGATAAGCGTCAGTACCACGGGTACATCAGGCAACTGCTCAACAATGCTGTACGGACAGCCATAGACTCGTTGATGGCGCGTGGTGGCGGTCCACTTGCCGGGTGGCGTAATTACTCCACCCTGAGCTACCGGCAAGCTGCCCTGCCCCGTGACCCCTACGCAGAGGATGAGGCGTCAGACGCCGACCGAGCAATCGGCGGTACGCCACACCCCGAAGATGGATGGGTGAACTCCATCACGCTCGACAGTCTCACGGCCAAGCTGCCAGAGCGAGAGCGCGTAGCAGTGTGCCTGTACTACGGGGAGAGTCTCACCTTCAAAGAGGTTGCCGTCCATCTGGGGTGTAGCATCCCGACCGTTCGCAACCTGCTGAAAGTGGCTCTCCGAAGGCTAAAATCCGAGTATTAAGGTGGATGAATGATACTTACGTTGTACAATCCGCTACTATAGTTTGCCAGTTAAAGGCGCGTACCACCTATTTATCTGGTTCTGAGGTAATGTCCCTGCTCAAGGTCAGCCGCAACGCTCTCTGCCGGTGGGTTCGCACCGGCAAGCTCCCAGCCATCCGTATCGGCAAGGACAATCGCTTTGACCCCCTTCAACTCGCTGGCTGGCTGGAAGCCCATCAGATGTAGTCCAGTTCACCAGCCCCAGCCCATGAGCCGCCCTTCACGGGCGGCTTTTTCGTGCCCGGAACCGCCCCACGGCTGGCTACACTTGGCTACACTTTTTGTCGATTCCCGCGTGTATCAGTGTATATGAGGGTATATGATTGTGCTTGTAGTTGAGGGCACGAAAACCGCAACTGGAGCGGTGAAACACGCAATCAGCGCATATTTACAGGGTCATGCCAAGCCCCACGGATATTTGGCACGACTGAAGTCATGCCCTGCTACAAAGCACTTTTGAAATGCTCTCGGAATGAAGGTTGAATAAATGGGTAGACGATGACTGCCACCGGCGCCAAACCGCCCGGAGCGACCGACGAAGCCAGCGCGGCTGTGGCGGTGCGGGAGATGTTTGATGCGATCGCGCCGCGCTATGACCTGCTGAACCACGTGCTCTCGGCGAATGTGGACCGGATCTGGTGGTGGAGGGCGGCGCGACGCTTTCGCGCGGTCTTGGCTAATCCCGATGCGGCGATTCTTGACATCTGCTGCGGCACGGGCGATATGACGATGGCTCTGCTCAAGCGCCGGCCCAGAGGCGCAAAGCCTATTCTGGCGGCGGATTTCTCACGGGAGATGCTGCGTCGCGGAGCGAAGAAGTTTGGCGGTCCAGGAGTAGGTGGATGGGCGCAGGGCCAGCCGTATGCGATTCCCATGGAGGCGGACGCGCTGCACTTGCCGCTCGAATCTGCCTCGCTGGATCTGATCGTCTCAGCCTTTGGCTTTCGGAATCTGGCCAACTACGAGGCTGGCTTGCGGGAGTTTCAGCGTGTGCTCAAGCCCGGCGGTCAGTTGGGGATTCTGGATTTCAGCGAGCCTGGAGGGTTGATCGGCAAGGCCTATGCGGTCTACTTCCGGCGGGTGCTGCCAGTGATCGGGCGGGCGATCTGCGGCCCCGTCTCTGGAGACAGCTCTGGGGCGTACAGCTATCTGCCGGCTTCGGTCGGCAACTTTCCCGCGCCACCCGCGATGCTGGCGATGATGCAGAGGACGGGCTATGAACAGTGCACTTGGCAGCCGTATACCTTTGGCATTGCCGGGCTGTACATAGCCGTGCGCCCAGAGGCGGCTCCGGTTAGTGGGTCAGTTTGAAACATTCCATCAGGGGGCTAGAGCGTTTTATACCCCCAAAAGTACACCCGCCAAAACATGGCTGCACTTGGATGCATCTGGACGCAGAAAGACGTAAAGCTTAGTATTTGCTAGGCTTTACGTCTTTCTATTGGATGTCTTGGGATGCTCTTGGAAGGTGTCTTGGCGGAGAGAGGGGGATTCGAACCCCCGGTACCCTTGCGAGTACGTCTGATTTCGAGACTGGCTTACGATATATTGTTATCAATCATTTAGCGGATGGATGGCTACTTTTTGCGCTAGTTGGAATCGTCATCTTTTCGTAGTGGCTTATGGCTGCAGCAATAACCGCAATCTACCCCTTCTACGCTGCAAAAAGGGTTGACCAATATATGCCATTGGCATATAGTTTTTCTATGCAAACGGTGGTCGAAACCCCGATGTTCCTGAGAGCCGCCGAAGCCATCTATAGCGAAGCGGACCGGGAAGAAATCGTGCGAACCATCGCCGCAACCCCGGAGGCCGAAGAATTGATGCCCGGCACAGGAGGGTATCGCAAGCTGCGCATTGCACGTTCCGGCATGGGAAAACGCGGCGGCGCACGAGTCGTTTATCTGTACGGCGGTGAGGATCTGCCGATCTTCCTCATCACCGTGTATGCCAAATCGGAGAAGGGCAATTTGAGCAAGGCCGAGCAGAATGCCCTGGCCAAGATGGCGAAGAGTTTCTTTGCCGATTACAGGGGGAAGCGATGAGCAAATTGTTTGAAGAGATGGCGCAAGGAACGGCTGAAGCCCGCGCCTACATGGAAGGTGAGCGTAAGGGTTACAAGGTCACTCTGCCGGAGACTGTGGACGTACGAGGTCTCCGTAAGCGCCTTCGCCTGAGCCAGGGGCGTTTCGCGGATCGTTTCGGTTTGTCGGTGGATGCCGTTCGTCATTGGGAGTCTGGGCGTCGCCAGCCGGAAGCCGCTGCGCGTGCGCTTCTAATCGTCATTGCCGCCGACCCAGAATTTGTGATGCGTTCCTTGGCTAAGAGTGCTTGAAGACGGGTAAAGGGTCACCCGACGAATCGGGGGTAATCTCGTCGATGTCTCTGCTTTCCCAGGTCTCAAAATCGGGAACTTGGGCACCCAGCTACATAGCTTTATGGCTGGTTAGATGGTGGCCGCCCGACGCCTGCTTCACCCTTCGGAGACGGCCCGTACTTATTTGCTCCCGGATCGCCCGGCTTGAAAACCAGGTACCACCCGGCGAAGGGGATGAGACAAATCAAGGCAAGCCAGCCACTTCTTCCGACATCGTGGGAGCGGCGCACTGCCGCAATTAGCATCACCGGAAAGCTGAATAAGAACAGCAAAGCAAGTATCCCGTCCCATGGGCTGCCAACGAAATCACGTTTCAACGCTACCCCAAGCAAGATACAGGGTAAAGACAACAAGAAGAATTTCCCGCCAGTTATGCGCCCTTTCAACATACATGCCTCCCGCCGGTTCCCCAGATCCCAATTCTGGGATATGGGGAACCGAAATCTTCTACTCGTCGAACATGTGCCATACGCCAGGACCTGGGGCACCCGCGAATCGTGACCTGGGCACCCGACGCCCGGCTCTAATCGCCCAGGCGAATGCTCAAGCCCCTCGCCTCAATCTCAGCGGTTATATCGACGAGTTTCTTCGTTTTCCTCGCGGAAGCAACCTGCTCGCGAGTGACGTCTCTGATAATCCTCGATACTTCCTCGACGAGCACAGGGCGTATGCCATTGGAGTTGATACAGTTTCGCATCATCGCTTCCTGTACGCCGTCTCCGATTAAGAGTTGAGCAACCATTCCCGGTACGTAGAAGAAGTAGTGCTCATATTCAAGATTCGATCCGCGCCACGGATCGATCATGGCTTGAAGGATCACTGGCGACGAATCAAGCGTGATACAGAGGGCTATATGCTTCGGCAGGCCGGCTTGTCCGAGAAGGAATAGGCGCAAGGCGTCGGCATCGGCTCCAAGATCAATGTGCGGCTCCGTGCGGTCAGAGGCCCACGAATGCACTGCGGCCTTGAAGAAGACCCCGACCGCAAAGTGCATGAGTTTCTGTACATCAATCTCGGGGTTGTTCGCTGTTGCGTAAAGCGCCTTCTGTGCGTCCTGATAGATCGGCGGTTGCTTCGTCAGGCGGTCTCGGAGCGAGAACGGCCCTCCAAGCTTGGGAAGAAGCGGCAGAACCCAGTTCTCACCCTCCCGGCTAAGAAGTTGCTCGCAGCCGCCACAGAAGAGCGGATGTGTTGTTTGCCGGTTGGTGGGAAACATAACATCGCGCGAAAAATGCACGGGCTCATACTCCTCTATCCAGCAGTGCGCGTAGAGTGAGTGCGGCATGAAATGGCTAACGCGCAAATCCTTATCCGCTTGGGCGCATAGTTTGCACGTTCCCTTGTTCATTTCGTCTCCGTTGCCAAGTTAGCATCTTGCAAGGCGGGTGCCCCAGGTGTCGATTTTGAGGAGACCTGGGATCGTACAAACCTGCGCCAGCCACGGATCTGCCCCAACTCCCAGCAATCGGTGGCAGAATGAACGTGAACCAGCTTCAGCAACTGCTTCACTGAGAATCACATTCCCAACAGTTTACTTTCCTAACCGGTTTTAACCGGTTTGGCCTTTTCGGTGTCGGTTTCCTGGTCAGTTGGATTTGTATTTCGGTGCCTTTCTGTGCTCCTACGTGCATGTTTTCCACAAAAAGCAAACTTCATACCAAAAAGAACAGGGACCCATGATAGGCCCCCTACATGCTGATTCTAAAGATCTTATGGCGGAGGGAGGGATTCACATCGACAGATAAATCATTGCAGAGTAAAGAGATAAGAAATCGCATTAGCAAAATACCCCCAAAAGTACCCCCTTCGAGAATTGACTGGGGCTTATCACCCCATTGAGGCATCGGAAAGTGGTGCTGCTATTTGATCGTGTAACGAGCGCCACGTCCTTTACCGACCTGCACGAGGTAGTGCTGCTCGGCGAGCCTTTTCACATGCACCTTGATGGTGTTGCGGTTGGCGCCGGTCGAATCTTCGATTTCCTTGACGGTGATCTCGCCACGCGTTTTCACCAGTTCCAGTATCTGGCGAGAAAGTGCGGGCAATGACGCGCGAAGAGCCTGTTCCTGTTTCACCTTTGCGGCCAAGTTGTCTTTCTGCTTGACCATCGTTTTCAGGAAAAATACCAGCCATGCTCCCCAGTGCTGCTCCTCCTTGCGGATGGTTTGCTGAGTGCGGCGCAGTGCGAGGTAATAGCTGTCCTTGTTCTGTTCAATCACGCCTTCCATTGAGCTGTAGGGGACATAGCTATACCCGGCACGCAGCAGAAGCAATGTTGTCAGTATGCGCGAGAGCCTGCCGTTGCCGTCCTTGAACGGGTGGATTGCCAGGAATACGACAATGAAAATCCCTACCAGTATCAGAGGGTGGTGGCTTTCCTCCTGTACAGATTGATTGAACCAATCGACGATTTCTGTCATCCATCCGGGCGTTTCAAATGGCGTGGCGGTCTCAAATACCACGCCCAGGCTCTTGCCGTCAGGTCCGAAGGCCTCGACGTGGTTGGTTACCTTCTTATACTCTCCGCGATGGTCCTGATCCTTGGAACTGTATTTGAGCAACACGCCGTGCAGTTGCTTGATGTGATTTTCAGTTGCGGTGATGACTTCGTAGCCCTCGAAAATCATGTCCATTGCACCGGCATAGCCTGCAACTTCCTCCTCGTCGCGGCTGGCAAAGGATTTGGTCTGTAGCCCGGACAGCAGCTTCTCCACCTCTACGTCGCTGAGTTTGGATCCCTCAATGCGCGTAGACGATCCCACGCTTTCAATCGTGGCAATTTGCCGCAGGCTCGTCAGCTTTTCGGGTGCAAGGGTTTCAATGACCTTCCAGCGCCCCTTGAACTCGTCGATATCAGCGATGAGCTTGAGGATTTCCGGCGTGATGATGATGTTTTTGATGTCGGGCATGGGTAATATCCATTTTCACCCAATTTTACCCGATTTATAGCCAAATGCAACAAAATATCCATTCATACCCATTCATATCCATTCGATACCCAATTGCGGAAATCGCGCACGGAGCTACTTAAGGTCCCTAACGTGAGGGGTCGCGGGTCAAACCCTACCCCTTGCGGACCCAAACCCGCATAGATGAGCGGAACCACCACAGAACAGACCCGAAACGCCGGTTTAGATTTGTTCGGATATCTACGAATGCGATTTGCAACAAATAGTAGGTAGTGGTAGTATTGGATAGTAGGTGGTTATTATGGCGGAAAAATCCAAGTTTACCGTTGGTGGCGTTGAAATCTTCCTGAGCAAAAGCGATGTTGAGCAAAAGCTTCAAACGGTGGAGCCGGAGAATATCCGTGAAGTCTCCGTACTGGTTAACGCCAAGAGGTACCCCGTCAAGCAAGCCCTGGCGGAATCTACGGGGTTGCTGCGAGGAAACTTCACATCTCACGACGCAATGAGGGTATTTCGCAAATTGGCTCTTCCTGTGGGAACCGGACCGGGAGAGGATGTTTTGATGGCCCCGGAGCGCTTCTTCACTGTTGTCAAGAGCATCAATCTGTTCGATCAAAAAGAGGTCCGGGGCGTGGTCGGCGGATTGTTGTCAAAAACGGACAGGGACGATTGTTTCGTCGGAATCTACTATCGCGCCAAGGCAAACGTTGAGAGCCTGTTGTCTCTCAAATACCTAAGGGACTTTCAAGCAAGCATAATGCTCGCACGGAGCCTGTTCGAACTTGCAGTTGATATGAAGCTCATTGATGTAATCCCGGACGCCATTAAGAAAATTGCTGCGTTTTCCGAAGTTGAAAAACTGAAATCAGCAAGGCGGATAGTTGACTTCAGGGCCACTCACTCAAACGCCATTTACCCCTCGACCGTTCACGCCGACTTCATCAAGAACAACGCTGCACGAATTGAGGCCGAGCAAAACACCCTCTGGCCCGGCACTAAACCCGGTGCTAGAAAAGTGGGCCACTGGTCTGGATTGGATCTACGTGCAAGGGCACATCTTCTGAAAGCTCCATTCGATGAAATCTACGAAGTGAAGTATGCCGAACTAAGCTGGTACACCCATGCAGCAGGCCTCACAGGGTTCCATCTACAGGCCAAAACATACCCGATGTTGCAAGGTACTTCGTTCGAGCTTGCGGCGAGATGCTACGCAATCCTGTTAACGGCAGTCATTGATGAATTTGGCCTGTCGAAAGCTGACCCTGGGATAAAGCGCCACCTGGATTACGCTCGTAAGGTTCCGTGGACTGATACCGACGACCAGGTCGAAGCACTGCAAAGTGCATTGCTCGATTAGGGCATCACACGGAAAGGTAATCTCGGCAAAGGACAAACGTATGATGAGAGATCAACCCACCATTGCCATGGACAACAGTGTGCTTAATCGGCTTGCTAAGGAAAACAACCCCGAGCCGGTTATCGCCGCGATGCTATCGGGCTATGAAGTGCGTGTTCCTGAAATGGCTTTTGGGGAGGCTATAGCAGCTGCAAAGCCTGAAGTACGAATGAAGCTCGTGAAGGTTAGCCGTCTCCTTGTAGCCTCCGGCAGTAGTATCACCGCCGTTCATTGGTTGATGGATCGACACATAAAGCGGTTCCATGATTATCCGCAACGTTATAGCTGGCGCAATGTGCAGTCTCGTTATTTTGATCTTGAGGAAGCGATACTCTCTGGAAACTACCATTTCGATGAGGCTTTAGTCAGTGAGCAAGCGGCTCAATTGGAAGCGAACCAAGCCGAGTTTGAACAATGCTTTCCGAAGTCGCAGAGAACGACTCCACTTCCAAATAGCTTTGCCGACTGGATCACCGAATGCCAGATAAAAGACGGATCATTCTGGAACACTGCGCGTGGCCTCTACTGCGCTGCCTTCCGCCCTCAGAATGGCATTATGATCGGAAGACCATTGTCAAACCCTCCAGACGACGCAGTCCTCAAAACGTTCCTTGACCTCTGCCCACCTATGAGAGCGATTGTTTATGCTTTTGAACTCACACACTACGACCGAAGCCTGCGTAAAGAAAAGGCTCTCTCATACAAAGCAGGCCGCAACGATCAAATGATGGCGGTTTACTTGCCCTATTGCGATCAGTTTCTAACAGACGATAAACAGCAGCATAGATGCTTGACCGAAGTCGCGTCTCGCGCTGGGATTCCGACTCAAGTTCGGTTCTATGATAATTTCCGTTCAAGTCTGCCCATCTAGGGGTTCTAAGCCCCAACCCTAGATTTTCCGGCATGATCGCAAAGCCAGTGCTGGCGCGGGGATACGGAAAACTGTTGTTTTCTGTCACGCGAGACGCAGGCCCAAAGCAGCAGTCAAAGCTGGGCCAAACGTGTACGAGAAACCATGTCGGATTGCCCCAGTGACCGGGAACCGCGCCCTGACGTTTTCCGGCGGAATTTTATGGGGTTTGTACACCCCCTGAATTATCATCGACGCATGGCGAAGACGCAGAAGGAAATAGAAGAACACCAGCACCGGGCGATCAAGATAGCAAACCAGCTTGCGGACGAATACGGAAGCTGGCACGGCTGGACTATGGGTTTCGGTCGTAACGTCGCCTTGGGTGAATACATCGTCGAGCAGGTGGACTCAGGTCTCTACGAGCCGTGGATGGTTGAGGCAAAAACCGCTTACCTCAAATGGCGGAAAGAGCATCCAGAAGTTCAGACGACACCGCCACCAAACCGGAAGGCTTAAACGACTGGCGGGAGGGTTTTCCCTCCCGTGTCTAATTATTGTGGCTTGGCCGGATGATCCTCGAACCACTTCCGCGCCCGCTCCTGTACGCGGGACAGATCGGCTGGTGTCAAGTGCGAGGCAATCGTATTTCGGGCATCTTTCGCAGATTCTAGCGCACCAGTAGGTAGCTGGTTTGCCGCGCCAATATCGAGCCAGAAATACGCCTCTGCAAAGTTCTGCGGTACGCCTTTGCCCTCGCTATAGAGAATGCCAAGAATAGACTGCGCCTCTGGGAAGCCTTGTTCTGCGGCCTTGCGATACCAGATGGCGGCTTGCGCGTAGTCCTGCGGTACGCCTTCGCCCTTGTCATAGGCATTGCCAAGGAGAAACTGAGCCCCTGCTAAGCCTTGTTCTGCGGCCTTGCGATACCAGTACGCAGCCTGAGCATAATCCTGTGGAACGCCTAGACCGTGGCCATACAGCGCACCAAGGTTGTATTGTGCCGTTGCATGGTACATTTCAGCAGCTTTGCGATACCAAAATGCTGCCTGCGTGTAATCCTGCGGGACGCCTAGACCGTAGTCATACGCACTCCCCAGGTGCCATTGTGCAGGTGCATTTCCTTGTTCTGCGGCTTTGCGCCACCATTTGACGGCCTCAGCATCATCCTTCGGAACATCTACACCGTTGTGATACACAACACCAAGCATTAACTCATTGAAAGCATCTCCCTGCTCGGCAGCCTTGCGGAACCACTTAACAGCTTCAGCATAGTCCTGCGGCACACCTTGGCCGCCAGCCTCATAAGCCACCCCAAGGTTAAATTGGGCAGTAGCATTTCCTTGTTCCGCAGCTTTACGAAACCAGCGAGTTGCCTCGGCGTGGTCTTGCGGTACACCCTGACCATTGTCGTAAAGCATACCAATGTTGAATTGTGAATTGGCATCCGCGGCCTTTGCCTTTGCAAGCAAAGCGGGGTCGATGCCTTTGCTTTGGGCCGATAACGGTACGGCCATGCACAGTATCAGCAGAACGACAGAGAACCACTCGGCAAGACAACGGGATTTCGGCACAAAACACCTCTTAGAATTACTTGGTAGTGATTTTACGCGGGTGGGGTGCCGGGGCCGCAGGGGGTGGCGGCTTGCTCCCTTAGAGGCCCAAGCCAATATCCAAACTCTGTCCCCGCTGCGGCGTGACCGCCCGCTCCTGCTTCACCTCCGGCACATGGGGCCAACGCACGGGAGGCGTTCTACGTCTGCCCCTTCGCTCCAAGACGGCGGCGCTTGGCTGCACTTTTCTTGTTGTGAGTGTACATCTGGCCCCAGAGTCCTGTCGGGTCAGTGGGAAAGGGGAAGGGGTGCGAGTCTGAACTTAGTCCTGCCCGTACCTTCACCCCGCTGGCAAATGTGCCACCGCACGGCACGAGACAAAGCTGTGGCAACCTTACTCTTCCTCAAGTCCCAGCCCTGCGGCGGAATAGGCGTCCGATTCTCTCCGGCGCTGGAACTCGCGGGCGGCGGTGATGTTCACCTGCTCATAGATTTCGGTTGCCCGCGCCTTGGCTCGGGCCATGAGCGACTGGGGAACTTCGGGAAGAGCCGTGAGCGCGTACTTGATGTAAGAGTCCGTCAAGGCGAGATGAAGCTGGCTGAGAGTCTCCAGACTCCGAAACCTATGGGCAAGGCTGTCCGCCAGATCCTGAAAGAGCGAGTAGACGAGCTGCTCAAGATCGTCGCGCTGGTTGGTGCCCACCGTGACAAGGTGGTCGAAAACCTCGTTGTCGCTCCTGGCTTGGAGTTGGGCCTTCAAGGCGGCAACGCGCTCTCCCTGAGCGCGATTGAGGCGAACGGTGTAGCGAACGGTATGGGGTGGCTTTGGTCTCGACATGGCAATACTATAACGCACTGTACATTGCAGTAGCAAGATGACGCACACGGCCAATCTAAAGTACATCGGTGCGTCACATCTTTTCATTGATTGCAAATGAGATGCATTGAGAAAACCTTCAAAGTGCGTCTGCGCTTTATGTTCCACTACTACACCGCTCTTACAGACCCACCCCTGAGACCGATGCTCCGGCGAGAGATGGCGGGCCGAAAAGTTGAGACGTGGGCCGGGCAGATTAAGCCTGATCGGGTGAGATTTTGGCTGATTCTTCCTGAGTGGACGCATATCTGGCCTCGAATCAGGCATTGTAAGCAGGAATCAGTCTTAATCGGGCGAAATCAGGGAAAATCCGTCCTGCTGGCCTACGACTCTTGGAACGGCATCGCGTCTATCGAAATGTACATGGCTATTATGGAGAACATCCCGGAGGTCAAACGGCTTGTAGAACTCCTTCAGGCGCGGCGCGGGTTGCTGCCCCTGAAAGCGCTCTTTCTGAAAGGTGCAATGGTTGAGTTGAACGCCGCTCACGGGATTGGGCTTCGGTGGAAAGACATCTGGCGTGTGCTTGTCGAGCACGGATACCAAGGTAGCTACCAGCAATTCTGGCGCATGGCGCTGCTGCTGAATGGGGTGACGCCACGCAGATCGCAGGGGCGCAAGAACCTCCCACCCCCTGTGATGGGAAAAGAGATTCAACAACCGACGGTCCAAGTAAACGGCCTGAGCACAGTGAGCAATGGGAAACCGGAATGGCAAATCCGGAGAGAAGAGCAAATGGCGCGGCTTGATCGCGAGGCGGAATTAAATCGTCAACGGGAGGCACGGCTCCAGGTTAAGAAGGTATTCATTCCGAGCTCATTTGTTGGACGGGACGAGGAATGAGCGCCGCCTACTTTGCCGCCGTTGCTGATCTGCTAACGCAGACCCCGACAATGAAAACGAAAAAGCTAGGTTTTTGCTTTTGCTTTTGTTTTTTTATGCTCATGCCCGGATAGCTGAAAAATCGGCCTGGGTTGAAGCTCCGGGTCAAGGCCGCGTAGCGCCGCGTTCTATGCGGTTTAGCCTTGACGCGGAGCTGGCCAGGCCGATACTCGCTGAGCCGGGATGGCATTCGGGGTCTTATTTTCGCGACAACGCCTTGAGTTTATAGAAAGCCTACTGCGGATTGAAGCTCCGATGAGCGCGAAGTTCAAGCCGCAACTCTTCACGGAGCGCCTTGCTGCGCTTGAGGCGTTTGAAGAACTCTTCGAGGACGCTGACGACAATCGCGTTGATGCTGACACCTTCGGACTCTGCCCATTCCCTCAAGGCAGCCCTGGCTTCTGCGCCAACGTGGAGGAGTTGCGGATTGGAAAGCTCCAGACCCGCCTTGCGGGTTTGCTGAATCTCCACTTCTTCCCGATCAATCTGGCTCAGAGCGAAAAGCACAATCCTGGCCAGATCGCCCTTGACACGCGACTCCTCAGTGATCGCTTCCCGCAAATCAATCGGAAGCCGGAGCGTCATTCCTGGCTTGTCGTCAGCCGCCTCTTGCGCTTTTTTGATCGCAGTCCGGGTTTTCTTCTTTACTGCCACAAATGGACCTCTCGCTTTCATACTGCGTTCCCTTGAGCCTTCTGTCGGCTCCCATTCCCAAGGCGCACTAAATGCTCGACACTCGGTCAACTTCATCTATCATGACACGCCACAACTGCCATGCACGTCGCGGTATGCGGTTCTCTCCCACGATTGTATCCGATGGCCAATTTGCTTACCGGAGGCGATTATGGCACACTTAAAGCGATGTACATTGCAGTAGTAATAATCGATGACTTGCGGAGCTGGAGGTAAGAGGATGCCCGAGAAGATTCTGAGATTGCCAAACGTGTTGGATCGCACCGGCCTGTCACGAAGTACCGTTTATCTGCGCGTCACTGAAGGAAGGTTCCCAAGGCCAGTGTCGCTGGGAGCCAGGGCTGTCGGCTGGATCGAAACGGAAGTAGAGGAGTGGATTGCCCGCCAGATTGCAACCAGCCGGGAAATTCGAGGTCAGAGAACTGGCCTGAATGCTTTGTCTTCAAGATGAGGCCGGAAAGGGATTCCGGCGTGGCAGTTCCGGGTTGAATTGCCACATATGCCTGATTCCCTGCCCGCCGAGTTGACCGAATGCCTATGCCGCTGTTCCACGGAAGGGCAATACCTTGCCGCCGCGCTGTGTCCGTTCAAGGAAATCCGCCCAGTCCTGCATCATCCTGGCCCGTGGCTCCAAGTAGAGAGCGTGGTTGTAGGCGGCGCTCACAGCATTCCGGGGAGCGTGAGCAAGCTGCAACTCGATATGGTCATGCGCGTATCCCTGCTCATGCAGTATGGTGGACGCAAGACCACGGAAGCCGTGGCCTGTCATGCGGCCCTTATAGCCCATGCGCTTTAACGCGGCCAGAATGGTGTTGTTGCTCATCGGATGGGCCGGGTTGAGGTCGCCGGGGAACAGCCATTCGTTGCTTCCAGTGAAATCGCGCAACATCTCCAGCACTTCCAATGCCTGCCTGGCCAGCGGCACAATGTGCGGCGTCCGCATCTTCATGCGCTCGGCGGGTATGTCCCAGCGGGCATTCTCCAGGTCAAATTCCCCCCACTTGGCTTCGATCAATTCGGTGGTGCGCACAAAGGTCATGGACATCAGCTTCATTGCCAAACGTGTGACCTGCTTTCCCTGATAGACCTCGATGCGTCTGAGCAGGGTTGGCAACTCCCTGGCATCAACGCGGGCATAGTTGGTTTTTGGGGCAGATTTCAGAATGTCGCTGGGGCGAATCTCGGTGGCCGGGTTGCGTTTGGCATAACCGTGGGCGATACCGTAGCGAAACACCTGCCCCACAGTCTCCAGAGCGCGCTTGGCAATATCCCGTGCGCCGCGATCCTGAATTGCGTTGGCCATCGCCACCAATTCCGGTGCTTCGATCTCCGCAATGGGCCGCGCGCCGAGGCAGGGCAGAATATCAGACGCCATGCGCCGCCGGACCGAGTCTACATGGCGGGGGCTTTTCCCTTCCTGCCAGTGCTCCAGCCATTGTGTGGTTAGTCGATCCTGAAAAAGGCCGATTTCAGGCAGATGGCAAGTCGATCAGGAAGCCGGTGAAGGTCGATTGGAGCAGGAGTCGGCCCAGAATAGCCCTGATTTGGGCGACAAGTTTGCCCTCACAGG
>JBAVDS010000058.1:0-31979 GCA_049587335.1 Occallatibacter sp. | reverse complement strand
TCTTTCGCAGGTTGAAAGGATTCCGCCGCATCTTCTCAAGATTCGAGAAACTCGACGTCATCTTCCTCGCCTTTATCAATTTTGTCCTGATCGTCGAAGCTCTTAGATAGTGTGAACACGCCCTAGTAGCGAGACCGGGATGGATGCCGCGCTTTTAGAGGCATTGGGAGCGAAAATGGACGTGGGTGGGCGCAAGCTGCAATACGAAGCCTTGCGCTCGATGAATCGTACTTTCTATATTCCTCACTTGTTCGATGGAGGTGACTTATGAAAGCAATTGTTGTTCGCGAATATGGCGGTCCGGAAGTACTGAAGTTCGAGGAATACCCTGATCCGGTTCCCGGTCGGGGTGAGGTGTTGGTGCGGGTCGCCGCCGCGAGCGTGAATCCGATCGACTACAAGAGGCGTGCTGGATTAACGAAGGATTTCTATCCGATTCACTTCCCGGGTCTGATAGGAGTCGATATGTCAGGGACCGTTGTGACGGTCGGACCGGGAGTTGTGACCTTTACCGAAGGGAACCAGGTCTTTGCAATGGCGGACAACACGTACGCGGAGCTTTGCGTAGTGAAAGCGGACGTTCTAGCGGATATTCCTGAGGGCCTGGATTTGATCCCGGCAGCGGCGTTGCCGCTGGTGACGGTCACCGGCAATCAGCTGCTGGCAGCTACCGAAGTCAAAGCGGGCCAAACGGTCCTGGTTCTTGGCGCGGTGGGAAATGTCGGACGTTCGGCAGTATTCACTGCGAAGGATCGCGGGGCGATTGTGATCGCTGGTGTCTTGAAAAAGCAGATGGATGAGGCGAAGATAATTGGCGCCGACCAGGTGGTCGCAACCGACGACGAGAGCGCGATTGCCAATCTTCCGCAGCTCGATGCGGTGGCGGACACCGTCGGCGGAAGAACCGCCGCGAAGATAATAGCCAAGGTCAAGGTGGGCGGGGTGTTTGCTTCGGTTGCCGGAAAGCCGGAGAACGCCGCGGAGTACCCATCTGTAAGGGCAGTGTTTGTCTTCTCGCATTTCGACAGGGACACGCTCCAATTCATGGCCGAAGCGGTGCGAGATGGCGAGTTGGTAATTCCGATTAGCGAGGAGCTGCCACTCAGTGAAGCTGCAGAGGCTCAAGCAGCGGCAGAAAAGGGCGGTATCGGAAAGATCTTACTGGTGCCTTGACTTTCTGGGTGCGCGCTGAAGGAGCGGGCTCAGGTCCGCCGGTAGCGTAGATATAGATACGCACCTTGTTCCTTGGCGCTGACCATTTGAAACCAGGGCGCGGAATCAGGCACAAACTGCACCCCTTGCACGACCGCCGGCCGTGTTACATCGCGGTCACGGCCCGCTATCTGCGGAGACAGAGTCAGAAAGAGTTCGTCTACAGCATCCGCCGCCAGAAATTGTCCAAACAGCGTAGGCCCACCCTCGTGGAGAACCGTCTTTACTCCAAATTGCGACTGAAGCAACTCAAGGATCGCAAGCGGAGCGATGGTGCCGCTGCTCGAATTCAAAGCATGTACTTCAACGGAGTCCAGAGTTGCAGCGCCTCGACGGGTAAGCTCATCTCTGCCAGGCGAGGTTGTGATAACTACGGTGCGCATAGCCGGCGCTCGGAAAATCGCTCTCTCCAATTCCAGCTGGCCGCTACCGCTAACGATCGCGAGCAGTGGATATTCGGGTTTCTGCAGTGCATTGACTCGGTATTCCGCATAGAGACGTTTCGCATCGGGGTAGGTGGATTCGGGAGTCCAAAGGCTTTTCGCGCTTATATCGCGTAGCGTTCCAGCGCCGACCAGGACCGCATCTACAGAGGCCCGCAACAGGCCCATGATGAACCGGTCGGCAGGATCGGAACCACTGATGGTTGAGCCGCCAGACTTACCCTTCATCTCGTAACTGACGACTCCGTCAAGAGTGGAGACAAAATTCGCAATGACAAATGGGCGCGCCACACCTGGTGTTTGAAGGTGCAGATCCCCGCCATACAGCTCTCTCAATCCCTGCGGGAGAGCTGTTTCGGTGTACTGCTGATCACAGTCAATCAGAGTTCGTACGAGCCGCATTCTCTGTCCTTCTGGAAGCCCGTGGCCGACAGAACAACCGGCCCGAGCATTAACAGCAGCTAAGATCCGTGCTCCGTCCCACCTCGAGCCAAGCATGACAACGCGATCGTTTAAACGATTGGCGTCCCTGATTCTTATGCCACTGAAAGCGACTTCTTCTTCGCGGCGAGTGCCGGTAGAAGTAGTTTCAGAAGCGCTTCGTCCGAGAACGGGTTCTGACCTGAGATCAGCTCGCGATCTTGAACGACATAGCTCGACCATGGAGCGAGCACACTTACGTCCCCCCCCGCCGTACTCAAGGCGAAGTCGGGGTAGAAGAGAACCTTACCACCGATCTCAAGCGGCTCCCGCTGCTGCTCTTCCGCGGTCGAAAAGATGGTCATCTTATATCCGGCATAGATCCAGCCTTGCGCCTTGGCCTGTGCTCCGGCGGTGTCGCCCGCCGACAGCGCGGCGACAAACTCCTTCGATTCGGGAAGCGCGGAGAGCAGTGAAATCGGGCCATGGCAGAGCACCGCAGTAGGCTTCGATGTTTCATGGAAATGTCTCATCACGATGCCGGCGTCGGGATCGTCGAGAACATCGATCATCGGGCCATGGCCGCCGGGGACGAAAACAGCGTCATATTGGTCCAGGCCCGATGCAATAACATCCCTGATGCGGCTTGGATCTCTGAGCCCGAGCAGGCCGTCGCGGAATTTCATATACTCCTCAAGCCTGGCCTCGTCCCCGCCGAAGAAATCGGCGACCTCTGAATTGACATCCACTTGTGGCGTGTTGCCTGTGGGATTGGCGAAGGTGACTTCGTAGCCCTCCTTCATAAGGGCGCGAACCGGGACGGTGAGCTCGTTCAGGTAGTAGCCGGCGCCGGTATAGATCTTGCCATCCTTCAAGGGCAATCCGCGACCGCTGGAGACGAGTACGAGGATTTTTCCTGCTGTTGCCATTTTGTTTCTCCTCTCTGAAATTGAGACTTAGAATGGGGACGGGTGCAACGTCCGATTGATTGAAATTGGGGCGACGTGAGTTATGCCCCCGGGAATCCAAACATCAACCACGATTGATTGGCGACCCAATCCGGGTAGAGCGCCCTGATCTGATCGAACAGGTCGTTGTCCGAAGCCGCGGTTTTCTGCAGCCGATCGAAATCCTCAAGATAACGCCTGGTCTCCTGGATCGCCGCGGGAGAGTCAGGCGCGCCAGGCTTCTTATGGCCGGCGACAACAATCGCCGGATTCAGCGCTGCTAGCCGCTCCAGGTCCGCGATCCAATTCTTTCGGCTTTCGGGTGTGGTGTCGCCGACGTACATGTGGCATTGGTTGTACACGACGTCGCCAGCGACGATCAGGCCGATCGATGGAACGTAGAGAGATGTCGAATCAGGACTATCCGTGCGGCCCTGCTCAATGATGCGCAATTCGTGGCCTTCGAGAGTAAACGTGTCGTACTCATAGGGCTCAGGCGCAACCAGCTTGGTGGCAATTTGTCCAGGAAACATACGGCGGGCTAGCCGCTCCACCAGGGGAGTGAAAGACATCTGCATGGCGTTCAGTGCTTTTCGCGTTGCTATCGCCCGGGCACGAGGGAAACGGTCGAGCAGAATGCCCAGACCGTAGAAGTGGTCGAAGTGGGCGTGCGTTATATAAATGGTCTCCAGGTTGCGGTTATGCAGAGCAACCCAATTCGCGAGAGCCTCGGCCTCAGCAACCGTCGTCATTGCGTCCACCAGCACCGCGTCGTTGTCGCCAAAGATTAACGTCGACGTCATCGGATCAAAGCCGAGACCTTCGCCAAAGGGCTTCGGCCGCTCGCCGACCATGGCCTTCCCCGGAGCGGTAAAAACGTTCACACTCAGCTTGCTCGACGCGACAGGCGCCGTCTCTTTCAGTCCATTTGTGCCGGCCATTAGGTACTCCTTGCGATGGTGAAGCGAATGACTGTTCAAAGCAAATTTGCCAGAAGCGTGACGACGAATCCATTGGAAGAACGTATCAACCCATACCAAAGCAACTGCTACACGTCACGGCCAGCAACGCTCATTCTTGTATCCCAACTGGGCCGCGCGTTAACCGTAGGTGAGATCGGTGCTCTGTCCGACCTCGATAATGTAACCGTCAGGATCGCGGATGTAGCAACGTATCTCGCCGTACTTGGGGATCGGCGGCGTGATGAACTCCGCGCCTCGACTTTTCCATAATTCATAGCAGGCTTGAATATCCGCCACGCGGAAATTCATAAAGCTGTTGATGTGATTCGGGTCGGGGACGCTGAGCGTTACCGTCGGCTTATCCGGGGTCGGCCCCCCTCCAACGTTCAGAATCATCCAGATATTCGCAAGCTGAAGATACGCAGGCGCGTTGCCGTCACCCAGGCTCAGAATGCTAGCGTCGAAGACCCTTTCGTAGTAGCGAGCCGATCGCTCAATGTCGGCGACAGTGAGAAAATACGCGATGCTGATCCCCTCTCGCGGGGGCATCTCATAGGCTTTTTGTTCGACTTGTACGGCGTTCATTGGTGACTCCAATCTCGATGCCGGGCCCGCCGGAGGTGAGGTACGGCGGTTGGGTGCTCGCAACTGCTCCTATCGGCGGCACCTTCATCAAACCAGAAGCAGGACAACGGGTCTATTGGACGAAGGTATCGACCAATACCAAAGTGCAGATTGGGCACATCGCCAAAAAAGTGGCGCGTACTCTATCCCACGTGCCTCCAAAACCGGGCATCACCAATACCATCGTCCAATTGCAGAGTCGGGCTGTCGCTTGAGACAATTTCGGGCAGCGAGTATGGGCGGGAAGGCCCGGTGCAGAGTTCACGATCCGCTGGCCAGGGAGTGGAGGGAGGGAAGTCATCACATGAAGAGTGAGGATAAACCGAAATGAAGAGGAATCCGCGCGGAATCAACCCTGCTTCGAGGACAAGCGGCAATGGGTGTATCGAATGTTTGGCGTCGCCGGAAGGTTGGTGGTTTCATCTCCGCCGCTGCGCGGAGTGCGGGCACATCGGATGCTGCGACAGTTCTCCGAGCCAGCATGCATCCAAGCATGCCGCGGCAACGGGGCATCCGATCATTGCCAGCTTCGAGCCGGGTGAGGATTGGTTCTACGATTACGAGAAGCAGGCGATGATCGAGGGTGCGGGGTTGCCTCCGCCGCATTCGCATCCCAAGAACCAGTCTGTACCTGGACCGGCAGGAAGAGTGCCGGCCAACTGGGAATCGCTGCTGAACTAGGCTCCCGTCGTTGGCGGCGAACTGAATCTCGGTGGATACCTGGGACTCTAGCGGATCCATCCAGCATCCCCAAAGAGAGGGGGAATTGCCGTGAAAGCTGCCAGAATTCATAGCTTTGGGCCACCCGATGTCGTGGTGGTCGAGGATGTTCCGATGCCGTCGCCGGGCGCCGGCGAAGTTCTGGTGCGCGTGATGGCCGCGGGCGTCGCTCCCTGGGACGCGATCATCCGTGAGGGCAAGAGCAAGGTCAGCCCGCAACCTCCGCTCACCCTCGGTTCGGATTTCTCCGGTGTCGTCGAGAAAGTTGGCCCTGGCGTTACGGACTTCGCGCCGGCCGACGAAGTCTATGGCGTCACCAACCCGCAGTTCTGCGGCGCCCAGGCTGAGTTCGCCGTGGCCGCAGCCGGGATGGTCGCCCACAAACCAAAATCGCTGACTCACGAAGAAGCGGCGTCGGCTCCCGTCATTGCGGTGACCGCCTGGCAAATGCTCTTCCAGTACGCGCAGGCGGTCCGTGGACAAACGGTAATGGTTGTCGGAGCCGCTGGGAACGTCGGAGCCTATGCCGTGCAAATGGCCGTAGACGCCGGGATCCACGTCGTCGCCATCGCCCACCTCGCCGACGAAGGCCTCCTCCGTTCATTGGGTACGAAATCCTTCATCGACTCGAGTAAGCCCGTATTCGAGATGGACCTGCCCCAGGTGGATGCCATCCTCGACACGGTCGGGGGCAGTACGTTCCAGCGCTGCCTCGCTGCGTTGAAGCCCGGAGGCAAACTCGTCACCTCGGTCTTCACCCAGCACCTGCCGGCCGGGGCCATCTTCTTCTACGCTGAGGTGACTACTGCGCGCCTGCGGACGATCACAGGATTGTTTGACGCGGGCAGAATCACAGCGCGTGTGGGCTCAGTCCTGCCGCTTTCGGAGGCGCGCCAGGCGCAGGATATGCTCGCGGGCGCACCACACAAGCCCGGCAAGATCGTCTTGCAGATCGGGCAACCGCAGTAGTTCCGATCGACGCAGCGAAGTTTGTAGACGAATTCCTACTCGTCGACTCTATAACTCAGCGAGGGCGCGATGCACAAGATGGATCGAGATCGCACCCTCGCCAACAGCAGACGCAACGCGCTTCACGTTTCCAGAGCGAATGTCGCCAACTGCGAAAACTGCCGGCAAGCTCGTCTCGAGCATTTGCGGCGGCCGGTCAAGAGGCCACTTTCGCGGTGCGTCTAGCAGAATCGGATCCAGATCTCGCCCCGTAAGAACGAAGCCCTGCTGATCAAGCGCGACACAGCCACGCAACCAGTCACTACGTGGCGACGCACCGGCCATCACGAAGACGTGCCGGATTTCGCGCGTCACGCTCTCCCCCGACGATCTGTCGAGCCAGGTGACGCGTTCGAGGTGCGATTCACCCTCCAATGACACAAGCTCAGTTTCCAGATGCAACTCGATCCCCGGATGCGTTGTAATCCTTTGTGTCAGATAACGCGACATCGACTCGGAAAGGGTCTTTCCGCGAACCAGCATATAGACCTTCTGTGCAGTTTCCGCCAGGAAAATGGCTGCCTGGCCGGCCGAGTTTCCTCCGCCGATGACGACCACCTCATCCCCCCCGCAGAGCTGTGATTCCATGAATGTGGCCGCGTAATAGATTCCATTTCCCTCAAACTTCTTCAGGTTGGTGACGTTCGGCGTATTGTATTGCGCTCCTGAAGCGATGATGATGCTGCGAGCCTTCAGAATGTCACCATTCTCCAGCGCGAGCTGGTATGGTCTCTGATCGCATCCGAACTTGGCTACTCGCTCTCCAACCATCATTTGTGCGCCGAATTTTTCCGCCTGAACAACGCCGCGGCGCGTGAGCTCCAGACCGGAGACCCCAGTGGGGAAGCCAAGGTAGTTTTCAATCTTCGAGCTCGATCCCGCCTGTCCACCGGGGAAATCGGCTTCGATCACGACAGTGTCTAAGCCTTCTGAGGCTGCGTAAACCGCCGCCGCCAACCCGGCCGGACCAGCGCCCACGATGGCAACATCGAGAATGTGCGATTCATCGACTTTACCCGAGAGTCCCAGGCATTGAGCCAAATGCTGCGTCGTGGGATTGCGCTGCACGGCCTTTCCGCTGCAAATCACAACAGGTATTTCGTCGATCTTCACGTTAAAACGATCAAGCAGTTCCTGAGCGGCTGTGTCACTGTCAAGGTCGACATATGCGTGCGGCTGTCCGTTGCGGGTGAGAAATTCGCGCAAGCGCAGCGTATTAGCCGAGTGACGGGATCCCAGGATAACGACGTTACCCATGTCACCCGCAATAAGCGCCAGGCGCCGATGGATGAAAGCGCGCATGAAGATATCGCTGAGTTCGGCATCTTTCGCGATGAGCGAACGCAAGGCATTCGCGGTCACCTCAAGGAACTCTCCCGGCTCGGCAACCCGTCCGCGCGCCATGGAGCCGGCTCCAGAGATCAAGACCATGTCTCCTGAAAAATTTCCCGGACCATGGGTCGCAAATATGTGCTCGCCGGAGAGCCTCGTGATGACAGCATCGAGCTTACCTGAAAGCACAACAAAGCACGGTATTCCCAAATCCCCTGCTTCGAACAGCACCTCTTCGGACCGCACTATTCGTGCAGTCCCGTACGGCCGGATGCGGTCGATCTGCGCCGGCGTCAGAACCGGGAAGGCCTCAGCCTGCCGATCGGGTGTGTTTATCGATTGCGGCATTGACGCGGTCCCTTTCATATGGAAAATGAAACCCTTATCGGAGATTTCCGATTCTACTCCTGTGGGCCGAAGACCTCGCGTAACATCACATTCAGATCTTCGAGCGCCTGGGCGCAGTCACCTGTAAAGCTAGAGCCATGCATGATGGCGAGGGTTTTGGGCTTTAGATCGGCGAGCTTCTTCAAGTTCAGCGCGGTTTGAGTTGTGTAGGGCACGTAGTCCGCGAGCATCCCCCCCTGATATTCTTTCATCGCCTGACGCGACCGGCCAACAAGATCGGCGGAACTGAGAGGTTCCACGTCGCCGTTCTGATGAAACAGGTCCGAACACAGCAGTGTCCTCTCTGTTTCTTCGAAGAGGACACCAGCGTCCCAGCCGTGGGGTAAATGGGGAGTCCGGCAATAACGAAAACGGTACTTCCCCGTTTCAAAAGTCCCGCCATCAGCGAGAGAGCGTGACTCCATGCCAATAAAATCGTTCACGTTCACGCGGGCGCCAACCTGGCTGCAGATCACATCGGCCTTAGGCGCTGCCGCCAGCCATTCAGTCAGAGACCCGCACTCGTCTGACTCGAAATGGCTAAAGCTGATGTGGCGCAACTCGGAAAGTGGGATTAGTTTTGAGACCGCTTCGCGAATCTCCGCGTGCATTCCTCGCAGTCCGGTGTGGAACAGTAACGGTTCATCGTCCTTCACCAGGAAGTGGTTGAATTGCAAATTGCCTTGTTGAGCAAAGATCGAGATGCGATAGATATTCGCCGCGATTTCCGTCGTGACCGCCATGCCAGTATCCTCAATCGAATTCTTGAACCCTCTTTCTATTTCGACTTTCCCGCCACAAAGACCCCTGAAAGACGTGGGCTTACGACACGCGGTCAAGGTCCGACAACTTTGCGATGGACGCACGCCGTGGAACCGCAAAAGCCTCGCCCCAAAGGACCGATCACTCACCACCGGGAAGCGCCCTGAATACATTTCGGCCCGAGCCAACACCTCATTCAATGTCCGCTGCGAGTTCGTTAATTACTGCCGCCCCCGCCTCGCTTACGACTTCGTCTTGGGAATCCGTCCCTCCCGAACAACCAATTGCGCCGATGATCTTTCTTTGGTCGACGAGTGGAATACCGCCTCGGGACGCAATGATCCCGTCAAACGCGAGCAGATAATTCAGGTGCATAAGCTGAACACCGTCCTCGAAGACCTTCGTCGGGCGCCGAAATGTGACGGCTGCCCGCGCCTTGTGTTCCGCAATCTGAATGGAGGCGAGCATCGCGCCGTCCATTCTCTGGAACGCGACTAAGTTGCCCCCGGAATCGGCTACTGCTACGTTCATTTTCCAATTCCGCTCCTTCGCCTCTGCCACTGCGGCCTCAATAACCGCCTGCGCTTGTTTCAGTGTTATGGGGAGCCCATAAGGGACATCGAACGGTATTTTATCCGGGATCACGTCAAGAGGATTCGACGAGAGCGTCGCTTCGATGGCGATTTCTGCTATGTTGTCTGACATAATTCCCCTCCGGAAGGTCAGAAACCTTCGGCTGCCCTTTGGCTGCCATGAGCAGATAAGTGAGTCTCAACCAGCTGGTATCCGAGCCGATCAATCTTTCCGGCAAGTTGCGTGCTGGCCATCACTCGTAATACGCCGGCAACTTCTTTTGCGAGTCGCTTTGTAGCTGGTCGTGGTTGATCCAGAGCTGCGCATGTTCCGTCGCGATGATTGCCGCTATCTTTTCCATGGACTGGCGCGAGGCCTGCTCGTCCCAATTGTTGCTTGGGACATAACGATGGTCGAAGCTTGTTTGGAAATGCGCAACATCGCCGGTAAGTATCACCGGGCCTGTTTTTGGGAGCCTCACGAGCAAAGATTGGTGACCTGGCGTGTGCCCTGGAGTCGAGAGCAGCACAAGGCTTCCGTCGCCAAAGACATCGTAGTCACCGTCGATAAGTTTCACCGGATGCTTCTTCTTAAAGGCAACGGTGTCTTGTCGGCTCCCAGCCCATCCGTACTCGACTCTTTGCACCAGCATCAACGTGGTAGGAAACATATCTACGTTCCCGGCGTGATCCGGGTGGCTATGTGACACGGCCATCAGCCTTATGTCCGAGGGCTTGACGTTTATCTCTTCGAGCTGAGCGGCGAGTGTTACCGGCTTGCGCCAGATAGGACCAGTCCCCGGCCCCCACTCGTGCAACACCAATTCGGAATTGGGCAGTTGTGCTACGGCATCATCAATCCCCGTGTCCCACAGGAACCACCCCTGAGTGTGGTGGATGAGATAGCAGTGTCCAGGAAAGCCGACGGGCACTCCGACGTTGGCTCCTGGTGTCCAACGCGACTCATCGGGGCCACTGCCGTCGCCGCAGTCGATCACATAAAGGCGATCGACTCCTGGCTTGACTTGGGGATCGGCAGCCGCCGAAATTCGCGTGCCAGGAATGGCGGTTGCCAGCGTGAAGACGGCGACCAGAAACGTGCAGATGGCGTATGACTTCATGAAACCCTCCATTCGAAATCTGACACCGAACTGAGCGGCGAACAACGACCTACTGTGCGATTTCTCCCAGGTAGTATCCAAGTCGATTTTCGACATCACCTTGCTTGTGGAAACCGCGGGCGATTAAAGCCTTGATCCCCCCTTGGGCGGCTGGCCGCCCAAGCGAAGCGATGCACGCATCCCATCCGGCACCGAACTCGACGTCCGGCGGCAAGCTGGCGTTGACCAGGCGCTTGGTCTGTGCGATCGCCCATTTGTCGAACTTGGCGATCCGGGTCGCTAGCGCCTCTACGTAAGCGTCAAGCTCGTCATCGGGCAGGGCGCGATTAATGTAGCCGTAGCTTTCTGCCTGGTCTGCCCTGATGTCTTCCGAGCTCAAAAGCACCTCCAGGGCACGGTTTCGGCCAATGAGTCGGGGCAACCGAGCCATGGGGCCGCCGCCGGCGACCATTCCCACGCCCACCTCCCATTGCGAGATGATGGTTCTTTCGTGGCTGGCAAAACTCATGTCGCATGCCAGCGTGATCTCGCTACCGTTGCCGGTCGCACGGCCGCGGATGAGCGCGATGGAGGCGACTGGCAAGCGGGTCAGACGCACAAGAAAGTCCGGCCAGGGCGGCAGGCCTGTAGTGCCGTTCGGCAATGAGGTCAGATCCTCAAGCTTAGCCGTGAAATCGGAGTGATTCAGGAAGTAGCCGTCGACCGCACTTTCGAAGACAACCACCCTGACATCCTCGTCGGCCTCCAGAGCATTGATGACTTCCTGGAACTGCTCGACCATTTCCGGACCCATCACGTTGATCGGCGGGTTGTCGATCATGACGCGCCAATAGGCTGGTGACCGCCGGGCCACACGAATCTGTTTCGCTTTCGTGGCCTTGTTTGTCTGCTCGGGCTTGATCGGTGCACCTACAGTCGCCATGGCATTCTCCTTCGTCTTTGTTAGCCTTAGTAGCCGTTGATTCAGGCCGACCAATGGCACCTACGACCTGGATGCTGTCGGCACACCTCACTATCCCTTGATGAACTGCACATCAAGTGTGATCGTCACTTCGTCCCCAACCAACACGCCGCCGAACTCCAGAGGCGCATTCCACACAAACCCGAAATCCTTACGATTGATTTTTGCGGAGCCGGAAAGACCGATGCGCTGGTTCCCCCAGGGGTCTTTGGAAGGCTCGCTCACTTCGTCGACACTCAGGGTTACGGATTTGGTAACGCCGCGTATCGTCAGATCGCCGCTGACTTCGTAGTCGCGATCGCCAAGGTACCGGATGCTCGTAGACCGGAACGTCAGCGTGGGAAACTTCTCGACGTCAAAGAAGTCCGCTTCCTTTAGATGGGCATCGAGCTTGTCATCGACGGTGCTAACGCTGGCAGCGGGAATGGACACTTCGACCGTGGAATGCGTGTACTCATTCTCGTCCAACTTCAGTACTCCGGAGAGTCCCGAAAACTTGCCTTTCACGTACGAGATCATCATGTGTCTCACCTTGAACTCGGCCGCCGAGTGGGAGGGGTCGATCTTCCAGGTACTGACTGCGGAAGTCGCGGTCGTGGCAGTAGCGGTTGCTGTAGTTGAGCTCATTTGACAAATCTCCTTTTCAAACTGTGGTTAGCGGAATGAACTGAAAGAGGCACGAATCTCTGCTGCAGAGGGTCGCAGGTTTCACCGTGCAGGGGCCACGCTCGCCCCACAACTGCGATTAAGCCAGACTTGAAGAGGAGAGTCCATTGGACGATGGTATTGGCGAATACTTTCGTATCGGTCAATGCGGATGCGACTCGCCCGCTTACACCTGACACGAAAGAAGTCTTCTTCCTGCACTCCTACGGCGCGTAACGAGTGAAGACAAAGTCACCGGCTTGGTATGGCTGATGGCAAGGGAAGCAGGTTTTCAGCTTCGCCTCGTCGGCAGGTTTGCCGTCTTTATCAAATTGAGCGAACCCCCAGCCGGCCGTTGCAGCGAACTTTCTTGAGTCCTTGACCATGAATTGGAGGTACCACTCCGGGGCGGATCCAGCCACGAAAGATTGGGCACGGCCAAAAACTTTGTTGTTTTCCTCCGACGGAACGTCTTTCCAGGCGATGCGGGCGATGACTGTGCCGTCCGGAAGCGGAAGTAAGTCTTCCCTATACGCTTTGATCGCTACGTCATTGCCGAGGATGGCTCGAATGTCGTTGAGGCTGCCTTCTTCGTGAGCCACGGAGATCAGTCTCCAGTCGCGGTACCCGGGAAAGACCTTTATCCCGAAAATCGGGACGGCTTCTCCATCGTCGCGTCCAGATGCAGGAGAGCTAGGCGCGATAATCCCAACCAACGTAAGGACCGCAGCCAGCGAGAAAGCGACTCGTTTCATTTTCGTTGCTCCCTTTGCGGATCACCTTTTAGCTCTTTTGAACTTACCTTCATTCACCTTTCCTACTTGGCTTTCACTGCCGCTTGCTCGATCACTTCCGCCACTTCTCGCGGATGAGACAGCATGGCCAAATGATTGGACGGTAGGGTGATTGAAGTTGCCTTTATGGCCGCTGCTTCGTCCTTCTCCAGCTCCGGCGGAATCGCCCGGTCGTTGCCCGCGATCACGGCCCATGAAGGCTTGCTCTTCCACGCAGCTTTCGTAACTGTGGCCCCGAAAACAGCTGCCGCCGTTTGGCCCTGTGTCGCGGTGAGTATCTGCTGCTCCTTCTCCGTGAGATCCTGCGCCATGTCTTCGGCAATTCCTTTTCGAGTCGCCGTCAAAAAACCTTGACCGTCGGACCGGAGTTCGCTGCCCAGCGGAGCGGGCGGGTACGGCTTGCTGACGGAATTGATAGATTCACCCTCTCCCGGCGCGAACGCCGCCACGTAGACCAACCCGACAACCTTTGGGTCATTACCCGCTTCGGTAATCACCACTCCGGCGTAGGAATGGCCGACCAATATCACTGGTCCATCCTGCAACGCGATGATACGCTTGGTCGCTGCCACATCGTCAGCCAGCGATGTCAAAGGATTCTGCACAGCGACCACATGAAATCCCTTCGCCTCGAGGAACGCAATTACTTTGGACCAGCACGATCCATCCGCCCAGGCGCCGTGAACCAGGACAATATTTTTGGCCGCTTGCGGAGAGTTCGCCTGAGCGAATCCTCTCTTGTCGAGTCCGGACAACACGATCATCATCATGCTTGCGATCAGAGCGTTTCGGGACATTTGCGGAAGCTTCATCTTTATCTCCTCGTCAAACCAGGTATCGCGATTACGCCAGAACAACCTTGGCCGCGCAATTGGACGATGGTATTGCCCATACGAAGGTATCCCCGATACCTTCGTCCAATTGCCCCGCTTCCCGACCTCTGGCCTAATCGCAACAGCTGATATGCACGATGATGGGTACCAAAAGAGCTTTGTGAAGGAGAACACGCGATGTCTGAATCTGTGGGAAAATCTATGAAGCAGGAGCGTGAGGAACAGACGTTCGAGGTACGCGCCGAGGTGGAAAGGCTCTCCGGCCTTACGATCTTTGTGATTGTCGTAACGGTGCTCGCCACGATCGCCGCCGTAGCTCTTTACGCGCAGGATGTGAAACCAGCGGGCGTGCAGGACAAGTACTCTCTGATATCTCCGAGCGGCATCGCGTTCTCTGACTTCAGAGGCTACGAGGACTGGCCTGCCGTCTCTTCCGCGCGGCAAGACGAAATACTGAAGGTGATCGTCGCCAATCCAAAAATGATCGCGGCGTACAAGTCCGGCGTTCCCGGCAACGGCCAGCCTTTCCCGGAGGGCTCCATGATCGTGAAGCTCCAGTGGAAGCAGAAGAAGAGCACGGAGGCGCAATTCTCTGTGGATGTGCCCGACTATTTTACCCAGGCTTTCGTCATGGAAAAAGACAGCAAGAGATTTCCGAAAACGGGTGGGTGGGGATATGCGGTGTTCAACTACGATGGCGTGTCGGGTAAGTTCACGCCCGATGCCAAAAGCCTTTCAGACTGCGGCAACGCTTGCCATACGGCCGTAAAGACGAAGGACTACATCTTCCACCCGTACGAGATGCGTTGAGCCGGATCTCTTTCGAATCTTTGGCCTGAAGACTGGTGAGGCCCTGTTGGTATTCTGCGGGGTGCGCCGGAGCCGCCAGGTGTCCAACGTCCATCGCTCGTGTTCCATCAAGGTCCTTCTTCCCTTCAACGCTGTTGACAATTAGAATTTGTCGAAATCCCGCGTTCACGAGATACTCTTCGCACAACATTCGATAGAGGGCTCTGCCTTGGCTATCATCCGAAATTGCCCATCATGTGGAAAGTCAAACCGAGTTCCGGCGAAACACTTGGCCGACATAGGAAGATGCGGTGCATGCAAGGCAACGCTGCCTGCAATGGCAGAGCCCATAGCGGTGAATCCCGAAGAATTCGATGAAGTCGTTCGCGACAGCAAAGTTCCTGTGCTGGTTGATTTCTGGGCGGCCTGGTGCGGCCCCTGCCGGACGGCTGCGCCGCATGTCGCACAGGTCGCGCGAGATCTCGCCGGCCGCGCCGTCATCCTGAAGGTCGACACGGAACGGTTTCCGGAGCTTGCTTCACGGTACAACGTCCGAGGAATCCCTAACTTTGCCGTATTCACTCGCGGTAGCCTTCAGTTCCAGCAAGCGGGTCTTGTGGACGCGAACACGATGAAGAGTTGGCTGGCACGGACAGCATAGCACTCAGCGAACCGATCGATTCCGTGCGCGCGCTGCTGACGGCTAGGTGGATTTTATTTCTGCTCTATTTTGCCAACGGCTTACGGATGGACTCCAGTTCTCTGCGGTGCTTGGATGTCGTCTTCGGATATGCCACCTTCAGCTCCTCGAGCGCATCGAGAATGATCGCTGAAACAATCAGGCGGGCAACCTTTCCATGTGTTCGAGGAGAAGTTCCTTGTACTGCTTCTTGGACTTGTAATAGGGATCGACAATCGTCGGCAACTTGGCGAAGTCACCCTCTTTTCCGGGACCGCCGGGGTATTGCGGCCCATAGAGTACCATCGGTACTCCGGGCACTACGTCCGGGTGCGGATACAGCGCGATACCATCTGGCTCGACAATTCCGCCGATCAAGTCCACCGGCGGAGCCGTCCTCGATGAGGTGGCCATCGGGATCACGCATGTAGCAGCGCCATTCCAGCCGTCAGTATTGGCTAATGGCTCGGTAAGAAAGGACGCTCCTTTGTCGCCCCATTCGTCCTGCTGGTCCTGGACTTACGCCAAACTTTTATCACCGATCAACCGTCCTTTGAGCCTCTCGGGGAGGTTCGCGTGAGTTTTGATTGAGAAACTATCCCATTTCTTGCACCTGCGTGGTAAATTACCGAGATACCCTCCCGTCCGAGGGAGACCGCTGCCACCTTAGAGTTCGCGCAATGAGACTTTCTCGTAGGTGTGTTCATCTCGTGGCCCATGGTGAATTGGCGCAACCGGATTGGTCTGAGTGTCGTGGCGATTTTCGTGATCGTCGACGGCTGCATGTACGGTCAAAGTACATTCGCGAGCCTGCGTGGTACCGTGCGTGATCGGTCGGGCGCCACCGTCGCTAATGCAAAGGTCACTGTGAGGAACGCCGATACCCAGGTATCCCGCGAAACGCAAACAGATAAAGTAGGCACCTACTCCGTATTCGATCTGCCGCCTTCCCTTTACGAAGTCACAATCGCGGCACCAAGTTTCGCAATTGAACGCCGAACGAATGTTGAACTCTCCGTTAGCGCGGAGGATGTCGTGGATTTTAGTCTCAACCCGGCAACCGTCCAATCAAGTGTAGAGGTACATGTCGAAGCCAATGACATCGACCGCGAGAGCGCAGCTTTAACTGATGTGGTTGAACCCGGAGCCATGCGCGAACTCCCGTTGAACGGTCGCGACTGGACTCAGCTCGCTCTACTGGAACCAGGCGTCTCGGCAATCCGAACTCAGAATGCACTGAACGGAAGCAGTTCCAATCGCGGTAGTCGTGGGTTTGGTTCAGCCGTCACATTTGGCGGAACCCGCCCTGGGCAGAATAACTATCTGCTCGATGGGATCAGTCAGAACGACTATACGAACGGCCCGCCTGGCAGCGTTTTGGGGCTAGCTCTTGGCGTCGACGCGATTCAGGAGTTCTCCGTGTTAAGCAACAATTACAGCGCGGCCTTCGGCGAAACATCCGGCGGCGTGATCAACGGTGTATCTCGTTCCGGGACAAACGCGCTTCATGGCGCCCTCTACGAGTTTCTTCGCAACGACGAGTTGGATGCGCGTAATTTTTTCGACGGAAAGAAACTCCCGTTGCGGCGGAATCAATTCGGCGCAGATCTGGGCGGGCCGATCCAGCGGGATAAAGCCTTCTTCTTTGTGAATTACGAAGGTTTGCGGCAAGCCGCTAAGAATACGTCCATCGGCATCGTACCTTCCGCCGTAGCCCGCGAAGGTGATCTCGCCGAAGGCAAGATCGTCGTCAGTCCAGCGACCGCGCCATACATCGTACTATGGCCTCTACCAAACGGGCCTCTTCTGGGAAACGGTGATACCGCAGAGTATATTTTTGCTGCCGAAAACCCCGCCACAGAAAGTACAGGTTTAGCCAAGCTTGATCACAATTTTTCACGAAACGATAACCTGGCAATTTCGTGGTCGACTGATCAAGGCAAAAACAGCACTCCGGACTCGCTTAACAGTATCCTTTCCCTTAATAGTCTGCGACGAAACACGCTGTCACTCAATTCCGTTCATATCTTCGACCCGCACCTCGTCAACGCTTTCCGGTTCGGCGTCGATAGGGTCACAGCTAAGGCTCTGGATTCATCGCCGGGGAACAACCCTGCGGCATCAGACTCCGGCTTAGGAATTCTTCCGGGACGGGACGCGCCTGCCTTGACAGTGCCTGGCCTAACGGCATTTACCGGTGGTGTCGGCGCTCTTGCGGCGACCAACTTCTGGTTTACAAATTTTCAGATATACGACGACGTGAGCCTTCAGAAGGGAAACCATGTCATCAAGTTCGGTTTCGATTTTATTCGGTACCGATATAACACTCGAGTCGCGGCAGACCCGAACGGTGAATACAGTTTTGCTACGCTGACCGACTTTCTGACGAACCAGAAGCTTACCAACTTTTTTGCGGACGTCTATTACCAGGGCGGAGAGGCCAACCTGTCAGGAATTGACTTCCCCGAACGCGGGTTCCGGCAGAATGTCGCCGGTACATATGTTCAGGACACGTGGCGGTTGAGCCCAGCATTCACTTTGAATTCGGGCCTGCGATATGAGATCGCCTCCGTGCCGAATGAAGTACACGGACTTGTTTCCAACCTGCGCGACATCTACAGCACGGACCTGAACGTCGGACAGCCTCTTTTTCAGAACCCAACTTATCGCAACTTCGAACCCCGCACCGGACTAGCATGGGTGCCTTCTATCGACAAGAAACTGTCAGTTCGAGCCGCATTTGGCATTTTCGACGTTCTCCCTTTAATTTACGAGACGGCCATGCTAGAAGCTTACAGCGGGCCCTTTTCTAGCCTGGTAACGCTGGCCGATCCTCCGTCCGGGTCGTTTCCGTCAGGAGGATATAAAACGATTCTGGCATCGACTGAGGCCAGCCTGCCGGTCCGGGAACCCAGCATCCAAAGTAATCCGCACCGCAATTACGTCATGCAGTGGAACATGAGCGTGGAGCACATCCTTGCTCCCGATCTTCTTCTGTCGGTCGCCTATGCCGGATCGCGCGGCGTGCACATGTTCGACCTCGCGAACGATGTGGACATCGTTGTTCCGACTTCAACGCTGGCGGGCTACTTGTTTCCCTCGCCAATCGGCAGCGGTACTCGGCTGAACCCTGCGGTGGGCTCCATTCGGCAGCTCACCTGGGGAGATGGCTCCAACTACAATTCGCTCCAGACCCGTGTTCAACAGCAGTTCAGGCATGGTCTCGAGTTACAGGGAGCATTCACCTGGCAGAAGAGCATCGACGGCTATTCGTCCAGTATTTTCCCCACACAATTCCAAAATTCAGTGGGAACACTTTTCATTAATCCTCGACTAAACCGCGGGGTGTCGGACTTCAATGTAGGTCGAGTTGCGGTAATCTACGGGCTTTGGCAACTTCCCAAAACCGGTACCTCGCAGCCCTTGTTGAAGGCGCTGGCCAACGGCTGGAAGATGGGAGGGATTTTTACAATAAGCGACGGGATGCCGTTCACACCCGTCCTATCCGGTGACGCTGCAGGGGAGAAAAGTTCCAGCCCCTACGACGTTCCGAATCGCGTGGTTGGCCCAGCGTGCACGCACCTCACGAATCGTGGAAACACGTTGCGGTATATTAACCTCGCGTGTTATTCGTTCCCTGTGCCAGCGAATCTGCTTGGAGATTCCGGCCGAAACTCTCTCGTGGGGCCCGGCCTGGTAGAGCTGGACTCATCGGTAGCCCGGGATTTCAACATGCATTTGTTTTCGGAGTCTGCCAAACTTCAGTTCAGGACCGAAGTATTCAATCTTGCAAACCGCCCGAATTTCGAGCCGCCCTTGGCGAATAATGCGCTTTACAATTCCAAAGGCGTTCCCATCGCCGGCGCAGGACTTATTACCGCAACAGCTACGACGTCGAGGCAGATCCAACTTGCCTTACGCCTGTCCTGGTAGGAAATGGGCACTATTCGCTTGTTCTCGACGCGCACGGCATGGTTCGCCCGCCGAACTGGTTGGGGATTCGTTTGCGCACTTGCCTTTGTCCTTCCAGCTTCTGCCCTGAACCCCAATAACCAGATCTCGCAATATGCTCACACTTCCTGGAGGAGCGACGCCGGAATCGCGGCCGTTCGCCGGATCAAACAGACCCCGGACGGATATCTCTGGCTGGCCACCCGGGCAGGCCTCGTCCGCTTTGACGGGGTCCGCTTTACCGTGTTCAAAGCCGGGGTTGACACTGGTCTCGAAAGCAGCACAATCCAGGACATTCTCATAGATCCAGACGGCTCGATGTGGGTTGCCACTCTTGGCGGCGGCCTTTCTCACTATCAGGGAGGGAGATTTCACACCTACACCGTAAAAGATGGTCTCCCCTCTCTCGATATCAATTCCTTGTTTCGGGATTCGCACGGGACTCTTTGGGTGGGGACACGTGGCGCAGGGATTGCCCGAATGGTCAATGGAAAATTCGAATCATTCACTGTCCCGATCCCTCCAAGCCGTATTACCGCGTTTCTTGAAGACCTTGACCATTCGCTGTGGATCGCAACGGACGGATTCGGCGTCTTCCGCCTGCAAAATGGAACTGTGAGGTCCTACAGCGTCACGGACGGACTTCCCGATAACCGCATCGTTGGACTTTACCGTGACCACGCCGGCAGAATCTGGACAGCCGGTTGGAAAGGTATCAGTTCCTGGGATGGGGTCCGGTTCGTCGCCAATGAAGCTGTCAATGCAGATGTTAGCGAGGCTATTTCGTGTTTCGAAGATCGCGACCGAAATCTATGGGTCGGATCAACCTCCGGCCTGCTTCGCGTCCGCGGCTTGGAAGTAGCCAGAACGGATCGAAGCACGGGTCTCAGCAGTGATTTCGTTGACGATGTCTTTGAAGACCGAGAAGGAAATCTTTGGGTAGGATCGCGCACCGGTCTGGACCGTCTGCGGAACGATCAAATTCAATCCATCGGTTTACCAGGTCCCGTTGTCTCGTACGCTCAGGGTATCTTGACAGCGTCGGATGGACAGATATTGCGGGTAGCCGCTAACGGGGTCCGCCAAGTGCCAGTATCTCTGCCCAAGGGCACTAATGTATTCACCGTTTTGTCCAGGCCGGATGCTGGCCTCTTGGTGGGAACGGATAAAGGGGCCTTGATCTGGACCGGCAAGCACATTCGTGCCGTGCCGGAGTTATCGAAATTGAGTATACGTTCCATGCTCCAGGATCGTGACGGAAGCATTTGGATCGGCACCGCCAATCGGGGACTTCTGCACTGGAATCCGTCTGCCGGATCGCGAAGTTTGACTGAGACCGGCGTGCCCGACAAATGGATCATAACCCTCGCCCAGGATCACACCGGGGCTTTGTGGGCGGGCAGCTTCAGCGGGGGCGGTCTATACCGCCTGGACAGCGGAAAGGTGCAACATTTTGGCCGAGACGAAGGGTTTCGATCCACGGTTATCTACTCGGTCTACGTCGATAGACAGGGTGAGCTTTGGATTGGCTCGGCTGACGGCTTGAGCTGGTTTCAAGATGGGGCCATCCGCACGGTAAATTCGCAACAGGGCCTGCCAGCCGACCAGGTCTTCGCAATTCTCGATGATTCGTTCAATCGCATTTGGTTGGGCGGGCAAATAGGTATCACTGTCATCGACAAGAAGAGCCTCTCCGAATGGGCCTCCGGAGTTCGCCACAAACTCGAGCCGGTCCTCTATCCCTTTCCTCGCGGAGTCGAGTCTGGTTTTTCTATCCAGTTTTTTCCTAACGCTGCCCGAAGCACCGACGGCCACCTGTGGTTCGGCGGGATGGGTGGATTGTGCGAAGTAATGCCGTCGAACCCCGCCGTTTCGCAGGCTCCACAATTTCCCGTCCTGATTGAAGATGTCACTGTCGATAGCGTCCTTCATAGTGCAAACGGGGTGATAGGAATGCCACCGGGCACGCGCTCTATCGAAGTCCGCTACACGGCGCTCACGCTCTCCAATGCCGAAGCGGTTCGATTCCGGTACCGGTTGGAAGGAATGGACAAGGACTGGGTTGACGCAGACACACGTCGGCTCGCGTTCTACGACAATCTGAAACCGGGTGCCTACAAGTTTCGGGTTGCTGCCCGGGTCGGGGAGGAACAATGGCAGGAATCGTCGACGGTGATGCTCGAACAACTCCCATTCTTCTATCAAACCTGGTGGTTCATTCTGCTCTGCGCGGCTGCCTTCCTGGCGGTGCTCTGGACACTTTATCAACAGCGACTTCATATCGTCCGGCAGCAGTACGCCGCTGGACTGGAAGCGACCGTAGGCGAACGCATGCGTGTCGCCCGAGAACTGCACGACACGCTGCTGCAGAGTTTCCAGGGCGTCGCTTTTCAACTTCAGGCGGCGCGAAAATTGTTCCTCCGGAAAGCGGACAATGCTGAGGCGGCCCTGGATGAAGCCATCCAGGCAACCGAGGAAGCGATCCAGGAGGGCCGTTCCGCAATTCGCGACCTGCGCCCCGAACCGGCCGCGCAGCGCGACCTTCCCGAATTGCTGAATGTCGTGGGCAATGAGCTGGCGACCGCACACGAAGGGAATGGGCACTCTCCGAGCTATCGCGTTGTTGTTGAGGGTAAGCAACAGGATCTGTCGCCAATGCTTCAGGATGAGGTCTACCGGGTTTCTCGCGAGGTGATCCGAAATGCCTTTACGCACGCCGCTGCCAGCCACATCGAGGTAGAAATCCGTTACGATCAGGATCAGCTTCGTTTGCGTGTCCGTGATGACGGCAAAGGGATCGATCCCAAGGTATTGGCCGGGGGACAGTCCGGACACTTTGGCATACCCGGAATGCGTGAGCGGGCCCAGCGAATTGGCGCACGCCTGGATTTCTGGAGCGAAATGGGGGCGGGTACGGAAGTGGAATTAACGGTTCCGGCTTCGATGGCATACGAAAAGCGGCGTGATGGACGTCGATTCCGGTTGTTCAACAAGGCAGGTAAACATGATCAACGCTCCTAAGCTGATTCGAATTCTCGCGGTCGATGATCACGCTCTGCTGCGCAGGGGGCTTGCCGCTGTGATCAATGCGGAGCCTGAGATGAAGTTGGTAGCAGAAGCCGCGAATGGAGAAGACGCCATCGAAACGTTTCGGGCGCATCGCCCGGACGTGGTCCTTATGGATCTTCAGATGCCGGGGCTCAACGGAATCGAAGCCACGGTTCGTATTCTGAGCGAATTTCCGGATGCGCGCATCATCGTGCTTACGACCTATAAAGGCGATGCTCAAGTGCTGCGCGCACTTCGAGCAGGCGCTCGGGCTTATCTGTTGAAAGGCCATGATCGGGAACTGATCGAGACCATTCATGCAGTGAACGAGGGACGGAAGCGAATACCGCCGGAGGTTGCCGCAGAGCTAGCTGAGCACGCCACCGACGATGAACTAAGCGAACGCGAAATTGAAGTTCTGCGGCTGATTGCAGTCGGAAATTCAAACAAACAGATCGCCGACAAACTCTCCGTTGCGGAGGCGACCGTGAAGAGTCGCGTCACGAACATCCTTTCGAAGCTGAGTGCCAGTGATCGAGCCCACGCGGTCACAATCGGCCTTAAGCGCGGGATTATTGAGATCTAATCACCCGAAAGTATGAATACGGTTCCGAGTTTCAGCCGTTCCCAAGCCATCGAGAGTGCAGTACGCTCCTCTAGGGTGCTGCTTGCAACGACTCTTCTCGACGTTCGCGAATGGCTGGCCGGGATTCGGACTTCTCATTCAACGATCAGTCCTGGGCATTGCTCTGCTCTACCACGGCATAGCTCTGCTCAGCGGCATCCCTGCGCCAGGGCCAGTTATGCCGCAATTGATCGGAAGTGCGCTGGGCTTGCTCATTCTCGTCGGCTTATGGACTCCCGCGGCGGGAACGCTCGTCGCGGCCGTGCAAGTGTGGATCGCTTTGACAGGCGCTGGCGATGAGTCGGCAGTTGTTCTGGCGGCCCTTGGTGGCACGTTGGCGATGATCGGTCCTGGCGCGTGGTCCATCGATGCCCGTCTTTTCGGACGGAAGCATATCGGTAATTGAACGAAAGCCGCCTGTCGCACTCTGCCCGTCCACATAAAGTAGGAAAATCGGGCACACCATGGAACGAAAAAGGTTCCCTCTATCTAGGGTTGTCAGCACTCTCGGCAGGGTTGCATAGTCATTCTCGTAGCTTGATGTGTTTCCCCTTCTGAGTTGTTGATTTCGCAAGCGTCGAATTGACGAAGACTCAGCTAGCAGGTCCCTTCCCCCATCCACCCAGAGGTCAATATGCTTGATTCGAGTCTAATCAACAGCTCCGAGCAGGCCATCCCAGCGAAATTCGACCTAATCGTCCCATACAAGCAATCCGAATTTCAGCGACCGGTGCGAAATTCCTTCCACCGTCACCCCGATGAAAGCAGGGACAAACGCTTGAATGACCGCATCGAGGACGAGAGCGTGAGCCTGCGCGCGCGAGACCGTCAGACACTGCGCCTGGATGAGCAAAAGCGGATTGCAGATGAAGTCGAGCGGCGGGTTGCGGAGCGGACAAAAGAGCTTGCCGAAGCCAACGAAGAGCTGCAACTCCAAGCTGGACTGCTGCAGCATCTTCCTTTACGTGTCACCTTCCTGAGCTATTTGGAGCGGGCGCGAATTCCCATGCAAATCGACATCGGGTTCGGGGACACCATCACGCCCCCGCCAGTTGAGACTCTGTTCCCAACGATCCTCAATGGGCCGGCGCCGTTGCTGCTCGCCTATCCCAAGGAGACCGTGGTCGCTGAAAAGTTTGAAGCGATGGTGAAGCTCGGCATGGCGAACAGCCGCATGAAGGACTTCCACGATCTGCGCGCCCTGTCTCAGCTTTTTCCGTTCAATGGACAGCTTCTCGCTGAGGCAATCGTTCGCACATTTGAGCGGCGGAAGACGGTAATCCCAACCGTCGCAGCGCCGCCACGCGCGTTTACCGCGGAGTTCTTTGAGGATGAATCGAAGCAGCGCCAGTGGGCCGCGTTCAACACCAAGAACCGGCTCTACATCGAAGCCGTTCCTTTGCAACGCGTCGTTGGCGACATCGAACGGTTCCTTATGCCGCTCCTGGCCGGATTGACGACCGAGGGGCATCGGAAGCAGTCATGGCCAGCGGGAGGCCCCTGGCAGGACTAACCAACTCTATCGTCGTCACGAAGCTGGCGTTCTAAGAATAGCCGCCGCCCTCAATGAGTTCACCGGGGATTTGCACCAATTGACAGCGGAGTTCTATTACCCCTTCAATGAAGTTCGCGCTACCCATTGTACCTGCGGTTTGATCACGCTGGTCCGTCAACTTCGAATCCCGGACCTACGGTTCATTATTATCCGGCTCAAATCCACTGTAATCGTCATCTGGAGCATAGTATTCAGCTGCGTCGTAGATCGACGTTGTCTTATAGGCATCGCCAAGGCCGCAGGCGGCGAGCTGGGGCAAACCTGAAATCTTTAGGCCACATGCAATGCATTCAAATCTTGACGGCAGCTTTTGTTGAACTTCCGTGATCTCGTCGCCATCAATGGTTCTAATTGGCGCGTCGATCGGTGCCCCCGAAAGCAATGCATCACAGTCGCAAGCTGGGCACTTCACACGATGGCCTGTTTGCTTGATCGCCCAGATTGACGCTTGGTCTGCCCCCCGCAGTCTCTCTGGGGCTTCTCTAGCTTCCCATACAGCCCTGTGGGCATTGATGGCCTTTGTAACCGCCTTGGCGGAATCATCAAGGGAAGCGGCTATCATCTCAACTGCTGCCTGAGCAGTTCTCTGGCCAACGTAGGTCTCGAATCTTGCTCCAATTGACGTTAAAAGGACTTGACAGGTCCGATAGTACAACGGAAGCCAACTGGAACTCTTCAGACCGTCGAGAGGGCTATTGCCCGAGTGTAGCTCCTCATTGCGCCGTGAAATATGCGCCTGTGCAAACCCTCCAAGTTCCGGGGTGAACTCTGGAACTATCTCTTGAATCCGAAAAATAACATGCGATACATCTATGGAACGCGGAACGAATTTCGTTGCTTTTGGGGCCATCCCTAGTGCGTGAAGAGTATTGTTCCAGTCCTTGGGGTCGGCTAAGAGCGCCGGGCTAATATGCGCGAGAGCCGCTCTGGCGAGAAGTTCCAATGCAAGGGTGGACCAAAACACGAATCGCCAATCATCGTGGGCGAAAGTGTGCATCTGTTCGACGTATAGCTGCGCCTTGTTGAGGAGCGCGTCCTTTGACCATCCGCCTGGAACCTGCAATGGATCGATGTTCATCTGAGTTCTCCAATGTACGCTCGTTCAACTCGCCTGTCAGTTTGGGCTGCCGAAATGGGTGCTCTTCCATGCAGAAGCCGCCAGTTGTCGATGATTAGTGTGTCCCCTTTTTCAGCTAGAACGATCTCCTGGGGTTGCGCAAAACCGAGGAAGACGCCAATTGCGTCGAAGACTTTGGCACTTTCCTGGGTGGCGGGCGAGATAAAAAGACCATCCCACCTGATGGAAGACAAACCGCAACCTCTATCCTCTAGCAGGCGCAGCAACGGGCGGTAGCCTTGGATTGGGCGGCGTGGTCGGACAAGAGCCCTATTCAGAGCCGTGATCCCAAATGCCTCGATGATGGATGCGGTGTCCAATAGGCGAGTTCCGACAGAGCTTCTGGGACCGGTACAGCGAAGCGCGAGGTATCTCGGTGGGACATACCAGTGTGCAAGGTCAGTATGGAGCGGAAAGGCGTTCCGGCCAAAATTACCACTATAGGTGTTTGGCGTAGAATCTGAAATCTGTCGGGGGGCTAGAGTCTGGACCGCATTAAGTCCGGGCAGCCGGCTGATTACGCCGAAAGCGGACAGTGCTTCGAAACTGGGGATCTCTGGGAGGTGTGCACGAATCAAAGCGCTTCCTTGCGAATCCAGTGTTTCGCGTACCTCCCGAGCCATTGGTTCCATGGTCCCAAGTGTAGCGCGAATAGCTGATCAAAGACGCCGAACACGGGCTCTCTGTCCGTATATACGTGCCTGAACATAGTGGTTACCGGCCCATGAATTGATTCCCAGCCATCGACGGTCGATCTGGCGATTGAGATTCGCTTGGCGCCAACAGCCCTGTTGACTCTGGGGGCCACCCTCGGCGCCAGGTGGTCGTCGGTGAGTTCACCGGCGATTTTACATAAATCGAGAAACACCACAGACAACATGGTTAGGCCGAGTATGACGAAGGCTGGGCCCAGATTCACATGTCCAGCCCCACTTCTCCTCAGTGCTGAGGAGCCGCTTCGTTGATGCTCCGAAGGGCCAATACCAATATCCCGCCTACTTCTTGGTCTGATGTGAGCGTACACAAGTCGGCAATACCCATCAGCCAATCTATAGTAGAAACGCTCGCAATCGGGAGCGGAGATATATCATCGTCCCCTCCTGTGAAGGTGATTTGGTTTTCGCGAGTCTCCAAGCATTGCCGCAAGCAGGCGGCGCTCGCATGGGAGAGTTCACTCAATAAAGAGTAGTCTTCCTGTGCAGATCCGCGCCCGTCAGCGTTTGCGTGTTGCAGGTCATACACGTTCAGAAAATTTGCGGTTTTAAATGGTTCAGGGATTTCTACATTGGTGGAATCGCTTCCAAGATACTTGGCTCCAAAGCGTCGAAAGTAGAGGTCCCCTCCATTGAGTTGGAGTAAGATTGCCCAGGCTTTGTCCCATCGCTTATCTCGAACCAGGCTGCGGACCTTTACGTTAAGAAATGTTACATGAGCCGCCCATTCCATAAGGTGACGCGTGAGGATGTTCGCGCAGGCCCAGTTTGCCTCATCTGATACTTGTATCAATCCGCGAAGAATCTTTCGCACGTGAGCAATGGAAGCGTAAGTGTAGTATCGAATACCGAAAAAGACGCGATCTGCGTCCACTTCCTCAAAACTAGCCATAGGAAGCGGTAGGTCGGGAAGAACTATGGATTCCAATCGTGTGAGTGCGACCGTAAGACATGTTGATTCATTCATCGGACAACTCTCGAAGTGGCAGGCTTGTGGCTAGGACGTGCAAAACCTGATCATGTTCATTGAGGGCGCAAACATTGAATAGAAGATTGTTGGGGTAGTTGCATCAAGCGATACCTGATTTACTTCCGAGAACTTTGATCAAGAAAATAGGTTTTGCCCTCTAGGGTGACTCCTCGCTGCGGGAATGTTGGGTCAGCGTGGAGTCCGATCCAGTGTTCTGGCCGTTCAACAATGATTCTCTTCCATACAATTCCAAAAAACATCCCGGCCCGCTCTTCGTTAAGTCCGCAAGCCTCGTAGATGGGTTGAAAAACCGTTCCAGACCAGTCACCCCGAATGCCAGTATCTGGACTTGCTTTACCGCCTTCAATTGAGGCGTTGGTAATGGAGCCCCAACTCGCATCTGGATGCGCTATCAGTTCATCCAGCCGCCTGTTTACCTCTCGTTCAATCGCATCCCTCTCAGCTTGCGACATCGTATACCAAACGGTTTCAAATTCGTGCTGATGCCTTTTTTGGTGCCACAGCTTCGAGACACTGTCGATCTCCTTGTCGATGTCCACGTCGTAAAGTGACATTGCAAAATCTCCCAGGCCCTTCTGTAGTTGTTCCTTGTTAGAGCCGCAGGATGGCTCAGTTTGCGCTTGAACGAAAGCATTCAGACGCATGTTTAGAAGTTGAGAGCAAATATAGCACCGTTATCTCTCGAATGTAACGGATGGGAAAGCGCCAGCCAGATTGGTTCCAAACGTCGGTTGACGCCAACAGGCCTTCCCGCTCATGGAGCGTTCGATGAGGGTGAGCACCTGGGGTGCGAGTGGTCACGCTGCTGCGAAAGCGAGCCTTGTTGCCTCTTGGCGTTTAGCCATTTCCTGTTCCCGCCGGTACTCGGCCAGTCTGTCCACCGCCGCCAGCTTATGCGCCGGCGCGAGGTGCGCGTAGCGAACGGTCATCTTGATGTCTTTATGACCGGCAAGCTCTTGTACCGTTCTCAAATCTACCCCGGCCATCACGAGGCGAGAAATATACGTGTGCCGGAAAATGTGCCAGGTAACGTCCCGAAGCGAACTGTTCTTCTTCACGGCTCCCTGCATGACCAGCTCAAACCAGGCGCGGGGGGAGATCATTGGTTCGCCATAGCGTGTGAGGCACACATGGGGCGAAGTCGAGCTGCGGCGCTGCCATAGCTCTTTGAGGGCGCTGACTGCTGCTTCGGTGAGAATCACCACGCGGGCCGTTCCGTTCTTGGTTCTCAGTAGGATCAACTGCCGGCGCTCCAGATCGACACGGTCCCATTCGAGCGAGTACAGTTCGCCCAGCCGCATTCCTGTTTCGAGGGCCAAGGTCAACTCGGGTTCATGGATTGGGCACCTCTCGCGAATGATGGCACGGATGGTCGCCTCTTCTTCATAGGAGATAAACCGGACTCTGCCGTTCTCCTCCTTGTAAAGGCGGACCAGTCTCGCCGGGTTGGCCGTCGCTTTGCCGTTGCGGATAGCCTCCTGAAAGATCATCGATAATGTCCCGCGATAGCGGTTGATCGTCGTCTTCTTCAGATCGTCTCGCGTGTCCAGGTAGGCTTTGATCGTCTGTGGCGTGATCTCGTTTATGGGAGTCTTGCCAAAGACCGGCAGGAGCTTGACGACAGTCGCACGGTCACCGCGGTACGAGGCTTTATGCTCCTTCGAGTAAACGAGGGCATCCGCCGCGATCTCCTCGAAGAGCACAGCGCGGCGAGGGCGGATCTCTGGCATTTTGATCCCCATTCGGGCATCGGTCTTCCGGCGTTGATAAAGAGCAACCGCGTCGGAACGGCGTCCGACCTTCTCCCGGTGCCGCTTGCCTTCAACGTAATAGAGAATCCACCAGATTCCGCTCTTCGGAGGATTTTCATAGACACCCTTCATTTGCCGTGCCATGCTCCAGCCCCTTTCACTACATCTAATACATCTATTATGCTACCAAATCTGATGGCTGTTTTGGTGGCTGTTCGGATTGGATTTCGGGGCTTTTTTGTGCAAGGCTGTGCGAAGAAAAAATCAAATAAGTCGTTTGTAATGAGCACTTATGCGGCACGGTGCAATTCTGTGCAAATGGTCATTTTTCCCCTCTTAACCGACAGGTTGTAGGTTCGATTCCTACCGCGTCCACCATTTAAAATCAACAACTTAGAGCATCCGAAAGCGAGCTGGAAACGGCGCAAAAAGGGCGATTGTACCCATTTTTGTACCCACCCCGCTTCAAAATGCTTCGCATTCGGTAGCAACAATTCTCAAAGTTGAGTGGTTTCCCGGGCGCAGAATCCTCCCTTCAACCGACCGGTCTCACGGCTCGAAATTTGCGCGAGTCTCTCTCCTGCTTCATTGTTCATTTCGCACTCGGCGCCTGAAGCGCCGGAGGCCGAAACACCGATGAGAGGAGCAGGCGATGAGTGTTTTTCAGAGAGGGAGAGTCTGGTGGTTCAAGTTCTATTTCGCGGGCCGGGAGATCAAAGAGTCGTCCAGGTCGCGATCGAAGACCGTCGCCAAGGAAGCCGAGAAACAGCGGCGGCGAGAACTGGAAGAAGGGTTTCACAACCTCGGCAATGCCCGAGAGCAGCGCATTCGGCCGCTCAAGGACATTATCGACGAATACCTGGTCGGATATCGGTTGCGTAACCGTGCGCCACGTTTTGCCAAATATGCGCTGGGACATGTGTCCAGATTGCTGGGGAACAGACTTACCGTGGATGTGGATGCTTCCGCGGTTCTGAAATTCCAGGAAGATCGCCTGCGCGAGGGTGCTGCTCCGAAATCGATCAATGAAGAGGTCCGGTTCCTGTTGAAAATGCTCGGCGATCCGGGGGAGATCGTCCGCGCCCAGTTGCGCAAGGAGAAGCAGCTCAAGCTTAAGGTGAGGATACAAATCGGCAAAGCATTTGACGCTCCCGAGACGAACAAGCTCAGCGCCGAAGTCGCAAAGTCGCGAAGTCCACACATCTACATGGCTTACACGCTCGCCCGCAATGCAGGTCTCAGAGATGGCGAGATCAAGACACTCACCTGGGGGCAAATTAACTTGACAGACCGTTTTCTCACGGTCGGCCGAGCCAAGACCGAGGCTGGGGAAGGTCGGACAATTCCCTTCAACGACGAGTTGTACGAAGCCATTGTCCAGCATCGGGCCCAATTCGAAGTCAAATTTGGGCCTATCCAGCCGCAGTGGTACATATTTCCATTTGGTCGACCTCGTCCGTCGGATCCGACCCGTCATGTCACGACACTCAAGACAGCTTGGAACACGGTGCGCCGAAATGCAAAAGTAACGGGCCGGTGGCACGATAACCGACACACCTTGATCACGGAGCTTGCTGAGAGTGGAGCAGGTGACGAGACGATCATGGAAATCGCGGGTCACGTGTCCAGAAGTATGTTGCGCCACTACAGCCATATCCGAATGTTTGCCAAGAGGGCGGCGCTCGATGCTGCACTTGCCGCGCGGAAGAAGTGATTGGGAGGCGGGGAAAGTCCACTGCCTTCGATTTGACCGAGATTTGATATCCAACTACGGTTCTGCATGGAATTGATCGCGGAACTGTCCCAAAAGGAGATCCCAATGGATTCATTACTGATGGAAGAAGCGGTTTCCGAAAAGCTTCAAGTGAGCCTTGCCTGCCTGAGGAGATGGCGGCTTCAGGGCGAAGGGCCGAAGTACGTAAAGATGGGGGGCGTTGAGTCCGGCGGCGCGGTTGCCGACATGGGCCGCTACTGCGCCTATCTCGATGCCGATGGGAACCCGGCGCCGTGGCTGCAACAGATCGATTCGATCTCCGGCAACGGCCGCCACGCCATCGTGATCGCGCCAGAACTGGTGCGGATTGAGATGCTGCGCATAGGCCATACCTATGAACTGGCCATCACACGGCTTTGGCTGAAGTCCGAAGAAGGCCATACGCGCCCAGCAATTGTTACGGCGCCACTTTTCCGCGGCCATCAGGGAACGCTCGCAGTCGAACTCTGGAATGCAGAGAACAAATGCCTGCGCGGGACGGTTGCGCCGGACTTCTACACTGCGGCCGGCGAAGTGCTCGATCTGCCGGAGCGCTTCGACGAGGCGATTCGCAAAATCTCCGGCGCGGTCGCATGTCCGGGTTGCAAGCACACGCATGTCGCCGTGGCTCCGGCCACGAACAAAGGCGGTGAGCTATGAAGTGCGCCATCGAAGTGGGCAAGCCAGACTGGCGGCCTCTTGAGAATGCCATGCCGCCTGAATTCTGTGAAGAATTCATGTTCATGGGCAAGGCTGGCGACATCGTGCTTTACAAGCACCGAATCACGCGGCGCTATCTGAACATCGACGCGGTGACGGGGAAGTTCTACCGCTTTGCCAATGACGAGTACGTCGAGATCGACCGGCGACAGGCCTTCGATTCTGTCTACGGCCAAGACCAATGAAGGAGGGATTATGGGACGGAGTGTAAACAAGGTCATTCTTCTGGGACGCGCCGGCAAGGACCCGGCGGTCCACATCCTGCGCACGGGCACAATCGTCAACCTGTCGCTCGCCACCAGTGAACGCTACCGGGACATCCATGGCGACTGGCAGGAGCACACGGAGTGGCACAACCTGGTCGGCTTCCAGCGGGTCGGTGAAATCCTGCGCGATTACGTTCGCAAGGGATCGCGATTATGATGAGCTTTCCATAACAGCGATTTTGGTGAGGACGATCATATGAAAAGGATGTTGGGATTTGTCTGGGAAAATCGAGAAATCTGTCGTCATTTGCTCCGCATAATTCGGCTACAAAGAGTCA
>JBAVDS010000057.1:0-113915 GCA_049587335.1 Occallatibacter sp. | reverse complement strand
TCTTTCGCAGGTTGAAAGGATTCCGCCGCATCTTCTCAAGATTCGAGAAACTCGACGTCATCTTCCTCGCCTTTATCAATTTTGTCCTGATCGTCGAAGCTCTTAGATAGTGTGAACACGCCCTAGTGCGCCGGTTAACACCTTACGACGTTTTGCGCATCAATTCCTTTTGTCGCGTTGCGCGTGTCCACAACTAGTTTGGCTAGTTTAACGATCGCCCGAAAGTCATAGACCGAGTGATCGGTCACAATCACGACACAGTCGAAGTCCGGTATTCGATCTAGAGGAGTGCAGGTCATGTTGAGCGCGTACTTGCGTCCATCTCCAACAAACTGAAAGAACGGATCGTTGTATTCCACCTCTGCGCCACGCTTCTTGAGCAGTTCGATGATCGTCAGCGAAGGCGACTCGCGAAGATCGTCGACATCGCGCTTATAGGCCATTCCTAGAATCAGGACGCGTGCGCCGCTGAGAGCCTGTCCACGATTGTTCAGCGCGTTCGTCACATTCTCAACGACAAAATAGGGCATAGCAAGATTAATCTCGCCTGCTAATTCGATGAACCGCGTACGGAAGTCGAACTCTTTGGCCTTCCATGATAGGTAGAAAGGATCGATGGGGATACAGTGCCCTCCAAGACCAGGTCCGGGATAAAATGCCTGGAAACCAAAAGGTTTCGTTCGAGCTGCATCGATCACCTCAAAAATGTCGATTCCCATGCGCATAGAGAGTTGCTTCAGCTCATTCACCAGAGCAATGTTGACGCAACGGTAAATATTCTCCAGCAATTTCGTCATTTCCGCGGCTGCGGGCGATGATAGGCGAACCGTGCGATTGAAGACAGTTTCGTACACGGCCGACGCCAATGCTGTTGCGATGGAGCCGCAGCCTCCCACAACCTTGGGAATATCGCGCCTCGCGATAGAGTCATTGCCTGGATCTTCTCGTTCCGGTGAGAAGGCGACATAGAAACCTTTCGCATCTGAATCGACCGCCATTCTGAGGTCGGAGGAATTTCCTTGCTCCAGCAGAGGAACAACGACTTCCTCTGTTGTGCCAGGATAGGTTGTGCTTTCCAGAATAATGAGATGACCGTCTTTGAGATAAGGCGCAATACTACGCACAGTGTTCGTAACATAACTGAGATCGGGCTCGCAATGCGCGTTTAGGGGAGTGGGAACGCAGATGAACACGACGTCCATTTTCGCAATTTGGCTGTAATCCGAAGTTGCAGCAAAACCGTATTTCTGTGCATCCCGGATCTCCGTCGGAGAAATGCGGACAATGTACGAACCACCTTGATTTAGAGTCTCAACCTTGGTGGGATCGATATCAAATCCCGTGACGGGAAATTGCTCCTCGCTGAAGAGCAGTGCGAGCGGCAAACCGACATATCCCATCCCGACGATGCCAAGGCGGGCTTCGCGCGACGCAAGCTTGCGCTCAAGATCCGTGGTGGTAGATAGAGATGAATACGGCACAATGACTCCTAATGTGAATGAAGTGATGTATGATTCGCGTTAAGGGCTTTCAACAATTCCTTTGTCACATATTCGAGCATTTCGGTGCTCAGTTCGGGGTAGATGGGTAGGGCCAACACCTCCTGAGACGCCTTCTCTGACTCGCAAAGCGATCCAGATATCCTGCACTCTCCGGCGAAGCATTCCTGCAGGTGCATTGGTACGGGATAATATATTTCGGTGCCGACAGTCGCTTGCTTGAGGGCCGAAACTACGGTGTTACGATCTGGAACCCTAATGACATACTGATTGTAAATACTGACGCAATCTGAGTTGATCGAGGGTGTTCGTACACAGCTCCCAGCGAATGCACGATCGTAGTACGCCGCGTTTCGGCGGCGATCTTCGGACCATTTTTCCAGATATGGAAGTTTAGCGAGCAATACTGCTGCTTGAAGCGGATCGAGCCGGAAATTCCCTCCAATGACCTTGTGATGATACTTTGGCTTGGAACCGTGCACGCGAGTTATTACAAGGCGATCATAGATATCTGGATTGTTAGTTATAATCATTCCGCCATCTCCGGCGCCACCGAGGTTCTTGCTTGGAAAGAAGCTGAAGCATCCAACAGTTCCAATGCTCCCGGCCTTTCGTCCTTTATATGTGGCGGAGATGGCCTGCGCAGCGTCCTCGATCACATATAGGCCATAGTTGTCGGCAATCTCCATAATTGGATCCATGTCGCACATTTGCCCGAAGAGGTGTACTGGGATAATGGCCTTCGTTCTCGCTGTGATTGCTGCCTCGATCTTCGATGTGTCCATGTTGAAAGTACACGGATCGATGTCGACAAACACGGGAAGGGCCCCGACGCGCGATATGCAGCCGGCAGTTGCGAAGAACGTGAAAGGGGTGGTAATCACCTCATCCCCCAGGCCAATTCCGAAAGCCATGAGAGAGGCTAACAGCGCATCTGTTCCGCTCGCAACGCCGACAGCAAATCGGGAATCAGATAGGCATGCAACCTGCCTTTCCAACTCAGCGACCTTCGGTCCAAGAATGTAGACTTGAGAGTCCAGCACCCCTGTGACCGCTGCCAGAACTTCGTCTCTGATTGTGACATACTGCGCATTTAAATCGAGAAATGGAACCTTCATAGTATTCGTCCCAACGCGTCCAGGCTAGGAGGTTTCCTTGTAGATATCGGAACCGTGTGATTTTCTTTGGTAGTCATCGTCAGTTATGATCACTTCGTAGATCGCCAGACGAGGCCCGTAATAAATACCTTCGCCGCATGCTCAATCCGTGCTGGCGGCCCAGTGATAGCTTAGATAGGCATTGGCAGCGGTCAGGGCCACTGCCGGAACATACCACCAACGACGGCCGTGCTTTTTTAACCTGTAACCGAAATAGGAAACAGCTACATCGACTGGTAGGCCTATGCCAATAGTAACGCCCCGCCTATGCATTGAAGCCGGAATGAATGTGCAGTTGTCACATCGCACCAAGGTTTCTGCGTCTGAGACCGAAGCTGCGAATAGTGCACCCGTAATTGCGGAATACTTCCAATCTGCCACCCTTTGCTTTGCTACTGGCGCGGGGGCTTCAGGAAGAACCTCATGAGTGCTGGTTGAGGCCGCATCCGAAGTCGGGGCGGTGGGCATCGGCGACTGTGCGTTCAACGGTAGGCAGACTGCCAATGCAAACCAAAGTGCTGCTTCATATTGCTTTGTCATTCGTACTCCTAGCGTTATTCAAGAAAAGTGGGGATGTATCTCTCGATTCATATTGCACTTCACGCGGCAACTTGGTTAGGATGACTTTGAAAGCGACGTGGAATAGAATGTATCGAATCTGCAAGAGTCGCTGAACACGGCGAAGTTCGAAGGGTTTAGCATCGACGCAGCCGTCGTGGGATCGTCCAGAGGTACTGGCCTCTGGGAGGTTCCCCAGGTGAAGCCTTCAGTCCCATCGTCCGACATTGCGGAAATGAATACTTGCTCTCCGTTGATGTAGCTCATCGTGGAATCGATCGCCAGAGTGGAGGAGCCAGAATTGAAGCAGGTTGAATTTGTAAGTGTCACTGTTCCACTTAGGGCGTAGCTATAGGGGGGGACACGGCTGCTGTCTGAAGGTGCTGCGACAGAGGATTGAACGATGGTTGCGGCAGCCCCTATCTCGTAATATGTCGTAGATATTGTTCCTCCCGAGGAACTTGGCACCCAAGTGCTGACCGATTCAGCCAGTGTACCGCTCCATACACCGGAAATGAGCGGAATACTCGTCGCATACACTGTGCCATTATCCGCGCCCGCTCCCTGGGACGTGCAATTATAAGTACCCAGCAAGATGCCTCCGGGCTTAATAGTTGTAGCGATCGTCAGGTTCGAGTCGTTTGGGATTGGCGTCAAGGTAACAACATCGTTACTGAGTGAGCCTGTTAGCGCGAGGAGATCCGGAAAGCAATTTGCGCTCGTTGCTCTGCTCAAGCTGAGATTCGCCGACACAGTATTGCCTGTGCTCTCTAACGTGCCGCGATAATACTTGTTTTGCGGATAGAGATCAGACGTAGACGTATTGGAATTAACTATCATGAGCCAGTTTCCAGAATGCAGCGTAGGCGGATCGGCGATCACCGGAGCTTTTCCACCTGTGCAGCCGGAGACCGTCATCAGTGCGGTTGTCAGTAACAGAATTGCTGTTAAATGTTTCATTGCCTGTGTTTCATCTCCTGTGATTGCGGCCGTGCAGGACCAGCCGGGAATAATCGCATTTTTAAGAGCAAGGAGCGCTTCGTCCGGTTCCAAGTTCAGCCCTGGGAAAGGCCTAAGAACTTAGAAATCCAGCTTTACACCGAGTTGCATCGTGCGCGGACGGTGCGCATCGACGGGGTGGAGAAAGGAGTTACCCGGATTGCAAGAACTAGCTCCGGCGGAGTAACTATCAAGAATGTCGCCGTAACACGAGATGGTATTGCTTGGCGTATTTCCTTTTTCAGGGTCATAGATGCGATATTGCGGATGATTGAAGAGATTGAACGCTTCCGCTCTGATCTCCAAATGACTTTCGCGTAACGTCATGAATTGCCGATGCAGGGCCACATCGTAGTTGATACGGCTAGGATTGTTCATGGAGTTGCGTCCAGCATTTCCAAAAGTCAGGCCACGCGGAGCTACGAACCTGCATCTGCTGGCCAGCAATGGACCTAGCACAAGACTGGAACCGTTGCTCACCGAATAGTCATCGCACACACCAATGGGTTTCACTGCGTCTGGGTACGATCCAGCACCTAGGCCATTGGCAACACCCGCGTTGTCAAGCACAGAAACCAAACTGCTGCCGCCATTGATGATAGTGAATGGCGACCCGGTTTGAAAGGTAGTCAGGCCTGAGAGTTCCCACCCCTTTAATGCCTTCAAGAGATACTTGTTAGGATGGGAGCTACCCGGCGAATAAGCGGCTTGACAGTCTGTGTCGCTGTCATTGCACTTGCCATGATCCACCAGTATCTGCATGAGATGGTCGATTGGTAATTTATAGACATAATTGAAATTGAAGATGTGCCGCTGGTCGAAGCTGGAACTGGCGCGATTGGAATGAGGATCAAGAGAGTTTCCTAAGGCGGATTCAAAGCGATCTGAAGCTTCATCGATGGAATGCCCGTAGGAGTGGCTTAGTCCCAGGTTCCACGGACCATGAATATAATGCACTGTGGCCTGCAATGCGTTGTACGAGGAGTTGACAGTGTTTTCAACGGAGAGAATGCGGCCATACCCAGAGTACTTTCTCTGGGAGTTAGGGTTTATGGCCGTCGTGCAGGCCACTTCCATGTTTTTGTAGGCTGGATTGCTTGGATAGTAGCGATAACCGGTTTGAGTTACGAATGGTTGCGGAGGTATAACTGTGGCCCCTTGATCTGACGAAAGGCACTCAGATCCGGCGAACGAGATGGGTTCGTGCGGCCCGAAATAGTTATTCGACAATGGTACTGGATCCAATTGATTGAGCTGCCGGATTGTGGCTAAGTGTGTTCCTTTGCTGCCCACGTAAGCCAGCGTTACAACCATATCCCTACCGAATTGTTGCTGCACACTCAAGCTCCACTGCTGAATGTAGGGCCACACAGTTTTGGTGGGAATAGCGGAGACATCGAGCGGGAAGGCAGCTCCGGCGGGGACAGTCGCGGCGCATCCTTGAGCCATTCCCCCGATGCACTCCCAACGAAAAGCATGACCTTGAGGGGCGTTTTGAGTCATGCTCTGGATCAGAGGCGCACTGCCAGTCAACGATCCGCTGTTGGCCTCGTCGCCCGTGCCGTGCTCGAAAAAGACACCATAGCCGGCACGAATAGATGTATTGTTCTTACCTGTCGGATCCCACGCGAACCCGAAGCGGGGCGCAGGGTTGAAATAGTGAGCGCTCATACAACTGGCCGGCACACCGTTTTTGCCGCATTCCACAAGGCCGTTGATTGTTCTGAAATCCGGATTTTGGGCATTGGCTAGAATTGGTGCACCCGTGCTAGCGTCCTTTATATAGCCATACATCGAATCTACCTGTATGGCGCCGGCCAGCGCGGTGTCGAATTTGTCCGGAACGAAGTTGTAGACACTACTGCCATTTGGAGTCCAATTGCCAAAAAGGCTGAATCGCACACCTAGATTGAGAGTAAGGTGATGCAAAAGATGCCAGTCATCCTGCAGATACGGCTCAAGAACCGAATAATGGTTGGCGTAGTTTGCCATTGCGCTGTCTTGCTGATAGGAGACAATCGTTCCCCGCGCAGATTCATTGCTGAATGCGGGGCCAGTGGGGCTAGGAAGATTGCTATTGAATGCTGTGTTGGCTAACAAGAAGTCGGCGAAGGCGTTGCCGGTGGAATTCAGATTGCTGACGTTGGTAAAAGTAACCAGGCCTTGCACGTCGCCGGTATTAGCGCCGGTCGCCGAACTCGATTCGGATTGTTGAGCATCGAGAAACAATACTCCGGCCTGCAGGAAGTGCTTGCCAAGGGACTTGCTGAGATCGTCCCGCAGGGTGATGGTTGGATCCGCATTCTTCCAGGGCATATAGGATGTGTCGGCGAGGAATCCGGTGCCGCCGTACGCGGCGTTAGATCCGCTAATATAGATACCCGGAATCTTGCCGCCGGAGCCTGGAAAGATACTGCCGATTCCGCAACTAGTTATAAGTGTGCCGCAAGGGGCATCCAGTTGCGACGGGCGGGTCAGGTCGGCGCCTGGACCGGGAGTCGAGGCAAGCGTAATATGCTGGGTGACAAAACTGACTGAATAGTCGTTGACAAGGGAGGCCGATTTGACGCTGGTCAGGCGAGCTACCATGCTCAATCCCGGCCCGACAAATCGGTTCAGCACTGTTGGAAAACTGTTGGCGTTTCCGCCGTATTGCCATTGCGGCGCAGTGGCCGTCGTATCCCAACTATCGTGGATGAACCGGAATGAGCCCTTGACGCTGGAGTTCAGGTTGTGGTCGATACGAAAGAGTTCCTCGCGCCAATAGGTACTTGGAGAGACAGTCAGGTCATAGCAGGGCCAAGTCGCTGGATCGCTGGTCGGAGCCACGGTGAGTGAAAACGCGCATCCAGAACTCGAGTTTGCGAGGGGAATCAGGTTGCTGTGCAGGATGGCATAAGCATTGGGATCGATCGGAACATTGGAACCACTTATTAGAGAGCTTTGCGGGCAATCCGGGCCCGGGCAAACGTCGCTGAAATCGCCTTCGCGCTCGTTTAGTGACGGCACTGCCTGACTGAACGAGGAAGGGGAGCGCTCCAAGCGAAACTCTTCTGAGAAGAAGAAGAACGACTTGTCTTTATTGACGTTGTACTTTCCTGGAACATAGATAGGACCGCCCAGGGTGCCGCCAAAGTCCTGGCGCCGGTAGAGTGGCGCCGGACCTTCCGGATCCTTGAAGCCGCGCGAGTTCAACAACTCGTTGCGCAAAAATTCATAGGCGTTTCCATGCAGCGCTGCTCCGCCTGACTTGGTGGTCACAAGAATCGTGCCGGAGGCGCTGCGCCCATATTGTGCGCCATAGTTGGAGGTGAGCACTTTGGTCTCGGAGATCGCGTCCACGCTAGGATAAACGGATAGGGTGATGTGGCCGTGACTGGCTGCTATGGTGGTATTGAGCACATCGCTGCCATCTACATCGAAACTGTTGTATTCGACACGGCCGCCATTCACGCTATACTTTGCGCTGCCGACGACCCCCACCTTGGCCTCGTCCTGCTGAGTTTGATTGCTCACGCCCGGCGTGAGTACCAGCAACTGCGCGAAGTTGCGGCCATTCAGCCCCATGGTGACGATCTGCTCTTGCGTGAGAGTGCCCGCCATCTCCGACTTTTCCGTCTCGATCTGCATGGAAGACTGGGCAGCAACCTCAACCTGGGTCACTTCAGCGGCCGGGTGCAGTTGGACATCGAGGTTGTTCCCCCCCCAATCGAGCACATTGAAGCCCTGTATTTTGTAGTCTGCAAATCCAGGCGAGGAGACAGTAATCTCGTAGGCTCCCGCGGCCATTCCCTGCAGGACAAACTTGCCTTCGCCGTCAGTGACGACCGAAGTAGCTGTTCCCGTTGCATTGCTCGCGGTTACGGTGGCGCCTGGAACCATCGCTCCCGTCGTGTCGCTTACTCTGCCCTGCAAGGCGGCGTGGCCAGCGGGCGCTTGTGTTCCAGCCGATCCGGCCTGAAGTTCGTTCGGAGAATTGGTCGGAGTCTGGGCGCTGCAAACCGTGCAGATCAGAATGAATGCCATGAGAATAAATCGCATCATCTTCCTTTAACTTTCATTTGGTTTCGATGTTACCGGTTGATGAAATATTCGATGAGGAAACAGAACTCCGAGCAGAGAGCTGTGCCGGAAGGAGATCATCCGATGCGAGGATTGGAATCGAGTGGGGGCAAAGAAGCAGGTCCGATCCGGTCACGAGTTATAGCTTAGCCAGCCCAGTGTGCAATGCTACAGTCTATGGGAGCAAACCGTAATCGATAGCAGGGGTTTGCAGCGTTCCTGCCACTTGATAGTACTTGCAAGGGCCGCTGGGCACGCTGTAAATAAAATTCATCGAGATTGGTCTTGTCGGGTCCATGCTTCCGCTTGAAACAAGCGTTCCGCCCGTATCGGTATTTACTACAAGGCTGTAACTGCTGCCTACGATGTAGCTCTTTGAGTCGTCAATGGTGCCCGATCCATAACAGGGAGAGTTTCTAAATGTCATATTACCGCTCAATGGATAGGCGCTCACAGTTCCCACGGCAACAGTATTGATCGTTTTCGGTGAGGCTGCCTGCGAGATGGTTGCATAGGCGTATGCTGTGTTTTTGACAGGAGCGCCATACATATCAACGACTACATTTCCATATTGGTCGTATGCACTCTCGGTCAAGATGCCGCTCCATGATCCATCGAGCGGAGTGACGCGAATGCCGTAAACTGTGCCTGAATCGCCATAGCATTGATCGGAAGCGGCTGCTCCGGTGATCTGATAGACACCGTCGAAGTTGCTGCCGTAGTGGGATGTTCCGGTCATAGTGATGACCTTGTTGTTGCCCGGGAGGGAAGGTGATGTGATTGTGACGTTGTTGCCACTCACAGTGCCTGAAAAGACAAGTGACATTCCTGGAAAACATAAAGAGCCCTGCGCAGTCGCCAGTGATATCTTGTCACTCGATACCGACAAGGGGCCGGAATAAAAGTTGATCATATCGTTCTGCGACGAAGTGGATGAGATATACCAGTTCCCATCCGTTAAGCCTGTGATTGCGGTTTGAGGCGTCTGATCGCCCCCACTCACCGATACGTCACTGCTGCTGCAGGCGGAGAGAGCTATCAGCACCGCGGCCAGACAAGTCGTTTGTGCAATGCGCTTCATTGCGATGCTCCTTGGTTTTTCGTTATTGAGGAGGATTGCGTTTGTACCGGGGCTCCTTTGTCCGCTGCGGGTTTTAACCTATTGGCAATCCACTGGAAGAGCTTTCCACTGGCTGATTCGGCGCGGAGATCTTCGAGCGAGGCATAGTGGCGGATCTCCGCGCCGGCGGGAGCGGCCTTCTCAACCCGCACCGCCCACTTGGTTGGCGGATTCTCGTCCGTGATGTGGATGCGCAGGCTTTGCGTTCTTAAATTTGGCAAGTACCGGACTGGCTCGAGCGGCTCCAGCTTCTTGAGGAACTCCGGCGTGGTGAAGTTAGGTTTTTCCTGTGGTGGTATGCCCTTGGCTTCGGCCAGAAAGTCGGGCCAGTCTCCCCAAGGTCCGATTAAGTCGAGAGCCTTGATGCGAGGATCGGCGGCAGCGGCCAGAATGGCGATAGCGCCCCCCGACCCCTGGCCGAAGATCCCCACCCGCGTCATATCCAAATCGCCCCGCGATTCGAGATAGTTCAGAATCATCTGGACATCGTGTGTGGTGCTAGCAAGAGATTCCTGCAATTCACTAATAAACCACTGCTTCATCGGACGATGTGTATACCGATCACCGGTGAGGGCGGAGACAAATCCCACGGCTGCCGTTCCATTACTCACCAGGCGCTTGCAATAACTTGCGTCGAGGAAGCGCTTTGTATCACTGGGAAAACTGAAGAGAAAAAGGACGACAGGAGGATTCTTCACCCCGGTTGGACGAATGATGAACAGATCGATAGGGTCATTCGAGCGCCACTGCACCTGATAGAGATCTCTGACAAAATCCTTATTCGCCTCGTGTCCGCCAAGGAAAGGGGGAGTAGCGACGAGATCGCTGCCGGCAAGGCCCAGCGTGGTGAAGTCCTCCTTCGTCCGTTCGATCTTGATTCCCGGCTGCGCTTCGGTCTGAGACGTCTGCGGCGGAACGGCCGCCGGAGCACCGGGGCCAGTCTTTTCCTGTGCAAGATTCTCCTGCGCCGGCTTCTGTTGCGCATATAGAGGCGCTCCTGGAGAAAGGGACAGTGTTAAAGCTATCGTTGCTATAAGGTGAATCGATAGAAACCTCAACAAGCGTCCTCCTGAAAGAGTTGCTGCAGCAGATATGAGCAGGACTAAAGTGTGCCGACAGGCCGCGCCAGGCGCCTGTCGGCGAGATTGAATCCGAGACCCTGGTTTGAGTCTGGGCTCAACTATTGAGACTAGTTGTGACGGTTGAGGAGACCGACAACGCCACGGCCCTGGGCGATATTGTCGGCAAGGAAGTCATAGTCGGCCTGGATGGGGAAGACCTGTCCGCCCACATCGCCGCCCTGCTCCGAGTAATAGACGCCGTCTGCGGCATCCCAGGTGTTGCCGTCATCGCCACCCATGCTGGCCTGGTAGAAGTGGCTGCGGAAGACATTCAGGTTGGCAGCCGGAATGAAGTCCGAGAACTCGGCTGCATTTTGCTGAGCATTGGTAACGAAGAGCTTGACCCATGCGTTATTGGCTTCAGGAACCGAAACGATGCGGAAGATCGTCCAGATTGGGTAAGATCCGTTCTGGATGTTCGGGAAGGTGAGAACGGGATAGCTGCCGCCGCTCTTCAGCGGGAAGACACCAACGCCATTCGGGTTTGCGTTGGGTCCAGAATAGAGAGGATCGACGCCGTCAACGGTGAGGTAGCGGGCGGAGGTGCCGAGCGTGCCTGAGGTGGAAGTAGCGCCAGAGAAATTTCCGTAGCCCCAGAAGGCGTAACCGAGACTATCAGCATTGTTGAGGACCGTCTTAACTTCCTCACCGGTGCCGACGGCGCGGTAACGTCCGCCAAAACCATTCGGATTGGCCAGGGCGAGCGGGTTGTTGGCAGAACCTACTGGACCGCCAAGGACACCCTTTTCCTGGGTGGTGTAGTAACGGTTGGTGTCAGGAATGTTGTACTCGATGACATTCATGGTTCCAGAGAGGGGTTCACGAATGTAGGTCGAGACGGGATATGCAGCCAGGGTGCCTGCCGCGTAATTGGTGAACAGATCGCGGGTGCGAGAGAAAGTGCCGTCGAGGAATCCGGCTAAGACTGAGGCGTTGATGTTGGTAAGGTTCGCATCGCCAAGATGGCCCGTGGCGGTATTGCTGGTATTGACGAAGACGATGACCGGGCCGGCGCCGACTTCGTATTCGTGATAAGAGACAGCCGCGGCGCCGCACGAGATTGGGTCGGTTCCAAAGAGGGCGAAGTCCACAGGGTTGGCGACGGTGGTGCTCTGCGAACTTTCGATCGGGTAGCCGATTGGTGTGGTGTTGTCGCCCGCACAAGCGAAAACATCAGCTCCGTTGGCATATCCCAGGCCTTTGGCACCGTTCAATGAATTGAGAAGAGAGCCGTTCCAGGGAACAGAATTTACATTGGCGCCCTGAGCAGCCAAAGAGCGCCCCGTGGCGAACTTGGCGTCCTCAGCGCGGATATCGGCGCCAGCTACTGTGATAAGTGCACCGCTCACGGATTGAAGAACATCCAACGGCAGCGGCGAGTCGGCAACCGAAGTGTTAGGCACTTTGTTCTGTCCGGCAACGCCAGCCAGAGAGGGGTTGAGGTATGCCGAGGCAGCGGGCGCGCCTGCAGCCGTGCGCGCCATTGCAGCACGAACGCCAACGGTGGAGTCGACCTGCAGGTAGGCACAGACCTTGGTCAGACCGGTGGTCCCGTCAGCGGAACCGTTCCAGGCGACCCAGATAGTGGCAGGCTCATTCACGATGAGGGCGCTGCGAGAATCATGAATCGAGGTTTCCGTAGCAGAGCCAACTGCGCCGCCTTTGTAGGTCCAGTGATTGGCTCCGCACAGTGGATACCCGGGTACGCCGTTTTCAAATGCTGTGAAAGCCAGAGTGTTGAACAGCGCGGAAGAACCGGCTCCCATGATGATCGGGGTTACCGGAGCCTGGGCTGCAAGGGTAGTGGGCAGCAACGCCGTCGCAGTGATCGCAACCGACGCAAGAATCATTTTGACGCTCAAATTCTTCACTGTTGATACCTCTGTCGGGAAGTGACTGCACCCGCCATTCCCAACTGTTATCTTTTAGTGAATAATGGTAGGAGGATGTGTACATCCGCTCCAAGACGCACGTTCTGAACGGTTCTGGTTTTCCGACGAGACCCAGTCCGGTTGAGGGTGGAGGTTTTGGCGGAGGTGCACATCCACCGTTTGACGCGAAAACTCTTGAAACCAGCGAAACCGCGAAGCAGCTTTTCGACAGATTTTCCAATTGCCCTCGACCTGTGTTTGCGATGCCCTGAATGGATGGTACTTTTCCGGCAAAATCGCGGCTTCATTGTTTCGCTGGCTTAGTGTAAGTCGCAGCCGGTGAATCTCCGATTTACAATTCGTGAAAAGTAGATACTGAAATTAGTAGCATTAGATATGCTTACGCCTACGGTGCGACACGAATCGATTCAGACTTACAAGTGGCATCAGACGGCCGACTGTGATTGTGTCAACAGGCCACGACCTACACGCTCGGTCTCAGTTACACCGACCTCAGCCAGATCTTCCGCGGGCTCCCATTCATATTCCGGGATAATTTGTTTTATCTTTGCTCGAATCAATTCGGCATTTGGGTAATAGGGCAGCATTTGAAGCTCTGCCAAACGGTGACTGAGGATCTGCCATCGCGGCAGCCGGCCTTGAGCACGCATCACCTTGGCTACCGGAGTATGCAAGCGCACCTCCCCGTCATAGAACAGCTTCTCGTGCAGCTTCTCGCCGGGGCGCATTCCGGTAAATGAAATCCTGATTTCGCTCTCTTTCTTCCCCGATATGCGAATCAGCGTCTTGGCAAGATCCAGAATGCGTATCGGTTCACCCATATCGAGAACAAGGATGTTGCCGTGTTCGCCGACTGTAAAGGCCTGCAACACCAAAGCAACAGCTTCGGGGATTGTCATAAAATAGCGCGTCATTTGCGGGTGGGTCACGGTAACGCAGCGGCGAGTGCGTATCTGTTCCTGAAACAAAGGTATGACGCTGCCTTGCGACCCAAGAACATTTCCGAATCTCACCGAAACGCCGCGCATCTGCGAGGTCTCGCGCGAACCAATGATCATCTCGCCTATCCGCTTGGTGCAACCCATCAGACTGCTTGGGTTGACGGCCTTGTCCGTCGAAATCAGAAGGAAGTCCTCGCAGCCGCACTCCTCCGCTGCTTCCACCAGATCCATCAGCCCGAATACGTTGTTCTGCAGCCCCTCGTACGGATTCAATTCCGTCATCGGCACGTGCTTGTAAGCAGCTGCGTGAAAGATGACCCGGACGTCGTAATTGAGGAGAAGTTGCCGCATACGGTCGGTGTCTTTGACATCCGCCACTGAATAGATGACTTCAGCATTAGCCGTTGCCAGAATATGCTGCTGTAGATTGAAGAGCGGCGTTTCTGCCTGATCTACGCAAATCAGCTTTTGCGGCTGATAGCGCACAATTTGCTTGCATAGCTCAGAGCCGATTGAGCCCGCCGCTCCAGTTACCATGACGACCCGCCCGGTGAGCTTCGCGCGAACGCCTTCCGATTCCAATCGCACTGGCTCGCGCCCCAGCAGATCGTCTAGATTCACGTTGCGAAACTCCGAAATTGTCACCTTTCCGTCGACCAGATCGGAGAGGCTGGGCACAGCGCGAAACGGCAGGCCTGCGCGCGTGCAAACGTCGGTGATGTGAATCATCTCCGCGCCTGTTGCCGACGGAATCGCAATCAGTATTTCAGACACTTCGTAGCGATGAGCGAGTACAGGTAGTTCATCTATGCGTCCAAGAACGGGCACTCCGCCGAGCTTTAACTTGTGTTTTGACATGTCATCGTCAACAAGTCCGACAGCCCTGTAACCGGTCCCCTTTAGCGCGTGTAATAACTGAACCGCCGCAGAACCAGCACCAACGATGAGAACGGGAGATTTCGCTCCATGCAGTCGCGCGTCCCTCGCCTGCAGAATCATGCGTGCGTTCACGCGCAGACCAGCTAGAAGCAAAAACGTGAGCACTCCCTCAATAGCATAGACTGACATCGGAAGTAGCATAGATGCGCAAATGATTCGCATAACCGCGAAGAACGCGAGTGTACCTGTGACCACCGCCCACAGAAGATCTTTTAAGTCTCCTATTCCCGTATAGCGCCAGTAACCGTGCGTCAGTTTGCACCAGCTCATGCAGATCCACTGAATGGCCACCAAAGCTGGACCCGCTACAAGAAGCAGCTCGGGCCTGGGCCGCATAAAGTCGTACCGCAGTAGCCATGCCAACAGCAATGCTGAATAAACTGCCACCGACTGCATCAGACACATAACCCAATAACGCCGCGTTCGAAACATAAGTCCTCCTTGCTGCTCTGCGTGGAAAGAGCAGATAAGTCTCGAGAATTTATTGATTGGCAAGGACGTGAGATTTACGCGTCACAAACTTGGTGTAATTCAATCGACCGCGCTTACAAGCATTGAATATCAAACCCACGTCGCTTGTGACACAACCCGCTCTACCGTTTCACACGTTCGTTCGATCGCGGCTTCGGAAAGCGTAGGATGAACCACAAACATCAAGCTAGTCTCACCCAGTTCGCGGGCTATTGCCAGGCGTTTTGGCGGACGCAAATCAGGCGGAAATGCTCCTTCCAGGTATACCTCGCTGCAACTGCCGACCGAGCAAGGAACTCCCTCCGACACAATCGACTTTGCTATGCGATCACGGCTCCATCCCTGTTTCAGTTTTTCTGGTTGTACAAACGCATAGTATTTGTAATAGCTATGCCGGAGGTGTTCGGGCTCTCGACCGATGCGCAGCGCAGGAAGCTGCGATAAGCGTTCAGTCAGCTTTTTGGCATTCCTGCGTCGCTTTGAAATCCAAAACGGCATTTTACGCAGCGCCACCCGCCCCACAGCGGATTGAACCTCGCTCAACCGCCAATTCGTCCCGAATGACTCGTGCAGCCAGCGAAATCCCCATGGATCCACGCGGTGGTGCACGGCGTCGTAGTCCTTTCCATGGTCCTTATACGACCACATACGGCGCCACAGGTCTTCGCTGTTAGTCGTTACCATGCCGCCTTCACCGGCCGTCGTCATGATCTTATCTTGACAGAATGAGAATGTGCCGATATGTCCAAGTGAACCTACAGGTCTTCCCTTGAAGGTTGCTCCATGCGCCTGAGCGCAGTCTTCTATCACAAATAAGCCGAACTCATTTGCCAGTTCATTGATCTCGTCCATTTCGCACGGAAGGCCCGCCAGATGCACAGCGATCACCGCTTTAGTCGCCGGAGTGAGGATAGAGCGAATACTGGCTGCGGTGATGTTCTGCGAATCACGATCGACGTCGGCAAAGAGAGGCTTTGCTCCGACGGCAACGATGCTGCTCGCAGTGGCTAAGAAAGTCCGGCTAGTGGTAACGACCTCGTCACCTGGACCGATACCGAGCGCCCGCAGCGCCAACTCCAGGGCCACTGTTCCATTGGCTACTGCTACCCCATACTTGCATCCAGCGAAGTGAGAAAACTCATTTTCGAACTTGCGGCCTTCCGTTCCCGTCCAGTAATTGACCTTCCCAGAGCGAAGAACCGCAACGGCCGCTTCTATCTCATCCTCCTCAAAGTAGGGCCAAGGCGCAAACGCCGACGCCTCAATCCTCTCGGATACCGCACCGCCGTATATGTTTGTCATGGGTGTTCTCTCAGACGTTTAGCCACTTCATAAACAAAAGGATGTTGTTCCCAACTGATGTTAGGCGATTCAGGCATTCTCAACGCAGCGATAACTCGGAAAGTATCCGATTGGCTCGCCGCCCAACGCGTTATGCTCGCGACAGCGTCGATCGAGCAGGTTATACTCCTCTTTCATGTGGACTTTTCTATAAACATAGAAGGGCTCTTGAAACCGTGAAAAAGTCGACTTGAAGCGGAGAATTCCATCGTTTGGTCTATAGCCCCCGCCGAGAATGAATCTTCTTTTCCCCGCAAGATTCGCCCATCGGATCGTCTCCCAGATCAATAGGTTTGTCGGGCGAACGTGTTGAACCTCCGCATCGGCACCGCCAAGAAAGGAAAATACGTCGTTGTCATCGTGCAGATACAGCGTTGCGGCGACAATCTTGTCACGATATTCCGCCATCATGAATTTGCAGTTGTCCGGGAGTTCATCGCGAAATGCCTTGAAGAAATCTAGACAGAAGTAATATACCGGAAGAGCATTGTTTCTTTTCATTGTCTCAATATAGATTCGATGGAACTCGCGGATGTGCTCGTCGGTGGAACCTTCGAACACTGTTACGCCATAATTTTGTGCAGTCTTTATGTTCTTCCGGCATGAATGCTCGCAATGAACGCTCCACAGTACATCGAGGCTTAGTTCCGTGTCTATCCACACAATGTTGCGGTTGAATTCACGCCCCTCCGGAAGCAGTGCTTCGGAGTTCTCCCAAGGATGAAGGTGGGCAAACTCAGCAATGACACCTTCCTGCCGAAACGCCTCATCCCGCAGAAGAGAAAAAGCATTGGTTAACGCCGAGTCACAGTTTTGCGCTATCGGGCCTGTATACTCCGGAGTCGTTGTGTCCCATCTTCCTTCCGCGCCGGATGAAAATGACAGGTCTGATGTTGTTCGAAAGTGAGTCGGATAACAGATCGACGATTCGTTCATTGTAACTACGTAAAGCCGAGGCGAAGATTTCCGATGAGTCTTGCAGATGCGAGCATAACCCAAGCTCCCAAAAACGCTTCGATTGGGTGGAAGATACTTGTTCCATGACTCCGGCTCACTAATTGTCAGAAAGTGCTCTCGTATCATGAATAAGAACTCTCGAATATGTTGATCTTCAGATGCGGCTCACTTTCAGCGCAAGATAATGTACTCCGCCTCGGATGGTCCTGCGCACGTTCACATGCCAATCCAAGCTGAATCCGTTGATGCTTAACACGCGTCGATACGCCGGAATCATTTCTGCGATGGAAATATTCTCAGGGTGATCTGAGCCATAAAACATTCTCCGCTTTTCCAAATAACCGGGATAATATGGATACCTATTGGCATTGGGGGACTGTCTGAGCGGATCGGGTACGGCATTCAGAATGATCAAGGCGGACGACCGTATCACTCGAAAGAGGTACTCCGTCAGCAACTCAAAATGCTCGCAATATTCCTGGTTCTTACCAAACACCTGCCCGGGTTCGTCGGAAACTAGGAGATCATAGGTATTTGGAGTAGATTCAAGTTCCTTGAAACTATCTGTAATCTTGATTCTTGCTTTTGGAAAGTTCTTGCGAAGTCCCGGCAGATATTTATCATCCATCTCCCATATTTCCAGGCTGTGGACTGAGTGGCAATAATCCAAGGTATGCCTCAAACCATCCGCGCCAAACAACTCCAGCGCATCCATTTGGCCTAACGGCACGCCGCGCCTCTTCAATTCCCGAAAGAGTCTCTGCATTGGACTCATTCGTAGTCCCCGTCGCAGTGCCCAGATGACTCGGTACACTAATGACTTATTCCCGTACATATGTGCTCGCATTCCTACGCAGACGATCGCCCACTCGTTGGGCAACAGCCCTTCTCAAGTGTGAATCAGTGCTCTACGCCTGCTGGAAGTGGGGAGGGTGGTCGCCCAGAGCCGGCAGCAGAGCGCGCACATCCGATTAGTTCACCTGCCATAGCGACGAAGCACTCGACCAACACGGGAGTGCTGTAGTTCTCTTCAATGAATCTGCGTCCCAGTCTTCCGTATTCGAACAACTGCTCCCGCGATTGGCCGGCCAAGAACAGAACTGCTTTGGCTAATCCCGCAGCGTCTCCGGCTTCCACCGAGATTCCGGCACCCGATTCCCGAACTGGATCATTGTCCGTATAGCTGCCGAATATGACTGGGCGCCCAGCCGCGAGATAGTCGTAGAGCTTGTTAAAGCTCATCCAGTTCTTAGAGGCGCCGTCCTTGCGGTTGTTGATGATGAAGGCGTCCGAAGTATGCTGGACTTTATAGACCATATTCTTAGGAACCGGAGCTTCGAACTTTACATTAGTGATGCCCTCTGCTCGGGCTTTCTCGATTAACTCCGGTTTTGACGACCCGGCTCCAACAAACCTAAACAGCACGTGTTTCGCTCCGGAATTCTGAAGAATCTTAGCAGCATCCAGAATGGTATCGAGGCTGTTCCATTCGTTATGAGCACCAAGATACGTCACAGTGAATATGCCGTCGTCTGGGGCTGCCATTGGCTCTGGATTCATGGCCAGATCCACACCTTGCGGTATCCAAACGATCTTTTTTCGATCCGCACCACTCTCCACCAATAATTCAGTGGAGTTTTTTGAGAGCATGATGATGCGACTGGCCCTCGAATAGAGATAGCGCATGGTGCGGTCCACAAGTTGCACGAATGGATGGTATCTGGAGTGGCCGGTTACCTCAATGATGGAGTAGGGCCAAAGATCACGTATCTCGAGCACAAACGGGACGCCGTAGCGGGAAGCAAGGCGCTCCGCAGCCAGGGCTACGAATGGGTCCGGAGCGGATCCAAGAATCAGGTCGGGAGCATCCAACTCATCTAACCACCCTTTTCTCCAGACATTAACGGCAAAATCGAACATATTCAGAATCCGCGCCATCTCATAGTTTGTCTTGTAAGCTCTGGATCGGATCAGTGTAAAAGGCACATTATCAAAGATCTGGTTCTTCCAGCAATAAGTAGGTGCCTCTGGATAATGACTGTGTGTTAGGTGGTTGAAGCTGCACGCTATAACTCGAGCGGTATGTCCCAGGCGCATCAGCTCGCGGGCATTACTGAATTGCCGTGCATCCCCAAGATCCTGCGGTGGGTTAGTATAGTGGTCTATGAGCCAGATATCCATCGGCAAACTCCTGCAATATAGCGTGATAGTAGAATCATCGTACCGTCCTGCCCGTGAGAAACAGCGGTCGTACCAAAGCCCGGTGTCTGCGTTTACGAGGACAGCGCGTCATGACGCTTTAGCAGCCAAAGTTCGTCTCCGCTCGCCCGCTCGACCATGTACGCATCGTGGCAGAAACTATCCATCAGAGCCTTTGAATCTCCGTGACATTCCATCCGGATACTCACGATGCGATCGATAGTCTCTTTGCTGAGTGACGGAACAATACTGTACTCTGCTCCCTCGCAGTCCATCTTGAGAAGATCAATGGAGGGAACACCCTGTTCGGACATATAGTCACCCAGTGCTACAGTCTCTATTTCGTTGAATTCGATTTCTAAACTAGCGGACATGGCAAGCGCATGCTCGCGCAGATCGCCCGTAAACCTGTCAACGTGCAATTTGCTTTCGGGGCCGGCTGTCATTACAAGACTATTAAAAGGACTCGCTTTATGAGGGAACCTGACGATTTCACCGGAGTGATCGGAAACTGCCTTGTTGACTGGGACAATAATTGAGTCGAGTTTATTTGCGTGAATGTTCTTTAATAGTACACTGAACGCCTCCCGTGACGGCTCAAAGGCATGAACCGTTTTTGCCCCGGAGAGTGCCGCACACACAGCAAAGCAGCCTATATTGGCGCCGATATCGAATACAACATCGCCCTTGTGTACTTCTCCGTATTCCTTTTTTATGAAGACCAGATAAAAACTTACAATATCGTCCGGATGGCTTGAAAAGTAGACACGGTGCCCCGACCGCAGCTCGACGTATTCAGGCGACGTTTTGCGGATATAGTTCCAGAGAACTGATAGCGGGCGTTTAACCAAAGCTAGCCGCGGCAGGCTTCTGACAAGCGTCAGGCCTGCGCCGAACAGACTGGCGACCGGAATGTTTCGACCTAGCAGCATAGTAATTGTCCTATCATGGCCTATTTGTGATATCGATGAGCCAGTCGATCTACACTTACCAAGCAGATCAGCATCGTGTGGGAAGCAGTTCTTCGTAGGTTGCGATCAAGCTTGCCGCCTCGCGCTCCCAATTGTATTTGTCTGCGATTGCGCGTTGGCCGTTTTGTCCCATCTTCGCTGCTTGCGATGGATTCTGCATAATCCAGAGTATGGCATCGGCTATAGCGGTCGGATTTAACGGATCGACCAACAACCCACAGTCGGCGGATTCGACAATCTTCCGATAAACTGGAAAGTCGGATGCAATAACCGGCACCCCCCCGGACATATACTCGAACATCTTGGTAGGCTGCGCATTCACATAATTATCAAGTGGGAGAACCGTCACCATCCCCACTCTCGCACGCGCGATAAGCTCTGCAACCTGGGGGCGACTGAGAAACCCAAGGTACTCGACGAATTTGTTTGTTGCTCCAGTTTGAAAGGTTGCAAGTGCTCCGGGCTTGAGCTTTCCTGCGATGAGCAGTTTCATTGGGAGTTTCTTCGCAGCCAATTCGATTGCTCTCCCCATCGACTCCATGCCTGAATGATCTCCCAACCATCCTACAAAGATCGCGATGGCCTCACGTTTTTCATGCGAGGGAGCATTTGGAGACTGAAGTTCGTTAAGCCAAGGGTAGTTCTGCACGAGTCGTGCCCGCTCTGGCCGGAATTTCCGGGCAATTGTCGGGGTTGCCGCGATGATTCTGTCGCAAGCTCGACCCAATGTCTGTTCGCAAGCGTCTACGGCGATTGCTGCTGGCTTATGGAAGGCTGATGGAAGCCATTGTTTGCCTTCCATCGTGCCCTTATAATCCTCGTGGACATCGTAGATGACTCTTTTCCCGCGCAACTTCAGCAGCACCCCTATCGGCAGCAGTTCCGGGTCATGAAAGTGATAGATATCGGCGTTTTCGCGTAGGGCTGCCCGGTACACCGCCCAGATTGTCTTGGTCATGCGCTCCCGGCGGTCTGCCGGCGGCTTCACTGTTCGCAGCTTGATGTCATTCAAGCATTGGTCGCTTCCTGAGTGCGGTGCAATCAGCGTCACATCATACCCCGCCAAAGCGAGGGATTTGCATTCTCTGTGAAATATCCGAGTGTCGAACGCATAATGAACCGAAGTCAGATGAACTGCGCGGTAATTCATGATATTCCTGATTGGAGATAGTCGAAATGCCAGGCGTTGTTTAGAGAATAACGAGAGTTGGCGCGGCAGCTATGCTTGTGGATTGTAGGTCCGCTTTGTTGATTCAGACTTGCGCATAGGCATCTGCGGGTGCTGAGCGACTTGCGGTTATGATTTTCGGCGATAGCAGGGCGATACAAAGCATGGCATAGACAATTCTGTTATCGTTCATGTCTCCACTCACGAGCGCGTTACAAAACGTGAAGATAAGGATTGCGAAGAACGGACGCAACTGGGGTTCGATAACTGCAGCTCGATAGCCCCTGGACACCGCCATCGCGACGATAACTATGAAGAGTAACCCTACCAGCCATCCCTCCTCGACTGCGACTTCTAAGACAATATTGTGTGGGTAGACGCGGTTTGTGACACTTCCGAAGTTGTAGACCTGCGCAAACCCCGCAATCCCCAAACCGAAAGGCGAAATGCATATCTGATGGATTGCTGCTTGACCCGCGCTAACCCTCTCCTCTGCCGAACTGTCGAATCGCTGCTCCATAAATGCGACGATTCGATCGGTTGATAGTCTAGGCAATATCGGAGGCTCATGACTCACGACAAGGGCTGTTGATACGAATAGCGCAAACGCAATCAAGATCCCGCGTATACTTTTGTGAGTCCAGCGAATGGTGACTAAGACAATAACGCCCAAGGCAAACAAAGTTGGGCCGCGAGATCCGGAGGCAACCAGTACAAGCAATAACGGCATGCACAGCACCGCAAGCCACATCTTGCTCCTGCCACTGCAACTTGCGACCGTGTACAAGCCCACCAGCGCGATTCCGGCGTTGCGTCCCAAACTGACTGTATCCGCACTGATGCCTGTAATCCTTCCGTGTATTGTTTCTCCCGTGACCAACTGGACCAATGCCGCAACTGAAATCAGCGTTCCAAACACGATAATCGAAGTAACAAACAACCGTACATCCTGGAGGCGAGTAAGAATGAATGCCGGGAGCAGTGCCGCCATGAAGGAAAACGTGAATAGCCGCGACATCTTTTCCACTGCATATGGAGTCAATTCTGTCCACATAATTGCGGACGAGATAGCGATATACAGAGCAAGCATCCAGAGTACCTGCGTGCTTACCTTGCTATTGCGCGCAAGAAAACTCATGGCCGACAGCACCAAAGCCAGAGCACTGACCCCACCTGTCAGATCGAATGGAATCCAGGCAAATTGCGGACTCGCCTTCACATCGCCGCCGAAGAACATGAAAGCGAAGGCCACACAAGCCGCGAAAGCCATCTGCGCGGTGGCTCCTCTATCGGGTTCCAGGTATCCGTCCGGGCTGTTCCGCGGATCTATCCTTATAGGAAAAGTTGCCACGCCTGACCTTTCGGTGATTGGTGCGCGTTCTTATTCCTGTTATGCGCAACGGTTGAGTGTCATTGATCGTATTTAACGCGAATCGTTGTACGCGCGCTAACTGTTCGTCTTTTTGATTCTTGCCCGGAAGCTCACGCGCCCAACTGTCCTGAGTCGTCTTTGCAACTTCTCAGATGATGTTGCGCAACGCGATGAAGGCTTCAGCAGCCCGGAGATGCACGGTGGTCCCACGCATTATCGCGATGGCCCGCATGGTCTCGATGGAGCGTTCGTGTGGATAAGGCCGGACCTGGCTGGCATAGGCTCGAAACGCTTCCAGCTTGGTCTCGAGATAATCCGAAATATCTACATATGTATTGGGCAGAAACCCCGGTGTTACCGGCGCCGCATTCCAATTCGTCTCCGAAATTGTCTCATACGCAAGCACACTCCGCGGTAAGTGCCCTCCGGTTGGCCGGCACATGACCACCGCCGATTGAAAGGCCGCCTGATGATCGCGATGCACATCTCCCCAGAATGGCACAAACACATACGTGGGAGTAATTCGCTGGTAAAGAGAATTCAAGGCCTGATTCACTTCACGATGGGGCACTGTATCGAGAGCCGCGGCAGGGAAATCGAAGTAGACTGTTTCCTTCACCTTTAGGATTTCGTGGGATCGTATGGCCTCCTGGCGAATGTGATCCTCTTCGCCAGCCGCAAAATGTGGAGGGAAGCCGCCCGTCAGTACGGCCACGGTGACCTGCGCGCCTTCGTTGGCAAAGCGCGCGATCGTTCCTCCAGCGCCCAGTACCTCGTCATCCGCGTGCGGAGCTACGACCAGAACCGATGTGTTCATGCAGCAAACTCTGCGAAGTGAATTTGATTGCGTATCAATGGTTTTCTCTGTTGCCGGCTGTAGCGGCTCATCTCTCTACAACTGAGCCAATTGAGGAAAATCCGACTCTACTGCGTCGGGGTGTCGTTTGCAGAAGCGCAATGCTTCATCGACGGCCTTCCGGTTGGGTTTGTGCCCCCGCAGGATCACGGCAAGCGTTCCCCACAGGATCTTCATGTCCACCACTAGAGAACGGTGTTCCACATACCACACCTCCAGGATGATTCGTTCCGTCCAGGAGATTTCTGCCCCGCCGTTCACCTGCGCCCATCCCGTCATGCCTGGAAGAATATCGAGACGACGGCGCTGGAAAGGCGTGTAGTTTTCAACTTGCTCCAACAAAGTCGGCCTGGGCCCGATCCAGGACATCTCTCCGCGCAGAACATTGATCAACTGCGGCAGTTCGTCCACCTTTAAGCGGCGTATCCACCTGCCGACCGCGGTCACGAGGGGGTCGGTTTCCCCAGTTTCCTCGGGCCGGTCAAGCGGCCGATCGTTCACCTGCATGCTGCGGAATTTGATCAGTTCAAATGGACGCTCAAACCGCCCGGCTCTCGTCTGCCTGTAAAACACCGGGCCAAAGTCCGTGGCCCACACCGCCAATGCAGTGATGAGGAACAGCGGGGAAGACAAGACCAGCAGGATTACACTGCCGGCTATTTCAATGAATCGTCTCGCCATGTCTTTCAAGAACAGAGGCAACTGTCTTAGATGAGCCCTTGCCGGTAACGCCATGGCCCCGGCTGGCAACGTATCCCGCGTTTACGAAGGAACTCCCGCGCGCTCTCCGCAAAAATGCCGCCCTCTCCCTCGATCTTCTTTGCCAGCAGATCAAAGATCGTATGCCTGGGCAGCGGACTGGCCAGGCTTTTCAGCGTCCAGATCACGCATGAATCGCATGAAGCCGGCTCCAGTGCGTCTGTCGGATAAGCCTCGATGAACACAAGCCGGAAAGTCATACCGCTGTGTTTCAGGATAAAGCTGGCAGGGGCAACCGGCGAGACATCGTATCCTCTCAGGCTGAGTAGTTCGAGGAAATCTTGCACCATCCTTTTCGCGATTTCCACTTGCTGCTGATGGCTCGGCTGCCTGGCCGCACCCCGAAGGACCCGGGCAGGAACGCCAACTGCCAGCTTGCCGGCCGGAATGGCGGAGAGCAAATATGAATTCGATGCCAGCACCGAAGATTTTCCAACTCGGCTGCCGGCGTAGAGTGTGCTGTTCATGCCGACCTGGCAATAATCCTCCAGAACAACAGGCTCGAAACGGTTTTCATATCCTTCAAGAATCGACTGGCCAATGTTATGCGTGATCACAATTGATCGTTGCGCAACGAAGGCCTCTTTGCCAATCACCACAGGCCGGCTGACATCCAGAATCACATCGTCGCCGATGAAGACCGTGTCGCCAACGTAGAGAATCGCCCAGGGGTTGGCCGTCCCGCTGCTGATCTCCACCCGGCGACATCCAAAGACATTCTCTCCCGTCACAACAGTCGCAGCCTGGATGCTCAAGCCTTCACGAAAACTGCTCAGTCTTCCGGCCACAAAGCGCTCACTGCAATCCACGCTGCTGCGATCGCCGATCCGCACTCCATCTCCCAGCACAAGCTGTTGCGCTAGGATCACCGCGCCTTCTCCAAGCTCCACATCCGCACCAATGGACGCTCCGTGGCTCCGGTACGCGGCGCACTTTTCGGCGCTGGAAAGACGGCCAAAGGCTTCACGGTCATTGCGCACGTCGCTGAGAAAATCCGAATCGAGTTTTCCCTCGCCAATCGCTCCGCACCCTGCTGGCAGCGTGACGCCGTCAAGCAAGATGCCTCGCATCGCAGCGGGAAAGGCGCCGTTCGCGCCTATCGCGGAAACCTCCTTAAGCAAGGCCGCAACATCAGCCTCCCGAACCATCGCTTGAGACGCGAACAGCTCAGTCGATAAACCATGGCGCTGAATCAGCTCCAGCGCCTTCTTGCTGAATCGAACACCAGAGAGTGATGAGGCCGCTGAACGCGCAGACGGCAACTCCTCAGCCAACTGACTATTCGCTGCCGCCGCGCCGCTCTCCGGTTGCGAGCTGATGCAGGCGATCGTCGCGCCCACAGGCATTTCCTGGCCCATTTGCGCAGAGAACGCTATGTAGCCATTGCCCGGCGCAAGAAGCTCGATGGCGGCCTTGCTGGTCTCCACCTCCGCGACCGGCTGGCCTTCGCGGACTTCCGCCCCATTCGCGACCAGCCACCGCAGCAGGATGACCGTTTCGTCGTTCACGTACTCCAACGGAATGACGACCGGCATTGTCTCATTCATCGTGCGCCAACTTCCTGATCGCGGCCAGAATCGCGGCGCGGTTGGGGAGGAACTCTTCCTCCAAAGGCCCGCACGATGGAATCGGCGCATGGGGCGCTCCGAGCCGCACCACCCTTCGCAGAATCCCCGGCGCCTGCTCCGTGATTTGCGCAATCAACTCGGAGCCGGCTGCGGCAAAACCAATGCCCTCTTCCACGACCAGGAGCAAATGCGTTTGCTTCAGAGAGTCAATGACCGGCTGCACATTCAATGGGTAAATCTGGATCGGAGTGATGACTTCCACTTCAATCTCGTCCTCATCGAAGGCGTCGGCGGCAGCTTGCTCCGCGTACGGCAACATTCCGCCATAACAGAAGATAGTTACCTCAGGCGTAGCCAACGGCCGCAACCGGGTCGTCGGAAAAGTTTCGTCGCTATGCTCCAGCGCGAACCCTTCCGGAACGCTCGCATCCAGCCGCGCCGTGTAGAGCTCTTTGTTCTCGATGACGATCGTCGTCCTGTCTATAGAAAAGAATATCTTGTCGTAGATCAATCCCGGATCGTAGCGGTTGTGGAGCGCCAGCACCCGGGTTTGCGGAATGCCGAGAAAATGCTTTTCCAAAGACTGACTATGCGTCGGTCCATATCCTCGCCTGCCGCCCATCGGAGTCCGGATCAGCAGTGGAACCTGAACCTTTCCGTTATACATACTATGAAACTTGGAGGCATGATTGATAAGCTGATCTGCTGCCAGAGTGAGAAAGTCCCCGAACATGATCTCGCAGACAGGCCTCCAGCCGTCCAGAGCCAGACCGATTCCCATTCCCACGATCGTTGCTTCGCTGATGGGAGTGTTGCGCACACGCCCCGGAAACTCATCGCTCAAGCCCTTGGTAATCTTGAAGGCTCCTCCGTAAGGGGACTCGATATCTTCGCCGAGCAGTAGGATGCGTTGATCGCTCTCCATGTTCTGTCGCAGCGCCTCTCGAATCCTGGCCCCCAGCCGCTCGTTGCCGCACGGCGCTGCCGGGCTCCACGTATACTCCGCGACAAGCGCCGGCGCGTGTTCGAGATTTGTCCTACGGGCATACGGAGCACTTTCCGCTTTTGCCACCGCTTCCTGCACGGCGTCCCGCGCCTGCTGCCGCAATGCGCCGCCATCTGCCGGATTGTCGCCGAACCAGGACTTCAGCGGATCCCGCGCCCAATATCTTTCTATCTCCACTGGATCGCGATCGTCGTCTCCCTTCGAGTGCGCCATTAACCGGTCGCAGTTGACCTCAAGCAAGAGCGGCCGCTGCCCGCCGCGAACCTGCCGCACACTCTCTTCGGCCACCGCGCACAACTTGTCTGTGTCCCAGATGCCGCAGCGGCGGCTCTGAATTCCGAAGGCCACCGCGCGCGCTTCGATCTCGCCCGCCAGGGTCTGAGCCTGCAACGTACTTTGCGCGTAACCGTTGTTCTCCACCACGATCAGCAGCGGCAACGCCCATTTACTGGCGATATTGAAGGCTTCATACACGGTACCTTCGCCAAGCGTGCCGTCCCCGATAAAGATAACTGCAATCTTTCCGCTGTCCCGCAACTTCAACGACAGTGCAAGGCCGGCGGCGATAGGCATCATTCCGCCTTGCACTCCGTTGCTGAAGAATCCGCGCTCCACATCGCAGAGGTGCTGACTCCCTCCCAGACCGCCGCAGACGCCGCTTTGCTTGCCCATGATCTCCGCGATCAATCCGTCCACATCGTCTGTCCTGGCCAGGAAGTGACCATGGCAGCGATGATTGCTGACCATGTAGTCACCGGGCACAAGCGGGCCGGCAACGGCCACGCCAATCCACTCCTGTCCAATGCAGGTGTGAACGGTTCCGAAGAGCTTGCCCTCGGCAAACATACTGAGGAGCTTCAGCTCCACCTCCCGGATGAGGATGGCGGATGCAACTCCGCCTTCGGCGGCCGGCGCGGCTACTGGTGTTTGCGATATATGCACAGTATTCGATAACTCGTAGGAGCTGGATGCGCTCCATGTTATGCCCCTGAAACCTTTGTCCGGCTCATACCCTGGAAAGCGCGACGCGGCTTACAAAGATGAGCCACTCCGGCCGCGATTTGCGCAGCAGCAACAGAGCCAGCCCCATGTTAGCCAGAAGTACGATGCAGAATGCTATCTTCGTAATTTCGAAGTTGAATGCCAGTTGTGCCGCAAGACTGATTGCAGCCAGCAGGGCCACAATCCACATCGTGCTCGTCTGCGGCGCCCGGTCCGCCAGCTTGACCGCGCGTAGAGACCTGTCGGTCGCGATCGCCAGCACGTACAACGCGATCGTCATCGTCGCTGAAATTCCCAGTAATACCAACTCGTGAGGCGCCAGCCGAATCACGGCAAAAGCAATGGTGCAGAAAACGCCAAGCGACAATATTACATTGCGCGTGTTGTACGGGGTCGAGCTTGCAGCATCCAGCACGCTACGCAATGCGTAATAGTACATGAACGCTGGAATCGCAACCATGATTGTGCAGATCACGGGAACGCCGGGCAGCGATGAGACGCCAAGCCACCAGCTCACCAGCGGGCCGGCAAATACAATAGCCTGCGACATAACAAGGGTGGAAAGCAGAATAACCGCTGAACGAAGCTGCTGAACGTACTCTTTGACATCCTCATGCCTTCCCGCGCCCAGCATTTTGCTGACCTTGGCCAGCAGCATCATCACCACCGGCCAAAACGCCAGCCCCGTCATGCTCAGACAAGTGATGCCCAGCAGCAGATAAGAGAGCTGCTCCATCGACGAGTAATGGGCAACCAGCATCGGTCCTAGCGTCAGCAGCCCGCCGAATGCGATATCGCCGGGAACTCGAACGACACCATAACTCAGGAGCCGGCGTGTATCGGACAAAAAATGCGCCGTGACGTCACGTGACTTGAGGAGTATTGGAACAGACCAGGCAACCGAAATTGTCACCATGCATATTCCTGTTGCCTCAATCAGAAGAGTTGCTGAGCGATACGATCGCAGGGCAGCCAAAGCTAGAAGCGGAATCAAGACCAATACGGCAAGCTGCACTAGATTTGCCTGGCGCATTCTCTGCAAGCCTCGATAGTATCCGAACAGCAATGTCTGAAGTACAGAGCCGCATAGCAAAAAGGCAAGTGCATAGATCAGAGCAAGCTGTTGCGAGCTAAACAACAGTTGCGTCATGGTGTGGGGCAGCAACAAAGCAACCGCGCATATGACGGCGAGCAAGGGTATCGCTAACATAAATGCTGCGGCAAAGTAATGACGAGCGCGCGCCTCGGTATTATTAACGACGCACGCAATCTCCCGCGCCAAAGCTATCCCAAGACCTAGTTGAGCGCTTGTGAGCAACCACGATGAGACGCGCTTCAAAAGTAGATATTCACCAAGCGCCGCCATTCCCATCGACTTGCTTACAAGACCAACCATGACGAGGTTAGCCGCCAATATCGCAACTTGGGTGGCGCCACTGAGCAATATGTCGATCATAAACGGATGCACGCGAAGTTTGGACAAATTCTCAGACATCCTCATCGGCAGCTCAATCCCTTGCCGGCTATCGGCGTGTTGGCAGACCCATCGCGTTCTAGACAAAGCAATTTAGAAAAGCTCGCCTTGGTCCCGTGGGAAGATATCGATGACGAGGCCCACCTTGGGATTTGCTACAGACTAGGTCCACGTGTCAGCCATCCCGGAGGACCATGATTATGTCGTCGAATACAACCACCAGGAAGCGCTCAGTGAAGACGTGATCGGCTCAGAGTATTCGAGGATCGTTGCGTTTCAAAGTAGAATTGAATGTCCGCATCGATATGATTAAGGCTGTATTCCGATTGTCTAAAACCAGTCCAAGTCAAACCATTGTCGCGACTGTACTGTCCACGGCCATCGCTATAAAAGGTGTGAGAACTAAAGTTATACCCAGCGGCCTTTTGAATGCCATAGGTCTGATAAACGCTGTCACTGGACGCGCTAAGGATTAGCTGGTATCGATGCCCGGACACCAAAGTGTGCGGCGTCGTAAATATGTAGGTTCCCCAGACCGGCGTCGCATACTGACTGGCCCAAGCGTCGGAAGTGAGTCTGCTTCCTGCGGGAAAGTTCGACGCCGGGATAGCGCCTCGTTCGATAATGACACCGGAATCGTCTGAAAGGATAACGATCAAAGGACCAGCACCGCCGATACGATTTACCCGTACCGAAACACTGATAACTGTGCGGTTAGATCCACTCACTTCAATCCATTCCCTTACCTTCGAAAAGCCTGAGATGGTTTCCGGCGTGTATATCCAGGACTCCTTGTATCCTTGTCCTTGAGTTTTCCCGTTGACATAATTTAGCTGGAAGATAGGAGAATCCGTGGCTATTATGTTGGTTCCAACCAACACCGCTAGATCAATATCGGAAATTGTCGGCTGCCTTGGAGAGGTTGGATGCCAAACGCAGATGTCATCTACTGAGACGTAGTTCTTCACCGGATCGGGGTCGTCATTGTGCCAGTGCAGATGATAAAGACTTCCTGCAGTCAGTACGGGGAAAACTGGAAATAACTCTGTCCGTAGCGTTGGTCCGCTGCGCAAATTAGAGGGCCGGACGCATCCTAGCGGGCGAGTTTGCAGTCCGCGAGAATGCTGGGTTATTGGATCTGAGGGAAGGTGGCTTGGAGTGCCATCATCGGAATAGATGCAAATTTCCAGCTTACCTCCGGTTCCGCAGCCATACCCATCGCACCCGCATGCAATGCCGTCACAGTCCGCCGAGGAACCACCCTTCACGTACGCGTCATACCAGATAAAGCCGCTGACCGAACCGCTAGCCACAGCGCGAAATCGATAATCGATATCAGCACCGGTGACTCGCTGGTTATTCAGAACATCGAATTGAATGCCTGATCCATAGTATCCAGTTATTGACTGAGCGTTTGCTCGAAGCGTGGCGCACCATCCGCCCAATGCGGCAATGAGCGCTATCAAGCATGAGTATTGTGCAAAGTGGTGGCGTTGAATAAACAAATCGCTCTCATCTCCGCGATTTCAATCGTCCAATTATCGCGACGAAGTTACAATGTCGGCTACGCGAAGCCCAAGCGCCCGGGCAGTGGTCCATTTGCCGCCAAATACATTCACGATCTTTCCGCTTTTCTCAATGACGTACTCGCGGGTCGCCTTATTGGGGTTGGCGTTTGAACGAATGAGCGAGCGAAGTCCCGCGAAACTCTCGCATACCTTCTGGTTTCTTTTGGGGAAGTAATAGCCGAAGAGCTCTTGCAAGTAACTGGCCTCCGCGGCACTGCACGAGACGGGCTCATTGAGTTCCTGGCGAACTTCCGTCGTGCCTACCAGCGTCTTGCCGTGATAAGGAAGAATGAAACAGATTCTTCCGTCGCTCGGTGACTGCACCAACAAAGCGCATTCGCAATCGCAATCGATCAGTAGATGGCTTCCACGGACAAGGTCGAGATTATGCACCGATGGAATATTGCTCGCGTCCAATAACTGCTTTGCCCACGGACCGGCGGCATTTACGATGCGGTCATATCGGTGTTGATGACCGTTCGCTGCTAACACAGCATCCTGCGAAAGCGATGTTACCTTGGTTTCGGTATGGATTGTAACACCTGCTTCGCGCGCCTTTCCCGCGGCCCACAAGCCCAGAGCATAGTCATCCATCTGTCCGTCGTAGAAGCTGAATGCTCCTTGAAGTCCTTCGGAGCGGAAGCCTGCGCATGCGCTCAACATTTCCTCACGGGAACGCCACCCCCAATCCCCAAGCGATGCCCGGCCCGCAAGTCTGTCATAAAGAGTCAATCCAACGCGAACAACCCACGCCGGCTTCCCGCTATTTTTGTATATAGGGAGCATTATACGTATAGGCTTGGCTAGATGCGGCGCGCGAATCATCCACCATTGTCGCTCGTGAAGCGCCTCTCGAACCAACCTGAGATGCCCGTGCTCCAGGTAACGCAACCCGCCGTGCAAGAGCTTTGTAGAGGCCGAGCTAGTGGCGCCCATCAGCCGTCCCTGCTCAAACAGATCGACTGACATGCCTTTGAGAGCCAAGGCCCAAGCTGTCATCACACCATTGATTCCGCCGCCAATAACTGCGACTTTCATTTCAATTGCCCAATACACCCGTCAATCGCTTCATAGCTGCTGCCGCATGCTGCGCAGCAAGCCTGTTCGTTTTCCATCTTCAAGCGTACGCCGCACCGGCAGACCCAGCCAATTCGTCTCCCAGGATTGCCTACCACCAGGGCAAAGTCGGGCACGTCTCTGGTAATCACCGCTCCAGCCCCTATCATCGCGTATCTGCCGATTGTGTTACCACACACAATCACCGCGTTGGCTCCGATCGTCGCTCCCCGCTTGACCAAGGTCGTTTTGTATTCATGCTTGCGAACAATATGACTGCGGGGGTTAATCACGTTGGTGAAAACCATGCTCGGTCCGCAAAATACATCATCTTCGATTACTACAGCGTCATATACAGACACATGATTCTGGACTTTCACGTTGTTTCCGATGGTTGCAGTGCCGACGTAAACATTCTGACCGAGAGAGCAATTCGCGCCAATCTCTGCTGTAGAGACTACGTGAGCCCAGTGCCAGATCCTGGTGCCACGACCGATCTTTGCTCCGGGATCGACAATGGCCGTCTCGTGAGCTACGTAACCCTGATCATTTCGAGAATCGCTCATCGTCTAATGCTCCAATGGCAGCGAGACTCGGCGTCCGTCCCGCGCGGAAATATACATAGCAGTCAGCAGTTCCAGAGAGCGAAGGCCCTCACGGCCGTCAGTCTCCGGTTCGGAGTTTCCCCGCAGCACCTCAATAATGTTCTCGTAATAGAGCGCGTGGCCGTAACCGTATACCGAACTTGTAGAATAGCTGCTCTCGCGCACCTTGTCTTCGTCCGGGTCATGAGAATCGAATTCCCAATGCTGTATTTCATTGAGCGCCACGCCGCCGATTCTCACAGTCCCTTTTTCGCCCAGAACGGTAATTGAACCTTCCAGGTTCTTCGGGTACGTCAGCATGGTAACGGACAATGATCCCAGCGCTCCGGAGCGCCACTTAATGCCCGCGACGCCTGTGTCCTCAACTTCGATATTGCGAGCCAACGTGCCTGTGTAGGCTTGCACGCTTTCCACCGGTCCGCCTATCCAGTCGAGCAGGTCGACGTAGTGGCTGGCTTGATTCATTAGAGCACCGCCGTCAAACTCCCATCTCCCGCGCCATCCTTCGCCGTCGTAATACTCTTGAGGCCTCGTCCAAAACACATTTACAGCGATCATGAAGATGCGTCCGAAGCGCCGCTTATCGGCGGCGCGTTTCAGCAGTTGAAGCGTGGCATTCGTGCGGTTCTGCTTGACGACAAAGAGACGCTTTCCCGCGCGATCAAAGGCTTCGACCATTTTTCGCCCGTCTTCCCAGCGCGTCGCCATCGGCTTTTCGGTCACCACGTGACGGCCGGCCTCGGCTGCTTCGATGGCCTGACGCGCGTGCAACCCGCTCGGGGTGGCAAGTACAACCACGTCGGTGTCGGACTCGCGTAGCAACTCGCCAATTGTCAGGTAGCCAGGCACGCAGTGCTGTGAGGCGGCCTCCGTCATGCGAATTGGGTCGGCATCGCATATCCCCACCAATTCGATGTTTTCTCCATGAGAACTCAACGCCGAGAAGTGATTTCTCGAAATTCGGCCGCATCCGACAATCGACACCCTGATCTTCCGGTCTGTAATCGTAAGCGGCGAAGTCAGACCGAGGTTTAGGGTTGAAAAGGAAACCGACATCGAAGACACCTTTCCTGGATCACACACGGAGTGAGAGGTCAAAGAGTTCATCCATTATTGATGGCGAATTCCAGCTAAATGAATTATGGAACGGGCTTACAAACTCCTCATTCGCGCATCAGAGGTATAAGGGCCGTCCTCGCAGAAGGAATTATCGATAATCTCAAGCTGCACAACTGTCTGTGAGAATTGTCCTAGAAGTGATACGAGGAATAAATAGCCATCCCACTAACCGTTGCCAGGACAGTCTCGATGCTTTGTCTTCCCATTCCGCGAGTCAGGCTCCGGGGGATGTAGAGAATGTCTCCCGCCTGCAATTGAGGATCAGGACTTTTCGCCTTCAGGATCATCTGCAAGTCGAGCACTACTTGCTGACGAGTTCCATCGTTTGTGCGAATGAGTTGCGCTTTCCTGAGAGACGCAGAAGGCATGATCCCCTCCGCCAAAGCTACAGCCTGTATCGCGCTTAATGTGCCGCGCCGGTCGAGCAGAAACCCTCCCGGCCGATTAACGTCACCCAGAACATAGACTATCCCAGCCTGACTCACCGTGATGTTGTCTCCCGGCTCGATCTCGGGGTTTCTTCGCTTCTCGTCCTTGTCAGTCATATCGACGACCACGGACGGTGCGGAATCTCCTTGGCGTGCAACGGTGACTGTATTTCCAGCTCTTGGACTCAACCCGCCGGCAAGGGCAATCAGATCTGTCAAATGGTGAGTGCGCAACAGGGGAAAAGCACCTGGCCGGTTCACCTCGCCTGTAACATTAGCCATCTGGCCGACATACTCGGCCACGAAGACTGAAACCTGAGGATCCTTCACGAAGTGCCCGTCGACCAGTTTGGATCGAATCATCATCTCCAGAGCAGCGGGTGAAATGCCTTTGACTTCAATCTCTCCGATCAACGCCAGTGTGATCTTTCCATCGCTGTTGACGCGGACCTTCTGATTCAATTCCGGCGTGTCGAAGACAGCTATTTCGAGAAGGTCTCCGGAACCAAGCAAGATCCGGGCGCCGCTTATCGATGTGGAGATAGCATCACTACCATAGGGTGGCGGCGCAGAGGGTGTGGTATTAGCAGATTGCTGTAGTGATTCCGCCGCCTGCAGTGTCCCTGGCTCTCTGGATTGCGCTACAATGAGCGACGGAATTGCCATGGACAGCAATAGGAGTACACCTCCGGACTTATCCACGATCGTTCTTCTTCCCCCTCTCATCGAAGTAACCTCCATAGAGTTTGGCGGTTTGCCCGTAGGGCATCGAGCTATTCAATTGAAAATCGTTCATAATCGCGCCACAGACATTCGCATTAACGCTCGCCAGAATATCCTGGGCTAGGCAGAAATCCTGACGGTGAGTTTGCTTGGCACGCAATACCAGAACAACTGTATCGGTCATCGTGGCAAGTATGACCGAATCGCTTAGTCCAATTACAGGCGGAGCGTCGATGATCACGCGATCGAACTCCTTCCGCCATATCGAGATCATTTCGCGCATCCGATCGGAATCGAGCAGATCGGGGGGCTTAGGCGGCCGTGCGCCGGCAGGCAGGATGAGCAGGTTTGGTAAGTCGCTGTGCCTCACGTAGAACTGGCTTGGATCTTCGCCGACCAGTACGGAGCTAAACCCACCGTTACGCGGTAATCCAAGGCAGCGGTAAATGTCCGCTCTGCGCAAATCCCCATCCACCAGCAGAACTCGATGGTCTTTCTGAGCAAAGACAGCGGCAAGATTGATGCTCGTTGTGGTCTTGCCCTCGCGCGGCAACGCGCTCGTTATCATGAGTACCCGAGGGGGAGTGCCGGCATTCGACAGCATCAAAGCGGTGCGCACGGACCTGTATGCATCGGCCACCATGCCATCCGGCCGTTCCAAAGCCGCGATTCGAGCTGTCTCATAGCCCGCGCCGTTTCTTCCCAGAGCCTTGCCATCTGTCAGGCGCGGCACGACGCCCAGTGTCGGCAGTGAGCCAACGTTTGCCAGGTCATTTGGTGAGAGGATCTTGGTGTCGATGTTTTCCTGCAGGAAACAAAATGCCACGCCAAGCAACGCCCCGGCAATCATGCCAAATGCAATATTCCTTCCAAGATGTGGTTCTACCGGCTCTACCGGAATGCTGGCCGGATCGATGATGGTTACATTTGTCGACCGGAGTCCAGCCAGCACCCCTGCTTCATTCAACTGCTTCACGAGTTGCTCGTACAGATCGCGGCTCGCATCTACGTCCCGCTTGAGCAGGGCTACCTGTACTGTAGCCTCGCTGGTATCGTATGCCTGTTGCTTCTGCTCTTCGAAATCCTTGCGAAGCAGCGTCTCGCTTTTCAGAGCTGCTTCATACTCGCTCTTGATTTTGTCTCTGCTTCGAGCGATCTCAGAATTTAACGCAGCGGTGGCCTCGTCCAACTGTGCCTTCGACTCCTGGACGCGGGGATAGGCCTCGCCATACTTGGCGGCCAACTGGACATACTGATTCTCGATCGCAACCTGCTCTGCGTGCAAGACCTGGAGCGGGCTTCCTGGGGTTATCTCAACCAGCGCCTCCGGATCGCCATCCAATGAAACCCGGTAGCGCGCCTCGCGGACAATCCGTGCCGCTTCGGCAACGACGAGCTGCTGGTTGATCGCATTCAGTCTCTCGATGAGAACATTGTGATTCTCATCTGTGCCAATAATCCCAGTCTGCTTTTGATAGGCAATGAAGTTTTCCTCAGCTTTCTGAGCGTTATTCTTTGCCTCATCGAGTTGTCCAGAAACCCACTTTGAAGCGCGCAGTGCAGCGTTGTATTTGGTCTGAAAGCTTGTTTCGGTATAAGCCTCAGCCATCGTGTTGACAACTTGTGCGGCCAACTCTCTGGATCTGCTGCGATAGCGAATCTCGATGACTTGCGTTCTTGCCAGAGCCTGAACCTTGAGGCGTCGATGGAACTCCTCCAGCAGCACATTTCGGCATTCAGGGGTGATAGTCGCAATCGCCTGGCTTTCACTGGAAAGGCACACAATTGGTCCTATGAGAAACCTCCGGTGTGCGGCTTCCGGACGCTGATCAAGGCGAAGACGCTTTATAACCTCCCAAGAGAGAGCGTCAGTCTCAAGGACCTTTACCTGGGTCTGAAGCTTGGGATTGTCGCTGTCGCCTCCTCCCGACGCGTTTTCAAATGCATCCTGAAGAGCATTCGAATCGAAATCGAGCGTCAGCCGGCCAACTCCTTCGTACCTTGCCGGCAGAATCAGAGACGTAACCAGTGCAATAACAGTGGCAGCACCAAAGCATAGGAAAAATGTTGATTTGCGCTTGAGCAGCAATTGCCAGAGTTCCGGCAGAGACAATTCGCCCTGAATCCGCTGTGCGAATGTATTGAGTGGAGGACGCTTTTTCTGTGCTGCTGGGCCACGCATTGTTGGCGGGTCTTCATTTACATTCTGCTGATTGTCCAATCGTCTTGCCTCATTGTTTCGAAAAACGCTGATGTCGAAGTGTTATCAGGGCGAAGCTGGGCCGCAAATTTCGAGTTCATCGGCGGTCACGTGGACGGCGATGCTTCTCGCAATCGCATCGATGCTGAGAACCACGCGAAGCTGATTATTAACGCGTACCACCACGCCTTTCATTCCCGTCAGTGGTCCTGAGTGGATCCGCGCCATGGCTCCCACCTTCAGGTACGGATAGGGATCTACCTGCCTCGCCTGCAACCCCTGCCTGAGTGTCTCAATGTCGGTCTCTGGCAGCGCGAGCGCTTCCCGCCCATTGCCCACGATCGAATGCACCTGCGAAACTTCAAGAACCTTGGTACATTGCGCCCGCGCGATCTTTACAAAGACATAGCCCTTAAACAACGGTATTTCCACTTTTGCGGTAACGCGATTCTTCCAGCGTTTGAGGACTGTATGCAGCGGTAAGAAGGTCTCGATTCCCCTCATCCGCAGATTACGATCGATCGTTTTCTCCTGATTGGACCAGACATACACGGCAAACCAGTTCCGGGTGGGAACTTCGGGGACCAATATTTCGCTTTCGTGGAGTGCGGGACTGACTTTCACGTTTCGGGTCCGCCTGGAATGCCGATCTTGCTAAGAGCCGTTAAGTAAGAGAACGGTGCTTGACACTTAGTTAACGGCTAAAAACAAACTCGATCCAATGAGGATCGATATTAGTGAGCGCAAGGCTTCGCCATCCCCAGTTAGCATGAGGCGTTTTCCACAGAAGCTTGAATTGTTGCTACGCGAGAGAACAATGCAGTTTCATCTTGTTGAAGGCGATCATCCTGTTGTCCGGTTTCAGAATCTCTGCATTTACTCGGGCTTCTTCACTGCCCATACTGGAACCTTCTAATTACTGGTTCGTTGCTAATAGATGAATATTGAGACAAAGAGAACGCAACACGAAGAGAAAGGCTGCATGAGAGTGGCACTTTGCTCATTAGGATTATTGTGCGTTGTTAGGAGAATTTACTGTCGGCCACAGCTCCGCCTCGGCGCATGAGAGAACCATGTCTTAAATTGGACAGGTTATCTCCGCACTGAGTGGTTATGAGTTACATTGATGCCGTGGTATCAAACTGGATGTTGGCTGGTCGTTGGAAGAGTGCGATCAACATTCTCCTCAGGAAATTCCCGTCTGTTTGAGATTCCCAACGGGAACGGTTTGTCGCATTGATCGCAACCTTGATCGGCGAGGATCAGGTTAAGCTGGCGAGAAGACCGATCCGAGCCGGCGCCTACTAAAGATCGCTTTGTGGCGCTGCAAAAAACGAGGGCTTTTCGTAGAGACTTCTCGGCAAAAGACTCCAGCACGGGAACCAGACCGTCCTGCTTGCCGCTGCCGGGAAAGACACAGCTAGCCTCCTTGGCAAGCGTCTGCCAATCGTGCCACTCTCCGATGGCCAGATGAATCCGCCTGAATGCGACGGCCATTCGTCCGGCCAGCGGATCGAAAGAGGCAGACATCTCGGCTAGACAGAGCACCGGCCTAAGACGCTTGCGATAGGTGTGAAGGTTGGAGCTGTCGAGGCCTGTGAATTCATCAGCCAGCGCAGCAAATTTCCGCAACGCCGCTTGCGCAGTGGAGCCAGACATCGATGCCATCATTGGTGCAAGCGCAACTTCCATCTCCTTACTTCGCCGGTTCAGACGTTCACTGCGAGCTTCGATAACAGCTGCCAGTTTATCGATTTCGCTCCGGCGCCGCCGCTTCAATCGGATTACAAGATCGTCAATCTCGCGCAAACACTGGGGGCTGAGCTTTGATTCGTAACCGGGGCTTTCCCCGAGTTTGGCGCGGAGACAGGCGAGCCGGGTCAAGTACACGTCCGCGTCGCGAACCGGCCGCAGAGCTTGCTGTAGCCTTTTTCCCTCGTTGTTCCAGCGCCTGTATGCGCGTGTTGCAACCGGATCTGGCAGATGCATCAGAAGCCAATACTCCAGCGATACGCTAAGGCGCAACGTAAAACTGCGTAAATCGTGAATCCGCTTTCCGTTGGGTTTGTAAAGGCAACTTGCGAGCAACTCGCGCCATCTGTTTATCTGTAGTTGCCATTCGGGTTGGAGAGAAACAGCGAGATGCGCGTCGGAGGGAAATGAGCCGGTATTCATCGAAACCTCAACCTTATCCTTCCCCGTGGTGTACTACGCAACGCATTGCGTCAGCGCTCAAACCATCGTGAATGCCCATTTCGATTCGTCTCGAAAGCGCACTATGGCTTCCGCATCTGCCGGTGTATTAAGCTGGAGAGTCTCTTGATGGGGTAGTATTTGTCATGGAACTTACTCGCCTATTGCGAATTCTGCGTAAAGGATTCATTTATTCTCTGTTTTCTTGTTCCGACTGATGTGTAAGTATTGAAAATAAGACTTCTGAAAGTTTCTCATTTGCTATAAAGACTCCTGATCTTCCCCGTTATTCGTCCGGTGATCGCTGGAGCTTTCCAGTTTTCGTTTGCATACTCTACCGTTTGTTCCATCGAATACAACTCAGTAAACATTTAAGGTAGAGAAATAATGGGCACGACTCAGCAGAGCAGATGTCTTGCTGTCAACCGAAGGACATGGTTCGAATCTCACCGGAGGAGCCACAAAACAGTTCTTTGATAATCCATGAACTGCGTGTATTCTAGCGGCATATCCCACTCAACGCCGTCGCCCTTCAGACGCTCCAGACGCAGAAGCAGGCCCAGGATATTTTCAAGACCGGCCAGAGATCCAATGAGACAGGGCGCTCAGAGCTGGTGTATGTCTTCCGGGATGGCGGAGACCCGCAGCACAACTATCGGCGCTAATTCAATGATGCGCTGGCCGAAGCCAAGATCAAAGACTACTCCTGGCATTGCAACCGGCATACGTTTGCAAGTAGGCTGGTTATGGCAGGAGTCGATCTCCGCACCGTGGGCGAACTGATGGGACACAGCAGCATTCAGATGACCATGCGATACGCACATCTCGCGCCGCTGCATAACCGCGCGGCGGTAGATCGGCTCGTGCCTGTTTCGGTGACCAATCGTTCGGCGAAGAAGAAGGGCGAGAAGTCGACTCGGTGCGAAAAAGAACTGATCACTAAATTGGTCACTAACAAGAATCACCGATCCGATGATGGTTTGAGAGATCACTATAAATCATTTATTAACAATGATTTATAACAAGTGGCCCCGTAGCTCAGGTGGATAGAGCAGCAGTTTCCTAAACTGCGTGTCGGAAGTTCGAGTCTTCCCGGGGTCACCATCTTCCCTTTCGTACTCCCCGCTTGCTTCGATTGGAGTTGCAATACAGCCTAGCGCCAGCACCTTGCCGACGACCAGGCGGCTTTGACATCCGCCCCCTTCTGGACGATAGAATGTTCATGGCGTGGAAACCTGTTCCATGCCATCATGTCTGCTCCTTCATGGCGCAGCACACTTCACCACGGCAATCGCCAGGATGTTCGGGAAGGCGGTGAAACTCCGCCACTGCCCCGCAACTGTAAGCGCACCTGTACTTTGGGCCGATCGACCGGTCCGCTCAGGAAACCAGTCAGGAAGTTACGCCAAGCGCGGAACTCCCTCGTGAACCACTGCATGACGCCCTGCGTCTGTGGGAAGGTGGCTGGAAGGCGCAAGTCAGGAGACCGGTCCTCGCGCCCCAACCCGCTTGCGTTCCGAGGGGAACGAAGGAGTTTCATGTCTGTTTTTGCGCGGTTTTTCTCTCGTCCCATGCTGACGCGTGCTTTGTCCCGCGTTCTCGCCTTTCTACTTCCGGTTGTCGCCGTTTCAACCTGCACAGCCGCCTCCATCCGCGGCATTGTCACCGATGCCTCCGGCGCCAAGATCGTCGGCGCGAAAGTGGTTTTGATCAGCGGCGGCAACGCTGTTGGCTCTGCGGTTTCCACCGCCGATGGCAGCTTTCAGATTCTCACCGGCGTCGAGGGCCGCTTTTTCCTCGTGGTTTCAGCCCCCAGCTTTCGCCAGTTGGAGACGCCCAGCTTCTACGCCGGTCGGCTCGACTCGATGGAGCGCGATCTTGTGCTGGAGCCGCAGTGGGTGCGCGAGTCGATTGTGGTCACGGCTACCGGAACGCCCACGCCGCAGCCGCAGACCAGCGAGGCCACCAGCGTTCTCGGACCGGTCGATTTAGCCCTGCGCGACGATCTGACCAGCGCCATGCGCCTGATGCCGGGAACTGAGGTGGTGCAAACCGGCCAACTCGGCGCGCAGACCTCGCTCTTCATTCGCGGCGGCAACTCCGATGCCAACAAAATTCTGCTCGATGGCGTGGACGCTGGCGATCTGGGCAACGGCTTTGATCTTGGTCCGCTTTCGACGACGGCAGTCGAACGCGCCGAGGTCTATCGCGGCCCCGACTCCAGTCTCTACGGCACGGGAGCGGGCAGCGGCGTGGTGAGCCTGACCACACCGCGCGGAACCACCAGCTATCCGTCGATTCTCTTTCAAGGCGATGCCGGCAATCTCTTTACCTCGCGCGAAGAGTTGGAGATAGCCGGTGCGCACCGGAAGCTGGACTACCTGGGCGCCTTCAGTTGGCTGCAAACGGCCAACGATCTGCCCAACGACGAATTCCATGTTGCCACCACGGCTGCCAATTTCGGCTACCAGCTCAGCGGCAATACGCAACTGCGCGGCACGCTCCACTACGGCGTGGACGCCAGCGGCGAGCCAAACGCCTGGGATTTCTATCACGTCGCCGACGACGCCACTGAGAAGGATCAGGATCTCTTCATCAGCGCCTCCATCGACAACCAGACCACTGCCTCCTTTCACAATCTGCTGCGCTACGGCGCTACGCGCAAGCGCGAGCAGTACAACCAATGGTCGGATCAAGGCAATCAAGACGCTGATGGCGACTATCTCGGCAATCAGGTGACAATCACCGGAGCCAATGGCTACGCCGTCACCGGGCAGGCGATTCTGGATTTCGGGGGGCCGCTGTTCTTAGCCCAATACGTCAACAATCGCGATCAGATTGCCTATCAGGGCGATTATCGCTTTACGCCGCACTTGACCGCGCTCATCGGCTTTCACTATGAAGATGAAAGAGGAATGCAAAATACCGGATTTGCTGAGGCGAAGGAACGCACCAACTACGATTATCTGGCCAGCGTTCATGGCGATTTCAAAGGTAGATTTTTCTATACACTGGGGGGAAGCCTGGAGCGCAATTCGCTCTTTGGAACCGAGACCTCGCCGCGTGCCGGAGTCTCCTACTATGTTGTCCGCCCGCGCCTGGGCATCTTCAATGGAACCCGCATCCTCTTCAACTACGGCGAGGGCGTACGCGAGCCAAAAATCACCGATCAGCTCGGTTCGCTCTATAATGACCTTCCCACAATTGCCCAGCAACTTCACGTTGGTCCTCTCGTCGCCCCCTCCACGCGAAGCTACGAAGGCGGTCTGGCGCAAGCCTTCTTTGGCGAACGGCTGAGCTTCCGCTCCACTTACTTTCACAATGAATTCGGCCGCGAGATCGAGGCGATCCCAGCGCCGTTTTTGCTCACTCTCTTTCCCAGCTTGACCGTAGCAGATCTTGGTTCTTACTACCCCAATGACAGCCTGAACTTCAACACCCAGTCCTTCCGCGCTCAGGGCATCGAGACCACCATCGAAAGCGGCATTGGCAAAAGCCTCTTCTTCCGCGGCGGTTACACCTATCTCGATGCCGTCGTGCAGCGCTCCTTCAGCAGCGACAACGTGGCGTTGCTGGGCGGCAATCCACCGACCTACCCCTACGGCTGCACCGTCGGCACGCCGGGTTGCATTGCTATCGGAGCCTATACTCCGCTGGTTGGCGCTCGTCCCTTCCGCCGTGCGCCGCATACGGGCTTTTTCACCGCCAGCTACTCCGCAAAAAAGATAACCGGCGTCTTCTCCTCGGCCTTCGCCAGCCGCAGCGACGACTCTACTTACCTTTTGGATGCCAACTACGGCAACTCGTTGCTCTTGCCCAACCGCAACCTCGACTGGGGCTACGCCAAGCTCGACTTGGATGCAAGCTACAACTTGTTCTCATGGCTCAGCGTCTACGGCCAGGCGGAAAACCTGACAGATAACCGGCACATCGCTCCCCTCGGCTATCCCAGCCTGCCCTTCAACATCCGCACAGGACTCCGCATCGCATGGAGCAAGGCCAACCATTGACGGATTGCTGGCAAAAGGCGGCGCAGCGGCGTTGAGAATCGACCGCTCAGCGCCGCTTTGTCGGCGGACATAGAGTATGCAGGCAATCGCGTAAGATTAAAACATTTTTCATGCCACAAAAACTATTTTTTAGAAGATTGATACGTTTTGGCTTAGTTGCTGAATTTAATAGAAAAATCCTTGAAATTTCTTGCCAGAGAAGGTTACAGTTGACTTTCTTCAATGTTTGTATTGTTTGCGTTTCCTGTTGCCCTTTTGTCCCAGAGGTGTTGTCATGATCTGCCCGAAGTGTCAATCTGCATCCTTGTCCGTCGTTCCGGCTGAGATCCGGCTCTATCGCAACTGTCATCGCACCTTGAGTCATCCGCCGATGACGCCTGCGCCGGATATTCTTGTTTGTCTGGATTGCGGCTGGTCGGAGTTTTCGATTCCGCGTTCGTGGCTCTCCGCTGGTTGGCTGCGCCCGTTGCGGACGCAAGCTGCCACGGTTCCGGCCTCGATGGCCGCGGCGAGCGTGGCTGTGCTGAGTTCCTAGTTCGGTCACCGGCTTTCCACAGGGCTCTGACGATCCATCGCGCAGATATGCGGCTGAGGTGTGTCCACCGCGCTCTTCGCAGCGATCACGCATAACAAAAGGCCCCCAGCCGAAGCTGAGGGCCTTTGTTGATGCGCCGAAGGCGCGTGCGCTCGCGCTTAAAGCGGTATTTTTTCCAGAGGCGCGATAAAGCCTATGCCAGGAACATCGAGTTTGTGTAACTGCTGATCATTGGTCATGAATAGGTCGACTCCTGCATTTGCTGCGCAGGCCAACTGAATTGCATCCGCGCAGCGAAGATTGTGTGTGGCGCGCAGACTGGCGAATCGCCATGCAACCTGAGCGTCAAAGCTAATTACCTCCGCAGTGGCCCTGATGGCCCGGTCGTACTGTTCGATCAGAGATACCTGCCCTAGCTTGGTTGGCTTTACCAGAAGTTCGCCGAGCGTCATGGCCGATGTTACGATTCGGTCACCGCGTTCCAGCATGCGTCGCCGGATTTCGAGCATTCGGCTTCGGTTCGGTTCCAGCCCCTCAAAGATATAAATGAAGATGTTGGTGTCGAAGAAAATCCGATTCATCCGGCTCATGCGGGTTCTTCCCGGCGCAAGTTCTCGACGTATTCGTCGGCATGCTCATCGGCCCAGATATGCTTGCCCGAGCCGATCAGGCGAATCAGCGGGTCGTCTTCCCAGTTGATTTCTGTATTTGCTTTGGTTTCCTTGCACCAGGTTTCATACCAATCCAGTACATACCAATAATGCTGGGGAATCTCCTCGCGTTTGGGCATGGATTTGGAGGGCTTGCGCTTCTGGATACGGGCTGGATGGGTCAAATCTCCTGGCCGGAAGAGACGAAGATTGCCGGGAGATGTCTCGTAAAGCATCCGGTATTTTCCAGATGAAGGCGGTACATTGGCTACGCAATGCTGATCGAGATGCGCATTGAGAGTGCCGCGCTCGATTCCTTCCGCCAACCCTTCTGCTTCCATCGTCTCCAGAATTTCGGCTTTTTGAAAGTCAGAGCGCAACGGTAGCTGCTGATGGAGACGTGCCGTCGCAATCCAGATTCGATCCGCAATCAGGATATTTGTAGCGGATACGGTATTCATGGTAAAACCTCACTAACTAATAGTATACCATAAATACCAAAAAAAGACGTAAAATGTCACTAACCGAAGCCGGGAATTTTTTGATTTTTGCATTTTCATCAGCGCTAACGTATAAGGTAAATCATGCAAATTAAAAGAATTTTCTTTCTTTATGTGAGTATTGCCAGCGTCTTTTTTCCTCTGGCCGCAACTGGGTATTTGTCCGCGCAACAAGATGCTCCAGCCAGCAACGATCAGGCGCAGAAATCGAGTGATCCGCTGGCTGAGTTGAATTCAGAAAATCGCGCTCTTTTTGACAAACTGCAAGAAGCTGGAAAACAAGGGCTTGATGCCGATGTTGTGGCCACAGGGAAAAAGCTGCTACCCGCACTGAAATCCGGCACGCGACTGGGCGACTATGTGGCACAAGTTACGGCGACCTCGGCCATTGAAACCGGCGAAGACGATTTTGCACTGACGCTGATCAAACCGATCGTGGATTCAAATCCGGCCGACTGGCATGCATTGGCGATACTTACGCGTATCTATGCCGAGAAAGGCGATAAAGCCCAGCGTGACGAGCAAATTGCCCGCTTGATCAAGTTACACAAGACTTCGTCAGATCAGTACTTTACCAAGCTGCATGTCTTTCCAATCCAGAAAGTGAAGCTGAATTCAGGCTACGCAATTTTTCTTTATCCCTTTGAACCTTTGACGCCGCACAATGTATATTTGGCCGCCATGATCGATATGGGAGACGAGAAAAAAAATTACCGGATTGAGTTGGAAAGCCTTGATGTTGATCAGGCATTTTTTAAGGCGAAGAAACTGGGCGAGCGCCGCTTCTCCATCGACACTTTCAGCGATTCCGAAAAAGGTGAAACTCAAGCTCTTCATGGATTCATTGATGGAGTCTTCGATTACGACGCTATGCGGGATCAGATGTTGAAGGTAGCCACCGAAATCAATACCTCAAAAAAATAGACAAGCCCCAAACAACGGCCCCCAGCCGAAGCTGAGGGCCTTTGCTTATGCGCCGAATGCGCGGCTGCCGCACCGCAGGTGCTCGGGATCCCCAGCGACGTGTCAATATCGCTGGGGTGATCCTCAATACATTCCGTCCATGCCGCCGCCGTGGCCGCCGGGTGCCGGGGCAGCTTTGGGCTCCGGAATCTCGACAACCAGGGCTTCTGTGGTGAGCAGCAGTCCGGCGATCGAAGCCGCGTTTTGCAGCGCTGTCCGCGTGACCTTGGTTGGGTCGATGACGCCGGCCTTGACCAGATCCTCGAAGACCGAAGTTGCCGCGTTGTAGCCGAAGTGCGCTTCCTTGGATTCGAGCACCTTGGCCACCACCACCGCGCCCTCTTCGCCGGCATTGGCGACGATCTGGCGCAGAGGCTCTTCCAGCGAGCGGCGAACAATCTGTGCGCCGATCTTCTCGTCGCCTTCGAGAGTCTTGATGAGATGGTCAACCGCAGGAATGGCGCGAACCAGAGCTACGCCGCCGCCGGGGACGATGCCTTCCTCGACTGCCGCGCGGGTTGCGTGCAACGCATCCTCGACGCGAGCCTTCTTCTCCTTCAGCTCGGTCTCGGTGGCTGCGCCCACTTTGATGATGGCCACGCCGCCGACGAGCTTCGCCAGCCGCTCCTGGAGCTTCTCCTTGTCGTAGTCCGAGGTGGTCTTCTCGATCTGCGCGCGAATCTCCTTGACCCGGCCTTCAATCTCAGAGGCCTTGCCGCCGCCGTCCACAATCGTCGTGTTGTCCTTGTCGATGGTGACGCGCTTGGCCTTGCCCAGATCTTCGAGCTTCACGCCTTCCAGCTTGATGCCCAGATCCTCGGTGATGGCCTTGCCGCCGGTCAGGATGGCAATATCGCCCAGAATCGCCTTGCGACGGTCGCCAAAGCCCGGAGCCTTGACGGCTGCCACATTCAGCGTGCCACGCAGCTTGTTCACCACCAGGGTCGCGAGCGCTTCGCCTTCGATGTCCTCGGCAATAATCAGCAACGGCTTGCCGCCGCGCGCCACCTGCTCCAGCAGGGGCAAAAGATCCTTCATCGCCGAGATCTTCTTCTCGTAGATCAGGATGTAAGGCTCGTCCAGAATCGCTTCCAGGCGCTCGGCATCGGTGACGAAGTAGGGGCTGAGGTAGCCGCGGTCAAACTGCATTCCGTCCACAGTCTCCAAGCCAGTGTGCATCGTCTTCGACTCTTCGATGGTGATGACGCCGTCCTTGCCGACAACCTTCACCGCTTCAGCGATAATGTCGCCGATCTCCTGGTCGCCATTGGCCGAGATCGCGCCCACTTGGGCAACCGAACCCTCGTTCACCGGCTTCGAGAGCTTGCCCAGCGCGCCGCCGTCGGTCCACTTACCGTCCTTGTCGCGTGTGCCGATGATCGTGGCCACAGCCTTGTCGATGCCACGCTTCAGAGCCGTCGGGTTCGCGCCCGCGGCCACTGTCTTCACGCCCTCGCGGAAGATCGACTGCGCCAAAACCGTTGCAGTCGTGGTGCCGTCGCCGGCCACATCCGAAGTCTTCGAGGCAACCTCACGCACCAGTTGCGCGCCCACATTCTCTAGCGGGTCCTTGAGGTCGATTTCTTTGGCCACCGTTACGCCGTCTTTGGTAATGGTCGGCGAACCGAACTTCTTCTCGATCACAACATTACGGCCTTTGGGGCCGAGCGTCGCCTTCACCGCGTCCGCCAGCGTATTCACGCCGCGCAAGATCGCCTGACGGGATTCTTCACCGTGCAAAATCTGCTTTGCCATTGCTGTAATTCTCCTTGATAAGGGTTCAGGGGTCAGGGATCAGGGATCAGTGTCCCCGGTCCAGTAACCCAGATGCCGATTCAATGTCTTCTCAAGGGGAGAGATCGATGCTTCTGCGGGGCAAAAGACGCCGGGCAATCCTGCCTGACCCCTGATCCCTGACCCCTGTGCAGCTACTTCTTCACGATTCCGAGAACTTCTTCTTCGCGCATGATGAGGAACTCTTCGCCGTCGATCTTGATCTCGGTGCCGGAGTACTTGCCGAAGAGAATCTTGTCGCCCGCCTTCACATCGAGGGGGAAGGTTTTGCCTTCGTCGTTCGACTTGCCCTTGCCGACGGCGATCACTTCGCCCTCCTGGGGCTTTTCCTTGGCGCTATCGGGGATGATGATGCCCCCACGGATGGTTTCGCCCTCTTCCAAACGGCGGACGAGGATGCGGTCATGAAGCGGTGTAAACGAGGTTGCTGCCATTGCTTCGTTTCTCCTTCACAGGCGGACAGGGTTGAACCCCGCCGTGAGATTTGGTGATTTCAGTGATAAAGATTGTGGGATCTGCAGGTTACTGCTCTCAACACCAGAGCGGGGAACCCTGGGTAAGCACTTCAGCCAGCACAGCGCTGGCACTCTCACCCTTCAATTGCTAACAATAGGCGAACTCCGTGAATGCTGTCAAGCGCTATTGTGGGAATATGAGTGACTAACACTCATTTTTTATGATCTATACATCGTAATTTATCAAATGCTGGTGAAATAGTAAGCAACCGCAGCGCGCGAAACGCCGTCGGCCTCAAAACCTCCGCAAAGAGTGGCCCTCCTCAAGCCACTTCGATGCCAACGATTTCGGCTTCCACTCCGCTGTACTCCGCGTGCTGGTTCTCGCGGATGCGGTAGGCGAGGTCAATGAGGCTTCCCTGGGCGAGGCCGAGAGATGCGGCGCGGGTGGCCAGATTCCAGCCGACGGCGCGCAGGGCGCCGCTGGAGCCGGGCAGAGGCCGGGGTTGCACGGAGTCCTGCGCCAGTTGCAATCTCAAGTGGCGCTCCTTCATGATGCGGGGCGGCGAGAGCAGCCGCACGCCGCGGGCGACGAAGAGCGGTTCGGGATTGCCGTGGCCGAAGGGTTCCAGCTTGCGCAGCCAGCCGACCAGCACGGAGGTGATGCGATCCAGTGGCAGCTCGGCATGAATGCGCAGCAGATGTTCAGCCTGCCGTCCGGCCAGGTACTTCCCGGCGTAGAGGCGCAGGCGGTGCTTCAACTCCGGCAGCCTCTCTGCTGGCAACGCAAATCCCACCGCAAAGGCATGGCCGCCGAAGCGAGTGAAGAGATCGGCGCAGCTCTCGATGGCGTCGAGCAGTTGAAAGCCATCCACCGAGCGCCCGGAGCCGTGGGCGATGCCGTCCTCGATGCTGACGATAATTGCCGGCTTGGCGGTGCGCTCGACGACGCGCGAAGCGAGAATGCCGATGACGCCGCGATGCCAGCCGTTGCCCTCGATCACCAGCAGACGGTCGGCGGTCAATTCAACGTCCGCAGCCAGACGGGCTTCAATGGCAGAGAGCGCGGCAGCCTCGGTCTCACGGCGCTCGCGGTTCATTGCTTCCAGTTTGGCGGCCAGCTCCGCAGCGCGGGCGGAACTGCGGGTGGTGAACAGTTCGACCACATCGGATGCCACGTCCATGCGGCCGGCGGCATTGATGCGCGGAGCCAGACGAAATGCGATGTCAAAGCTGGTAATCGCTTTGGCCGCCGGATCGAGCGCAGCCGCCGCAAAGAGCGCGCGCAATCCCGCGCCAGCCGGATGGCGCAGCTCCCGCAGACCCATGGCGGCGATGACGCGGTTCTCGCCTTTCAATGGCACCGCATCGGCGATGGTGGCGATGGCGGCCATCTTCAAGAAGCTGGGCAAAGTCTTTTCGCGGGTGCGGGCCGGATCGCGCCGCTCCAGCAGCGCCAGCGCCAGCTTCATCGCAATCGCCGCGCCGCAGAGAAATTTTTCAGGGTAAGCGCAGGCGGGCTGGTTGGGATTCAGAATGGCCAGCGCCTGCGGCACCGCTTCGCCCGCCTCCAGCAGATGGTGGTCGGTGATGATGAGATCCAGTCCCAGCCGTTGCGCAGTCTCCGCTTCGGCAAAGGCTCTCATGCCGGTATCCACAGTTATCACGAGGCGAATGCCGTCGGCGTGCGCAGCCTCCAGCACGCTCGATTGCAATCCGTAGCCCTCACGCAGCCGGTGCGGCAGATGAAAATGGACGATTCCCCCCAGCATCTCGATCGCGGTCTTGAGCAATACGACCGCTGTCGTTCCGTCCACATCGTAATCGCCGTAGAGCAGAATCGGTTGGCGCGCGGCGATTGCCTGCTCCACACGAGCCACCGCTTCCTTCATGCCCAGCATCAGCAAAGGATCGTGAAGGTGCGCAATCTCTGGATTCAGAAATGCGAAGGCATCGGCGGAATGAACGATACCGCGAGACGCCAGCAGCTCAGCCAGCACCAGCGGCAGCCGCGCGGACTTGGCCAGCGCCGCGGCCTTCTCCTGATGCGGCTCGGCAAAACTCCAGCGTTGAACAGGAAGATTGCGATTCTCTGATTGCGGAGATACCGGCGCCGGTGCTGACGGAGGCTCGTTCGGCGCTTGAGCGCCGGCGTCTTCAGCGCCCGCCACGCTCACCGGGCTTACTCGTCCTCTTCGTCGTCGTGATCGTGATCGCCGATGACGATGTCCTGAAAGGTCTCGATATCTTCCAGCAGCGCCTGAAAGCGCTCATACCATTCGGTGGTCGTCTCATGCAGAAAGACCAGTCCCTGATAGACGAAGCCCAACTGGATGTAGCCGAGCTTGCCGGCGTACTTGCGCAACCATTGCGCCTCCACCAGCTCGGTGGCCTCTTCGTCGGGGAAGTTCATCTCGCCGGCTTCTTCGATCAGCGCATCCAACTCCTCCGGCTCCAGCGCCATCTCGCTGAAGGTCACAAAGGGCGCGCCAACGTGCTTGGCCATCTCCACAAAATCTTTCCAGGCGTCGGGGTTGTCGGAACTCTCCCAGACAATGGAGGGAATGTCCTCGGTGATGTAACCGGGAAGTCGTTTCAGGCCGTGGCCCTCGATAAAGGCCACCATGTCGTCTTTCAGCGGAAGTAAATTGTCAGTGCTCATAGTCAAGGTTCATTTTCGCAGATCGGCCCGGCCCGGCGCTGCGCAATGTGGAAACTATGCTTTCAAGAGATTGGATTCGAAAGTATTGATCGCAGGGGAGAGTTGTAGACATAAGTAACCATTTATTTCGATTTTAGCGTTATTATAGTAACTTCTGGGGCACATTCTTCCGTGGATTTCATACCGAAATAACATCTTTTTCTGCGCCGCTTCTGCAGCGAGCGGGGCGAAACAATCTTGTTCAAATCAGCGGCACTGATTCAGAAAAGCGAGCGAGCGCGAACTCATCAGCGTGGACAAGCACGAATTCAGAGTTGCAATCAAAAAAAACTTTTCTTGAGATCGGCTGGAAGTGGTCATGCGCAAACCACGGCCATTCCCTGAGAATGCTCGCGAAGTGATTGCACCTTACCTGAAGTCAGCCGATAGTGTGCCATTTTTCAAGAGGGTGCTCTGCCTGTGGCTGCGCATTACTCAAGGCTTTACACCCGATCAGATTGCACTCTCGATAGGTTGGCGTCCGGCCTCCGTCCGACGAATCCAATCGCTCTTCCTGAGGGACGGAACCTCATGTTTGAAGGGAGTTGGGCGCGGTGGCCGCAGACGCGAGAACTTAAGCAGGGAAGATGAAAAGGCATTTCTCGCACCTTACGCCTATCGTGCAAAACGTGGAGTCATGGCGCGGGTTGAAGCGATCCATCAGGCGTATGAACGCCGGCTTCAGCGCAAGGTGCCCAAGTCGACTATTTACCGTATGCTCGCGCGGCACAACTTACACCGGTTGCTGGTGAAACAAAGAACCCGGCATCAAAAATCTGACCAATAAACGCGCTAATTGATTGCAAATACAGTATTTATCCATGCATTCCGGCTTGACAGCATATCGCATTACTCACAAGATTCCCCATAGCGAAAGCTCGTTGCGCGATCGGTGGGCACCAAGCCACTTCAATCCGCAACCACAAGGAGGATTCAAGAATGCGATCAATGACTGCATGGTCAACACTCATCGTTTTGTTGTTGATGTCAACAGCCTCGATAGCCCAAAAGGTAAAACCGGGCATCGAGATGAAACAAGGCATCCTGGTGGTTCGAGGAGGCGATGCTACTCAGAGCAAGAACTACAAACCTGAAGAGATCAATGTGAATGGTGAACTCTCAGGCGTCTCCGTCCTGTGCAATGCGGGAATCGCATATTCAAGTGACAAGAAAATACTTTCTGCAAAAATCAAACAACTTATCGGGAAGCTGAAAGGATTTGACAATTTCAGTTATGCAAATACGACCTGCCTTATCAACAAGGAGGGCATAGTCAAGACCGATCCGCAGTCTGGCAACAATAATCACTGCCTGATCTATTCGATCAAGCTTAAGGACGCCACGAGTTGTTTTGTTCATCCGGAATGACCTGAAACGTCGTTCACCAATTCACCAAATCAACCAGCAAAATCCAAAGGAGAATACCATGCCAAATGCAAATGTTTGTGCAACCGGAGCAAATCTTTACCCAAACAACAGGATGCTAAATCCTATTCAGGTTTTAACTCCTGGCCTCCGAGTTATTACTCGTGGTCCATGGCACCCCGGTGTTCATGTTCCAGTTGAACTTACGAATCCTCACGGGTTTGTCTACGGCGACCTCATCGATTGAGGGAGTTCCGCGGATGACGTCAAAGGTTGTTTTCACGAGTAAAACAACTGACCAGCCAATCAACGCACCCTCAACCAGAAAGATCAAAGGGAGAACACTATGCCAAACGCAACAGATACTTCGTCCAAGCTGCAAGAAGCCATGGAGAATTTAACCGCGCAATGGTACAACGCAGTCGTCGCCGGATGCCAGGTGGACTCGAACACATTCCAGCTCGTTCAGGGATCGCAACCGCTGGGAAGCACCTCTGAAGTATTGTGGAACATCGCAGATGCGGTGCCGCCGCTTTCCGTCACGAATCTGTTTGATCCGTCTCAACGGAACTCCTTCTCGACAGATTATGGCGCGGTCATCAATAACCTGGTGACGCCAGACATCTCAAACTTTCAAAACATCCTGGGCGACTATTATTCGGCTTGGGTAACTTACCTTGCACAGGTCCCCGACACGGATGAAAGATCGTATTACGAAATCTTCAAGGCATGGGCTGGCCGGCATTTGCCTCCAGGCAAGGTCACAGCTGCATGCACCGCCTATCAACAGCTTTCTCAAGGCACTGTTCCGGTGGCGGTAGAGATGTGGACGAGAGCAGATGGCGGCGGCGACGGCTTGAAAGCCTACAACGCGACCATCGCCATGCTTCAGAATGCCCTGTCTGCAGCAAGTTCCAAGAGCGTGCATATGGACAGCGGAAGTGAATCGTCGGATACATCCCGGAGTTGGGCCAAAGGCAATATCGGCGGCTCCTTTGACTTTTTCTCGGCCTCGGGCAGCGCGGATTACAGCAGCATGGCAACAAAACTTGCAACCTCCAAGCTGGTCATTGATGCCAGTTTCGAGCGCTTCGTCACCTTCCCGTTAGGGCCGCTGTCTAGCACCAGCAGCGATCCGATTCTGTCTGGATATAAGCCCTGGTACAGCTCCGCCGCGCTGAATCTCGCCTACCAGCACAACGACAATACCGTCTGGAACCATAACCCGCCGACCTGGAACGATACTTTCGGACCAAGCGGCAATATGCTGCGCGCAATCAGTGCTCTGTTTGTTGTGGATGGCATTACGATCACGACCACTTCGGATGCACTACTGACCACGACAGAGCAGCAGCAGTTCAAGACTGCCGCGAAGGCCGGTTTCTGGCCATTCTTCAAGGCAAGCGCATCCGGCGGCTGGTCGAATGACCAGAAATTCAGCGACCAGGGCGCGCTGACATCAACATCGTCCTCACCCATCGGCAACCCTGTTATATTTGGAGCCACAGTGACACCGATCGGTGATATTCTCTGAATCATTGCTCCTGTCCATGCGGGAGCTACAACTCCCGCATGGATCTTCAGAAATGCACTGTTAAGTATGCCGCATTTGCATATTCATCTTGTTGAAGAATGAGCGAAGCGGAAAAACATCGAACGGAGCGCTTGCTAACTTGCCCGCATTTGAGCGCCATGTCTTTGTCTGCTGCAACGCGCGCCCGGAAGGCGCTCCACGTCCATCCTGCACACGCGACGGAACCAGCCAACTGCACGCCGAACTGCAACAGTGCGCCAAAGCCGCCGGTCTCGGCGGCAAGGTCCGCATCAACAAATCCGGCTGCCTGGATCAGTGCGAGCACGGCCCCATGGTCGTGGTTTATCCGGAGGCCGTCTGGTACGGCAATGTCCAGCCCAGCGACGCGGCGGAGATCGTAGCCGAACATCTTGTCGCCGGCCGGCCCGTCGAGCGTCTCCGCGTAGCCGACGGATGCCTCAACAGCAAAAGCTGTCCGCATCAGAGTTAGCGGCTGGGACCGGAGATTGAGCTGCTTGCAGGATTTTCATTGCGCGGCCGGACAGACGCAGGCTTTGAACTCCTGCGCGGAGTCATGGGAGAGAACGCATACATACTGTGGCCAGAAGAGACGAAGCAGGGGCGAGGGATTGCCTGCGGAGAAGTTGCGGATATACTCCTGGCTGGCCTGCGTGCTTGCGTTGGGGTCGGCGGCGAAGCGATCGACAATCTGAGCGACGGTTGCCGAAGTAAACTCCGCCTCGTGGTAGCTGCGCGCAAAGTCGTACTCTTCGGTCCACGCGACATCGACGCCGCTCGAGTTGGAGGCGGCGATCACCTGATAATCGGCCAGCGCAGCGGTAGCGGGATTGATCCGCGCGATGGTGAAGGAAGGCTTGTTGCCATTGATCGGCGAGATGGACGGGAGCATCTTGACCGCAACATCCGATGCGGGATTGTCTGCCATGTAGTTATCGAAATCAGGTACGGTCTTCAATTCTTTCACGCCGGCTTTGGCAGCGTATCTGTTTTTCCCCGTCTTCAGAATTCGCAACTCGTCCATGTGCGTGTGAGCAAAGATCGCCAACTGCACCACGTCGCCGTATTCCGCGAGCAGATCCGCCAGCTTCTCCGAGGAGAGAAACATCGATGGGTCTCCGCCAATGCACAGCGTGGCCATTTTTTTGGCTGAGGAGTAAAGATCGACTCCCGGCGGAATGTGACCCATCACCCAAACCCTCTGCTTGTTGACGCGAGCTTCGGCAAGCTGTTGGTGAAGCCAGACAAGCTGCGCCTCTGATTCCCGCAGGTCCGGCTTGCCCGTGCAGGTCGAGTAATTCTTCGACATGAAAATATCGTTGAGAACCAGCAGGCGCGCATTCCGCAAAGGCGCGGGCAGAGAGACGCCATAATAGCCGCCCTCGGAAAAGCTGGCGCGTGTGCCGGCTTGCTCAGCAGCGGGAAAGTTCTTCGTGACCTCGCTGCCAACCCTGGAGAGAAACTCGCTGTTGGCGTCGATCTGGTAGTCGCCGCAGTCGGAGTCGTTGTTGCCCAGTGCGATGTAAACGGGAAGGCCGGGGAAGGCGCCGTAGAACGCATCGATGACGTAGTTGATTGTCTTTTCGGCAAATGCTCTGTAATCTTCCGCCGTGGATTGGGAAAAGAGCGCTTTGTATTTGCAGGAAAACTCATGCGAGAGAAGATCGCCGCTGACCGCGGCAAACCGGAGACTGGCGGAGTGGCTGCGCATTGCCTTCAAGCTGGAGTCGAAGAGCGGAAAAGAGGTGTCGGCGCCGCGCACGTGGCAGCTCTGCTGCAAGGCGGCAAAGCGCTGCGCCTGGTCGTGCGAGGGCGGCGCGGCGAGAATAGCCTTCCACTCACTCGCCGGCGCTGCGGCCAGTTGCGGAACTTTGTCCGGATCCCAGAAGGGTTCGAAGTGAATGTCGCTCAACAGCAGCGCGGATACGGTAGCTTTCGCTGATGGCGCGTGCTTCGTATCTGTCGCTGCGGCGGGCTTGCCGTTTTGCGCAATGGCCGCGCTCACGTAGAGCAGAAGAAAAGCCAGAGTGACTTGTCGCATGACAAATGCGCGGAGGAATCGGGCTGCGAGATTTCCTGCCATCTGAGCTCCTCGACCGCGGGCGAGCGCCGAATCTTCTGCCGCGTGGAGATTCGGCGCTCATGTGTTGATCTGCGATGCCTAGCCGACGCGCTCGATGACGACCGACTCCAGCACGACCGGCGTCTTGGGCTTGTCCTGAGCGGCGCGTGGGACTTTGGAGATCTTCTCCGCGATCTCATAGCCCTCGACAACTTCGCCGAAGATGGTGTGGTTGCCGGTGAGCCAGGGCGTGGGGGCGACGGTGATGAAGAACTGGCAGCCGTTGGTTCCGGGTCCGCTGTTGGCCATGGCCAGCTTGCCCGGCTTGTCGAATTTGTGCGGCGAGCCTTTGGTCTCATCCTGAAAGCGATAGCCGGGTCCGCCCATGCCTGTGCCGGTCGGGTCGCCGCCCTGAATCATGAAGTCGGGAATCACGCGATGGAAGATGGTGCCGTGGAAGAGCTTGTCGGTGGACTTCTTGTGCGTGCTGGGATGGGTCCACTCCTTCGATCCCTCGGCCAGCTCGATGAAGTTCTTGACGGTGATGGGCGCGTCCTGCTCGAAGAGCTTGACTGTGATCTTGCCTTCGGTGGTGGTGAAGTGGGCGTAAGTGCCTGTGGTGAGTGACATAATTTCCCTCGTTTGACTGGGTTAGAAATCCGGTAATGAAAAGATGACGTTAATGGTTGTGTGAACTTCAATCGGCTTTCCCTGGAGCAGATACGGACGGTAGTGCCAGTTCTTGACGGCATCTAGCGTGGCCTGTTGAAGCAGAGCTGGGCCGGAGATGACTTTCAGATCCTGGACCTGGCCTTCGGTGCCGATAACTGCCTCCAGCACAACCGTTCCAGAGAGTCTGGCTTGCAGCGCCTTCATCGGATATTCGGGGTGTGTTTTTTTGTCAAGGAAGCCCTGCGCAACAGCCGCCGAGATGTTGATGAATTTAGGCCGTTCGACCGCGATCGCAGCGGCTCCTGGCACGGGCGGCAGCGGCTGGCCCTCACGGACGATGGTCACTTTCTTCAGAACAACCGGAGTGACAGGCTTGTCGTTGGGGCCGGTCTGCACGCGAGCGATGGTCTTGACGACCAGGACGCTGGAGTCGTCGCACTGGCCGAAGAGGGTGTACTGCTGATTGAGCGAAGGCTGGGCATCTTCAGTGATGAAGAACTGGCTGCCGTTGGTGTTGGGGCCTGAGTTGGCCATCGCCAGCCGTCCCGGTACATCGAAGTTCAGATTGGGGTCGAACTCATCGTCGAAGGCGTAGCCGGGATTGCCCATGCCAGTGCCGGTGGGGTCACCGCCCTGAATCATGAACTCAGGAATCACGCGATGAAAAGTGGTGTTGTCGTAATACGGCTTATGGTGTTGCAGCTTGTTGGTCGCAGGGTCGGTCCAGTCCTTCGTGCCCTCGGCCAGGCCGATAAAATTGGCCACGGCTTTGGGAGCCTGACGCTGAAAGAACTGGCAGGTGATGCGTCCCATCGAGGTATCCATGACCACGGTGGGGCCGTTGGGCAGAGTCATGGCGGCGGCGGTGGCTGCCGGAGCGTCAGGCAGCTCTTGCGCAGCGGGAGCGGCGGTGGTTTGGGCGTAAGCCGCAGCGGCAAAGGCCGCGGCCAGTGCGGGCAGGAGGAATGTGCGCTGAAGTTTCATACCGACTCTGAGGGTAAACCATCCCCCTCTGGTGGGGCTAGCCACTCGCTATTCGCTCGCAATCGCACCGCAGGTGCTCAGCAGCCCTTTTTGCAGCGAGCCATGATGGCGGCGTGGAGGCGTTCGCTCAGGCCGGCGGGCAGATCGTAGATCTCGTGGGAGCGGTAGATTTCGATGGTCTTGCGGGTGGTGTTGAGAATGACCTCGCAGTGGCCGCATTTGCCGATGTGTGTTTGCAATTCGGCGCGCAACTCCGTGCTTACGTTGCCGTCGATCAAGTCGTCGAGCTGGGCAAGAAACTCTTTGCAGGTCACTTTCCAGCCCTCGTTTCTTTACTTGCCGATTTTCTGTGGAAGTAGCGGCTGAGGCGCTCGCGCAGTTGCAGCCGTGCGCGCAAGAGGCGGGATTTGACGGCAGGAATGGTAAGGCCCAGCGTCTCCGCGGTTTCCTCGGTAGAAAGTCCTTCCACGTCGCGCAGCACAAACACGATACGAAACCCCTGCGGCAGCCCCTGAATGGTCTTGCGTAGAATCTCGGCCAACTCGGCCTGATTGTAATTCTGCTCCGGATCGGGCGCCCAATCGGCCAGATCGCGGGGCACGCTTCCCTCTTCGGTTTCGATGTCCTCGTCGATCGAGACCATCTTTCCGGAGCGCCGCTTGCGCAGCCGCATCAGGCTCTCATTGACCGCAATCCTCACCAGCCAGGTGTAAAACTTTGAATTGCCTTGAAACTGTTCCAGCTTTTCGTACGCCTTCAAAAAGGCGTCCTGCATGACGTCCTCGGCATCCTCGCGGTTCTGGGTGATGTGCTGGGCGATGCGAAAGAGCTGGCGTTCATACTTGCGAACCAGCGAATCGTAGGCCGACACATCCCCGCCGCGCACTCTCTCTACGAGGGCTACGTCAGGATGCGGTTCGAGTTCTCCTGCATTCGATTGGATGGTTGGCATGGGTGTTGGATTCGAGAAATCCGCTGGACCGGTGCGGACAGCACCATGCCAGCAATCAGACCCGTAATAGACGAGTGTACCGGACGACAGGGCGGTGGACCAAACCGGGCGCGCGGCTCTTGAACTGCCGGAATAGGATTGACGGGTCTCGCATCGCGGAGAATGCGGTAACGGCGGTGGTTCCGGCAGAAAGCGCGCCGTGGAAATTCAGCTTAAAGTGGAGAGATGAGGCTTTCATCTCCCCCTTCTTCCCATCTGCGGCTGGCCGGGTATGGTCTGGCGGTTCTGTTCTACGTTTTTGCCTGGATGCCACTGGCGGGGCAAACTGCCTCTGAACCGGCAGCCCCACCGGCTTCTGCGGAGACGAAGAGCGCCGCACCAGCGCAGCAACCCGCACCAGCCGCTGCGGCGGAGACGACACCTGCGAAGCCGTCGAATGCGGCAGGCGACAAGGCAGCCAAGCCGGCTGCGAAAACCGGCAAACGGGCTAAACGACCGGTCAGCACGGCGACGCGTGCGGCGCGGCGGGCGAGGACGGCGCGCATCAAGCTGGCCTTTCAAGCCTCCAGCGAGTTGCGGCCGATGGCGCAGCAACTGGCGACGATGCGCACCCCGGCGGCGTATGCCGGCGTGACTAGCTACGCCCGCAATCACACCGGCGATGCGGCGGCGGCGGCGTATCTGGCGCTGGGCCATGCGTACCTGCTGGACAAGCGCTACAGCGAGGCGGTTGAAGCGCTGCGACAGGCTCGGAAGAATGGCGAGGAGTTGGCCGACTACGATGATTTCCTGGCGGCGCGCGCTCATCACGAAGCCGGCGAAGACGCCGCGGCGGAGATGCTCTTGCGCGGCTTTGCGCAGCGCTATCCGGAGAGTACCTTCGATGTCGAAGCTCCGGAACTGGAGGCGGAGACGCTGCTGGCGTTGAAGGATGTGGCGGGCGCCGAGCGCGTGCTGGCCGCCGCGGCAGGAAGCGCCGCCGCGTCGCGTTCGGGCTTCCTGCTAGCACAGGGCGATGCGGCCTCTGCCGGGAAGCAGACGCAGAGGGCCGAAGGCGTCTACAAGCGATTGCTGCTGACTTATCCGCTCACTCCCGAAGCGGAGATTGCGCGGGCAAAGCTGACGGAGATGGGCGCAGAGACGAGCCTGACGACGGCGGAGTTGCGCAGCCTGGGCGATGCCTATTGGAATGCCGGCCGCTATCAGGAGGCGGGCGAGCAGTTCCGGGCGCTGCTCCGGAGATCGAATCTCGATACCGGAAGCCGCAACAGTTTTGCCGTGGCGGCGGCGGCCTGCGATCTGAAGCTGAAGCGCCTGACAGTGACGGAAGCCAGCGCCCTGGCCAACACTCCGGATGAGAGCGGCGCGCGGCGGCTTTATCTGTTGATGGAATTGGCCAGGAACCGCGAAGATCTGGCCGAACAGAGGCGCATCGTGACGGAGATGGAGTCGCGGTTTCCGCAGAGCACATGGCTGGCCGAGGCGCTCTTCGACACCGGCAACACCTTCATGCTGCGGCGCGAGTTTGCGACCGCGGTGGAGTACTACAGCTATCTGGCCGCACACTTTCCTGCCAGCAAGAATGCTTCAGCAGCACATTGGAAGGCTGGCTGGCTGAGTTACCGGCAAGGGCAGTACGCCGATGCAGCGCGACTTTTCGACGAGCAGATCCGGCGCTATCCAACGGCTCAGGAGACAGTCAGCGCTCTCTACTGGCGCGGACGCCTCTACGAGACGCAGGAGCACAAGCCGGCCCAGGCCGCGGCCAACTATTCAGCGATCATTCGCGCCTATCAGCACTTTTTCTATGCGCAGATGGCGCGTCAGCGGCTGGCCGCTCTGGGCAATGCCAAGCCCGCACCCCAGCCGCAACTGGATGCATTCCAGGCGCCGCCGGTTCCGCCGCTCAAGGAGAGTTTTCCCGCCGACAGCCCGCATCTGGCCCGGGCGCGCCTGCTGGCCAATGCCGGCCTGAACGATTACATTGCGCAGGAGATTGCCGCCGATCCCGATTCCGCCTCGTGGAGCACGCTGGCCGAGGCCGAGATCTACGCCTCCTATGGAGAAAACTTCCGCGCTCTGCGCGCCGTCAAGCGCGCTCTGCCATCGGCTGCCACAGCGTCGCTCCCTTCGATCCCGTTGACCTACTGGCATATTCTCTTTCCCAAGCCTTACTGGGATACGATCCAAGCCGAGTCGGCCAAGAATCATCTCGATCCCTATCTGGTGGCCTCGCTGATACGCCAGGAATCGGAGTTCAACCCCTCGGCCGTCTCTCCCGCAAACGCTTACGGCTTGATGCAGATGCTGCCTTCGGTGGGCAAACAGATGGCGCGTGAAGAGGGGATCAGTCACTTCCAGACCTTTCAACTCTTCGATCCAGCCACCAATATCCGGCTGGGAACCCGCTATCTGCGCCAGACGCTCAACAAATTCGGAGGAGTGAATGAGTACGCACTGGCCGCCTATGACGCCGGCGACGACCGGGTGCTCGAATGGCAGGCCGCTGGGCCTTACACGGGCATCGACGAGTTTGTCGAATCCATTCCCTTTGCGGAGACTCGCGGTTATGTCGAGAGCATCCTGCGCAATATGGAGACTTACAAAGCGATCGATCTCTATGCCGCCGCGCACGCCAAGACGCAGTGAGTGAATGAATTGGGAGAGGTTTTCCACGCCGGTGGAACCTGTTTGGATACTCTTCGCAGCGATATGCAGTTGACTTGGGCGCTTGCGGCCTCCAAACTGAATGTGTCTGGAGGTTCCCCGCCTCTGGGTAGCCATTCGTGCGTTGCGGTTGTTGCAGAACAGAGCCGGCAGAGATCAAACACGCCGGATCTCGACCCCCAAACCGTTGGAGGGCAGCATGTCAGCCGATTTGCAGTTCCTGGAAGCATGGATCCCCGAAAGAATGGACCCCGGTACGGTTTTTGTGTTGGAAAACCAAACCAAGCTGGGCCACGCGCAAGATCCCTTCGTGGCCGTCCTGTCGTGCCCGCGCTGCGGTACGATCGGATTGATCACGCGCCGTCAGCTCTGCGGCGGCGAAGCAATGATTTGTGGTGGCGATCTTTGCTCAGCCGAATACCGTTTGAACGGCGAGCAGATCGACTTTCGCAAAGCTCAGTAATTGCCGGATGCGAGAGGCCGAGGCTGGCCGTTACACTAAGGCTGTGCAAGCCACTGCCGATTCCGAGCGCACCCAGCCGCGCGTTACTCCGCCGCGCCGCATTGTCCTCACCGGCTTCATGGGCTCGGGCAAATCGACCGTCGGTCCGCTGCTTGCCGCCCGCCTGGGCTGGAGCTTTCTCGATGTGGACGATGTGATCGAGGCTGAGGCCGGCGTGACCATCGCCGAGCTTTTCGCACGTTACGGCGAGTCCGCCTTCCGTGAGCGTGAGCGCGCTGCCATTGAGCGGCTGGCCTCTGGCGACCGGCTGGTGCTTGCTCTGGGCGGCGGCGCCATCGAGCACCAAGCCACGCGCTCGCTACTGCTCTCCGATCAAGAGACGCTGCTTGTCCACCTTGAAGTCGAGCTGGCCACTACGCTCAAGCGCTGCCAGGGAAGCGAGCAGAGCCGCCCTGTCCTTGCCGACCAGGCCAACCTCGCCAGCCGCTACCAGCGTCGCCTCCCGCTCTACCGCATGGCCCACTTGTCGATCGCCGTCGATGCGCTCTCCCCGGAGGAGGCCGCGCAGGCTATTTTGACTTCGGCTGGTCTGGGCTGAGAATTGGCAAAGTCGCGGCGCGGTCTACACGCCAGCCGGTCCATCGGCTTTCTGCGCGCTTGGTTCATCTGGCCATGATGGCTTCTCCATGCAGGATTCCCCTCCATCTCCCGTCGGTGGGGGAAAGATGCGCAACCGTTCGACGCGGCGATCGGTCGAGGCGACAATCTCCATGCGCAGGCAGGCCTCTTCCAGAACAACGACCTCTCCGGCAAGGGGAATGCGGCCCTCGATCTCGCTGACCAAGCCGCCCAGAGTAGTCGCTTCGTAGGTTTTGTCGAGTTCGCTGAAGCCGGTCTGTTCACCGAAGAGGCCGGACAACTGATCGACGGGAAAGTTGCCTGGAACCAGCCAGACTCCACGCGGCTCGCGCTGCGGCTCCTCGATGGCGACATCCTCTTCGTGCTCGTCGCGTATCTCACCGACGATCTCTTCGAGCAGGTCTTCGATAGTGACCAGGCCGGAGACGCCGCCGTATTCATCGATTACGATGCGCATATGCTGCTTTTCGCGCTGCATCTCGCGCAGCAGTTCGTAGACGCGCTTGGTCTCCGGAACAAAGACCGCCTCGCGCTCGATGCTGGCCACGGTGCGCGTGCCGGCCTCCTCGTCGGAGATCTGCAGCAGATCGTGCGCAAAGGCAATACCCGTGATGTTGTCGATGGTCTCCTGATAGACGGGCACGCGGGAGAAGTTGTGCGCCCGCAGTTGTTCGAGGAATTCGACCAGCGTGAGTGTGGCCGGAACAGCGAAGACTCCAGGCCGCGGCGTCATTACATCGCGGACCAGCTTGTCGCCGAACTCGACGGCGGAGCGGACCAGCTCCCGGTCGCTCTCTTCCAGAATGCCTTCCTCTTCGCCGGCTTCAAGCAGCGCCTCAACATCGACGGCGCTCTCCTCTTCTGCGGTGGCCGACTCCTCAGCCAGCGAAGCTACTGAAAAGAAGAAGCGGAGGAAGACCGTGATCGGAGTCATCAGCCATAAAAGAAAACGAATCGGCCAGATGAGCCACTTCGCCCAGCGGCCTTGCGTGCGGTTGAAGAGCAGCGTGGGCAGAAGCTGGTTGCAGAAGACGACGACCAGGACCACGCCGAGGATGGCCTGCGCAATCTCGGCCGGCGTGGGCCGCGCCAGATGCGGAGCGCGGTCGAAGAGCACCGCCCCGAATTCGAGCGCGATCAGCCCCAGGGCAAGCTGCTGAAGCACCGCGGCGCAGATGGTTGCGTGCTCGCGGCTGAGACCGAGCTGTGGCTCGACCAGTTCCTCCCAGGCGTCTAGGTTTTCCTGCTCCTCGCGCGTGAGAATCTTTCCGAACTCGGCGTAGATGCGCCGGATATAGGAGGCCAGCGTCTCGATGGCCGCCAGCGTGAGGATCAGCAGGATGAAGGTGAGGGTCATGGCTTGCCCCCTCGCTTCTTCATGCTTGGCTTTGTATCAGTGCATGACTTCAGCCGTGCCGAAGACGCCGCGGAATTCGATCGGGCTTTAGCCCCAGCGGCACAATCTCCCTTGATCGTATCCGTCCGCTCAATCAGCCCCTGCGGCAATCCCAGCCGCGCGCGCAGCAGGCGCTCACGCCGCGCCATCCTGCCCTCATCGGCTTCGTGGTCATATCCAGCCAGATGCAGCAGCCCATGCAGAATGAGAATCTTGATCTCGGTGGAGAGCGAGTGGCCCTGCTCTGCGGCCTGCTTGCGCGCGGTGGGGACGCTGATCGCCAGATCGCCGGCAATCTTCTCCGCGCCGATTCCTTCAGCCGGAAACGAGAGCACGTCGGTCGCCTTGTCCTTACCGCGAAAGTTGCGATTGAGCTTGCGGATTGCCGCATCGCTGGTGAGCAGGACGGTAACCTCGCCTCGCAGACGGGCGGCAGCCTGTGCCTCGTCAAGAAAGCGGCTCAATGTGCGCGCCGTGGGCAAGCGAAGACTTTTCTCTGCGCGCAGTGGACCGGACGCAACCATCTTCTTCGCCGTCGTTGTACTCGGCGCGGGGTCAGGCTCTAGGTCTGGATCAAGCAGGATCATCTTGCTCGGAGGCGCAACGAATGCGGAACCGGTAACTCTCATTCTACGCTAAGGTTGAATCATCGCGGCGATGGTACGCATAGGAAGGATCAGGCGCATCGAGTCAGCGAGTTGGATGAAGCCGCACGCTGAATAGAATTGTGCCGCTCGTACGTCGATTGCGTCCACCACAACCATCGATGAGCCAACCTGAGCGGCGCTCTCATAGGCCTTTTCGAGCGCTTTTGCCAAGAGAATCGCGCCCAGTCCCTGGCCCTGCAACTCTGCGGCGACGGCCAACCGGCCCAGCAGCGTTGCACTGACCATCGGGTAACGGGGAATGTGCTTCCGCGCCGCTTCAGGAACCGCTCCGGGCGCAAGACCATAAGCGCAGAGGGTAAAATAGCCGGCGATCCGGCAGGGCGAGTCTTGTGGAGTTAGTACAAAGACCGCGTTGGCCTTGCGGCGCATATCCTGCGTGGCCTGGGTCTTCAGGTAGAGATCGAGAGAGTCAACTCCGCAGTGGAAGCCATGCCGGTCGTGATCTTTGTCGAGAGGCAGAAGCCGGTAGAGGAGTGATCCGGCGCAGAGATCAAGCGACGACCCGCTCCCTGGCCGAGCGGAAGGCGCGACGCAACCGAGCATTGGGCTTGGGCGGATGAATCAGCGCATCGAAGAAAGCAACGCGATCGTGATTGCTGAGAACCAGGCTCTCGTGGCGGGTAATGGTGGCGCGGGTGGCTTCAGTGAGTGCGGAGAGGCAGAAATCGGTCAGGCTGCGCCGTTCGAGAGCCGCGGCCCGTTCCACGAGGCGCTTGGTCTCGGCGTCGACGCGAAAGCCCAGTCGAGAGGCGCGAGCGCGGCGCTCGGCGGGGGATGCAACGGTTGCGGTTTGCGCCATGGGGATCGCTCCTCGATTCCGGGACAAATTCATTGTACGCCCATTGGGAGAACAATGAAAACTGAATGCGCTGCCGACGCAGGAATCCCAGGCTATTTCCCATTTCCTAATTTCCCCCAAATCCTTTACGCTTATCATTTCCATCTGAACCCTCATTGAAATTGGCGGGCGGCCCTGGTCTCATACATCGTTTTATCAAGTTGAGGGTGACTTGGGACTTTCTCCAGGAGCGGGGCACGCCAACCATCCCTACACCAGTTCGATCGAAACCCGCCGTCCGACCATGGCCGCAGCGCGCTGCAAGCTACCTAGCGTAATGTCGTTCTTCGGATCGAGAAGGCGGTCAACCTGCGTGCGACTGGTCTTGAGCAGCGTGGCCATCTTGTTTTTGGAAATCTTCTGCTTCTTCATCGCTTCGGCTAACTGCCATGCAACCACTTCCTTGATCGCCTCGGCTTGCGCCTCCTCGAAGATTCCCTCGGCCTTGAGAAAATCATCGATGCTCGAACCCATATTTTTTTTGCTCATCGCTCCAACTCCCTCTGACGCTTGCGCGCCAATGCCAGATCGCTATCTGGTGTTGTTCGCGTCTTTTTGATGAATCCGTGCAGTGCCACCAGATGCCCACGATAAAGGCAGATCAAAACCCGCGCCTGACGTTTCGTCGGCAGATCAGTCCGAATCTCCCACAGACCGTCGCTCATCGGGCGGCAGAGCGGCATCCCTACAGGCCAACGCCATTGCGCCTTCAGCAAATCTTTTCCAATCGCTTGGCGTTCGGGCTCTGGCAACTCCAAAAGCCACTCCCGCACCGGCTCATTTCCTGATTCCGGGCGAAAGAAGATTAGCGGGATTTTCTGCGGTTGCGGATTCTCTTTCATCCTGCACCCTATCAAACACAACTGTACCTTATAATGTGCAGTACTGCAAGCTCAATTCCTAACCACCTTACTGCGGCTTGGCCGGATGCAACGGCTGAGCCTGTTCGCGGTTTTCGCGGGGCGGAGCGCCAACTTCAATCGCTTCGCCTAGAGCGAGTGGCAGCTCCTGCTGTTGGCTCTTGACCGACTCATAGGCGCGGACGATTCTTTGCACCAGCGCGTGGCGCACGACGTCGCAATCCTCGAAGTGGCAGAAGTGGATGCCCTCGACGCCGCCGAGAACATTGATCGCGTCAAGCAGGCCGGATTTGCGCGGATTGGGCAGGTCGATCTGCGTGATGTCGCCGGTGATGACGGCCTTGGAGTTGTTGCCCATGCGCGTCAAAAACATCTTCATCTGCTCGACGGTGGTGTTCTGCGCCTCGTCCATGATGATGAAGGCGTCGTTGAGCGTGCGCCCGCGCATGAAGGCCAGGGGGGCGACCTCGATGACATTCTTCTCCAGCATCTTGTCGACTTTTTCGGGATCGAGCAGATCGTAGAGAGCGTCGTAGAGCGGGCGCAGGTAGGGATCGACTTTATCTTGCAACGTGCCGGGAAGGAAGCCGAGGCGCTCGCCGGCCTCGACCGCCGGACGCACGAGCACGATGCGGCTGACTTTTTTCGCGTTCATCGCGGCCACGGCCATGGCGACGGCGAGATAGGTCTTGCCGGTGCCGGCGGGGCCGACGCCGAAGACCATGTCGTTCTGCTCGATAGCTTCTACATATTTGCGTTGATTGATGGAGCGGGGCTGCACGGTGCGTTTGACGCCGGCGGAGCGCTGCTTGCCGCTGTCGGCGAGGCCGCGCAGAGTGGTGGCGGGATCGGCGACGACCAGACGCAGCATTCCATTCAGTTCGCCGTTGTGCGGGTTCACGCCCTGCTTGCGCAGCGCCTCGAAGTCCAAGAATATCTGCCGGACGCGTTCGACGGCGGTATCGGCGCCGCTGACGTGCACGGCGTCGGAGCGCAGATCGATGCGTACGCCGAGCGTGTCTTCCATCAGCCTGAGGTTTTCATCGCGAGTCCCGAAGAGGGGCTCCAGGTTGGGCGTGATCTCCAGTGCGATCTTCAATGTTTTCGATGGCCTCCAGGGGGGATAGCAGTTAAGGTGTGTGGAAGTTCTATAGGATCGCACACAGGGGCTAAAGCCCACGAAAATATGGCAGGCTTTACGTACGAGCTAAAGCCCGTACCCTTCATGAAACAGATTGATTGAACGATAGGCTGGCAACTGCGGCACAGGACCGAGCCGAAGCTCTGAGCTGTGAGTGGAAACCGCGGGTTGGAGTAGGCTACCAAATCCGGTCTGTATTCGGTATCTGGCCTTGAGAGTAGCGCCAACGGCGCGAGGAGTCAATGCGGGAGGCATGGAATTATTGAAAAAATCTTCTTCCGGCACCGGATCAATCCGCGCGCGGGACAAACTTCCTCTTCGCCGCCGCCTGCAGGGGATAACGCATTACAGATTGAAGAGCTCGCGCAGCCGCCGGGTCTGTGCGCGGCTGACTGGAATCTCAGTCTGCTTCTTGTCGTTCATGCGCAGTTGGTAGCTGGACTTGAACCACGGAACCACCTCGCGGATGTGATTGATATTCACCACAAAGCCGCGATGCGCGCGCCAGAAGACTGCCGGGTCGAGCTGATCCAGCAACTCCTCAAGAGTACGGCATTTGGAGCTGCCCTCAAAGCTCTGCGTCACCACGCGAATCACTCCCTCGTCGATGGCCGCGTAGCAGATCTCCGCCTGATCGATCAAAAGCAGGCGGTTCTGCGCCTGGACAATCAGCTTGGCCGGCTGCACCGCGCCGTGCGGACGGTTCAGCAGCTTCAGCAGCGCGTCGATCTGCGACTCCGGCACTGCCGCCGCGGCGTTTTCTGGCGAGCCTCCCGTCAGCCGCCCCCGCACCCGCTCGACGGCCTGCTCGACGCGCTCGCGGTCGAAGGGCTTGAGCAGATAATCCACCGCGTTCACGTCGAAGGCGCGCACCGCATACTGGTCGTAGGCCGTGGCAAAGACGATCTGCGGCAGCGGCGCCTGCGGCGCGCCATTTCCGTTCGACTTCGTCCGGCGCGCTATCAGCTTTTCGATCACCGCAAAACCATCCAGCCCAGGCATCTGCACATCCAGAAAAACCATGTCGGGATGGTACTCCTCGATCAGCTCTACGGCTTCGATGCCATTCGCGCCTTGCGCCAGAACTTCCACGTCGCCCACCTCATTGAGCAGATACTGTAGCTCCTCGCGGGCCAATTGTTCGTCGTCGATGATGAGTGCGGATAGGGACATGGGAACCGGCATTACGATTGTAGGAAGCGAAGGGGGCTGGGTCAATTGGAGCCATCGGCGATTTCAAGAATGCGTACCTCTGGCGTCTCCGCGGCCACGGCAAAACCGCAACCCGGCGCACCCGTGACCGCGGCAGCCGCAAAGCGCGATTCATCGAGAAGATGCGAATTGCGATTGGGGTGACGGTACAGGATCAGATCGCGCGCACCGAAGCGATCCATCTGCGCCCGTATCTCCGAGCACTCCCATCGCACCGGACTATACTCGGCCTCGACCAGTCCCAGGGTGCGGCGATGGAGGAGATAACCGGTCTGCTGCCCGTCCTGGGCGGCAATCACCGCCGCCGGTGCAATCCGCGCGTTCACCCAATCGGAGAGACGCTGGCCCGACGCGGTGCGTTCAGAAAAGACTGCGGCCAATTCATCCTGTCTCGACTGTGGCCGCGGATCGGAGAGATCGCGCAGATTCACGCCGATGTATCCGATGACGAAGACAAGAAGAGCGCTGCGAAGCCAGAGCCTGCCCCAGCGAAAGTTTGCACCGGCATTCAGCACGTGCAGAACGAGTGCGAAGAAGAGCAGATAAAGCGGCAGAACCGGTAAAAACATCCGGGTGCCAAACGAGATCACGGTGTGCAGGCCCGCATAGCACAGACCTATGCAATAGACTGCGGCGCAGATGAATGGAAAGGCCCAGAAGCCGTACTGCCTGCGAAGGCCCAGCCGTGATTGCGTGAGCTGTCGCGCCAGAAACGCCGCCAGACCCAGCGAGCCAATCGTCAGCAGAGCCTCCCACACGCCCATGCGCATGGCGTGATCGCCGAGCAGCAGGTGAAGCTGGGCGCGCACAAAATCCGCCAGCACTCCGCGCAAGGGATGGTGAACTTGAAGCTCGTTGCCGCCCTTCCATGTGCCCACCAACAGCAGATTCCGCGCCATCAGCGCGCCTGCCAATCCGATGGGGAGAAGCGCGGAGCAAAGCTCAAAGGCGCGAGGACGGGGGCGAAGCAGCGCAATCCGCAACAATTCGTAGAAAAGTACGGCGGCGATCAGGAAGAGACCCGCGTAGCGCACCCAGTAAGAGAGACCGGCCAGCGCCATTCCCGCCAGGAGCCAGCGCAGACTGCCGCGCTGAGGCTCAAAGCTCCAGCCCGCCCGCATCAAGGCCGCGATGGCAGCCAAAAAGATCAGCGTAAAGATCGATTCGCTCAGCACAGCGGTCGAGAAATCTAGGCTGATGACATTGGCCACAAAGAGCAACAGCGCCCCGCAGCGCGCCAGTATGCCGATGCGTGACACGATCAACAGCCATGCCAGCACCGACGCCGTGGCAGCAAAGCAGATTGCGGAGAGAAAGCGGGCGGCTGCTTCCAGGCTGCCGAAGAGGCCGGAGATCAGAGTGATCGCTGCCGGATAGCCGGGGGGAAAGGTGGTGAGGGGAGCAGGAATCCTTCCATGAGAACGCTCGGCGTCGAAGTAAACCAGATCGGTGGCGATGCCGCTTCCGCTGCGGAGATTCGCGGCGACACTCAGATATTGGCAACTGTCATTCGAGAGCGGAAGCGGGCGAAAGGCGCCCATACACAACGCGGCGGCCAGCCCCAGCACTCCCCAGAGCAGTGGTTCAATCAGCCGCCGGAGGCCCTCTTTTGATCTGAGACCGGAAACGTTCGTTGCGTCGCAGCAGTCCGCCAGATTCCCGGTCACAGAATGCATTGCGGATTCATCTCCACGGCGAAAAAAGACACTCGCGCATCCTGGATGCTACCACACCGGAAATTGCGGCCAGTGGGCGCACTGATCCCGCATTCCGCAAATCCGATGGAATCCGCGGCCCGCTCCGAGTATACTGTCGGCAAGGTGGAGCGCTTTGCGTGCCCTCCGCCCCAAGTGAGGTGCGTCTTCCGCAGGGACTCCAGTTCACTGACGAGCGACGTCCCGCCATCGGGAATTTCCCGTTGGCGCGCAGTGGCCCGCGTGCTCCGAAGTCACATGGACGCATTGAGTTGCGCCATTCTTCCTGCCTCCTGTGTTCTCTGCGGCTATCCTCTGCCGCGTCTCTCGTCCGTGCCCATCTGTGACTCCTGCTGGACGGAGTTTCCCGTTCAGGGTGGAGAACTCTGTTACCGCTGCGGCGATGCCCTCGATCTTGCGCCGCGCGCTGGCTCATCGAATTCCCTGCTCTGCAAGAGCTGCCGTCTGGCGCCTCCGCCCTTTCAACGCGCCGTGGCCTATGGGCCTTACCAGGACCGCATGAAAGCGGCAATCCACGCTCTCAAATACGACCGGCTGCACGCGGCATCGCGCCGGCTGGGCCGGATGCTGGCCGAGGCCATCGCCCAACTGGCCAACGAGGCGCCGGGTGAGATGCTGGTGGTTCCCGTGCCTCTGCACCGCTCCAAGTATTCCGCCCGCGGCTTTAACCAGGCGCGCTCGCTGACCGTCGCTGCACTTGAATCGCTCGCCAAAACCCATCCGGAGTGGCAGCTCAGTCTGGCTTCGACCACGCTGATGAGGCTACGCGCCACATCGAGCCAGGCTGGCCTGAATCCCCGCCAGCGGAGGCTCAATCTGCGCGGCGCCTTCTCGGTCTCCGACGCTGCCGCAGTTAGCTTGAAGCACATTCTGCTCATCGACGACATCTACACCACCGGCGCAACCGCCCGCGCCGCCTCGCAAGCACTGATGAACGCGGGAGCGGCTTCGGTTTGGGTAGCCACGCTGGCCAGGGCGGGGCGCATCTACAAATCACGCCAGAGCTTTCATCAGAGCTTCGATGCGGCGGGAGAGAATTCCGGTTCGACCGGCCACAAGCTGGCAATCAACCGGCAGGAAGCAAACGGGTTTTTATTGCACGGCCAATCATCTTTTTGACGAGGGATAAAAGGATGTCGCTGGGAAAAGCCATGATTCACGCGCGCAAGCAGAAGTCCATCGCCAGGGCCGCGGCGCTGGCCGGCGAGCAGGTCACCATCCATTCCGCTCATATTCTGCAGATGCCGGTGCTGGTGCTGAATGCATCCTATGAGCCGATCAACATCTGCGGTGCCCGCCGCGCGCTGGTGCTGGTGCTCAAGGGCATTGCGCGCACCGAGGAGGAGCACGGTCTGACTCTTCATGCCCAGCGCAGCCGCATCGCCATGCCTTCGGTCATTCGCCTGCTTGAATATCGCCGCATTCCCTATCAAACGCGCGCCCTCTCGCGTAAAAACATTCTGCTGCGCGATCGCAACACCTGCCAGTACTGCGGCGAGGCGCTTCCCGCCAGCGATCTTACGCTGGATCACGTCATTCCCCGTTCGCGCGGTGGCAACTCCACCTGGGAGAATCTGGTCGCCTGCTGCCACGGCTGCAATCGCCGCAAAGGCAACCGCCTGCTGCACGAGATTGACGATATGGCGCTGCTGCGCGATCCCCGTCCCTTCTCGCTGCACACCAGCCGCCAGATCATGCGGATGCTGGGCCGGGGAGATGACCGCTGGAGAAAATATCTCTTCTTTTGAGGATCACTCGCCGCAGGCCAGCCGCGTCAATCCCTGCCGCGCAACTTCCGCAATCGCCTTGATCAGCGTCGCCGATGTGTTCAGAGATTCCGGACGCTCCAGGCGGAGATTCAGCTTCCCGGCAAATTCGCGGAAGGCAATGTCCACGTCGTAGAGAATCTCCACATGATCGCAGAGAAAGCCGATGGGCTGAAGAAGAACGGCCTTCGCGCCCGATGCGGCGATGGATTCGAGCGTCTGCTCGACGGTGGGTCCGAGCCACGGCCCGCCGCTGGCTCCCTGGCTCTGGAATGCAAAAAACCACTTCGGAATCTCTGGCAGGCCTTCGGCGACTAGCTCCGCAGTGCGCTTGGCCTCGTCGGCATAGGGATCGGCGAGCTGGCCTTCAGAGGCTTGCACGGTGCGCAAAGGAACGCTGTGCGCGGTGAAGAGAACCGGAACTGGTGAGCCGGTCTCCGCGCTGAGCTTCGTCCAGGCCGTGCGCAGCCGCTCGGCAAAGGCTTCAATCAGCAGCGGATGCTCGGCCCAGCTTGCGGTGAAGTCGATGCGCAGGCCAGAAGACTCCACAGCGCGGCGATAAAGACCCACACTGGTGCGCGAGTTCTGCGGCGCAAGGCAGAGGACAGCGGCCTCTTCTACGCCATTGGAGCGCATCTGGCCGACAACATCGGCGATGTACGGATGCCAGTTGCGCATCGCGGCATAGACTGGAATGCGCTCGCCAGTCGCAGCGAATTCGGCCTCAACCAGCCGCGCCTGTTCCAGGGTGATTTCCGTCAACGGGCTATGGCCAATCAGCGTGTAGCGGCGCTCGATCTCTTCGACGACCTCCTGCGGCAGCGGACGGCCACCAGTTACGTTACGCAGATATTCGGGAATCTGCTCGACGGTCTCAGGCGTGCCGTGAGCCAGCAGGAGGACGGCTTGTTTAGCCATGTGTGGCCTCCAGCTTGAACTCGCGCACCATCTTCACCACGGCCTGCACATTTTCTACCGGCGTCGTAGGAACAATGCCGTGACCGAGATTGAAGATGTGACCGGCTCGTCCATTCGCCGCGCGCAGAATCTCGTGAACGCGCCGCTCCAGGATCTCCTGTGGTGCAAAGAGCGTGATGGGGTCGAGGTTGCCCTGCACCGCGTGCGAATGACCGACGGCCCGCCAGCCTTCATCGAGCGGCTGCCGCCAGTCGAGGCCGATCACATCCGCGCCAGTCGCGGCCATCTGCGCGAGCAGCCCCGCCGTCTCTACGCCGAAATAAATCACCGGCACGCCCATCTGCTGCACGGCGCGAATCAGCCGCTGCGTGGCCTCGAAGGCGTACTCGCGATAATCGGCCAGGCCGAGCGAGCCAACCCAACTGTCAAAAATTTGAATCACCTCCGCACCAGCCTCGACTTGCAGGCGGCAATACTCCGTCAGCACCGCGATAATTTTATCCAAAAGGCTGCGCCACGCAGAGTTGTCGCCATACATCATCTGCTTGGTATGAATGTAATTGCGCGAGCCTCCGCCCTCGATCATGTAGCTGGCCAGCGTATAGGGCGCGCCGCAGAAGCCGATGATGCCGAGCCTGTTGCGGAAGTGCGTGGCGACCTTTTCAATGGCGCGAGCCACGTATGCCAGTTCGCTGGCGCGGTCGGTGCGGAGAGCGTGCACGTCTTCTCCGGTACGGACGGGATGATGCACCACCGGACCCTCACCGGCCTGAAACTCAAAGTCCAGCCCCATCGGCTCCAGCGGCAGCAGCAGATCGGCGAAGATGATCGCCGCATCGACGCCGAGTTTTTCAGCAGCAGTGATGGTGACCTCGGCGGCCAGCTCCGGCTGCTTGCAAATCTCCACCAGCGTGTGGTGCTTGCGAATCTCGCGGTACTCCTGCATATAACGGCCGGCCTGGCGCAGAAACCAGACTGGTGTTCGGTCCACAGGCTGCCGCAGACAGGCACGCAAAAAGAGGCTGCCGCCGAAGGAGTCGTTTTTGGGTTCAGTTGAATGCATACTGGGTTGATTCTAGCGGGAAGATAGGCGCGGGAACGAATGGACAACCGCAAATGCCGCGAAATCCCGTTGCAGGAGCTTTTCTTGCCCACGCATCCGGAGGATCGGTTTCAACGCAAACTCTCTTGCAGCCACTCCAGATAACTCTGGCTGGCGGCTTCAACCGGAAGAACCAGAAACTCCGGCGTCTCATAGCTGTGCAGCTCATGCAGCCGGGCCTCCAGTGCGGCCAGTTGCTCCGCTCCAGTCTTCAGCAAAAGCAGAGTTTCGCTTGCGGACTCGATCTCGCCCTTCCAGCGGTAGATGGATTGCGCGGCGGGAATCAGCGTTGCGCAGGCGGCCAGCCGCTCCTCGACCAGAGTGCGGCCCAGCCGCGCAGCCTCCTCCGGACTGGCTGTGGTGGTCAGAACGATGCGGGCTGAAGGAGTGGCGGGCATCATGCGCTTCCATGGCCTGAGGGGCAGAACCTATACCCTCTTGGGGCGCAGCATCAAATAGGCAGCGCCGGCGTAAAAAATCGTCGTAGCAATTCGTACGTGAAGAAAAAAACTGGAACCTGTATCCCCTCGATCGTGAAAGGGTAAAGCGAGAACCTTACCGGGGAAGAAGATCACGTTGCAGACAAGATCGGGAACCGTTCCGGTTGCGGAGTGGGATTGAATCATCGCCGCCGCTGTCATCAATGCAAATCCAACCAGCGACGCAAGCAGGATGGCATAGATTCGGCTCATGGGCGGATTATATATGAATTTCACACTTCGAAGCGGCGCATTCGGGCCTTTGGCAGCCTGAAATCCGAGCCATTACACTAGAGACAGGGAGTGGAACAATGACAACTGCGATCAGGTTTGGCACTTCGGGCTGGCGTGCGATTGTGGCCGACGAGTTTACGGTGGCCAATATCCGGCTGGCGGTGGCGGGGATTGCCGCTTTCGTAAAGACTCAACCGGAGCCGCATCGTGTGCTGGTGGGCCGCGATCCGCGCTTTCTGGGTGAGAGCTTTGTAGAGACGGCGGCGTGTGTGCTGGCCGGAGCAGGCATTACGCCGATCATTATTCCCGAAGCCGCACCGACACCGGCGATTGCCTACGCGGTGCGTGAGCTGAAGACCTCCGGCGCCATCAACTTTACCGCCTCGCACAATCCACCGGAGTATAACGGCATCAAGTTTTCCACGCACGACGGCGCTCCCGCGCTGCCTGAAGTGACCAAACAGATCGAGGCGGCGGTGAAGGCCCTGCAAGCCAGCGGCGCTGCGATTCCCCAGGCAAATCCTCCCGCGGACGGCTTTGAAACCGCAGACGTCAAGCCCTCCTTCCTGAAGCGCCTCGCCGAATTGGTCGATCTCAAGGCCATCGCCGCCTCCGGCATCAAGATTGTCTACGATCCCTTCTGGGGCGCGGGACGCGGCTACAGCTCGGAGATTTTGCGCGCAGCGGGCGTGGCCGTCGAAACGGTTCACGATTACCGCGACGTGCTCTTTGGCGGCCATGCGCCGGAGCCGGACGACCACTTGCTCGGCGACTGCAAGGCGAAGATGAAAGAGACCGGCGCGGCTCTGGGCATTGCCACCGACGGCGATGCGGACCGCTTCGGTATCGTCGACGCGGATGGCACTTTCATTCAACCGAATTACATCATCGCGCTGCTCTTCGATTATCTGGTAGAGACGCGCGGCTGGCGCAACGGCGTGGCCAAAAGCGTGGCGACGACCAACCTTATCAACGCCCTCGCGGACTTCCACAAGGTTCCGCTCTACGAGACGCCGGTGGGATTCAAGTATATTGGCGAGTTGATCAATCAGGACAAGATCGCCATCGGCGGTGAGGAGTCGGCGGGACTGACCATCCGCGGCCATGTGCCGGAGAAAGACGGTGTGCTGGCGGGCCTCTTGGTTGCTGAGATGGTCGCCAAGCGTGGCCGCAGCCTGGGCGCCCAGCTCAAAGAGCTGTTTGACAAGGTTGGTTCCTTTTATCCCATTCGCGCCAACTTGCGCTTGACCCCGGCAGGCATGGCCGCGTTCACTGAGAAGTTGAAGGCCGATCCCGCCGATCTGAGCGGACGCAAGGTTGCGCAGGTGGTGCGCACCGACGGGATGAAATTGATTTTGGAAGATGGCTCCTGGGTCTGCTACCGGCTCTCCGGAACCGAGCCGGTGGTGCGAGCCTATACGGAAGCGCGCAGCGAGCACGATTCCGAGTCGTTGCAAAAAGCTGCGCAGGCCTTTGTGCTCGCCTGAGTAACGATGATTCAAACGGATAGAGGATCGATGCAGGAAAAGAACGCACAGGCAGGGAGCAAACTCGCAGCAACCGGCACGGAGCCGGTTCCCATTCCTGTCCGCGCGCTGGACTGGACACGCCGCATCTGGCGTCCTGCCGCCTCGGTTGTCGCCGTGGCGCTGGCCCTCTTGCTCGTCTGGCACGGCGTCACCGGCAAGAACGGCCTGCTGGCCTGGCGGCAGAAACGCATCGAGGATCAGCAATTGCGCAAGCAGATCGACGATCTGAATCTGGAGAATGCCCGCCTGCGCGACCGCATCGACCGGCTCAAGACCAATCCCGACGCCATTGGCGTCGTCGCTCGCGACAAACTCCACTACGCCAGGCCCAACGAAGTAATCGTTGCCCTGCCGCCCGACCAGAAAACGCAATCCCAGCCCGCTGTGCCAGGAAAGTAGGCGGAGTTTCGCGCCAGGCATGCGCGAATTATTGTTCTTGACAATATGTCTAGTGTATTAGTAAAGTAGACACATCGATGAATCTGCGCATCAATTTCTCCTCCGGAGTTCCGATCTATCTGCAACTGATGGAGCAGATCAAACACGCCGTCGAGACCGGCGCAATCCGGGCGGGCGAGCAGTTGCCTACGATCCGCAGCGTGGCGGAAGAACTGACCATGAATCCCAATACCGTGGCCAGGGCCTATCGCGAATTGGAAGGCGAAGGCATCGTCGAGGTGCGGCATGGATTGGGTGTCTTTGTGGCAGGGCAGCGATCGTCTGCCGCAAAGACCGCTGAGATTCGCAAGGCGGGTGAGCTTCTGCGAAGCGCGGTGGAGAAGGGCATGGCTCTCGATCTGTCGGAAGCGGAGCTGCGCCGGGTCTTTGAAGAGGAACTTTCGCGCTTGCAGCAGAAGGCAGCCGCGACACGGAGGCACAGATGAACGACATCTTGATTGACGCGCGAGGACTTGCCAAGAGTTACAGCGGTAAGCCGGCGCTGCGTGCGCTGAATCTGGCCGTGCCGCGCGGTTCGATCTGCGGCTTTCTGGGCCGCAACGGCGCGGGGAAGACAACCACGCTGAAGCTGCTGCTGGGAATGCTGCGGCCGGATGCCGGCCAGATTCGCCTCTTCGGCGAAGCGGTGGCGTCGGAGGCATCTTCGATTGCAGCGCGGCAGCGCATCGGCTTTGTCAGCGAAGACAAGGAACTCTATCCGTTCATGAACGTGGGCCAGATGATTCGCTTTACACGCCCTTTCTATCCTGCATGGCGAAGGGATTTGGAGGAGAAATACCTGGAACTCTTCCGCTTGCCGCTGAATAAAGCCGTGCCCAAGCTCTCCAAGGGAATGCGCACGCAGCTGATGCTGCTGCTGGCCATGGCGCGCGGCGCGGAGTTGCTGATGATGGACGAGCCTACGAGCGGGCTTGATCCGGCGATGACGGAAGATATTCTGCGCGCTCTTGCGGATTTGGCGATCAGTGATGAAGCGACGATCTTCTTCTCGTCGCACCAGTTGGCGGAGGTGGAGCAGATTTGCGACCGCGTCTGCATTATCGACGAGGGCCAGGCCGTGATCGACGGTGAGCTGGATGATCTGAAATCGCAGTACCGGAGAGTCCTGCTGACCTTCGATGGGCTGCCGCCCAGTGAACTCGCGAATCTTGCGGGCATAGATCATCTGCGCCAGCGCGGGCGCACGGCATCGCTGCTGACTCATGGAAATGTGGATGCGCTGGTGGATCGCGCGCGCAAACTTGGGCCGACTTCGGTGGAAGTGCGCCCAGTAACGCTGAAGGAACTGTTTCTGGATCATGTGAGGGGGGAGTAATGCTCTGGTTCAAGGCTTGGCTGGAAATGCGTTGGCGCGTTGCTTTTCTGGTGGGAACGATTCTGTTTATTTGGCTTACCCCCTTGTGGATTCCCGCCACCGGGGTGCAGCCGGGGGCGCCTGCGGCGCGGCTGTGGATGGCGATTCAATTGAGTTCGGTTCTGCTCTACATCTTCGCTGCGATTTACCTTGCCGGCTCCGGCATCAATAGCCAAACCATGTATAGCGCGACATCGGGCTTTCATGGCTCCATGCTTTTCACACTGTCGCTCCCAATTTCGCGCCGGCGGCTGCTCTTTGCGCGGGCGGGGCTGGGCGCTCTTCAGACCTGCCTCCTGGTCGTCATCATGGCGGTGTACATCCTACACCTGCGGCCGGAAGCTACCAGCGTCTTGCAGGCCCTTGTGTATCTGACGCGGGTAATCGTCTGCACCATGGCCATCTACGCTTTTTCGGTGCTGTTGGCTTGTGTGCTCGATGAAATATGGCAGTTTACGGGTGCATTCATTTTCTGGACAGCCGTATTTCTTATGCAAGCCAAATTCGATTGGATCGCGCGAATCAGCCCTCTTCGCGGCATGAGCCTGAATTGCTACCCGATGACGGCTCCAATGCCGTGGGCGCCTGTGCTGGGATCTCTGGCGTTGACGGTCCTCTTGTTGTGGGCGTCAATGCTCGTGGTGCAGCGCAAGGAGTATTGACTTCCGCTTCTCAGAAATCCACGTGCGCTCGCACCGCGCCCACCCATACCGGCCCACGGTCGCGGTTATAGCCCGGATTGTCGATGTGCTGCACATCGACGGCGTAAAACAATCCCCGCCAGGCGTGCCAGTTGTAGTAGCTTTCCACGATATTCTCGCGGCCATAATTGAGGTTGCCGTCGCCCAACAGGAAGCCCAGGCCGCCCAGCTTCAGATACTCCTGGTGATCGCGCTTGATGGCGTTTGAAACCACGGCCAAACCGATCTTGTCCACCGGGCGATGCCAGCGGCTTCCGGCGTAGTCGGCTCCCGCCTCGACGGTCTGATCGACCTCGGTATAGACGAAGGACTCATGCTGGCCCTCATTCCATCCAAAGCGGCCAAAGACGCGCAGATTCTCCGTCAGCTCCTGCTCGGTGTTATAGCCGAAGCCATACTTGAGCGCGCTATAGTGCTCGTGCAGCAGAATGTTGGGCGCGGAAAGATTCTGGTCAGCACCCTGGAGGAATGCATCGACAGCCTCGCGATACGTGCCCATGTGGGCGCGATTGGCGTAGAAGAGCAGGCGCGTCACACCCTTGCGTTGTGCCACAAAGCTCTTGCGCAGCTCGAATTCGCCATCCTGCGCGTGAGCGCGGCTGAAGGCCCAGTCCATGTCAATGCCGTTGGCCACGACCGGCATCGCGAAGAGGCCGTAACGAATGCTCCAGATCCGGTCGTCGTACTCGGCCATCCCGCCCACCGTGTAACCGCGCGTGTCGGCGGCATAATCCCATGCGCCGTTGTTGTCCACCGTCCAGTTCATGAACTGCAAATGGCTGTCGGAACCGGGGTTGTTCACGTCGAAGAAGTCGGGCAGCGTTAGCTTGCCGATGCGCACTTCGATGCGCCGCACCGGCACACTGGGGGCGAGCGCGAAGAATCCAGGCTCCTGCGGGGTGGTTTCCTCGGTCAGTCCAATGACCTGATGAATCCCGTAGCGGGCAAGATAGGGCTTGGATCCGAGGTTGGGGTTGCGCACCACGTCCAGATTGGTAAAGCCGGCTAGTCCAAGCGCCTGGCTAAGCCCGCGTCCCCCAGAGCTTTCCAGATCGAGAATCAGGTCGGTGTTGTAGCGGATCGAATGGGTAGGCCGCAGAACCGTGTAAAACGTGCCCAGCAGCGAGGTCTTGTACTCCGCCGAGTTGTGAAAGCTGTTTGTTCCCTGATAGAGCGAGTGGAAGGGCAAACGGCCTTGATAGATGATATTGGCCTGACCGGAGAGCCAGTAGCGGTCATTGCCGTGATGTGGAAGCACGGTCACGGCCGGTGCGATCTCAGCGGAGGAAGTAGGAACTTCGGGCGCGGCAGCTTGCGTCTCCGCTTGTGGTTGCCGGAGCAATCCGGAGTCGCCTGCCTGGGCGGCGGCAAACCCGGTCGAGAGCGCCACGCCGCAGACGAGCAGAAGGCAAGCCGGAAGAAAGATCGAGCGTGGGCGGCAGATGAGCAAACGAGGAAAGCCTTTCAAAAGTGAACATATCAGGTGGATGGGGAATAGAATGGAGGCGGAACCATACCCCCATTCAACTTATACCATACTGGGGGTGGGTATTGACAAGGGGAAAGGAAGCACCATGTCCCAGCATGAACGCGAAAAAGTGAAATTGCTGCAACGATTGAAAAAACTCCGCGGCCAACTCGACGCCGTCGAGCGCTCGCTTGCGGCTGACGAGGAATGCGGTGGACAACTGATGCTGCTGGCCGCCGTCCGCGGTGGCGTCAACAGCCTGATGGGCGAGGTCTTGGAGATCCATATCCGCTTTCATCTGGTCGATGGCGTCAAGGAGCAGATCGCTCCCGATCTCGCCGAAGACCTGATCGACCTGGTGCGAGCCTATTTGAAATGAAGTCATCTGTTGTGTGTTGGTTACCGCATTGAAGCCCGCAGCTATTCGTTACTTTTTGCAGGCAACGCTCATAACATTTTAGCGATAGGGCGAAAAGGAGTTTGTTAAACTTTGCGCAATTTTCAGCAGCTCCGGCGGATGGTATTAATGCCGCAATGTGGTACGCCGCTTCGGCTTGTGATTGATGGCACAGGCGCTTTCACGCCGCTGACCGACAATCATAGTGATAAGGTCTGCCGCGCCGATGCTGCGCAGGCCAGGAGAGAATACTGATGAGTGATCTTGCCCCTCTGGCTGAAGCTGTAGCCGTCGATCCGCTGGTTGGCCATCCCGCCGACTTTCACGTCTTTCACAAGTTTCTGGAGCGTTGCAAGGCGCTGCCGGCGATTACCACGGCGGTGGTCTGGCCGCTCTCCGGTGTAGCGCTGAAGGGCGCCGTCGAAGCCGCGCAGGAAGGGCTGATTCTGCCCACGCTGATCGGCGACGAAGGCGAGATGAAGGCGCTGGCCGCCAAGATCGGCGTCGACATCAGCCCCTATCCGATTCTTCAGGCCGATACCGAGCGCAAGGCCGCCGAGTTGGGCGTTGCCATGTGCCGCGCCGGCGGCGGCGCACAAGCCATGATGAAGGGCAGCCTGCACACCGACGAGCTGATGAAAGTGGCGATGAAGGGTGACACCGGATTGCGCACCAACCGCCGCATCAGCCATGTTTTTGTGATGGACACGCCGGCCTACGCGCGCACCTTGCTGATTACCGACGCGGCCATCAACATCGAGCCGGAGCTTGAGGACAAGATTCATATCGTGCAGAATGCGATCGATCTGGCACACGCCCTCGGTATTCCCGAGCCCAAGGTGGCGCTACTTTCGGCCGTCGAGACGGTCAGTACCAAGATCAAGTCCACGCTGGACGCCGCGGCGCTCTGCAAGATGGCCGATCGCGGACAGATCACCGGCGGCATCCTCGATGGTCCGCTGGCCTTTGACACCGCGGTCAGCGTGAAGGCGGCCAAGATCAAAGGTCTGGTCTCGCCGGTCACCGGCCTGGCCGATATTCTGGTGGTGCCCGATCTGGAGAGCGGCAATATGCTCGCCAAGCAGCTTGAATATCTGGGCGGAGCGCAGTTGGCGGGCATCGTGCTGGGCGCGCGCGTGCCGACGATTCTCACCAGCCGTGCGGACTCGGCCGAAACGCGGCTCACCAGTTGCGCCGTCGCCGTACTGCTGCACTACGCCGAACACCCGCTGGAAAATGCCTAAGCTTCCGCGCGCAAGAGTCGCTACTGAAGCTCTTGCGCGGGATTCCAAGATGATCGCAGGACCAAAAGGCCACTCCGCAAGGAGTGGCCTTTTGGTTCAGAGTCGAATCACTGTATTGCCATTGCGGCGACGCCGCGACTGCCCCACCGCAGGGGTTTATGCCGGTGAGGGCGAACCCTCCGGGTAACTGGGTCCGCTGCGGCTCTCCGGCTTGAGCACCTGCTGCACGTCGGGACCGCCAACATCGGATGGAGTAGCCAGATTGGAGCGCATCGGAGGCAGTTGCTGGCCATCGATGAGCATCTTCACCTCATCGGCATCGATGGTCTCGCGCTCCAAGAGCGCCGCGGCAATGCGGTGCATCGCTTCGGCATTCGTCTCCACGATAGTGTGGGCCGATTGGTAGGCCTCGTCGATCAGCCGACGCACCTCCAGATCGATCTGCCGCGCCGTCTCCTCGCTGAAGTCCCTGTGCTGAGAGATTTCACGGCCCAGGAAGATCTGCTCCTCCTTCTTGCCGAAGGTAAGCGGACCGAGGCGGCTCATGCCGTACTCGCAGACCATGCGCCGGGCCAGATCGGTGGCAACCTCAATATCGCTGCCTGCACCGGTGGACATCTGGTTGAGGAAGATCTCCTCCGCCACGCGTCCGCCGTAGGACATGGCCAGTTTGGCCTCCAGATACTCGCGTGTGTAGTTGTGCCGGTCGCCGGGCAAAAAGATGGTCACGCCCAGAGCCATGCCGCGCGGAATAATGGTGACCTTGTGAATGGGGTCTGAGTGCTCGCGGAAGAATGAAACCAGCGCATGGCCGGCCTCGTGATAGGCGGTCACCCGCTTCTCCTCCTCGGTCAGCAGCATCGACTTGCGCTCGGCGCCCATCAGCACCTTGTCCTTGGCCAGCTCGAAGTCGTACATGACGACCTGCTTGCGATTCATGCGCGCGGCGCTCAGCGCGGCCTCATTGACCATGTTGGCCAGATCAGCGCCGCTGAAGCCGGGCGTTCCGCGAGCCAGCACATTCAAATTGGTGTCGTCGGAGACGGGAACCTTCTTCACGTGAACCGCGAGAATCTCCTCGCGCCCGCGCACATCGGGCAATCCCACCACCACGCGGCGGTCGAAGCGTCCGGGACGTAGCAGCGCCGGATCGAGCACGTCAGGGCGGTTGGTGGCAGCCACCAGAATCACGCCGTCGTTGGATTCGAAGCCGTCCATCTCGACGAGAAGCTGATTCAACGTCTGCTCGCGCTCGTCGTGTCCACCGCCCAGGCCAGCGCCGCGATGACGGCCCACGGCGTCGATCTCATCGATGAAGATGATGCAGGGAGCGTTCTTCTTGCCCTGTTCGAAGAGGTCGCGCACGCGGCTTGCGCCCACGCCCACAAACATCTCTACAAAATCCGAGCCAGAGATCGAGAAGAACGGAACATTGGCCTCGCCGGCCACGGCCCGCGCCAGCAAAGTCTTGCCGGTTCCCGGAGGGCCAACCAGCAGCACGCCCTTGGGAATGCGCCCGCCAAGTTTTTGAAACTTTGCCGGCTCGCGCAGGTATTCGATAATCTCCTTCAACTCTTCCTTGGCCTCATCCACGCCGGCCACGTCCTTGAAGGTGATCTTCTTCTGCTGCATCGAGAGCAGGCGCGCGCGGCTCTTGCCGAAGGACAGCGCCTTGTTGCCCCCCGACTGCATCTGCCGCATGAAGAAGAACCAGATCGCGATCAGCAAAACGAACGGTCCCAGGTTGACCAGCAACTGCAAGGGAAAATTGGTCTGCTCAGGCTTCAGATCGAAGCGCACCTTGGCCGCGTGCATCTCCTTGGTCAGCGTGTCGATGGTGTTGGCATAGACGGTCGTGCGGAACTCATCCTTCGAGCCTTTCAAGTGGCCACGTACTTCATTTCCCTGGATGGTAGCGTCATACACCTGACCCGCTTCGGTCTTGTCCAACAGATCGGAGTAGCCAATATCCGTGACCTTACCGCCCGAGCCTGCGTTCTTCGTCATGACGGTGTAGATCAGCAGGCAACAAGCTATCGCCAATCCCCAGCCCATGATCGTCTTAGCGGTCGAATTCACCAGGATTCCTCTCTTCCGGCCTTCCAAGAGGCCCGCTGAACAGCTCTACTGCGCAGCCAGCCTCATCCCTTAGACGCCAGAACATTCCTGAAAGTCACAGAAAATACAGAATGCTCTGAAAGCAGACACATATCCTCTGCCGTCCAAAAGGACAGTTCACTAAATTGTACTCTTTGCCGGGAAAATCGCGTAGCCGATAGAGAATCATTCAGACAGATACGCACCCGATGATAAACCCCGGCAGTTCTCAATTTGCCGAACGGTACCACCCTGCGGGCAACACGATATCCGGACGGAGGGGATCATTTTTTCGGTCCAGCGGATGCGGAAAATGCTTCGCATAGCCTGTAGGCTGTGCCCGATCTCGCCGCAGCAATGTCACTTCAAGCAATCGGGGAATGGAAAGCCCTGCAACATTCAGCGGCCGGATCACATTGTTGGGGTGGAGATGGACGACGTGATAATGGCGTAGCAGCCGATCCAGGGTGGCGAAGAGGAACTCAAATCCTACCTGGTCAATAAGCCGCTCCAAATAGTGCAGTTCCAATACGATAACCCGGAAGCGCAAGAGAACCTCCTCGCTGACATTGAGCAGCACCGGCCATTCGGCTCCTTCGATGTCCATCTGCAGAACCAGATCCCCGGTGGGGGGAGCGTACCTCTTCACCCATCGATCCATCGAAATACTCAATTCATCATCGACCACGCCCAGGAACTTCTTGTCGAAATGAATCAGCGGATCAACAATCGGCGCTCCGGCAACGGAGGCGTCCGCCAGATAGCAGGGTATCTTCCGCGCAACAAACGCCTCCTCGAAGGAAGCCTTCACGTCGACCCCGGGTGAAAAACAGGCGGCGATCCCTTCCAGATCGTCGGGCACAAGGTAACCTCCATCGGCCTCTGCCCCCATCCTGATCAACCCGGCCCCGGTCGTAACAGGATGCATTCGTTCCATGAGGAGTTGCACCCGACGAAGATCGATACACCGGCCAACTGAAACCCCTTGTGCCGCCAGCAATTCCGCTACATACTTTTTCAAGTGCCTGCTCCCAAACTCGATCAATCATAACGAAATGCCGCATCTACCCGGAAAAGCATGGTTTTTAAGAGAGTTCCTGGAGATGCAATTGCCAAAAATCAGTCTTCAGCGGAGGTTGCAGACTGCGCAGGCCCGGCCCCGCCAGCCTCCAGACTTTTCTCTTCAATCCGGATTCCCCTCGCCGGCTCCACCTCCACACCCTTCATCCACACAATGCGTCCGTCAACTTCCAGAACCGGCCACACCCGGCGGCTCAGGCCCGCCACGCGCAGCCGCTCCAGCACCTCCTTCACTTTGCGCGGACCGGAGGAGTGGCGCAGAAGAACCCGGTCGCCGGGCCTCCAGTTGCGCAAGATGGCGGTGCTGCCCGCTCTGCTTGCAGAGCCAGCGCCAGATTCCGTCTTGTCAGTCTCTGACGCGGATGAAAAGCCTGTCTCGATCCGCAGCCGCATCCCCAAGCCCGTCACTTCGCCGGGAATCGTGACCGTATACCCGGCAGCCGTCTCTTTCTCTGCTTCGAGCGCCCCGCCGGCAAGCCAAAGCCGCAACTCGCGGTGTGTCCGTTCAGCGCGCAGCCCCTCGGCCAACTCCAATCGTTGGCCGGCCCGGCCCAAAAGCGCCAGCGTACGCAGCGCCTCGGTTGAGGAAAAATCAATCTTCGCGCCACACTGCTCCGCGGCGAAGCGCACCAGCCGCCGCTGCACAGCGGGAGCAAGCTGTGCCAAATGCGCAACATCGAGCGCTAGGCCCTCCTCGCCGGTGCGTCCCCCGCCCCGCACCGGACGGCCATGCAGCAATATCTGCGGCGCCAGACGCGCCATCTCACCGGCCCACCATGCCTCTTCGTCGCGCGCCAGCTCGGCCATCCGCGCCATGTGCTCGCGCAGGCGCGGGTTCCAGCTCTCCAGCAGGGGCAGCAACTGGTGGCGGATGCGGTTGCGGGCGTAGGTGAGATGGCGGTTCGAAGAGTCTTCACACCAGCCCTGCCGCAGCGCATCCAGATAGCTCTCAACCTCGGCCCGCGTCGTCGAGAGCAGCGGCCTTAGAATCCGCCCCTCTGGGTATACGACGCTGGGCGCAATCCCTGCCAGCCCCTCCGTCCAGGCTCCGCGCAGAAATTTTGCCAGCACGGTTTCGGCTTGGTCGTCGCGGGTGTGCGCCGTCGCCACCGCCTCCACCTCGCCTGCGGCCATCAGTTGCCGGAACCAGCCGTAACGCAGCCGCCGCGCAGCCTCTTCAATCGTCTCGGAGGGCTTGCCCGCAGCCGGATTCGCCTCTGCTTCTGCGGCGCAATCCACGCGCGCCTCGTGAAACGGCAATCCCAGCTCCGCCGCCAGCGCGCGCGCAAACTCCAGATCCCCGTCGGCTTCCTCGCCGCGCAAGCCATGATGCAGATGGGCGGCATGGACCACCAAACCCAGCTCCTTGCTTCGATCCGCCAGGGCGCGCAGCAGGGCCACCGAGTCCGCCCCGCCCGACAGGCCAACAGCCAGACGCAGTCCCGGCTTCAGCAGCGTGGTGTCGATCGGAAGCATCTGTGGCAGCTTGGCCTGCATCCCAGAATGATAAGGCTTTGCGGCGTCTTTGTTTGTATCGCCGCGGCGGGATACATTCAACATTTTGTGGAGTCGCTGCATCAGGCGATGCCTTCAATAGGCATGAAGCGAAAGACTGCGGAATGGGTGGGAAAGAATGTCACTCTTTTCTTGCCCGATCAATCGCCGGAGAGGGAATGTTCGCGCCCGGAAGAATCTTACTCAATGGCTAACTCAAACGATTCTCCGCCGCCTTTTCACGCGAGTTCCACCTCGCGCAATGCTATACTCCAACCGATATGCAAGTCTTTGCGATTCTTCCCGCTGCGGGATTGGGAACCCGGATGGCTGGACCGCAGCCCAAACAGTTTGTTGCGCTCGATGGCGTTCCCATCCTGATCCATTCGCTGCGCGCCTTTGCCGCGGTCAGCCGGTTGACGGCGATCTATGTGGCCGTGCGCAAGCCGGAGATGGAGCGCGTCCAGGCGCAGATCGCCGAGTACGGATTTGCGGACCGGGTCCGTGTCGTTGAAGGCGGCGACAACCGCCAGGAGTCGGTCTCCCACGCGCTGGCCGCTCTGCCCGCTGAGCCGGATGACATCGTTCTGGTGCATGACGCCGTGCGCCCGCTGATCGACACAGCCACCATCGACCGCACCATCGATGCCGTTCTTCAGCACGGGGCGGCGATCGTTGGCCTGCCCGCCGTCGACACCATCAAGCAGGTCGAACGGACCGCGCACGGCGCGCTGATCACATCCACCATTCCCCGCGAGTTCGTCGTCCTGGCGCAGACCCCGCAGGGCTTCCGCTACGGCATTTTGCAGAGTGCTTTTGCCGAAGCTCTCGCCGACGGTTTTCTAGGCACGGACGAGGCCTCGGTCGTCGAGCGCGCAGGACATCCGGTGGCCGTCGTGCACGGCTCTCCGGTTAATCTGAAGATTACTCAGCCGGGCGACCTGGAGTTAGCCGAGTTCTATCTCCGCCAGCGCGCCCGCTGAATTGTGAATGCATCAAATCGAGCTCGCCGCCGATTAGCTCTGAAGGACAGGCACGGTAACCATGGAAATTCGCATCGGATTGGGTTATGATTCGCACGTCTTCACTCCTGGCGTGCCGCTGCGCATCGGCGGGCTGACGCTCGACCACCCGGAGGGCCTGGCCGGCCACTCCGACGGCGATGTGCTGCTGCACGCCATTACCGATGCCCTGCTCGGAGCCGTCGCCGCCGGCGACATCGGCAGCTTCTTTCCTCCCGGCGATCCGCTCTGGAAGGATGCCGATTCGGCGATCTTTCTCCGCAAAGCCCAGGAAGAGCTGCAAAACGCCGGCTACCGCATCGTCAACATCGACACCACGCTGATTCTCGCCCAGCCCAAGATCGGACCGATCTCCGGCGAGATGCGCGCCCGCGTTGCCGAGCTGATGCGCCTGGGCATCGATCAAGTCAGCATCAAAGCCAAGACGCCCGAAGGCCTCAACCTCGACCACGTCGCCCAATGCCACGCCGTTGCCCTCGTCGAGCGCGTCATTGAGCCGGAGGAGCTGAAAAGCATGAGCGCCGTCATTGAAAGCCAGCGGCAGCTTGAAGACGTCGTCGAAGACCTGCTCAGCTCCGTCCACGGCGTCCCCAAAAAACGCGGCGGCCTGGTCTACGACACCGACGACATCACGTAGGAGAGACTATGATCGCGTGGCTGATGGCTCTCGTAGCTGTGTTCTTCATGCTTGGAACGTGGATGATTATTCTCACCATCCACGGCAGCATCTGCAAGACGCGGTGGGGAATCAATTTTGGATGGTCGGGCGTATGTCCGGCCTGCCACAACCATCGAAATATGATCCGGATTCCTCGTAACTTCCGTCAGTTTCTATGGGGTGGAGGCACCTGCGGAAGCTGCGGCTTGGAAGTGGATAAGTGGAACACGCCGGTTGGGTCATGAACGGTCAGTCATGCCTTGAGTTCCATGCCTCGATCTTTTCATGGCCACCCAAGACTCAGAGGTGCGGCACCGCATAGCGCAGAATCTGTTCATCGACGGTAACAAGCACCAGTCCTTCCAGGTGAGCCTGCGACACCAGTAGCCGGTCGAAGGGATCGCGGTGCAGTTGCGGCAGCCCACCAGCCACTTCCGCCTGCTCGACAGTAATGGGTAACGGCACAAAGCCATACTCCTTGATGGCCTTGCAAGCGGACTGTCCAAAGATCAACTTCCCCAAACCTCGTTTAATGGCGATCTCCCAAACGGTAACTGCGCTGACAAAAACCTCGTTCCGAGGCGATGCAATTGCCGAGCGGAGGTTCTCCGGCAAGCGAGCATCATTTGAGTCCCACCATAGAAATGCATGCGTATCCAGCAGCAGTTTCATTCTCTATAGCCCAAAATTCTGGAGCACATCCTCAGGCAGAGTAGCGTCAAAGTCGTCGGCGATATATGTGATTCCCAAAAAATTCTGACCAAACTTCCGCAGCGGCGCCGCAGACTGTTCCTCCGCCGCAATCGGAGTCAGACGCGCCATCGGCTTGCCCGCCTTGGCGATCACAAACTCCTCGCCCTTCGCCGCGCGCTCCACCAGACTGGAAAGCTGCGTCTTGGCTTCGTACAAATTCAATTGCGTGCTCGCCATCGAAGATCCTCCAACACTCCAATTCTGCGCCCATTCAACCGGTTGGTCAAGTTGGTCAAGCAAGCCCCCCGCCATTCTTTTAGATCGGAAATTCCAGCAACTCCTCCCGCATGAGAATTTGATTGCGGATTTCTGCCGCTCGCCTTACCCTGTCTCAGACTGTCCTGTGATACTTGGAGCCACCAGAATGCAAACTCTCGCGTTGTTCCTGCTGCAAGATGCGCCCGATCCCGAAATGATCCGGCATTTCGCTATGGCCATGCTGCTGGTCATTCCCATCATCATCGTCATCGCGATCGCCATTGTGATGATTCCCTGCTGGTTTATCCTCAAAAAGGCCGGCTTCTCGCCCTGGCTTTCGCTGGTCTGCATTATTCCCTCGCTCGGCACTCTGGTTTTGCTCTATGTCCTCGCCTTCTCTGACTGGAAGGTCGTACCCGCTCCGCAACTCGCGTGGCAGCCACCTTATCCGCCGCAGCCGCCCGTTCCTCCTGTTCCCCCCATCCCACCCCAGGCCTGAACGTACGGTAAAGTTGGGCGCCCCTGGCTGCGCATTTGTTTTCGCGGCCAGAGCGGGAAACGTCGCAGTTGCTAACATATGAAGTACGATGTCCGATTCGATTCCTGCTTCAGCCAAGACTCCCCGCGTCCGTTTTGCCCCCTCGCCCACCGGCTTCCTCCACGTTGGCAGCGCCCGCACCTTCATCTTTAACTGGCTCTATGCCCGCCACAACGGCGGCACGATGGTCCTGCGCCTCGACGACACCGATGTCGAGCGCAATACCGAGGCCAGCGTCCAATCCATCTTCGAGGGCCTGCGCTGGCTGGGTCTGGACTGGGACGAGGAGCATAAGCAATCCGAACGCCTGGCCCTGCATCGTCAGGCCGCCGAAGCAATCTTCGCCAAAGGCCTTGCCTATCGCGACTTCACCCCCGCGCACACCGGCGACGACAACCAGTCCGGCGCACAGGGCGCTTGGCTCTTCAATCCCGGTATGCGCGAACTCTCCCGCGAAGACTCTGACCGCCGCGCTGCCTCTGGCGAGCCTTTCGCCCTCCGCTATCGCGTTCCCCGCGGCCTGGGACGTACTTTGAGCTTCACTGACGCCGTCTACGGCGAGCAATCCAAGCAAGCCGACGAGGTCGAAGACTTCGCGCTGCTCCGCTCTGACGGAATGCCGACCTATCATCTCGCCTCCTGCGCCGACGACGCCGACCTCGCCATCACCCATATCATTCGCGGTCAGGATCACCTCACCAACACCTTCAAGCATCTGCTGATCTTCGAGGCCCTCGGCGCGCCGCCACCCCACTTCGCGCATCTGCCGCTTCTCGTCGCTCCCGATGGCGCCAAGCTCTCCAAGCGCAAGCATGGTCCCGTCGTCAGTGTGACGACTTATCGTGACGCAGGCTTTCTACCCAGCGCTTTCATCAACTTCCTCTGCCTCCTCGGCTGGTCTCCTAAAGACGACCGCGAGTTCATGTCCCTCGACGAGATTCGCGCAGCCTTCACACTCGAAAACGTCAACCGCGCCAACGCGGTAATCAACTTTACCGACGATGATCCTTTTGATCCAAAGTCCGTCTGGCTCAATGCCGAGCATCTCCGCGCTCTCAGCATCGTGGATCTCAGCAGCCAGCTCGCGCCCTTCTTCGACAAGGCCGGCTTTGTCACTTCGCCAGAAAAAATCCTCGCCGTCGCTCCGCTCATCCGCGAGCGCATCAAACTCCTCGGTGAAGCTACTGCCGCCGCCGATTTCTTCTTTGTCGAAGAACTCGCGCCCTACGACCCAGCCGAGTTGATCCCTCCCAAGGGTGGCGATGCGGCGATGGCTCTCCGCGTCCTGCAATACGCGCAGGAAGTTCTGGCCGCAACGGCCTTCGATCACGATTCCCTCGACCAGGCCCTTCGTGCCGCGGCATCTCATCTGGGTCTAAAGGCCGGGCAGGCCTTTCAGCCCATCCGCGTCGCCGTCTGCGGACGCAAAAACGCCCCGCCGCTCTTTGAAACCCTCGTCGTCCTCGGCCGCGACCTCTGCCTCGCGCGCATCTGCAAGGCCGTAGCCAGCCTGCAAGCGCTCGCCGCCTGAGCCGTTCAACTCCGCATGAACGAATGGTCTGAGGCTGCTCCGCTAAAGTAAACAACTTTTCTTACTTCGTCCTTGACAATCGTAGCGGCAGGAGCTTATCAATTCTCCGTCTCCGGAATACCGCCTTGCCCTCGTCCCAACTGTTTTCAGGTGGTTCTATCTTCGGAACCATGTCAATGAATCGGCGGGATCATTCCGGGGCGGCCTTGCGCTTACGGCGCTGCGGCAGTTGAGCAACAATCCCTAGGCCTTCATGAGCTTTGCGGCGCCGCATTCAATGTGCCGGCGGAACGCCGGTTCAGACAGGAGGAATTCATGCCTACAACGCAGGAAATCAGAGACCATCTAACTAGTCTGGCGAACTCGTACGGTGTGCCGACGGCCTTGGTGCTGGCCGTTGCTCGCACAGAGACTGCGAACTTCGATGTGAACGCCGTTGTCCCGAACCTGAATACGTCGGGAGAATTACTGAGCACTGATTATGGTTTGATGCAGATTAACGACAAGACCTGGATAGGAAATACTCTGCCCGGGCCAGATGGCCAGCCCTTCACGATTACGGATTCAGTCAAGAACGACTGGACAGCCAATGCCAATGCCGGAGTTGCGCTCATAGCGGATGAGTACAGAAAAGCATCGGATTACCAAGCGGACAAGGGTGGTACGGCGCAGACCATCGCACAGCAGACTTACTCCGCGTATAACGCTGGAGGCGCACTGAATGAAAACCATGCTCTTAGGTACACAAAGACGGGAGCCAACGCCGATCCACGCGACCAGAACTTCCTTGCAGCCTATAACACGGAGCAAGCATTGGCGCCCGCTCCGGCGCCGGCTACAGATCAAGCGAACACGCCACCAATCTGTGACCAGCCTGCCCCAGCCCCGGTAACATCGGGACCAGTCTGCGATCAGCCAATTACAGATTCGGCTACTTCAGGACCAACTTCAGAGCAGCCGGCATCAGGACCAACCTCAGACCAGCCAGCTACAGATTCGACGGCCACGCCAGCGATCAGCGAGCAGCCAACTCCAGATCAAGCGACTGCGGGACCAACTTCAGATCAGCCAACTCCAGATTCGGCGGCCACGCCACCGATCTGCGATCCGCCCCCTACAGATTCCGAGTCCACGCCGCCAATCAGTGACCAGCCGACTATAGATTCCGCAGCCACGAATCAGGCGATCTCGGATCAGCTGCAACAAGCAGCACAGCAAGCAGCGCTACAAGCACAGCAGCAGCAGGACCAGATGCAACGGCAAGTACAACAAGATAATGAACGGCAAGAAGAAGATAATGAACGGCAAGTACAAGAAAATGATGAACGGCAGCAAGAAGATGATGAACGTCAACTGCAAGAGGACGATGAGCGGCAGCAGCAGGAGGATGATGAACGGGAAGAGCAAGAAAATGATGAGCGGCAGGAACAGCAAGACATGATGGAGTCAAATAGAATTGCATGAAGCGGTTGGATGAATCCCGCTTGATTGCTTGATCTTCAAATGAATGTCAGAGGCGGATCCACACTTGATCCGCCATTACGAATGTGTGCCCCTCGCCGCGTTCTTGTTTTTTGCGGCTAGTGTGGGAAACACAAACACGTGGCATGAGGAATGTTCATGACGAAGATTGGACAAGTCCTGATAGCTGTCGTATTCATGCTTCCCTTGAGCGGCTGCGGTGGTACATGGGTAGATGATGAAAGTAATTTCAAACGCATATTCGGCTTCGACAAACCAAATGATGTACAGATTCTTCATAGCTACTACTGGAAATCTCCACACTGGAGCACCGAGTATCAGTACTACATTGCGCTTCGCTCCTCCAACAGCTTTACAAGCGGCCTGACGGCGGCGCAGTTGATGAGTCCAGCCGTTCCTGACAAGGATGCTCTAGCGCGATGCGGAGGCAATCTTCCTCCATGGTTCGTTTCTAAACCTCTGAGTCATTATCAAATGTGGATAGCAAAAAGCTCTGCCCGGTATCACGTCTTTCGAGACCAGGACGACAATACGCTCTATGTTTGTGATGAGTTACTTTGAGAAGCATCGAATAGCCTTGAAGCCGGATGCACCGCCTGTGTATTGTCAAACAGAAAGGGTGTCTCATTCTTGCCCCGCTCTGTATCGATAGTAGCCCGCAGCCTGCTCCATCCCGGAAGCCGCCCCTCGCCGCGTTCTATAAGGTATGCGTATTCTTGGATTGATTTCTGAACAGACCGCAAATCTCCGAATAAAGCGGGAGAGAATCAAAGATTCTCTCCCGCGCTCTGGTGCTGTGTTTACTGCACGTCGCTGACCTTGCCGTCCTTGAAGATCACCTTCATGCCGTTGTAGTAATAGATAACCTTGGGGCCGAGGTTAGCCACACGCAATGGCGAACCCATTGCCGCCTGAACCTGGTCGATCGTCTGGCCCAGTTCCACGGTTGGAGGCGCAGCCGCAAGTGACGGAGCCACCACTGCTGTTGCCGTCGGTGCACCTGCATCCTGCGAGGCTTCGGCAACCACATCCTTCTCGGCCAAATTCGCCTGCTGCGCCTGTTGCTGAAGATCGGCGGCATCGTTCGGGTCGGGAGGCGGAGCGATGGCTGCATAATCCGCCTGGGCCGGAGGAGCCTGTGCCGCGGGAGGCGCGGGAGGCAATCCGTCCTTGCCCTGCTTGCTCTGTAGCTCCTGAAGTCCCTGGTCGATCGTCGCCCGCATCTGATTCTGCATCTCTTGCAGGTCGGTCAACTGCACCGTGACCACGTCGTTCTTCGCGCACTCCTGGCCGCCCTTGCTGGCCAGCACCACCATATCGGCAGCGGTCGCATCCTGCTCGGGCGGAGTCCTCAGCGCCAGCGCATCGCCGTCGCTGATTCCGCACTCTTGTCCGTTGACGTCCACCACGTCCAGCGCGCTTCCCACCACAAAGACATGAGGATGGCCATCGGTCAGCAAGCGCGCAATTCCGCTGGAGGCCGGGTCCACATCCTGATGCTGTGCGGTCTGCTGCGCCTCGGAGTTCTCCAGAGCCAGTTCATTCCTCACCTCGTCGGCGATCTCCTGCTTCACCTCCGGCGCCAGCTCCGGCGGGCCTCCAGCCGCATCCTGAACGCCGTCCGCTTCTCCAGCCTCCTGATGCGCGGCATACGCGGCCTGCAGATCCTGAGAGATCAAGTAGTCGGTCAGCCAGAACGCGGCGCTGGGATAGACCGGATACGGTGCAAAATAGCCGCCATAATAGCCATACCACGGACTCCCGCCCCATCCCCAGCCAAAGGTGATCGGCGTCGCCCAGGGATAATATGCCCAGCCGTAGAATCCGGGGCCATAGTAGAATCCGGGAGCGTAGATGTTCAAAAAGACCCCATGATAGCCGTAGCTGCGATAGTAGCGGTTGTACTCATGGCCATGGTAAAAGTAAGCCCGGCGGGCAAAGTCGTGGCCATGATAGCTATATCCGCGCTGCGCAAATCCCGGACGACCGCGCTCTGCAACCAGGCGGCTGCCGTCATGGCGCTCGACCGAAATCCTGCTATTTCCATTCAGTCCGTGATGCACGTCCATTCCGCGCCGCGTGTCATGTACATCGCTCACTCGGCCATCGGGTCGCGTGCGGATGGCGTTGCCGCTGCGGGTTACGCGTTCATTGCTGCCTCGCGGTGCAGGAGCGCTGTGGAACGCCGTCGATTGCGTGCCTGGAGCGGAGCTTCTACCGGCGAGATTCTGGCGGTTATTGAGCGGCGTGGCATTTACCGGAGCGGGTCTGCCTCCGGTCGTCGTGGTGTGCCTTCCGCCGGTTGTGCCGCCGCCAGTGGTCGTGGTGTGCATTCCGCCGGTGGTCGTGGTATGCGTTCCGCCGGTTGTGGCTCCGCCGGTCGTTGGTGCATGCGCGCCCAGCCCGTCCAGCCCGCCCAGATTGCTGCTGCCGCCCATCCCGCCTAGCCCGTTGCTGCTACCACCGAAATTATTGGTGGCCCCGCCAGTTGTTGGCCCGTGCATGGTTGCTCCGCTATTGGCAGTTGTTCCATTAGCAGTTGGTGCATGCGCGCCCAGCCCGTCCAGCCCGCCCAGATTGCTGCTGCCGCCCATCCCGCCTGGCCCGTTGCTGCTACCACCGAAATTATTGGTGGCCCCACCAGTTGTTGGCCCGAGCGTGGTTGCTCCGCTATTGGCAGTTGGTCCATTGGCAGTTGGTCCATTAGCAGTTGGTCCATTAGCTGTTGGCCCATGCGTGGTAGCTCCACCAGTCGTTGGTCCATGCGAGGCGCCGCCACCGGAAGGATGCATGGCCGGGGCTGGATGCGCGGCTGGCGCCGGCCTGGGATGCGGCGGAGCAGGTTTGTTTTGGGATACTGCGCAGACCGCGCTTCCCAGCCCGACAAGCACGGCTAGTATCGTTGCTGCGGCACCCTTGCGAATGGCCCCGCGGTGAAGTTGATTGATCATCGGCTCCTCATTTCCCTTCATATTCTTGATCCTGCGTTCCACTCCGGATGCGGCTTTTCTGCCGCTCCGGTCAGACCGCGCAAAAGCTCTACTCCACGTTGCTCACCTTGCCACTCGTGAAGGTGACCTTCATATCCTTGTAATAGAAGATCTCCTTCACGCCCACTTTGGCCATCCGCGCCGGTTGCCCAAAGGCGGCAACGACTTGATCCTTCGTCTGCCCCAGCTCGATCGTCGGCGGTGGAGCATCGGCGGGCGGGGGCGGCGGAGCAATCGTTTCCATCGCCGGCGGAGCCGGAGCGGGTGCGGGCGCCTCTGCGGTTGGAGCAGCAGGCTCGCCGCCCTGATTGTCCGCAGACGCCACAGTCAGCACTTCAGCCACCATCTGCATTGCCGCCTCCACGGAGGGCACTTCCTTCTTGCCGGGAAAGGGAATCTTCAGATTCGCGTAGTAGCGGATGTTGTCATAAGGGTCGCTGTAAAGCTGAAAGAGCACCCCATCCTTCTGCACCTGAATCCCCGTAACCCAACACTTCTCTTCGGGCACAAAGGGACGATGCGGATAATCGGCTGCGGTCGCACCTCCCGGAGCCGACATCCCGATCATCAAATCCTTTCCGAAGCCGCCCCAACCCTGCCCGATCTTCCCGTTCTTATAGGTATTCGACGGCGGCATCGGCGATGCCACTGCATACATCAGCAGTCCTGGCTTGTGAATCACGACGACATCTCCGGCGGTGACGATATCCGAGCGATCCGCGGTAACGGTCGTCAATTTGTACTGCGCGTTTAACCTCTGCTGAATCGCCGACGGATCGCCTTGCGCCATCAGCGCACTGCTCGCCATCAATACTGCGGAAAACGCTCCAAAAACGCGAAGCTGCCAGGCCTGAGCCATATCTATTCTTCCTTCTTTCATAGGGGATGGGGAAACCTTCGACTGCCCCCGCACTCTAAATCCCGGCCCTGGCGCTGTCAAGGCGAGCAAATCCGCCCTTCGCATCCTGTTCCCTGTAGAGACACGCTTCTCAGCCGGAAGTTTCGCTCATTTTTACATTTATTCGTGAAGCTGCGATGAATCGACTCGCCAGCCCTTCAGCGCCAGAAATACGCGCTCAAGGTCAGCGCCAGCAGCACCAGGCCGATCAGGATCGCCGAATAGCCAACCACCCTCGAAAAATTGATCTGCCAGATTCCCGGCGGCTCCGCCAGCCGCGTCTCCAGCTTTCCCTGGGCCTTCAGCCGCGCATACTCCTCCGGCCGCTTGTGCTTGAACTCTTCCTCGCTCTCCACGCCGGTAAAGATCACCAGGTCCATCGGAAAACTGTCCGGGCGCAGATGGGTATTCACAAAGTGAATGGAAAAGATGAAAAGGATTGCCAGCAATCCCTCTTCACTGTGAATCACCAGCACCGCGTTCAGCGCCCAGCCGGGCAGAAAATGCGCAAAGAACGGCGCAAACCACATGGCATATCCGGAAAAACCAATCACGATCATGCCCCAGAAGACCGCCCAGTAATCGAACTTCTCCCAGTAGGCGTAACGGTCAAACTGCGGCCTCGGCCCCAGGCCCACGAACCAGCGCAAGTGGCCGAAGAGGTCTTTCACATCCTTCCAATTCGCCACCATCGAGGCCGGTCCCCAGAAGATCCCCTTCTCCCGGTGAACGATGCCGCGCGTGACGATCTCCTTCACGTGGATCAAAAATGCCACGGTCAAAACCAGGGCACAGAACTTGTGAAAGAAGAGAATCGCACCAAAGCCGCCCACGGCTTTGGCCAGGCCGCGCGCCCAGATGCTTTCGCTGAAGCGCAGCGGCAGGCCCGTCGCAGCCAGCCCCAGAAAGCTGCTGAACAGCGCGGCATGGAGGTATCTCTGCTCCCGCGTGAAGCGCATGAAATACCGTCCGCCCACAGGCTTCGCTTCGCCGCCACCATGAATCAAAGGCTCTGGATCAGGCATTTTTCCCTCCTTCCGCGGCCTTTCTCTTGAGCTGGTCGTAGCGTGAACGGATCAGCCACAGGATGGTGTGAATCACAAAAAAGCCCAGCGTTCCGGCCAGCAGCAGATTCATGAACAAGCGGACAAAGTAGAGGGCTGGATTCAGCTTGCGATTGTGCGCATTGGCATGGGGCTGATACTGCACAAAGCTCAGGTTGGCCCCGGAGTGGCATTTGCCGCAGGTCGTAACCAGGTTTGCTTTGGCGATCGGCGACCGCGGATCGGAGGCAGGCAAAACCTCATGCGCACCGTGGCAATCCCAGCAGCGCGCCGTCTCCACGTACCCGCCCAGCGAGCCGAGCTGCGAGTGAAAGGTATCCCGATAGGTAGACAGCTTTTCCTTGTGGCAGGAGCCGCAAATCGGCGTCGATTGCATACGGAATGCAGCCGCTGTCGGTTGCAGGATCGCGTGCGCGGTATGGCAATCCGTGCAGACCGGCGCCTTCAGATTGCCCGCCGTAACCGCCTTTCCATGCACGCCGCCCATATACTCGGCGGTGATTCCCGCATGGCAGTTGCCGCAGGTCTTGGGGATGTTCGCCTTGTAGGTGGGACTCTGCGGGTCATTATGGCTGAGAATGTGATGCGAACCATGGCAGCTTTGGCAGTTGGCCGCCACCAGCAGCCCCTCTTTGCTGAGCGCAAAGCCGTGGATCGAATCGATATAGAGAGGATAGACATTGGGCAGGCCGTGTTTCCTGGCCATCGCCGCGTTGCCGTGACAGGCGCCGCAGGTGCGCGGGATATTCAACGGATAGACCGCCGACCGGGAATCCGTCTTGGGAAAGATGGCGTGCGCGTCGCCGTGGCAGCTCGTGCAGGGATGCTCGGCCTTGTTTGCATGGACGCTGCCCGTCAGCCCCGCCGCCTCATCGGCATGGCAGCTCTCGCACTTGACCGGCGTAATTTGATCTGGGTGAGGATAATCCTTGATGGTGGCGTGGCAATCGCCGCACTTCAACGTGCCGTGAATGCTCGCTGCAAAGGTGTGCGCATCCACGCCGACACTGTGCCCGGAGGCATCCTGTAGACTCGCGTCTCCGTGGCAGGAGAGACAATCCGTCTCCGCCGCAGCAATCCCCGGCACGATGACGGCCAGCAGCGCGCCCGCAAACAGAACCCGCATCCGCACGATCATGGAAGCAGTCTTCATAAAAGACTCCGATCCATTCCTCCGGAGTTCAGGCGATGACCATCCTCACTTCTGGAGCGTGCGAATGTAGGCGATCACATCCTTGATCTGCGCATCGGTCAGCTTGCCGTTGTAGGCGGGCATCTTGCCTTCTCCATTCCGGGTGGTGAGAGCAAAACGGGCATCGGAGGCCTTGAGCATCGTCGGGTCCTTGAAGGAGAGCACCTTCATGCTCTTGGCCGCCGGCGTATTGGCCAACCCGTCCGCTCCGTGGCACAGCGCGCACTTGGCCTTGTAGACCGCCTCTCCGGATGTCTGCGCCAACGCAGGCATGGCAAAGGACGCGGCCAGAAGAATCATCGATGCCGCCTTGATTCCTGAATTCATCATCCTGCTCCTTGACCGGCTTCTCCGGTCGTTTGGATTTTTCCGGTAACTATCTTTCATACGGTTTACATTGCGTAACTGCAAGTGACACCGATCACACTCAGAGCAGCCCATCTTAACTGGTAGGGAAACTCTCCGCAACTCTTTTCCGATTTGGCCGGAAAGAACAGGAATCGTAAACTCATTTTCTGGTTGGCCAAAATCGAATCCGCCGTACTAAACTGGCCGTGTCGGCTCAACCCTTTTCAACCACAGGAGTCTTGCGATGCTCGACGTACACCCTCCACATCATTCTGTTGCTGGCTGGCGGGATTTCTTCGTCCATCTAGCGACCATTACCATCGGCCTGTTGATTGCTCTTGGTCTGGAAGCCTCGGTCGAGTGGGTGCATCACTGCAACGAGGTGAGCGAAACGCGCCAGGCTCTCCAGCATGAACTTGAGGAAAACCGCGCCAACTTTGCCGCCAACACCGCCCATTTTCGCGACGAGTCGGCGACACTGCAAAAAAATCTCCTCGTTTTTCATTCTCTTCAGCAGCATCCCGGCGTGCCTCCAAGCCAGTTTCAAGGGACAATTCAGTGGAATATCTCTTATGCGCGCATGGTGGATTCCGCGTGGAAGACCGCCTGCCAGACCAGCATCACCGCTCTAATGCCGCAAGAAGAAGTGAGGAAGACCGCCGAACTCTACGGCTTCTACGAGCGTATGGACAAGGCCCATGAAGAAGAGGCCGACGCGCTGACCGACGCCATCAGTTATGGCTTTGAAGACTCCGACCCCACACACCTGTCGCCGGCTCAGGTCAGCGAAGAGCTGGAACGCACCAAACGGGTCTTCTCCAAGCACTTGCGGCTTGGTTATCTCATGCAAAATCTGGCCGAGGAGTTTCCGGATTTCAAACCCGCACCCCAGAGCGAGGAACTCGATCGGCTTGTTCATCTCTCCAAGCCGACGCCCTAGAAAACTGACTGGAATCAGATCGAAAACAGCACCGTGCAAGCAGAGAGTGGCCGCGCTCGAAAGTGATTCAGGTCACATCACAAGGCCCGCCCGCTCGTTCACAATATGACCGCTGCTCGAGGATAAAAGAATGGCCACGGTTGCGATACCGGATACGAAGACTATGCTCACACTCCCCGGCGACGCGGTTCGCCAGATTCAATGGCGCTTTGCCGACCGTTTTGACCTGCAAATGCTGGTGCAGTCCGCGCGCGGCGTGGCGCGGGGAACCGTGGCCCAACTGGTGGCCGCCGGTGAGCGCAACACCCACGAGTGGACCCACGGCAAGGCTAGCATGATGGAGGCCTTTGACCGCGCCGGCATCACCGCCGCCTTCATGGAGCCGGAAGAGGGCGGCTTTATCTCCGGCCCGAAAAATCTGGCGCTCTCTCTGGCGGCCTTTGAACTGGCCTGGGTGGACGGCGGAGCGGCCACGGCATCACTGGCAGGCTTCCTGGCTCTCGCGCCGATTCACGAGCGCGGTACACCGGAACAAGTGAACCGCTATAAGAGCCTCTCCGCCCCACCGCAGCCCGGAGAAGATCGCAAGCCCTGGCGCGGCGCTTTTGTGCTCACCGAACCCATCCCCTACGTGGGCGTAGACACCGGTATGCTGAGCGGAAAAGTTCGCGTGGCCGAGTGGAAGGAAGGCGAAGAACCCTGGCTCCAAGTGGACAAACGCGGCCGCTTCATCACCAACATCGCTTTCGCCAACTTCGTCACCGCCGCCGTCGGCTCCGACGACGAGCGCATCAAAGGCAGTTGCATGGTGATCCTCGAAGAGACCGACGAGGGCATCTTCGATCACGGCACGCCAACCAAGAAGCTGGTTCATCAGCTTTCTTCAACCGGCGACCCCATCTTCAACATGAAGGTTCCGGCCAGCCGCATCATCGGCGGCTACACCGTCAAGGACGGCGTCATCATTCCCAACTGCAACCACGGCGACGTTCTTGAAGCGGTCTTCAAGCGCACCCGCGTGGCCGTCGGCCTGATGTCCTCCGCCAAGCTGCTCTCGGCCATTGAGCCGGTCATTCGCTATCAGCGCCAGCGCTTCCGCGGAGCCGAAGGCGCGAAGCCCGGTTCCGTCCGCTACGAGCAGGGAATCCAGCAGCGCGAAGACGCACTCCATCGCCTGGTGGACATATGGGCTACCGGCGAAGCGGCCACCTCATTGGGCTTTGCCACCGCCCGCCTCTTCGACGTGCTCGAACCCATCGAAAAGCAGAAGTCGGCCATCCTCGCCGAACGCGGCATCAGCGGCGGACGAGCCGAGATGAAGGCCCTCAAGGAAAGCGCCGAGCGCGCGATTGAGTTGCTCTCACTCAAAGCCGGCGATCCCCGTCGCGCCGAACTCGAAGCCGATCCGCTCGTCCAGTATGTGCTGATGGATGCCGAAACCAACGTCATTTGTCCTGCGACCAAGCTCTGGAATACCGGCCACGGTACAAATATGCTGCGCGAGGCCGTCAGCCTGATGGGCGGCTACGGCATCACCGAAGACTGCCCCGGCTTTCTCGGCGCCAAGTGGATGGATGCCCAGCTCGAAGCCACCTATGAAGGCCCTGAAGCTGTGCAGCGCCGCCAGTTGACGGTGACCATGACCTCCGAAGTCTTCCTCGCACTCTTCCGCGCATGGACCGCCGAGATGCGGCTCATCGCCTCCAGCCGTCCCGGCACTGGAGCCTGCACTCTGGCTTCGGCGATGCAGATGTGGCTCTGGACCCTCAATCATCTGCAAAAGGCCACAGACCCAACCGGCGGCAAGCTCTATCATGGACAGCGCCAGGGCGTGACCTTTGCTTTGGCTGACGCGCTCTGCTGGCTGCTCGCCTCCCGCTACCAGATTCTCGACGTGCTCGAACTGGAAAAACGCGGCCCCGACGATCCAGTCGCAGCCGAAGGCCTCGAAGGCACCGTGCTCTTCCTCAGCGACCTCTGCCACACCCAGGCCGCAGCCGCAGCCGGTGAGGTCAGCCGCATCTGCGCCGAGCTGGTCTTCGGCTATAACTGCCACCCCTCGTGGGACGAAGAAGAGCACCGCTCCTGCTTCCTTGCGGGCGAGCTGGAAGAACTGGAAGTGACGATGCCGGGCATCACGGCCATGGCCAATGACGTTCTTGCCGCCGATGGCACGCATCCGCAAAAGGCCGGTCCCTGTGCCGGTTGCGCGGGTAACACCGACTTCCTGCGTATGCAGAACAAATTAACCGCCTGCCTGAGCGGCTCGCGCCTAGCAAAGGACCGCGCCGCCGAAACCGTCAGCAAGGTCATGATCCCGGAGGCGCTGGATTACCCGGCGTAAAGGCAGGGAACAGGGATCAGGGGTCAGGGTTCAGTGAAAAGCAATAATCTCGACCTTTGTACAAAATCTGGGTGCCCCACCCTCGCCGCGTCTTTGTTTTTGCGGCTAGGGTGGGAGTCCACGAACACTGGGATGCCCCAGGTCCGGATTTTCGGATCTGGGAATCCACTTAGACTAGCCAGATTCAGAAGGAAACCCGCGTGAGCGCAGAAGACAAGGCAGAAGAGATCATCGATCGCGCGTCCATGGAAGTGGACATCGCCTGCGCCGGCTTCGGTCCTGCCACGGGCGGCTTTCTGCACACGCTTACCCAAGCCTGGAATGAGAATCCCGCCGACCCAGCCTTCGAGAGCAAAGTCGCGCCGGGAATGCCGCTGCAAATCCTCTGCTACGAACGCGCCGACGACATCAGCTCCGGCGTCAGTGGCGTAGTCACACGCGCCCAGGCGATCCGCGCGAGCTTTCCCGGCCTGAATCCGGCTGAGATACCGATGGCCGTCCCCGTCACCAGAGAGCGTGTGATGTACCTGCTCGACCCCATTGGAGCCAGCCGACGCTCGTTCACCCTTCGCCTTGCGGACAAAGCCCTGCGCCTCTTTGGCCCTCTCGTGGGCCTGCGCGATCACGCCTTCACGCTGCCCTGGACTCCGGCCTTCCTCAACAAGCACGGCGGCCTCGTGATGTCCATCGGCCAGTTCAACCAGTGGATCGGCTCGCAGTTGATGGCTACCGGCCTCGTTCAGATTTGGCCGGGAACGCCCGTCAGCGCTCCGCTCTTCGATGGCGAGAAGGTTGAAGGTCTGCGCCTCGCCGATCAGGGCGTGGATAGATCCGGCATACCCACCGACGGCTTCATGGCCGGCATGGACGTGAAGGCGCTGCTGACTGTCGTCGGCGATGGCCCGGTCGGTGCCGTCGGCCAGGCTCTTGACGAGAAGCTCGGCCTGCCCAAAGGCCACCATCGCCGCGAGTGGGCGCTGGGCATGAAGTTTGTCATCGAGCTGCCGGAAGACACCAAGCTCAAGCCTGGAACCGTCTGGCATAGCTTTGGCTATCCGGAGCCGGAGATCTTCGGCTTCCTCTATGTGCATCCGGAGCGGCTCGTTTCCGTGGGAATTTTTGTCCCCTCGTGGCTGAACAATCCCTCGCGCACCGCCTACCGCTATCTTCAGCACTACATTCAGCACCCCGCGCTGTGGAAGGTTCTCAAGAATGGAACGCTGCGCTCCTGGGGCGCGAAGTCGCTGGAGGAGAGTGGCAAGCACGGCGAGCCATTCCTCACTGGCGATGGCTTTGCCCGCATCGGCGAAGGTTCCGGCTCAACCAATATGCTCACCGGCTCCGGCGTGGACGAGGCCTGGGCGACGGGCTGCCAACTGGGCGAAGCGGTCGTCGAGCTGTTGCGCGCCGGCAAGCCCTTTACCCGCGAGAACCTCGCCGCCACCTACGAAGCCCGCCGCCGAGCCAGTTGGGTCGAGCGTGGCGCAAAGGAGGCCGAGAATGCTCGCAATGGCTTCCAGAACGGACTCGTCAAAGGCATGATCGGCATGGCTCTGGCGGGATTGTCGCATGGAAGATTCTCGCTTGCCGCGCACATTCCGCCGCCCCACCAGCAGATTCATCCCGTCGCGCCGCAAACGTTTGAAGCCATGATCCACAAGCAGGCCGCGGCTCTGGCCTTTACCGAGCGCCGCGCCTTCCACGATGCTCTGCTGACGGTGCGCGGCTGGCCGGAGATTCCGCTCGACGGACGCCTGCTGGTCTCGCAGCAGGACGCGCTCTTGATGGGCGGCAAGGTCCAGGCCAATCCCGGCTTCGCCGATCACATCACCTTCCGCAAGGCGGGCCTCTGCCTTGCCTGCGGAGAAAAGACCTGCGTCGCAATGTGCTCCGGCCAGGCCATCACGCTGGACGAGCAAGGCGCGCTCGCCTTCGAGCGCGAAAAGTGCGTCCACTGCGGCGCCTGCCTGTGGAATTGCGGCCACTCCCCCGATGGCGAGCACTCTAACATCGCCTTCCATGCCGGAGCCGGCGGACTGCATTCGGCGGAGAACTAGGGCCTGTTAACACTACCTCAGGCGCCACCTGAGGTAGCGTTAACAAGCCCTAGGTATTGAAAATTGCCGCGGAAGTACTGCCGGTGTAGCATTGAGCTGAGAGGGTGGAGCTTTTCCCATGAGCGAAATCATCTTTGATGTGCGCGAGGACGAAGCCGATGGAGGCTTTGTTGCGTCTGCCTTAGGCTTTGGAATTCATACGCAAGGGGAGACGCTCGAAGAGCTGCGCCGAATGGTCAAGGATGCCGTGGATTGTTATTTTGACGAGACAATGCAGCGGCCGGCGATCATCCGTCTCCATTTCGTGCGGGATGAAGTGCTGGCCTGATGAGGCTGCCGCGCGACATCGACGGAGCGCAACTGGCTCAGGCGCTGAAAATTCTGGGCTATGAGGTCACTCGGCAAAAGGGATCGCACATTCGCGTAACTACGCAACTCGGCGGCGAAAATCATGAAGTGATTCCCGCTCATCAGCCCATCAAAACCGGAACCCTCGCCAGTATCCTCAAGCGCATCTCCGCTCACCATCGCCTCACAGTGAAAGAGTTGCTGGAGATGCTCGGCCTGTAGAAAGCTCTGGCTAAAAACCGAAGCGGGAGCTGCTGAAACATCGCCTTCCATGCCGGAGCCGGTGGATTGCATTCGGCGGAAAACTGAGCCTCCCTCGCTACAATCGAGCTAGCGATGATTCAGCCTCTCTATCTTGGCCGCGTGGATTACACCGAAGGTCTGCGCCTGCAAGCGGAGATCGCCGCGCTGGTTGGCGAAGGCCGCCTCTGCAATGTGTTGCTGCTCCTCGAACATCCGCCGGTGCTGACGCTGGGCCGCAATGCCAACCGCTCCAACATCCTCGCCTCAGACGAACTGCTTGCCCACCGCGGAGTCGCCGTTCACGAGATCAATCGCGGCGGCGACGTGACCTATCACGGCCCCGGCCAGTTGGTCGGCTACCCGATCTTCGATCTGCGCACACTGCGTACCGCGCGCGGCAGCCGCATGGGGCCTGTGGAGTTTGTGCGCGGCATGGAAGAGGCTCTGATCCGCCTTTGCGGCAGCTTTGGCGTGCGCGCCGGTTGCATCCGCGGTCTGACCGGCGTCTGGTGCCCTGACGGCAACGGTCCCGAACGCAAGATCGCCGCCATCGGCATTCACGTCGCCCGCGGCATCACCTCTCACGGCTTCGCCTTCAACCTCACCACCAACCTCGCCGACTTTGAACTGATCGTCCCCTGCGGTATTGCCGGCCACGCGGTGACCAGCTTGCGGCTCGAAGTCAAGAATACGCAGGAGCTTCCCTCGCTTGAAGAGTTGGCCCGACAGGCAGCGCAGTGCTTCGGGTTGATCTTCAACGAGCCGGTGAGACCGGTCGAGAGCCTTGCCGCCTTGCGCGCTCAGGCCGCCTCCGCCGCACGGCAATCTCCCGCCGAAGACACGCCACTGCAAACTCCGCCTGAGGTTGAGCGCCTGCGCGATAGCGCGGAGCGGCCTCTCCGGGCTTGACTCACAACAAGTCCCGGCGCACGACAATTTATAATCCGGCCAGTACCGGGCGCGTCCCGGAGCCAGCCCTGAGCAAAGCCCCAGGGCGTGCTGCATTGCGGAGAGAGCTTCATGCCAACGGACGTAGTCATGCCCCAGATGGGCGAATCGATCTTCGAGGGCACCATTACCAAGTGGCTCAAAAGCGCCGGCGAGCGCGTCGAAAAGGACGAGCCGCTCTTTGAAATCTCCACCGATAAGGTGGACGCTGAGATTCCCTCGCCCGAGGCCGGCATTCTGACGGAGATCAAGGTCTTCGAGGGCGCGACCGTTGAGGTCGACACAGTGGTTGCGGTGATCTCACGGCCTGGTGAGAATGCATCTGCTGCTGCCGCCCCTACGCCCCAGCCTGCCGCGCCAGAAGCGCCTCCGCAAGCGCAGTCCTCCGCGCCGGAAGCTCCGCAGCGGACCGGTGTCAAGCTGCGCTCCTCGCCACTGGTGCGGCGTATCGCCGAAGAGAAGCAGGTCGATCTGAGCCAGATTGCCGGCACCGGCTCGCAGGGACGCATCACGAAAGAAGATATTCTCCGCCATCTGAGTGAACGTATTCCAAACCGTACTGCGCCGCTGGCGGAGTTGGCCGCAGAGCAAGTGCCGGTGAGCAAGATGCGCGCCATCATCGCGCAGCGCATGGTGGAAAGCGTGCAGATCAGTCCGCATGTCCACACCGTCTACAAGATCGACATGACCCGCGTCGCCCGCCTGCGTGAGCGCAGCCGCGATGGCTTCGAGCGCGAGCACGGCGTCAAGCTCACCTATATGCCCTTCATTGCCGCCGCCGCCGCGCAGGCTCTGGTCAAATTTCCCATCGTCAACTCCTCGATGATCGGCGGCTCCATCCACTACCACCCCCATGTCAATCTCGGTATTGCCGTGGCTTTGGATTGGGGGCTGATTGTTCCCGTAGTCAAGCAGGCCGAGACTCTGAGCTTTCTTGAACTCACCCGTGTTATCGCCGATCTGGCCGCCCGCGCCCGCGCGAAGAAGCTGCAACCGGAGGAGGTGCAAGGCGGCACCTTCACGCTCACCAACTCCGGCGTCTTCGGCGGCGAGTTCGGCACGCCCATCATCAATCAGCCGGAGTCGGCGATCCTGGCCATCGGAGGCCTGCGCAAGGAGCCGGTCGTGATAACCGATGCCGAGGGCAGTGACACCATCGCGATCCGCTCGATGCAGCACTACTGCCTCGGTTTCGATCACCGCACCATCGACGGCGCCGATGCCGGCAGATTCATGAGTGAGTTTCAGAGCGCGCTGGAGAGATGGGATAAGCCGATTGGGTGACCGGCGCGTGCGATCAAGCTGGCATTTCCAGCGCCCCATTTCAAGACAACACGATGGTGCTCAGCACCCCCGTGACTGTCGGTATCCCCGGCAAAATATTTTTGGCGACGGAGGCCGGGGAAATCCGGTATTCTTGCCGATATGCATTTGCCTATGGGCGATTCGTTGCTGGTTCAGATCACGAATAATGCGTTTGCCGAGGCGGCGAAGAACGCTGGTGAACGTTTGGTTTGCAAGCAAGGTTGCACTCAATGTTGTCATGGTGCCTTTGCCCTCAACCCGCTGGATGTGCTGCGCCTGCGCGCCGGCATGGAGAAACTGCGCGAGACCAATCCAGCTCTTGCCTCCGAGGTCACCCATCGCGCCGATATGTGGATTGTCGAGCATGGCGCCGAGTATCCCGGCGATGTCGAAACCGGGCTGCTGAGCAACACCGAGGCCGATCGCGAGCGATTTGAGAACTTCGCCAACGACGCCGCCTGCCCGGCGCTCGATCCGGAGACAGGCCGTTGCGATGTTTATGCCTGGCGGCCAATGACCTGCCGGATCTTCGGTCCACCGGTCCGCATGGGCGACGGCGACGCGCTGGCCCACTGCGAGCTTTGTTTTGTGGGCGCCAGCACGGAAGAGATAGCCGCCTGCGAGATGGCGGTTCCCTTCGATCTGGAAGGGGAGCTGCTCGAGGAGATTCCGGAGAAGAATGAGACCGTGGTGGCCTTCGCGTTGGTGGGATGAGCGCGGAGCCACCGGTTTCAGCGGCGAGTTGCGCGGGCCGGAATGGCAAGCAGAACACTTCGGCCCAACCGCGCTAAACTGGTGATTGGACAGCCTGATGCCAATGCGCCCCTGCTGGGTTGAAATTCATACCCGCGCCCTCGAAGACAACTTCCGGTTTCTTTCCACGCTGGCCGCGCCTCACGCGGAGCTTCTGGCCATCGTCAAAGCCAACGCCTACGGACACTCTCTGGAACTGTGCGTGCCCGCTGTGGCGCGCGCCGGAGCGCAATGGCTGGGCGTCACCAGCACGGAAGAGGGTGTGGCTGCCCGCGCGCTCTGCCCCGATGCGCGTATTCTCGTCATCGGCGGTGTCTTTCCCGGCCAGGGAGAGGCTCTCCTGCGCCATGGCCTGACCGCCGTAGCCTGGGAGTTGAGCCAGTTGGATGAGCTTGGTCACGCTTTCGTGGCAAGTGCAGGCACCAGTGCGATTCCCGTGCATTTGGAGATCGACACCGGCATGAGCCGCCAGGGGGTTGCACCGGACCAGCTTGCCCCGCTCCTCGCGCGCTTCACTCCCGGCTCGCCGCTGCGTATGGAAGCCGTCATGACCCACCTCTTCGCCGCCGATGAGGCGGATGGAGCAGTGACTGAAGCGCAATTGCATCGCCTCGATGAGGCATTGGGGCGCATCTCGGCCGCCGGAGTCTATCCGGAGTGGCTCAATGTGGGCAACTCAGCCGCTCTCTTAGCCGGTGTGGGCGTCAGAATCGCAGCCCTTGCAGCCCGCCACGGGATGAAGACGCTGCTCCGGCCCGGTCTGGCGCTCTACGGCCTGATTCCGCAATACGCTCCGGCCTTCGAGCAGACGGAGCCGGCCTCTCTGCTCTCCGCCCGCGCTCAACTCCAGCCGGTGCTGCAATGGAAGAGCCGCATCGTGGGCGTCCGCTCGGTTCCCGCCGGAGCCGTGGTCGGCTATAACGGCAGCTTTGTCGCCACCGAGCCGATGCAGTTGGCGCTGGTGGCCGCGGGTTACGCCGACGGCCTCGACCGCCGGCTCGGCAATCGCTTTTACCTGCTGGTTCGCGGCGAGCGCGCACCGCTGGTGGGCCGCATCAGCATGGACCAGGCGGTCGTGGATGTAACCGGGATTCCCGGCGTCCAAGCCGGGGACGAGGTGGTGATCCTCGGCGCGCAAGGCAGTGAGAGCATCACCGCCTTAGACCACGCCGAAGCTGCCGCGACGATTCCCTGGGAGGTCTTCACGCGCATTGGGCAGCGGGTCCAGCGCGTCGCGGTCTGAAAAACAAAGGCATTCATGCGGCAAGCGCGGGAGCTGATCTCCCGCGCTCGCGCTGCCACTCGAAATAGTTGCGGTTTTCTACTGCGTCACCGGCTGCGCCGGAAGCTCCTTATGCGCCTTCAGATGCGGCGCGTTGGAAAGCTCTGGAACCCGATGGTTGGGCGGAACGTTCAGGATTGCCGGAGGTTCAGCCTGGGATTGCGGTGCGGGCGGCTTCTCCGGAAAACCATCGCCTTTCTTGATGTGCACGTCGCCGTTGTCGGCGCTGAGCACGATCTTCGCCGCGCCGGAGCCAACCTGAAAGTTCACCATCTTGTTTTCGCCTTCGCCGATCTTGGGCATCGCGTACTCCGAGACAATGTCGCCATTCCGGGTTCGCGCATTCACGGAGGCTGAGGCGTTGGGCGGCAGCGACACATCGACGTCGCCTTTGCTGTTCTTTGCGTCCACCGCAAAGTTGCCCGCCGGCTCGACCGAGATGCTGCCGTCCCGGTCCTCCACCGTGCTGTCGCCGTAGATCTCGCTCAGATCGATGTCCTTCGAGTGCGTCGTCACACGCACCTGCCCCGTAGCCTCGTTCACGCGCAGATCGTCCGAGTTGAGCGTCAGATCACCCGGCAAGCTGGCCAACTGCACATCCGTCACGGAAGTGTGAAGGTGAATCGAGCCGGTGACATTCTCCAGATGAACGTCGCCCAGAATTTCGCCGCTCTGCGCCACCTTGCCCTTGATCTCGGAGACGGTCAGGTCGTTTAAGTCGCCGTCGACCTGCAAATCTCCCTGAAGATCGTGGACGGAAAAATCGTGTTTGCCGTTGGAGAAGTGCGCCTGCACCGGACCGCCGACCGCGCTGAGGTGAACATCGCCATGGGCGGTGACATTGATGCCCGCGCCCAGGCCCGAGGCGGTCACATCGCCCTTGCCCGCCGTCACCGTCACCCGCGCGCCATGCGGAACCGTAACCGTCAAGTCAACGCGGCCGTTATCGTCGCCCTTCGTATCCACCAGCACGGAGTTGCCAGTTACCTGCAAGTACGGCGCCTCCGAGTCGAAGATTTTCTTGGCATCGGAGTCCGTGCTGGCGTAGGCCGCTTCGTGAGCCTGCACCTCAATGCTCGACTCCTCGCCCGCCGTGATGCTCACATCCCCGCGTGGATTCTCAATCAAGATGGACGCGTTGGCGGGAATCTGCCTGCTCTGCGTCTGCGCATCATTGTCATGTTCCGGCAGCCCGAAGGCATTGAATAAGTCATGATTCCATGCCCAGCCGTTCTCGTTGTTCCATTGGTTGACCCAGGGAAGCATATGATTCCACCCTGTCGCGCCAACTCCCACGATCGCCAGCAGAATCAAAACTCCGATATAGCCGCCGCTGCGGCGCACCGGAATCTCCCTGCGCAGATCGATCGCCCACTCGCCCAGCAAGGCAAGGCCGGCGGCGATCAAAAGCAGCGGCCACCACTTCCCATACCACGCCCAGAAGCCGGCGGCCGCGATATGCCCGGTCGACACCATCAGACCGATCACGCCAGCCACGATGAGAATCACCGGGCCGACCATCGAAGGAACCCGTGGAATATAGGGGCCGGGATAACCCGCTCCGGCCTTCCAGGCCTGCTTTTGCGCCCGCCATGCGGCCTTCTGCTGCTCCCGGTAGGCGCGATACTGGGCCTTGCTGTCGTACGGCGAAAATGGCGGCGGTGCGCCGCCCGGAGGCGTTACCGGTGGATTGCTGCTCATGATTGCCCTCCCTCTTCATCTTCATTGTGCTGACGCGTGGGAACCTGCGCCACCGGCTGTCCCGGATAGGTTGGAACTCCCGTCGCCGAACCAGGATAGGGAATGCCCGGATGCACAGCGCCCGGATTGGAAGCCGTTGCCTGCGCGCCGGAAAAAGGCATTGGGTAGCCGCCCTCCGCGACCAGCGCCACGCGCTCCGCCAGCAGAGTGACTCCCACCACGATCAAGAGCAGCGGCCAGAAATAGCGCCAGAAGCTGTGCACGACACCCATCCGGTCCAGCAGCGCCAATATGCCGATCAACAGTAAAATGGCGGGCACGCGCAAGCGGCGAATCATAAGATAACGGCTCATCTGCTTCCTCCTTGCGATTCTCCGATACGGCGGACAATCAGCCAAACGCCCAGGGCAATCAGCACCAGCGGCCATGCAAACTCCATCAGCCGGCCATGGAAGATATTCAACTGCCCCAAAAGAAAGATCACTCCCAGCCCGATCAGCACGATCGCCCCCACCGGCACATTGCGCCCGAAACAGGACGGGGACCAGCCTTGCGGCGGATATGGCGGTGGAAACGGCCCTGGAAACGGACCCTGGTACGGCATCTGCGGAGCTGCTCCGGAGACATGCGGCGGATAGCTGCCATTCGCCGCCGGATCGCCCGCGCCGGGCTGGCCCGGAGGGTGCATCCGCGAACCGGCGTTCAGCCAGTTGCCCACTTCATTCAGGCCAAAGGGATCAGGCAACGGTTCGCCGTCGCGCATCGCCCTGGCCGTGTGGTAGGCCTCGAAGGATTGATAGAGAACCCACGCGCCAATGAAGATCCCGAAGAGACCGTTGACCGCGCTGGTAATCGAAATCAGCACTGCGAAGACGATGACGTGGATGAAGCCCTTGAGAAACTGGCCGTTGTACATCGCGCCGACGCCGGGGATCAAGCCCAGCACCGCAGCCGCTGAAGGATTCGGCCCGCTCGGAAAGGGAGCCGCAACCGGCTGCTGATAGCCCTGCCATGCCGCCAGGCAGGGTGCGCAATAAAGCTGCCCTCCGGCTGCGTGCCGCGCACACCCCTCGCACAATGCCTTGCCGCAGTTCTGGCAATACGCAGCCGCGCTGACGCCTACATGATTTACGCAATCCATACTGTGCCCCTTTCCCGAACTTCCTCGCGGGAATCGCCGGAGTACGCGGGCCGGCCGTCATTTCTCACGGAACTCTGCAACGAGTCAATGCTGTTCACTGCCGGCTCGGCTTCCGGCCCATTCGCCGGAGCGCCCGATTGCTCTGGGGCCTCCAGTCGCGGAGTGACGTTCTGCCACGGCGTCTGGCGGGAGACGCCCGGAGTCTGCACCGGCTGCTCGCCAGCTTCCCGCTCGCTGCTCCGGCGGATCTGCCGCATCGTCGCTTCCACCTCATAGGCCAGCCGCGAATGGTCGTAGAAGCGGATAATCGGCGTCGAGGCCGTCATCAGACGGCGCTCCATGAACGAGCGCACCATATTGGGCCGCAGGTTGCTCACCCGCAGATCGCTCAGCCGCACGCCCGTCAGATTCAGCGTCATGGCGATCGAAAAGAAGGCCATCGCCGCCGTCATCATCAGCCGCGGCTCCGCAAAACGCCGGATAAAGCCCATGAATCCAGGACGTTGCCATGCTGGAGGCATCGCCACGGCATGGCCGGCGTTCACCGCCAGCCCAAAATCCGAAGCCTGCCCTTGTGTCATGCCGGGTCCCGTCCGCGCCAGGATCTTCTCTACCAGCCCAGCCGGAACCTCCGGCTCCACGGAAAGAAACTCCAGCCACTCGCGCCCGCGGCGCGCCTCTTCAAACAGCTCCGTGCAGGCTGGACAGAGAGCCATATGCGTGCTGAAGGCCGACTCGTCGGCGGGCTGCAAAAGCCCGTCCAGCGCCTCCGCCAACAACTTCTCCCACTGCCCGCAGGCCGGAGAGTCCGGATTGATTCTGCGCTCTGCCATTTACATCACCTCCTGCTTATTACGTTCCAGAAGACGCGCAAGTTCCGCCCGCCCCCGGCTGATGCGGCTCTTGACCGTCCCTTCGGGAATCCCCAGCACCTGGGCGATCTCCTTGTAATCCATATCCTGCAAATCCCTCAAAATCACCGCCTCGCGCAGATCGACAGGAACACGCGCCAGCGCATCCTGCACCATCTTCGCCAATTCCATCTTGGCCGCCGATTCATGCGGAGAAACTCCGCGCGAGGTCAGCCGGTCGATCGGCTTCAACTCCTCGGCAGACTCCCATCCGTCGTCCAGCGAGGAAGTCGCCCGCTGATTGCGCGTCCGCCGGAAGTTGTCTACCAGCAGGTTGCGGGTCATCGTCGTAATCCACACCTGCAAGCTGCCGCGTGTCAGATCGAAGCTGCCCAGATTCGAATAAATCTTCAAAAACACATCCTGCGTCAGATCCTCGGCATCCGCCGGATTGCCGGTAAACCGGTAACAGAGGCCGTAGACCCGCCGGTGCTGCGCGCGCACCAGTTCAGCCCACGCGCCGGAGTCTCCAGCCATGCAGAGGCGCACAAGTTGTGCCCACTCCTGGGAACTCGCGATCTCCACCGATCTCGCCTCCCCCGGCGCCGTCACAGCCGCGGACGCTGTTTTTTTGCCGGCATGAATCGGGCGCGGCGCGGCGCTCTCCTCACACCGTACCGCCGGTTCACGCCGCCAGGGCTTGGCCGGCCAAGCCATCCCCATCCCGTTCCAGCTTAATGTACCCACGCATTCCATGGTTGCTAGGGCCTGTTAACACTACCTCAGGCGGATGGCGTTGCGAGCGAAAAACCGCTCAGACGAGACGGAGTCCGCAGGGTTTGGTTGTTCCAAGCACAAGGACGACAACGAAAGTATGAGTGATTTTTC
>JBAVDS010000056.1:0-32035 GCA_049587335.1 Occallatibacter sp. | reverse complement strand
GCCAGAGCTTCGGCGACAGGGTACTCTATTTCAGTTCTGCTTAAGTTCGACAGAACTGCTTCCGCTAGTTCCGGTACACGGCGGCGTACAAGCGGCTTGGCGAGTCCAGCATCTTCGGCCAGTTGCTCGAAATTCGCCTTCGACACTTTATCCGATGAATACTCGCCGCCGATCTTCATCGCCAATTCGCGGGTCAGCTCAGGGTAATAGCGGGTGCTGACTAGATCGTAGAGGGGCGCAAGCCGCGTATCTAGACTCGCCGAGTCCGCGCCGCGATAGAGCAGCGAAAAATTCTTGCCGTGCGCATCGTTGTTGCCGACGAGGAAGTTGAAGATCACGGCGTCCAACAGACGCGCCAGGTCGATGACCGGCGCACTGGAGACTGTGCGCAGCAGAGCAAAACACTGCTTGAGCGACGGCCCGCCTTCCTTCTGATATTTGTTTTCGGAGACGATTCCCAATGCTTGGCAAAAATCTTCCTGATGCAGGCGCTCCAAGGCCGCGCCCTCTGGCCCCTGGCCGTGCGTCCGGTCGTAACGCTCGACCAGCAGGTATTCAACTTCTTCTACGCGCCGGATTTCAGTCTTGGCAACAGGCAAGCCAACAGCCGCAGCGAGCTTCATGCAGTACGCTTCATTGAAGACGACTCCGGCAAACCTCTCCACGGCGGGCTTCAGAATGTGCGTGCTGGGCGCGCCGCCCAAGGGCAGCGAGATGGACTCGCCCTCCACGCGCACAGCGATCTTGTCTTGCGCGCCGGCCAGCGAGAGCCGTATGCCTGTCTCGCCAGCCAACAGCGGGCGGCGCGGCAGTTCCCGGAGAATCCCCGCCAGTTCCGGCGCGGAAAGCGCGCGGTAACGGTCATCGAGGGTGGGCAGGGATTCGCCAGCGGGAACGAACGTGACAGCGCCCGCGCACTCCCCGCCGATCCGCTCCAGCATGGCGTAATCATTGCGTTCGCTGATGCCCAGATTGCGGGCGATGATTTCTCGCTTGCTCTCCTCTGGCAGAACCCCGGCGAAGTATCCCCGGCACTCATTGCGCTTGAAGCGCTCGCGCCGCAGCGGCAGCGAGTGAGACAGCGGCGTGGCGTCTGGCATTTGGAGCCAGCTTTCCGAGTAGTCAAAGACCATCTGGCCGCCGTCATCTTGAATGAGGTGGCCGACCAGTTTGCGATGTAGGTAGACATCCAGGGTTCTGGCCATGCGCTATTCCTCGCTCCCGGAGACCGCAGGCGGCGTCAGCGCGATTTTGATTCCCAGCGTTTGCAGGACGGTCAGCACCTTGCCAATCTGGCAGGTCTCCTTGCCCTTTTCGAGTTCGATAATGAAGCGCAAGCCTGTGCCGGAGGTCAGCGCTAAATCTTTTTGCGTGACGCCTAGTCGCTTCCGGCCCTCCCGGACAATCTGACCGATTTCCAGCACCGTGTGCTTCATGCGATTATTCCCGTACGGGAATAATCGCGCTTTTTCTGGGAATAGTCAAGAATTTATTCCCGTGCGGGAATAAATAACGTTTTTATTGCGGGACGAAAGAGACCTGAAGGGGATGTCGCTTGCAAGATTCTCTCTGAAAGGTGGCGAGAAATTGGCCAGACAGCGTCTGGCCAATTTCTCGTCAGTTCTAAGATTTTGCAAGAAAACAGAGAACCCGTCAACAAGCATCTACGCGAAACGGGATTTCTTCATCCAAGCATTCTCTTTCAAATCCGCTTCATTTCTGCAAGTGTTCGGTAATGCGCGCCGAGTCCGGTCAATTGACACGCCGTAGAGTTTATAGCCGCGTAATACATATGCTCCGCATCGACGGGCCTAACCAGTCCATGACGATTGCACATTTGCAGTTCCTTGAAGATACGTGCGTTGTTTTCGTTAACAGGCATCCCTTTGAATTCTTCTGGCACGTTCTTTCGATCCGGTTCAAATGATGGATTAAGAGGAAATAGGTATGTGTTATAGGGGAAATACTCCGGTAGGCGGCGAAGAACCTCTAAAGGGATTTTCGGGCTAACCTGACGCAGCGTCACGAACGTCTTTACGTTCGCTTTGTAGATTGGTCTCTGCTCCCACGGGCCTAATGTTTGGTCGATGTGAGAGTAGACTGATGCTGGCGTTATCCGACCGCAAATATCTGCCGAACTTCCACTGAGTCCATCCAACAAAATGTCGGTGAACAATCCGTGTCCGTTGACTTCTCCAGCAGTTTCGTTGCGATCACACGACGTTAGAATTGTTACCCCACTGCCAACAGCCGAGATTTGCTCGTTGCCAAGTGCAGGAACCTCTCCAGCAAAGCCAGAGTGGCAACTATCCAGAATGATAACCGTGGATTTAATGTGCGGGTATGCGCGATTAGCTAAACCAATAATTTCCGAGAGAGATATTCCCCATGAACCCTTGGCACCATTTTGGCTAACAATATAGCCAGCGTTCGTGTCGGGATTGATGATTCCGTGACCAGCAAAAAAGAACAGCGCAGTGTCTGCGTCACCCGTGAAAAGATTGCCAATGGCGTCACTCAGCACTGCGGTCGAAACATCTGCTTTATTGCTTGTCAAAAGAGCCACGGAGAAATTGGGCGATCCATCCCCGTTCTTTTCCAAAGTGTTCGCGATGGCGACAGCATCGTTTACGCACCCTGCCAAAGGGTTTTTGGGATAATCATCAATACCAACGACAAGTGCTTTTCTCATCTTTTTCGTCCGAACGTCCCAGCTTCATTGCGGGTCAAAGTCTTCCAATAAAGTTCACAAGGTTATCCCAACTCCAAACATTGATCAATTTGCCTTTTATCAATGCTGGAACGGCAGGGCGGTTTTCGTCGATCCACATCAGCATTGTCGGCACAGATTCTTCATACGCACATTGAATCTCCCAAAGTTGACCATCAGCTTTGGCTGTATTTTTGGAAATCAGTGCTATAACCCCGTCGCATCCCTTAATTCGACTCCTGCAATTCGTTTTCCATTTCGCGTCCCACGGCTCTTTTACTGAGAAATCGTTGAAATCAAAGGGCGACTTTTTCAGTTTGGACTGACCGACAAGGAAGTCCCTATACGTCTTGTCTTCGACTGCGAAGGCGATGAATATGCGTTTGTTCGTGGCCACGGCAGAGTCCTTTCAGATTCGTGAACATTCTACTACTTGAGCACGGGTACTGAACGGTACCCCATCGCATTTGCCGACCCGGCAAATGCGGTTATGCAATTGCAGCAAGTGCCTCGATCTCTTCGAGATCGAGCGTAAAGTCAAAGACCATCTGTATTGGTTCGCCGACATTGTGGTTCTGGTTGTAGCTGTCCATGTCCCATTTCAACTGGCGACAGTCTCCAACGATCTGCTGCCGCCGCTGTTGAAACGCAATCGCCATGTGTTCGCGCGGTGCCTTCCGCATATCCGCCCAGAAAGCAGCTTGCTTTCCATTATTCTCGATAGTAGCAACGTGCTTTACGCGAACACGGCGTCCTTGCGGGTCGGTAATATATTCCTCGCGCATCGCACGAGCAATTTCCTCTGCGCAACGGTCTACGAGCGTAGATCGCTGCGGCTCCCAAAGGCGCTGCTCAATGGCCCACTGCGCAATTTCGTGTGCTGTAGCCGGAAGTTGGTTCCCTGCCGACTCATACTTCTTTACAATGCGCTGAAGTTGTTCTGTGTAAGACATTGAGATCGCCCTTTCTTCAGAGGTTAGACAGCGGTTGCCAGGATGCTACCGAATCCGTCTGTTAATGCAGAATCGGTGACGATGTTCCGAACTTTGGCCAACATTTCGCGACTATGGGAGTACGGGATTGCTTTCCGGTATTGGAGTTGGCCAACGACAATGCCGGGATGAATGTCCAGACGAGCTGCCAAGCCGAGAATCTTTGTTTTGGAAAACAGAGGATACACCCTCGAAATAAAGTTATCGAGGTCGCCTTTGGGAATAGTGAAGCCAGCGGCAAATTCATCTGCGCTCTTTTCTGTAATCGGCTTTTCCTCCAGGTGCGCAGTCGTTTCACCGACCAAATCCTTGTCGAGCAAGCCTCCCTCGTCCAGGCCGTCTTTCTGCTTGATATGCTTGCACTCGTGAAGAAGCGTGTGCCAAAACCCATCTATGCGATCAAAACGTAGAGTCAATGCGATAACAGGCGAATGATCGTCAAGCCACAAGCAAGCACCGTCGATACGCGTTTGTGGCAGTGTCTCGACAATAAGAAATCGAACCCCAGCTTCAGCCAGTACACGTGGCACCTGGCGCGTGTCTTCAGGATTGCGCAACAGGTTCTTGAGCTTTGCTAATGCCCCCGAAAATGCCTGCTCAGAATACGGCTTTACATCCACGGCCTGTGCAAGCTGACGAACACGAAACAGCCACGCGATCTCAGAGGGACTGTGATCCGCATAGGATGTCGATTTGCGTGCCGCATGTGGAAGCAATTGCGGTTGCTCCTCAACAGAATCGATGCGGAGAAATTTCAGAACGCACTTTTCCAGTACATCGATGTTTTCCGTTGGTTCAATCCAGTGCCGACGAATCATCTCCTTCACGGGGGCGATTTCATAGAGCTTCGCCCGACGAGAGATGGAATTGCTTCCATCATGAACGACCTTGGAAAGCTGGTATGAACTCTCCAGATTCATCCAAAGTTGTGCACTGGTTCCAAACGCCTGTGCTAAGCCCCTTGCCGTTTCCGGCGTTACTGCTCGCTTTCCTGCAATCAGTTCACTGACTAGCCGCGGAGGTCTGCCCAAAATCTCGGCGAACTCGACCTGGCTCCAGCCGCGCGCCTCAATTTCCTCCCTGATAAACTCACCTGGAGGAAAAACCTCTGCCGGAGTTCTTTCTACCGTTTCCACGCTCCTCACCCTCTCCCTTTGTGCACTCCTAGTGGTAATCTTCGATGCTTATGATCGCGATTACCTTGTTCGGAGCAATCCCCTTAAACTCAACAACCAGCCTCCATTGTTCATTGAGACGCATCGAGTGTTGGTGGCTTCGGCTTCCCTTCAACTTTTCGAAATGCAGAGATTTCATCTGGTAGAAATCTCGTTCATCCAGAGCGTTTCGGATGAATTGCATACGCTTGCGATAGGCGGTAACCACGGCTTGCGCAAATCCTGCATCGTACCTCGTATCGGTTTCCAGCCGATCGAGTCGCTCGTCCTTGAAGAGAACCTCCATGAGTCAATATAAGCAGACATTTTCAGAATTGTCAACACTCATCATTACACATGGTGTAATGATGGGTGTTGACAATTCATTAGAGCATCTCTCCAGAAGGTGTATAGTAGGACTGGCGACTCTTCGCGCACATGCTCATGGCGCGACCCTATTCGGATGATTTGCGGCGGAAGTTGTTGGAGGCCTACGACCAGGGCAAGGGCAGCCTGGCGGAGTTGGCCGAGCAGTTCTGCGTGAGTTTGGCTTGGGCCTGGAATATCTCTTCTGCGCGCAAGCGCACGGGCCAGGTTGAACGCCCTGCCTATCGGCATGGTCCCAGGAGCCGGATCGACGAGCAGGTTTTGTCCGCGTTGCTCCGCGCCCGTCCCGATATGACCTTGCCCGAGTTACAGGCAGAGTTAGAGAAGAAGTCAGGCCTTCATGTCAGCACACAGCATCTGTGGCGGGTACTGAAGCGCATAGGCTTCCGTCTTAAAAAAAGTCACTCCACGCACAAGAGCGGGACACGGAAGCCAACCGCCGTCGACGCCAGGAGTTTGTCGCAACCCTCCGCATGATCGCTCCGGAAAAGCTGATTTATCTGGACGAAAGTGGAGTCTCGACGCAGATGACGCGGCTCTATGCGCGTGGCCTCGGAGGCGCGCGGATTCATGAAGGCACACCGGACGGCCGCTGGAAGATTCTGACCATCCTGGGCGCGATGAGCACCCGAGGCATGATCGCCACCATGACCATCGAAGAGGCCACCGACCGGGAGATATTTCTGGCCTATCTGGATGAGGTCTTGTGCCCGCAACTGAAGACCGGCGACGTGGTGGTCATGGACAATCTCAGCAGTCATAAAGTGAACGGAGTGCGGCAACGTATCGAAAAATGCGGCGCCACACTGCTGTATCTTCCGCCCTATTCGCCCGACCTGAATCCCATCGAAAAAGTGTGGTCCAAACTCAAGCTACTGCTCCGTTCGGCCAAGGCTCGCAGCAAAGAAGCTCTCGATCAAGCCATCGCAGAACTGCTTCCGCTCATCACCGCAGAGGACGCAAAGGCATGGTTCCGACTCCCTTTTTCCGCTCTACAGCAATAGGAGAGATGCTCTAGATCACAATAGCCAACGGTGTCTGGACTGTTTTGTGGGGCAACTGGAATGTTTGGAAATATGTCCAGACATTGTCTGAATAATCTGTGTGCTTGGGCGCATACCCATGGTCCATGCTGCGGGCGTGCGGTACTGTAGCGGTACATCCGTCAGCTTTGCCCGACTGTGGAAAACTACATTAAACTGCGTTTGCTCAACTACTTCCAACTTCTCTAAGCTACGCTAGTATTCTCATTATTATCAACAAGTTACACTGTTCGCGGTCAACTCAAAATCCGCCGCCCTTCGGGGCATGGGGGTTCGACCCCCCCTCCCGGCACCAAAGCTTTAGAATCAGCAATTTAGGGGTCGTTCTAAAAGCCGTTCTAAGAACTCTCATCGCGATACTGGATTTCGCAGTATTAGCCGCTGAGGTTCAAACGAATGGCTACACCCAAGTTCACCCTGTATAAACACGTCAAACTAGACTACGGCTGGCGGTATTGTAAGGCCGCGTGGCACACCAACGGTAAAGTCAAACCCAATATTGTTCTCGTCAAAGGCATCGAAGAGACGCACCGCGAAGGCGCGTACTACCTCAGCCACAACAACGCATGGATTCCTGTTGGGGATGACGCGCTCAATGCGTCCAAAGAGCGCCTCAAGCGGCTCAACACAGCGGAGTATCACCGGCTGCATGGAACAACCGACCCTTCCCAAGAGAAGGCGCTCCAGCCAGTAGGCATCACCCTCCAGATGGCGACTGATGCGTATTTGGACGGAATCGCGGGCCGGGTCGCTTCGCGTAACAGGCGGAAGGGGACTCTACAGTTGGCGAAGACTACCCTCAAGAAGTTTAGTGCGCACGCTAAAGTAGAGTACCTCTCCGAAATCAAGGTAGCCCATCTCGACAACTATGCCGCGTGGTGCATCACGACCGGTCGGACGCATTCGCCGCAGACTGGCCGCAACGAGTTCCTCCGTGTCAATCAATTCTTGAAGTCTTGCGGAATCGTCCTCACCAAACGGGATGGAGATAAACTTGTGCCCGTTGGGATGAAGGACGCGCCGAAGGTGCCCCAAAGAACCGGCGTCATTACGAATTCGTCTGAGGAACTTGAGAAGTTCTTCGCGGCGTGCGTTGGCTTCAAGCAAAGCTTGGCTTTTCAGATATTTCAGCGTGCCGGTCTCCGGGAGATGGAACTAGCAACGCTGCGGCCAGAGGATATAGTCCTCAACACAGCCGAACCATACATAAATGTGTGCGAACGCACCGTGGATGGATACGAGTTCGTGCCAAAGTGGTATCAGGAACGGCGTGTCAACATCGACCCTGAGTTGGCTGACCTACTCAAGAAGCTGAAGTCAACCTGCCGGAGTCAGCTTGTTTTCGGTACCAAAGGTGGCCGTCTCAACCTGCATCTTCTCCGGGAATGCAAGCGGATTGCAGTCAGAGCCGGGTTGCCTCCCGCCCGGTTCAAGCTTCACCGCTTCCGGGCGAACTTTGCTACACACTGTTTACGGCAAGGGCTGGACTTGGAGACGCTCCGTGAGCAGATGGGACATCGCGACACAGAGAGTCTCCGCGCATACGTGAACGCTCTGCGGGGTGGGGAGCGTGCGGCCAAGGTAACAAAGGTGTGGGCGAATGAGCCCCTCAAGATGGCCCAAGCATCTGTTTGAGGCCGGTGCCTGTGACAGCGACTCCGGAGAAGACCGAACTGAATTCGGTGTTCATTAAGAAATAGCGAGGAGTCTCCGGTTTCTCTCCATTTTCTCCTGCTGCTTCAAGCAACGGTCAATGTGGTCATCAAGGTCGTCTTGCATGTTGAGCCAGATGTTGCAATGGCCGCACTGATACCGCTGAGGAACACAACTGATGCCAGCGACATCACCATCTGGATTGAAAAACGTGATTACAATCGACCTCGCTTCAAGGAGAGTGAGGGCCTCGCGAACTTCTTTGGCGGTGAACTCCAATGCGTCCATGGCATCGCGGAACTGCTCCATGTTCACGAACCAGCCCTTCTTGTTCTCGTCCACACAGGCTTGGGCGAATTCCCACACCTTGTTAACGACGAACCTGCTGAGAACTACTTCATCATTGTTCATATGTCTATTTTCCTTTCTGTTTATGGGGCGCGTGTCTGTTGCAATGCTGCTAGGACACGTTGGGCTTACGAGTGTACTTGTTACCATTCAACTTGACTGAGCCATCAGCTTGCTTCCCGTCGAGATACTTCCACTTGTCACAGTTCATAACCTCGAAGCTGTAGGCCCCTGACTCTCCGTCTGGCGTGCGGCGAATGAGCATGGCTACGTCATCGAGATACGCCATTTGCCGTTGCACTGTCCGCCACGAGATACCAAGATTTCTGGCGATGGTCGAAAAGCCTATCGGCCTCCCGCCGAGCACTTCGCCCACGGGGGTTCCGTCCTCTTCGTGGCCGGAAGTCACTTTGTCAACGAGCCACATGTAGCAGAGCAGAGCGTAGACCGAAGGGGGGCGTCCGCCAGCGTCCGGTTGCCAGAGGTCGGGCTTCATAATCCAGTTGGGAATGAAGTTCCCATACTCGTAGTTGACCTCGATGCTTTTGCGTTGTTTGGGCTCCACGAAGGGAGCAAGTATCGTAGACGCCATGGGATTAACCTTCCAGCTTGGCAACGTCGTCTATGTTCAACGGCGAACGCTGGCGGCGGACGCCATTCTGACGGGCGATGCGGGATACTGTGCAGATGTGACAGCCCAACTTCTCCGCAATCTGTTGGAGGGTGAATTCCGGGTGGGCCGCTACGAATGCGGCCAGTGCTGCTTGTGCTTCTTTCTGTGCCATGGGTGCTTCTCCTGTGAGCAGCTTTTGCTTCTCACCTAAGCACTTCGAAGTTCGAAACTTCATTCACGCACAGTCGAATTTACAGTCAACGCAACAGTGATGCGGCGGCGATGCCGACATGGCGGATGTTCCTGTAGATATTCGGGTAGATGTTCCTGTAGTAGTTCCGGTGGATGTTCCGGTAGCCATGTGCAGTTTGTGTCACACCCCGGTACCATTTGAGACAGGGGGGCATACAGTCTATGTCATCGCCTCCTGCACTTTGTGTCATGCCTCCATACCGTTTGTGTCGCATCTTTGTTTACCACTCGTTTACCACGGGAGAAGTCATCAAGAAGTCATCGTTTCTCACTTGAAGATAGAAGAGCGAAGACGGCTACGCCTATTACATCCTTAACGGAATAGAACGGGAATAACTAACAGCCGAGGACAGAGGCAACACCAGCCGTAAGGGCCGGGAAAGTCCCCCGTAAGGCTCCACCCCGAAACGGTACCACCCCTCCACATCAGGGTCTTTGCGCCAGCCGCAAAGTCCCGTTAATAAATGAAACGACTTCCGAATCCATAGTTGAAGGCTTCAAGCAAATAGCTAGAAGCTTCGGAGGAAACAATGCAAAAAGGAAAGTCATGTTTGATACAGGCTGTGAGGGCGCTCCGTGAAGAAATTTACAGCAAGGTGAGGGAGCAGCTTGCTGACGATTCGCGGACCTACCGCGAAGTGGCAAATGCAAACGGGCTCTCAATCGCGACCGTTCAACGAATCGCTCAGAGTTCAGGAATCGAGCGACAAGTCGGGCCACGCCCAAAATCGCCAACCTTGGAGGTCAACAATGGAAGCAACTGAAATGCGGATTCCCACATTTGTCCTTGAGGACCGTTTGTTCATGAGACGCCTCGAACGCAACATCAACGAGGAACTGGAACGCTTGAACAAGCTGGTGGCCGAGCAGGTCGAACTCCTTCAAATGCGAAAGGAACTCATGGCCGAGGTCAATGCTGCGGTAATGCTTCGTTGGAAGAATGAAGTGGGTGCTATTCCAGAGTTGGAAGGCTCCACGAGAGAAGAGGCCAGTCAATGAAGAGAAAGACCGCACAACAAAATGGACTGACGCAGGATGTTCACTTCTCGCCCAGTCTCGATGCAGCGATAGCGGCGTGGGACGCGGTTCGGAAGAGATTCCAGACTCAGCGATGCAAGGAGCATCAGGATGCCTATGTGAAGGCCACCGATGAACTGGGGCAGTCAATCTCGCTGTGGGCTCTCTCGAATCCTGCACTGGCGGAACAATTCGCCCTGTGGTTCGACTCCCACCCGGACTGATAGCACTATCTTCACTCCAGTTGCTGTCGGCTGGTTGACCGTGCAGTTTTTCCCGTGCGGCACCTGTCGCGGTGAAGAAGCACGTGGCCACCGGGTGTCTGTGCCGGTTGCCGCGTAGTCAGTTGATGGCTACTTCTTCCTGATGAGCAGACCAGAATTTGCGGCGTTGGTCGAGACCAACTTCCCGTTTGAATCCCGTGTGGTGTTGAATCGGTCGGAAGTGTGCCCAACGACTCGCCCCCCGGAGTCGCGAACCGTGGTTGATTTGTCAGCGTAGCCCGAGGTCACTGAACCGATGACCTCCCCGCCCTTGCGGATGTACGTCTTTTCGAGTGCCATTTGTTTCTCCTTCCAGGTTGTGCAACGTTGGATGTTATCGGGATGATGCACTACTACTCGCTCTGCGGCCTCCGCGTGGGAAAGACCTCAGTGACATCCAAATGCTTGTACCCGGATTCCCGAAGGATGGCTTCACGGTAGTCCGTGAACGCCTCAGCGAGGTAGCGGCGGGAGCCTTGCCACGAGCGTGCGAACACCGTGAAGAGCCTTTGTGTCGCGGCTACATAGCGTTTGTGCCCCTCGCAGGACTCCAGCCAATCCGCGACGGCCTCTTCCATTTCTCTCTGTGCTTGGTTCATCGTGCCCTTCCTCCCAGTTGAAGTTTTCCGCTTCGTTACCGCTTTTTTGAGGTCTCCGGAGAACTTTGCGGCTTCCCCGCAAGGCACCGAAAGCATCGGTAATGGGCATCGGTTGCCAGTACGGTGTCGTCAGGCAAGTGCATAGCTTCCATAATTTCGGCGACCACATCACGCCGCCCGAGGATGCACCTGTCGGCCATCAGATAAAACCGCTGCTCTCGACCGTCGAAGACAACACGGCCCCGTGGCGGCTCCTCATATTCACAATCGACAGGCACTACTCGCTTGCGCTGAAGCCGTTCCCAGTAATCAATGTGACTCGTGGGATGCGTCAGGGCGGTGCCGTAGGGTTCTGCCATGGAGAGCGGGGTCGAGTCGAGGATGAGTTTGCCGTCAATGAGCCAGAAGATGCCGACCCGAGGTTCAGGTTGTTTCGTGTGGGGTTGACCGCATACCGGCATCACAGGTGCCTCCTATTTCCCCCGGCGTTTGCTCGACGGCTCTCCATGCGGAGGATGCGGTTTACAACGATGGGGTTCCATCGGTCTGAATGGCGAGGTTTGTACCCGGCTGCATCCAGAGCACCAGCAATAGCCAGATATGAGTGTCCCGTCTGCCGAAGCTGCTGCATCATCCGGATTGCCTCAGGCTCACCCACATGGCTCCCAAACGGGTGCTGACCTTCGCAGCGGCCCTTTTTAGCCTTCTTGCGCTGCCTTGCTCCACGAAGCTTGCTAACAATCATGGCCTTCTCATATTGGGAAAAGGCACCGAGGACTTGCCGCATGAGAACTCGGCTCGGGTCATCGCTGCAAAGGTCTGGCTCGGCCACGGAAACGACTTCGTGCCCGTTCCGCTTCAAGTCGGCGATGATGGACTCCTGCACCATCAGGTCGCGTGCGAGGCGGTCAACCCGCTCCACAATGACCGTCTTCACGCCATCGCCATGCAAGGCTTCGATAAGGGCTGAGAGGGCGGGTCGATGGTCGAGTTCTTTTGTGCCGGATACTCCACGCTCTTCAAAGGTCTGAACGACGTGGATGCCATTCGATTTCGCATACTGCTTGATGGCCTGATTCTGCCGGGGGAAACCGTCCCCACTGAGTTGGCCGCGTCCGCTGACACGAAGGTAAGCAAATGCTGTCTGCATACCACTGGTATACGAACGCGGCAGCGTTTTTGGCTACTTTTTCTACAGAATCAGTATCATCTATTTGAAACTAAGCGACTTCGGCTCTCAACGGTCAGAATCGCTGGTGGCATGAGACCATCCGTGTGCGGCGGCACATCTGTGGGCTGCTGGCGCTTGGGGTATGGCAGCACCGGCCATCTCAGGGCAGCACGGAGGATTCGCTTCTGTCGCCTGTCCCCAAATATTCCGACGTACCTGTGCTTGGGCGTTCCTTCATAGAACTCACAGCCCTGCTCAATGAGGATTGCCTTCTGCTCGGCACGGGTACGTTTGAATTTCAACACGCCACCTGTGCGGTCGCGTGCAAGACCGCTGACCTGCCGGGAGTCGTGAACCTTACCATCGGGCGTTCTGTATTGTTCGGTTGGGTTGGTCATCGAACAATACAAGAAGTTGCAGCTAGAGTAGATGGTTCCAATTTCGCCAGCGTCAGGGTCGGAGTAGGCGACGAAGATGTTATATCCCTTCTTCGTCATTTCCCTGCACGCAGCGGAGACGATAAAGGAGCCCGAATGTTTGTGTGACCAAGAAAGTGAAGCCCCTCGACAAATGACGGCCACTTTATGTTTGTGCTCGACACCACAGACACTCGAAGAGACGTTTGTGCCAGCGGTGGACCCAAGGCAGACAACCGCACCGAGGTAGTCCCCAAAAAACAACCCAAAGGAGAACTCCGTGGTGCCCATTGAAGCCAGCCATTCATTGGCGACGATGACGCTCTTCGCTTCTTCGTAGCTAATCTCTCGCACCGTTGCACTCTTCAAGTCAGCAGCCAGCCGCCGCTTCTCTTCGATGTCAGGGTCTGGTATTTTCTCAGCGTTCTCTCTGACAACCCTCTGGTACGCCTTCCCGGTGTTCTCGAAGCCCTTGAAGCCTTCAGAGAGTTGCTCCCCATACTTGGTGTACTCCTTGGCCGCGTGCTTGACTGCGAGGATAAGTTTCTTGCGGAGGGTAATGTTCAGATGTTCCCGATTGCTGACAGCTTCTGCGAGATGTTCCGTTCGACTTGCACTCTCAATATCTCGCAGCAGGGCTTCCGCCAGCACACTGGGGTTTGGCTCCACCACCGTTCCGGCTGGCTTCATCACCTCTTTGACCATCCTCAACACACCGGCAGTGGTCAATTCTCCAAACCTATCCTTCGCTTTGGACAGAGCCTCCTCAAAAGTCGCATCGTCAATCGTCCTTGCCAACCGTTGCCACTTGGAGGATTGGTCACGACTCAGACCCAGTTTCGAAAGTGTCGTTGGCGACGACACTTTTTGGGGACGACCACGTTCCTTCGTCTGCCGCTGGCCTGTCTCGTGCATGTCCACCAGCAACTGACCTGCCCGACGCTCCGCTACGAGGCGAATTTCCGCAGCCATGTTTTGAAGATGGAGGTCACCGGCTTGCCGTGCGTACGCCAGCAGGGCGGTTGCCTTGTCGTGGATTTTCTTGACCTCATCTATGCGATGGGCAGCGGTTAAAGCCTTCCGGGCGGCGTCGTACCTGATGAGCCCAACGTTCATGTCATCCATTGTGCTGCAACCCGGCCCCCGACGCAATAGGGGAACGCTCCGGCGCTCGTCGCCGATGGATACCTACCAACGCATTTGTGCGTACGCTCGGCATTTGGATTCGCACCACAGCATCGCACTAGTGAAAAATTGTGTTGAGAGGGCGTTAGACGCTCCGCGCTCAGGGCGAGCGGAGCGTGAAGTTGCCCGTGATGTATGGGTGTCATTGTGACCGCCCCATACATCACAGGCTGAAGAGATGACTGTACCTCCGGCTCAAGTGCTCTCGGCTCACGCCAACAATCCTTGCGACCGCAGCTTTGGACGGAACCTCGTCACATTTCCGGAGTTGGTGGATTGCTCGAACAACTTGCTTCGTGGTCTGGCCTACCCTTACGTCATGGGTGTGATGGGCTCCTGCTTTCATCTTTCCCGCTGGCGTCAGAACCGCGTGTCCATTCCCGGTGCAAGTCTTTATCGAGGGTGACAACCACAGACATTCGGTTCGGCGCGTACGCTTGTCTAAACTGTAAGCCGGAACATCGAAATCAACCCGATTCCAGCCAGCCTTCTCAAGAGGCTTGTACGTTTGGTTGGCATAGCCCGAGAGCACGACCATACCCCGAAGTACGAGAAGTCGAGCAACTAAATCCCGATGGTCACCCTCGTCCATTTCGTGTTCGTACCTGCCCCCCGCTCTCGTTTCCGGAAGGTAGGGCGGGTCAAGGAAGAATAGAGTTTTTCGGGCGTTGTACCTGTTCAGGATGGTTCGCCAGTCCTCGCACTCGATTTGGACATGACGGAAACGCTCGTGGACGGCTGGCAACTGGTCAAGTCCGGTTTGCCAGCGTGCGACGGCGGACGACATTCCGCCACGCGAGTCTCCGATGCAGTAGCTCCAGCGTTCACCCAGTCCACCGCGTGATTGCCGCTGGCGAACGATAAATCGCCGAGCCGACTCAACTGGGTCGTCTGTAGATTCTTTGGCAAGAAGGAATTCTGCCCTTGCGTACCGTGTACCGTCGAGGGCTCGTCGTAGTTTCCGGTACGTGGTTGTGTCCCGCAGCACTTGAAACAAGTTCACGAGTTCGCCGTTGAGGTCGTTGAAGATTTCAACTCGTGACGGCTGCTTCGCCAGCAACACAGCCCCGCTACCGCCGAATGGCTCGACATACGTCTGGTGTTCTGGAAAATACCCCAAAATTGTGGAGGCTAGTTTTGACTTGCCGCCGTGCCACGTGACTGGAGAAGAGATTCCCATGGATGTTTTCGCGATGCGTCAATTCAGAGTACAGCGGCAGGATGGTTGAAGGCCAGTTGTGAACGCTCATCCAGTCATTCATTGACATTTCCAACCCGGCAGGGGGGGGCTGGAAGGCTACATGGGCGGCACGTTGGCGAACGCCCGACGCGGGTTGAAACCGGGTGGGAGTCTCGCTGTGAACATTGCAAACGTGCCGTCATACCCCCGGCTGGAAGCGGACTTCCTTGCTCTGGCGAAGCGGGAGGGGTGGAAGCTTCGTGCCACGTTTCAAATCGAGATGAGCCAGATGTTCGGAACCAAAGGGTTCAGCGCCGGGGCAAGCAAGCAGTACAAAACGGAGCCGCTCTTTGTCTTCAGCAAGGTTTGATTCCATGGGAAGAACGAGGCTGGCAAGGTTGCTACGCATGTTCGTTCGACGGTCTTCATCGAGTGGCTGACTTCACGATGCAACGAATTCAATGGCTTGCGAGTTCGCGTTGACCTGCGTTGGATGGCGAGTCTACGCTAGTAGATTCAGAATCCATCACTTACGGGTGCTGCGGGGAGCACGGTTCAGTCCCCAACGCCGCCAAAAGAGCCCCGCAAGGTGAACGCCGACCAGATTAAGGGCCGACGGTTCGAACCGGGAGGGATGTACCCTTGAACGCCGTTGAAATTGAAGAGGCAGTGTCGCTGCTGGCAGAGCAGCCATTCAACCCGGAGAACTTCCCCTACGCCTTCCTCGAAGCCTTTGGCAACAAGGAGACGACCATCAAGCGTCTCCGTGCCGGTGCATCCAACAAGTCCGACTTGGGCGGGGTACTCCAGACCAACAACATCCACATCGCCACCTGCAACCCCGGCGACGTGACCCGGACGCTGACCGCACTGCGGCAGAGCCCTGCCACCATCAAAGCCAAGGCCAAGTTCGTTCTTGCCACTGACGGTGTGGATTTTGAAGCTGAGGAGATGACCAACGGCGAGACGGTCGCCTGTGCCTACAAGGACTTCCCTGACCACTTCGGCTTCTTTCTGGCTCTGGCTGGCATCTCCACGGTTCGGCAGATTGCTGAGAACTCCTTCGACATCCGGGCGACGAGTCGCCTGAACCGGCTCTATGTTGAACTGCGGAAGGACAATCCCGAATGGGAGACCGGGGAACGCCGCCATGACATGAACCACTTCATGGCGCGGCTCATCTTCTGTTTCTTCGCCGAGGACACCGGCATCTTCTACGGCTCCGGGCTCTTCACCGACACCATTACGCAGATGAGCGACAGGGACTCATCCAACACCCACGAAGTCATCAGCACACTGTTCCGCGCCATGAACACAAAAATCGAAGAGCGTGGCAGTGCCAAGCTGCCACGATGGGCGGACGGTCTCCCTTACGTCAACGGCGGTCTCTTCACCGGCAACCTTGAAGTGCCCCGCTTCAGTAAGATTGCACGTTCCTACCTGCTGCACATCGGCAATCTGGACTGGCAAAAAATCAACCCGGACATCTTCGGCTCGATGATTCAGGCCGTGGCCGAGGACGCCGAGGAAGAAGACCGCCGTCAACTCGGGATGCACTACACCAGCGTGCCGAACATTCTCAAGGTGCTCAACCCGCTCTTCCTCGATGACCTGAGGGCGAAGCTGGTTGAGGCTGCCGACAATCCGCGTATGCTCTTGAACCTGCGGAACCGCATGGCACGCATCCGCGTTTTTGACCCGGCTTGCGGCTCAGGCAACTTCCTTGTCATCGCCTACAAGGAGATGCGTGCCATCGAAGCAAAAATCAATGAGCGGCGTGGGGAGTTGGAAATACGCTCAGTCATCCCCAAGACCAATTTTCGCGGCATCGAGATTCGTGACTTCCCGGCTGAGGTCGCAAGGCTGGCGCTGGTCATCGCCGAGTATCAGTGCGACGTGCTCTATCGTGGGCACAAGCTGGCGCTGGCTGAGTTTCTGCCGCTTGACCGACAGAACTGGATTACATGCGGGAACGCTCTGCGGTTGGACTGGCTGAGCATTTGTCCCCCAACGGGTACGGGCGTGAAGATGCAAGCGGAGGACTTATTCAATACCCCTTTGGAACAGGCGCAGATTGACTTCGAGAATGAGGGCGGCGAGACGTACATCTGCGGAAATCCGCCGTACAAGGGAAGCCAGTCCCAAACCGAGGAGCAAAAATCGGACCTCAAGGCGATTTTCGACGCGCGAACGAATAGCTGGAAATCGCTCGACTATGTCTCAGGCTGGTTCATGAAAGCGGCTGACTACGCTAAGAAGACCACAACGACGGCTGCGTTCGTTGCTACAAATTCGATTTGTCAGGGAAGACAGGTCGATACTCTTTGGTCGCTTATCCTATCGGCTGGATACGAAGTCGCTTTCGCTCACACATCATTTAAATGGGCGAACCTTGCCAGTCACAAAGCAGCCGTCACTGTCGTTATAGTTGGTATCTCAAACCACCTTGGTCGCGCACGGCATCTTTTTTCCGAAGCAGGTGACGGCAGCACTATCGTGAAGGTCGTTGACAATATCAATGCCTATCTGGCTCCGGCAGCAAACGTAATCGTCGGCCAATCCTCAAGCCCCTTGAGCAACCTCCATGAAATGAGTTTTGGCAACATGCCTAATGACGGTGGATACTTGCTGCTTGAGATGGATGAGGCACGAACGGCTGTCAGAGATTACGGGGTTCAACAAGACTTCATCCGCCCGTTTCTTGGTTCACAGGAATACATTAACGGCCTTGAAGTTCGGTGTATTTGGGTGCAGGACACTGAGAGTCAGATTGCCAATAGGAATACATGGCTTCTGAGTCGCTTCGAATCCGTTCGAGCAAAGCGTCTCGCCAGCACTCGGTCAACGACGGTCAATCTAGCCAACTCGCCCCACAGATTTGGAGAGGTCCGGCAGACAGGTGGAGAGACCGTCATCATCGTCCCCATTCATTCGAGCGAGACTAGACAGTATCTTCCCGTTGGGCTGGTTCCCGCAGGTGGCATCATTTCGAATGCTGCTTATGGCTTGTTCGATGCGCCTCTCTGGAGCATGGCGCTAATTGCTTCGCGCTTGCACTTGGTTTGGGTAGCCACGGTGTGCGGCAAAATCAAAACGGACTATCGCTACTCCAACACCCTTGGCTGGAATACTTTTCCGGTTCCGACATTGACAGAGAAGAACAGGGCTGACCTTACACGCTGTGCTGAAGACATTCTCTTGGCTCGGGAGGCACACTTCCCGGCGACGATTGCGGACCTCTACGAACCAGACAGTATGCCCGATGACTTGCGCCATGCACATGAGCGCAACGATGAGGTTCTGGAACGCATCTACATCGGTCGCCGGTTCAAGAACGATACTGAGCGGTTGGAGAAGCTGTTCGACCTCTATACAAAGATGACCGCATTCGCACCAACCGTCGCAAGGGGAAAGGGCAAGGCACGTGCATGACGGAATTTAACAACATGACCATCGTCGCCGCTGTGGAGGTTATCGCCGAATTCAAGTCGCACGGCGATATGGCGGTTTTGGAGGTTCAGTGGGGTATTGCAGGGAACGCGGCGAGTAAGTCGGCCCGCGTTGCGAGTTGGGCGCAGTGTGCTACCTCGCCGAATGCTCCACAGGTAATGACCGAAAACGGTCGAGTTCATCTTGGGAGAGCCGTTGTCGAAATGGCAATCAAGGCATCCGGAGGCACCCACGAAAGTGACGCTTGGAGAAAGTTTGTTGCAGGGCTTCGGTTTGACGGGTTCGAGATAGTCGAAGCGGAAGATTCAATCGCGACACACGCTTCATGGGAACCCCGACGCATTACCTTCACACTCAAGCGGATGTTGCCAACTGATATTCCTGAACTGGACTTCCGCGAAGCCGAAGACGAGGTAACATCTCTGCTTGTTCAGAGCGGGTTCACGGTCGCCAAGGGACACTTGGAACAAGCGGTATCTGCTTTTCAGCGTGGTGAATGGTCTTCGGCGAATGGTGCGCTTCGCAATTTTTACGAGAGCTATTTGAACGAAATAGCTGTCCATCTTGGTTGTGATAGTCAGCGGGAAAGCAAGGCAAAGCGTGATTTTCTCGGCCAACTTCAGCCGCCTTTTCTGTTAACCGATTACAACGAATGGAATGAAAACAATCAGAAGCCCCAATACGTTCAAGGGCTCATGGGACGGATGCACCCGCATGGCGGACACCCCGGTCTATCCGAAGAAGAAGACTCGACATTTCGCCTTCAAATATCCCTTGTTACGGCTCGTTTGTTCTTGAGGCGCTATCGCCAACGTGTAAAGGAGTTGACTGCATGACGACCGAGGCGAAGACCATACCCACAGTATCCGTTTCCTATGCTCGAAACGGCTCCTCAACGAAGTCCAATGCCTTCGGCATGAGGCCGATGCAGGAGCGCGTCTATGAGAAGCGGGGAGAGCAGTACCTGATACTCAAGTCCCCGCCAGCGTCGGGCAAGAGTCGGGCTTTGATGTTCGTCGCCCTCGACAAGCTGGAGCATCAGGGCATCAAGCAAGTTATCGTCGTGGTGCCGGAACGCTCCATCGGTGCCAGCTTCAACAATGAGCCGCTGTCGAAGTACGGCTTCTTTGCCGACTGGCACGTTGAGCCCAAGTGGAACCTGTGCAACGCTCCCGGCGTCGGCGAGAACGGTGGCAAGGTCAAGGCCGTGGGCGCTTTCCTTGGGAGCACGGACAAGATTCTGGTCTGCACCCACGCGACTTTCCGCTTCGCCGTCAATGAGTATGGAGTTGAGGCATTCGATGACCGCCTGATTGCCGTGGATGAGTTCCATCATGTTGCCGCTAACGAGGGGAACATCCTCGGTGGTTATCTCGGCCAACTCATCACCCGGAACCGTGTCCACATCTTCGCCATGACGGGCTCTTACTTCCGTGGCGATGCCGAAGCCATCCTCGACCCGGTGGACGAGAGCAAGTTTGAGACCGTTACCTACACCTACTATGAGCAGTTGAACGGGTACGAGTACCTGAAGCAACTGGACATCGGCTACTACTTCTACAGCGGCTCATACGCTGACGAGATTCTCAGCGTGCTTGACCCGATGCAGAAGACGATTGTTCACATCCCCAATGTGAACTCGCGGGAGAGCACGAGGGACAAGGTTAAAGAGGTCGAGCACATCATCGGGGAGATGGGTGAGTGGCAGGGCACTGACCCGGCCACCGGCTTTCAGCTTGTGAAGATTCCCAGTGGCAGGGTTTTACGAATCGCCGACCTCGTGGACGATGACCCGGCGAGGCGAGACCGCGTGGTGAGCGCGTTGAAAGACCCCGCCCAAAAGTTCAACCGTGACCACGTGGACATCATCATTGCACTGGGCATGGCGAAGGAAGGCTTCGACTGGATATGGTGTGAGCACGCCTTGACGGTTGGCTACCGTTCCAGCCTGACAGAGATTGTGCAAATCATCGGGCGTGTCACTCGCGATGCCGAGGGCAAGTCCATGGCTCACTTTACCAATCTCATTGCCGAACCGGATGCCGCCGAGGAGGCCGTCTCCGAAGCTGTCAACGATACGCTGAAGGCCATTGCGGCCAGCTTGCTCATGGAGCAGGTTCTTGCTCCACGCTTCGAGTTCCGCCCAAAGAATTCGGCGAACGAAGCCACTCCCGGCTATGAATACGGAGCCGGGGGCTATGACGAGAACAGATGCAACGTAGGCGTCAACGGGCAGACCGGAGCAATCCAAGTTGAAATCAAGGGGCTGACGCTGCCCACGAGCAAGGAGGCGACTCGCATCTGCCAAGAAGACCTGAATGAAGTGATAGCTGCCTTCGTGCAGGACAAGACCGCCATCGAGCGTGGGCTGTTTGATGAAGAACTTGTGCCGGAAGAGCTAACTCAGGTGCGGATGGGCAAGATTGTCAGGGACAAGTATCCCGAACTTGGCACCGAAGACCAAGAGGCTGTTCGCCAGCACGCTATCGCCGCTCTCAACTTCACCCAACAGGCGAAGCAACGTTCCGGGAGCGGCGGCGATGAGCCTTCGGCGAACACGGCTTTGATTGTGGGTGTGCGACGGTTCGCGATGGATGTCCGCGAACTCGACATTGACCTGATTGACCGCATCAACCCGTTCGGAGAGGCTTACGCTATCTTGGCTAAGACCATGAGCGAGGAGAGCCTGAGGCACGTTGCAGCGGCTATCTCGGCCAAGCGTACAGCCCTGACGCCCGAGGAAGCCCTTGACCTTGCAAAGCGGGCCTCACGTTTTAGGAAGGAACACAATCGGTTCCCATCGCTCACTGCACAAGACCCATGGGAACGGAAGATGGCGGAGGGCGCTGCGGCCTTTGTGCGCTTCAAGGATGAGGGACGCTATGTCTGACTTCAATCTGGATGACCTCAGGGATGAACTGGATGTCTTCGCAGAGCCTAAGAAGACGCAGGGGCGCTCCGCAGTTGAAGAGAGGGTCATTGCCGGGTTCGAGGAGATTCAACGCTTCGTTGAGAAACATGGTCACCCGCCGCAGCATGGTGAAGACATGGACATCTTTGAGCGCCTGTACGCGGTTCGGCTTGACCGGCTGAGGGAGCAGGATGAGTTGCGTGCCCTGCTTGCCCCCCAAGACCATCAGGGGCTGCTGGCAGCGTCGGCAGAACCTTCCGGTGGGGATGGTGACACTGACCTTGATGAACTGCGTGCGGAACTCGAAGGCGCTATCGGCACGAGCAACATCACTGAATTGAAGCACGTCCGCAGTGCCGTGGAGAAGCGTGCCGCTGAAGAGATTGCCAACCGTGCCGTCTGCGAAAACTTCGATGAATACAAGCCCCTCTTTGAACGGGTGAAGCGTGAATTGAAGGACGGCGTGAGGCAGACTCTCCCGTTCCAGAACTTGGACGAGATTAGGCTGGCTGAGATTCAGGACAACCAGTTCTTCATTGTTCAGGGACAGATTGCTTACATCGCTGAGGTTGGTGAAGAGTTCCAAACGCAGTACGACCGGCGTGACAGCCGTCTGCGGGTCATCTATGACAACGGCACCGAGAGCGATTTGTTGTTGCGGTCGTTCCAGCGTGCGCTCCATCGGGACGAAACAGCACGCATTATTACAACCACCGATAACGGGCCGCTGTTTGCTTCACAGGAGCCATCCGGTGACGAACTCGCCAGCGGTACCATCTACGTGCTGAGGAGCAAGTCGGAGCAGCCCGAGATTGCTGGCCACCGCGACGTGCTGCACAAGATTGGCGTCACGGGTGGCAAGGTTGAAGCACGCTTTGCAAACGCCAAGCTAGACCCAACGTTCCTGATGGCAGACGTGGAAGTAGTTGCGACGTACAGTCTCTACCAGATAAATCGGGTCAAGCTGGAGAATCTCATTCACCGCGTGTTCGACAGCGCACAGTTGGACTTGGAACTAAAAGACCGCTTCGGAACCCCGGTAAGGCCGCGTGAGTGGTTCCTCGTGCCGCTCTATGCGATTGACGAAGCCGTGGAGCGAATCAAGGATGGGTCAATCACCGGATACGTGTACGACCCGGTGGTGGCACAGTTGGTGAAGGCAGGGGCGTAAAGAACTTTGAAGAGTGGAAAGTATGCTCATCGACGCACAACGGTTCAACGGAGCAAGTGACGTAGAGGACGAAACCAAGCAGCAGCCAGTGGTTGAGTGGTGGCAAGCTGCACCATCCAAATGCCTCATAGAGCAGATTTCCATTCTAAGATTTTGTAAGACATCGCTTCAAAACTGACGCCTCAGATTTTCCAACAACACTGGGAAAACCATTTTGGCGGAAAATCTGTATTGACCCTAAAGGACTTAACTTTTACCATCAATACTGAGATTTCTTGAATCGGCTGGCGGAGTGCCCCCCTCCCGGCACCAAACAAAACAAAGAGTTTAGAAGCAAAACGGCCACTCTTTAGCGAGTGGCCGTTTTCTTTTGGTGGCTGTTTTGATGGCTGTTGGTTTTTGCAGAGAGCTACGCCTCACGGAGATGCAGGTCAATGGCTGTTTGGTGGCTGTTTTCGGCTTCGGCCCGTCGAAGATCGAGTGACATTCCCCGGATAGACAGAGCATAGCCGAGGCCAGCCCGGAGTCAAGGCCGCGCTGAAGCGCGCCGCTTTGAGGTCAGGAGCCTTGACACCGGGCCTTATGCCTCGGCACATCATCCAATATCCGGGGAATGTCAGCTTTTCGGAGCGGCTATTTGGAAGCAGAGGCGATCCGCTCGACCACCGACAGCTTGTGCGCAGGGGAAAGATGGCTGTAGCGGGCCGACATGGTTATTGTCTTGTGACCCGCAACCTTTTCGCGGTGCCGCTTAATTCTGTACATCGGCATGCGGTCCAATGGTGCCGGTCGCGCGGTTTCTGCCGCACAATTACGCTTATGACTGGAGGCGCGATTGGCTATTTTGCCTTCCATTTGCGGCCTACATCCCATGAACTTGGCTTTTCATTTGCTACCAGACGAGACAGAATAGAGATTCGATGCTGATTTCATTCGATCTTGCGGTTCTGGCGCAACTCGCGTTTATCGGCGGCGTCATCGCGGTTTTGGAGGGAATTGCCGTTTATACCTGGCAGTTCCGCGCCGAACCGGGCGCGCGTTGGCACGCCTGGTCGCAGAGTTGCAAATGCCTGTGGCTGGTGGCCATTGCCGTCGCCATGATCGGAGGCGACACACAGTGGAGCATGGTGGCCGCAAAAACCACGTGGTTTGTCGCCATGGCTTCGGCCTACATCTGGTACCGCTTTATTGCGGAGTTGAGCGGATTCGACCGCTCTGCGCCTCGATGGCTTGAACCCGCGATTCGAGTCGGCGTGCTCTTCTCGTGGCTGCTCTACCTGACCAATTCCTGGCACCATCTGATCGAGTATGAAACGCGTAGAGCCGGTGTGCTCGAAGAACACTACGGCGTGCTCTGCCTTTTCTTCACGTATCCATTTGGATACGCGGTGAATCTGCTTTCGGCAGCACTGAATGTGCGTTGGGCGCTCCGTTGCCGCGGACTGCGGCGGCGTCAGGCATGGGCCTTCCTCTTCCCCAACCTGTTTGTCTGGATCGGCCAATTCCTGTCGAATATGGCGTGGGCCGACAAGTACGATCCGCACTCGCTCTTTTTTCTGCTGGCCGGACTCACGACCGCATGGGCCTTCTTCCGCTGGCGCTCCTACAGCGTTCTTCCGCTGGCGCAAGAAGCCATGGTGCGCAGCACCATCGACGCCCTCGTCGTCATTGATCAAGAAGGCTACATCGTCCGCCTGAATCAGGCCGCGCGCTCGATCTTTCCTCACGCGGCTGCTGAAGGGGATCGCTTTGAAAGCATCGCGCAGGATTCGCCGGAGCTTTTGTCGCTGCGTATGGCTGGCGCGTCGCAGGCGATCGAGGCAAGCTGGGAGATTGCGGGCAGCACGCGCTTCTTTCTGGTGCAAACGACGCCGCTCTACACCTCGGCGGGGTGGCTTCTGGGGCAGGTCTTCTGCATCAAAGACATCACCAACGAAAAAGCGCAGCAGCTTCGCATCGTCGAGCAGGAAAAGGCGATCTCGCAACTCGAAGAGCGCGCCCGCATCGGACGCGAGTTGCACGACGGCCAGGGGCAGTCGTGGAGTTACGTCTCGATGCAATTGCTGGCCATCGAACGGAGAATGGCGCAGGGCGAGACTGCACTGGCTGGGCAACTGTTGCAGGAGTTGCGCGCCTCGGTGCAGGATTCGCACATTGATCTGCGCGAAACCATCACCGCGCTGCATATCGGGCGAGACACGCTGAAACACGGGTTGCTCCGCGCCATCGAAGAGCAGTTGCGTTGGTATCGGGAACACTGCGGCTGGCAAATCAACCTGGAACTGGAATGTGCATGGCAGGAGGAGATGCTCGCTCCGCAGAGCAAGGTTCAACTACTGCGCATCGTGCAGGAAGCGCTGGCCAACACTCGTAAGCACGCCGAGGCTACCAGTGTGCGCGTTGCGATTCGTCGCGCCGAGGCTGCGCTGTGCTTCATCATCGAAGACAATGGCAGTGGCTTCGATTTAGACGAAACCGCGCGGCGCAGTGGTCATCATGGACTGCGCATGATGCGGGAACGCGCCGATGAAATTGGCGCTGAACTGTGCGTTCAATCGAGCCAGGGCACAGGGAGCCGCGTTTCGGTGCTTCTTCCCGCTGCTCACGTGCAAATTTGCGAGGAGAAGACTTTCCTTTAGGAGCAGACGCAATGAGAATTCTGCTGGTGGATGACAGCAAGCGGTTTCTCTCCGGGCTGAAGAATATGCTCGAGTCACACGACTACGATGTTGTGGGCGTGGCTACGAGTGCAGACGAGGCCATGCGCCAAACCCACGCTCTCGCGCCCGATCTGCTGCTCATGGATATTCAGATGCCGGGCCAGAGCGGCATCGCGGCGACGCGCGCGATCAAACAGGCTCATCCCCTGCTGAAGATCGTCATGATGACCGTCTCCGACAGCGACGAGCATCTCTTTGAGGCCATTGCCGCCGGAGCCGATGGATACCTGCTCAAAGGCGCACCGGAGAGGTTTGTCGATGCGCTGGCTGCGTTCGGGCGTGGCGAAGCACCCTTCACGCCGGGTCTCGCACAAAAGATCATGGCCGAGTTCGCACGCCGCGCCCGCGTGCCCGAAGGGGCTGCCAACAGCGCTCCAACCGCCAAAAGCAAACCCGGTGAAGCTCTTTCGGCGTATGAGGAGAAGTTGACCGAGCGCCAGCAGTGGATTCTTTCCCTCATTGCCGGGGGCTGCTCGTATCAGGAGATCGCCCGCCAGGTGGGAATCTCCGTCGCGGGTGTCAATTACCACGTGGCGGAGATCACCGCGCGGCTGCACGTGGAAAACCGCGCCCAGGCCATCGCCTGCTATCTCGCGCAAAAGTAGCGGCGTGTGGCGAAAGCCCTTTTCTTTGCAGGCGCGCATTCTCGATGCAATCGACTGCAAGAGATGAAGGGCGAATTGTCCTACATAGTGGTAAATCTACCCCGAAAAGCCAAAACTAATTTCGCCAACTATAGATTTCTATAGGACTTTTGGCGGCGAACACCGGTAGGCTCATTTCAAAGCCAGCATGTCCAGACCACCGTACTAGCCATAACACTAGCAGGATCAATAGGCTATGTGTGCTTTACCGGGCGCGGTTCCACTTCGAGCTAGCAACGACTGGCCACCTTGCAAGGAGCATACACTGTGTCGCAATTTTGTTTTTCTTCGTTTGCCAAATCGTATCTCCGTCTTCTGCATATCCCTTGTGGAATTGTCGCCATCTTCCTGTTGTCTGCGATCCCGGCCTGGGCCACGACGTGGACGGTGAACAGCACGGGTGAACATCCGTCGGGCTCGGCGGCATACTGCGCCTCGGGCAATTCCAACACATGCACACTACGGGATGCCGTCGCAGCGGCAAACGCCAATAATGGAAGTACGATCGTCTTCGATTCCACCGTCTTTGCGAGCGCGCAAACCATAACTCTGCTCTATGGACAGTTGGAGTTGTCGAGCAATATGGCGATCACCGGGCCAAGTGTAAGTCAATTGACCATTAGCGGAAACCATAGTTCGCGGATCTTCACTGTCGATTCTGGATATACCGTGACGATTGCCAGCTTGAGGTTTGTCAATGGAATTGCGAGTGGAGGTTACGCGAGTGGTATAGAGAACCATGGGGCTCTGACCATAAGCCACTGTATATTTACAGGAAACGCGGGGGCAGGCTCAGTTGTCGGCAATGGAACTGCCGATTCCAACTCAACACTTACAGTAAATAACTCTACTTTTTCGGTAAATGCTGTGTCTTCGGGTTATAGTGGAGTTATTAGTGTAATGGCTGGCACAGCCACAATGGACAGTTCAATATTTATGAATAATTCCGTGACAGGATATTATGCAGGCACTATAGCTATCACCTATACCGGTACAGCAACAATCACTAACAGTACGTTCTACGCAAACTCGATTGGAGGAGATTCAGACGACTCTGGTAGTGCTATAGAGGTCGCTGAAAACACCGCGGCAGCGACAATCACCAACTGTACTTTTGTTGCAAACACGACGGCAGGTTTCAACGACGGCACTATCTTTGACTTTCAAGGCAAGTTGGCTATTACCAACAGCATCTTCTCCGGAAATACGGCTTCTTCAGGGGGGAGTAGCTATTCCTCAGGAGCAGTCGTTCTTTTCAGCGGCGTATACAGCGCCACCCTTGAAATAGAAGGCAATAACATCTTTTATAACAATCCCATTGGCGCAGGTATTTCTACGTCAAGCTCCGATTCGACTGCCGACCCCAAACTCTCTGTTCTGGGCAGCTACGGAGGGCCGACGCAGACGATGATCCCGCAGCCCGGCTCATCGGCCATCTGCGCGGGCAGCGCCGCAGATCTTCCCTCCGGCGTGACCACCGACCAGCGCGGGTTTGCGATGGACCCCACCTGCCCCTCCGGCAGCGTGGACGCCGGCGCGGTACAGACCAACCAGTACGTGGTGACCACGCTGACCGATAGCACCAACAGCGAAACCACCTGCACCGGCGGCGCAACCTGCTCGCTGCGCGACGCCATCACCCTCGCCAACTCCACCCCCGGCGACATCACCTTTGCCTCCGGCCTTTCGGGAACCATCCAGCTTCTGTCCAGACTGCCAAACGTTACCGGCGCCGTCAACCTGCTTGGCCCCGGCTCCAATCGGATCACGATCACGAGTAATAACAACACGAGCATTGGCACCATGTTTGTGGTCGACAGCGGAGCGAGTGCTTTTATCTATGGTTTGACCTTCGCGAATGGATCTACGTCATACAACGGCGGAGCAATCACCAACAACGGCACACTGGCTGTGAGCAACAGCGCCTTTACCTCGAATACCGCAAACGGCAACGGCGGCGCGATCTATCAAAACAATGGTGCTTTAACTGTAAGCAACAGCACCTTTACCTGGAATACTGCAAATTTCGGCGGCGCGATCTTTCAAAATAATGGTGCTTCAATGGTGAGCAACAGCACCTTTGCCTCGAATATCGCTAACTTGGACGGCGGCGCGATCGAAAGCTTTGATACTTTGACGGTGAGCAACAGCACCTTTGCCTCGAATACTGCACAAGACTGCGGCGGAATCTTCAATGCGGCAACTTTGTTGCAGCTTTACAACAGTATTTTTACCGGGAATACGAATCCCGGTGTTTATGTTTTGAATGGGAATGTTTATGCGCCATCCGAAAGTCATAACATATTCCACGACGACGTTCATGGATTCACCCCAGATAGCACCGATTCAACTGCCGACCCCAGCCTCTCTGTTCTGGGCAGCTATGGCGGCCCGACGCAGACGATGATCCCGCAGCCGGGTTCGTCGGCCATCTGCACCGGTTCTGCTAGCATAGCGGCCAGCGCGGGCATCAGCAGCGACCAGCGCGGCAATCTCATGAGCCTAAGCACCGCGAACGCCAGCACCTACACCGGCGTAGGCGGCTACTGCCCCGCAGGCCAGATCGACATCGGCGCGGTGCAGGCCAACTATACGCTACAAGGCTTCACGACTCAGCCTTCCGAGGTCAACGCCTTGGCTGCAATGTCTCCAGCGCCTGCAGTCACGCTGAACGAAAGTGGAACGAAAGCCAGCTTTGCATCGAGCGGTACGGTCACTGTAAATGATGAAGACGACTACCTAAGCAGCAACGCCACTCCGGCAGCAACGCTCTCCTCGGGCGTGGCGACATTCAAAAACTTGATCTTCACAACGCCTGCCAGCAATGACCAACTGAATGCCACTCTGCCTCTGAACGAAGCCGGAACCATATCGTTGACCGCCCCTAGCTCATCTTTCGATATCTATAGTGCTTCTCAAGCGGAGTTGGACGTAACAGGGATGCCGGCGACGGCTCAGGTCTTTGGCACATCCTTTACGGTTGGCACAAGCGGCGGCAGCGGCAGCGGAGCAGTGACATATTATGGGAGCGGCGCATGCTCTGCTTCTGGCTCAACAATCACAATGACCAGCGGCACCGGCACCTGCTCGGTCTACGCCACCAAGGCTGCCTCTGGAATTTACAGCGAAGCAACCTCTCTAACGGTGCAAGTCAATGCGGCGACGGCCACGCAGACGCTGAGCTTCACCTCGGGCACTGTGCCTGCGAGCGCCACCTATAACTCGACCTTCACTCCGGCGGCAACCTCGACCAGCGGCCTGACGCCTATGATTACGGTCAGCGGAGGATGCTCCATCGCCTCTGGCGTCGTGACCATGACCAGCGGAACCACTGCCTGTGTCGTCAAAGCCGACCAATCCGGCAACACGAACTACCGTGTCGCTACAGAGGTTTCGCAGTCGGTGACCGCTTCATTGGCGAATCAGTCGTTGAGCTTCACCGCGGGCACGGTGCCAGCCAGCGCCGCCTATAACTCAACCTTCACTCCGGCGGCAACCGCGACCAGCGGCCTGACACCGACGATTACGGTCAGCGGAGGATGCTCCATCGCCGGTGGCGTCGTGACCATGAGCAGCGCAACCACTGCCTGTGTTGTCAAAGCCGACCAATCCGGCAACACGAACTACAGCGCGGCAACGGAGATTTTGCAGTCGGTGACCGCTTCATTGGCGAATCAATCGCTGAGCTTCATTGCGGGCACGGTGCCAGCCAGCGCCGCCTATAACTCCACCTTCACTCCGGCAGCAACCGCGACCAGCGGCCTGCCTCCGACGATTACGGTCAGCGGCGGATGCTCGATCTCCGGTGGCGTCGTGACCATGACAAGCGGAACCACCGCCTGCCTCGTCAAGGCTGACCAATCAGGGAACACGAACTACCGTGTCGCTACAGAGGTTTCGCAGTCGGTGACCGCTTCATTGGCCACAACAACAGTTTCGTGGTCAACTCCCACAGCCATCACTTACGGCACGACGCTCAGCGCGACGCAACTCGATGCAGCGTTGAATTACAACGGGGCAAGCGTGGCTGGCGGCTGCACCTACTCGCCGGTTGTAGGCACCGTACTCGCGGCGGGCACGCAGACGCTGACCGCCGACTGCACGCCCACGCTCACGAGCAACTACAGCACACCGCAAAAGGTCTCAGTTTCGCTGACCGTGAATCCGGAGACGACGACAACCACGCTGAGTACACTGACGCCGATCTCCGTTCTCAGCAGTACGGTGACACTGACCGCGACGGTCAGCGCGAGTTATGGTGTGCCTACGGGTTCGGTCAACTTCTATGATGGCACGACGCTGCTTGGCTCGGCAGGTGTGAACACGAACGGAGTGGCGACGTATTCTGCCACGTCGCTCGCCACGGGCACACACTCGATCACGGCAACGTATGGCGGAGATACGAACGACAGCACATCGGTAACCGGCGGCTCGCTGAGCGAAACCGTGCTGGACTTCACCATCACCAGCAGCGGCAACACGACGCAGGTCGTCATGCCGGGCGCGGCAGCAACGTATACCGATGACATCACACTAACATCCGGAGTAACTCTTCCGGTTGCGGCCACCGTAACTCTCACCGGGCTTCCTTCTGGAGCTACCGCGACACTGACCGGCACCGGCTGGACGCAGTTATCCAGCGACAGTTGGCAACTGCCCGCCAACACCCCTGTTGGCACGGTCACTCTCTCCATTACAGCGCCAGGCACGACGGCCAGCAATCGCAGCGATTCCGGCTTTGGGCGCGGCATAGCTCCAATCGCTCTGGGCCTGTTGCTGCTACCCTTTGCGGGCCGTCTGCGCCGCGCGGGTAAGCGGCTTGGACACAGAGGCGTGCTTCTGCTGTTTCTGGCCGCGGGTCTGCTGACCACGCTTGGAATCAGCGGCTGCGGCGGCAGCTTCTTTGCGCAATCGCAGCAGAGCTACAACGTAACAGTTTCCGTAGCCGCCGGATCGCTGACGCACACAAGCAACGTGACTCTGACCGTGCAGTAAGGCCTGAAAGGGCAGCAAGGAATCGATAAGATGAATCTGCGATTGTTTCTATCCATTGGAATCCTGGGGGCCGCTGGCCTCCAGGTTCTCGCCGCGCAGAATGCGATGGCACAGACCGCGAAGCCTTCGGCCTTCTCGTTGGATTTCGCCGTAACCTACAACGCGCAATCAACCAACATCGACACCTCGAACCGCTTCTGGATGCAGGGCGGCAGCGCTCAATTGCATGGCCAGCTCTGGCGTAGCCTGGGCGTGGTGGCTGACGTGGCGGAGACGCATACATCCAACATGCACAACACCGGCGTTGGTCTCGATCTGGTGACAGCCACCTTCGGTCCGCGTTACACGTGGCAGTTGCCGCATAAAAAGCTCAGCGTTTACGGGCAGTTTCTAGCTGGAGAAGTCTGGGGGCTGCATAGCACTTTTCCAGCTAGCGGAGGCATCGAGAGCAGTGAGAACGGCGCATCCGTGCTGGCTGGCGGCGGCGCGAACCTGCGTCTGAATCGCTATTTGAGTTGGCGTGTCGTCGAAGCAAATTGGCTCTATACCCATCTGCCCAACGCTACCAATCAATCGGAGAACAGCCTGCGTCTCGGAACCGGTTTGGTGATTCGCATTCCGTGAACCTTTTCAAAAACGAACAGTCTTTTGTTCGGCATGGCACTTTGGTCTCAATGGCTTGTTTCAAGTCTCCGTTGAGCCGTTCATCTGGATTCAACTTCGGCGAGTAACTGGGCAGATAGAAGACTTCGATTTGCTTGACGTGCGCTGCCAGCCACTCCTTGACCGGTTTGCAATGATGCATGCCCAAGTTATCAAGCACAAGGAAGACCCTGCGTCCGGCCTGCTTGATAAGTGCCTCGAAAAACTCAATAAGTCGCAGGTGATTGAAGTTACTGTCGATGATCATCCAGCTTGTCTTTCCCTGGTTAGTTAGTCGATCCTGAAAAGCTCCTAACATCTTAATAATTCAACGACATAGAGTTATTTTCTGTGATACAATATCCTCGGAAGTTGTTCAAAACACAACGCTAGCCGGGGAAAAACGATGCGCCCTAAGAGTGAGCCCAGACACCCGCAACGTGAGCTGTTCCAGATTGATCTGGAGCAGTTGATTGACCTCACGCATCCGTTGGCAGTACTTGCGCAGAGGATTGATTG